>CAIXBR010000044.1 GCA_903917735.1 uncultured Elusimicrobia bacterium | reverse complement strand
CCCGGACTGCCGCGGCCCGGTAACGACTATGGCGGGGAAAGTGGTTCTGATTCGTTTAATTGTTTCTTCAAGTAATCGCTTTGTATACATATGGGTATTTTAACATTAAATATTAAATCGGTCAAAGAATTCCAAGCAGGAATAAAATGCGCATACCTAAGGCGCTATTGGGAATATGCAACTTCATGCCTTAATTACACCGGGGATCCCGGGCAAAAAGGTAGCGTCTACCTTTTTTCGAACTTAACTAACAAAAAGGTCGCAGTTACCTTTCTGCTTTTTAAAAAGTCTTTAAAAACAAACGATTATTTTTCGCTGCCCCTAAAAAGGTAGACGCTACCTTTTTGCCCCATTACCGCTTTATGCTTTACGCTTCCCGCTTTACGAGCAAAAAAGGTAGCGTCTACCTTTTTTCTTCTACCTTTTTTCTATCCGCTTAAGGATGATCTCTAAATTGTGGCGGGGCTGCTCAAAACCGGGGTTTAGTTTCAAAGCTTGCTGATAATACGGCACAGCCTCTTCCAATTTCCCTTGCCGAGTCAGCACATTAGCCAGATTGTTATAAGCCAAAGCCAGATTTGGCCGAGCCTGTAGCGTCAGCCGGTAATGGCGGGCCGCTTCGTCTAACTTCCCCTCTGCGGACAGGGCGTTCGCCAGATTATAATGCGCCTCCGCCATGTCAGGACGGTCCTCAAGCGCCAGATTATATTGACGTATCGCGTCATCATATTTCCCTTGCGCGGACAGGGCATTCGCCAGGTTATTATGCGCCAAAGCATACTCAGGCTGAGCCTGAAGCGTTAAATTATAATGCAGAATCGCCGCGTCCATCTTGCCCTGCCCGGCTAGCGCCAGCGCCAGATTGTAATGGGCGTCGGCATAGGCCGGTTTGGCCTTTATCGCGAGGTTATAGTGCCGGATCGCCTCTTCGATATTGCCTTGCGCGGCCAATGCGTTGGCCAGATTGTTATTGGCTAAGGCATAATCCGGCTGCGCCCGCAGAGCCAGATTATAGTGCTGTATGGCCTCCTCCCTATGCCCATGCGCGTTCAAGGCCATACCAAGGTTGTTATGGGCCACGGCGATATTAGGGTTTATAGCGAGTGCCTGCCGCCAGACACTTTCTGAATCGCGCCAGACTTTAACCTGCCGCCAGGTAAGCCAGCTTAAAACTGCCAGCGGCACGCATAGTATAACTGCCGCCACCTTCAACGAAAGCCGGCACCTCTCCTTTAAAAACCAAACCGCCGCCCACGCCACCAGAAGCGTCATACCAAAAGAGGCGATGTAGGTGAACCGGTCAGCGGCGATATGACTGCCGCTCTGAGTGAACCCCAAAACCGGCAGCAGGGTAATAGCGTAGCACGCCCAAACGGCGAGGATGGCCGGCCACTTTCGGCGCAGGGCAAACGCGCCCACGGTTATCAAAGCCACCGCTAAACCGCTCAAAAGGAATGGCGCCGCAAATGGGTTAATTTTATCCGGCAAGGGATAGTAGGGCGACAACCCCAACGGCAAAAGCGTCTTATTGATATAAAAAGCCAGGCCGAACAGGGCTTGCGCCAGGCGCTCAGCTACGCTCAGTTTCCCAAGCGACACAAGCGCCCCTATATGGTGCTGGGCTTTGACCGCCAGCAGGCAGGCGGGAATGGACATCAGAATGAACGGTATCTTCTCCAGCCAGACGCGACGCAAGTCCGCCGAAAACCACCGTCTTGGGTCGCCGGGCAGACGCCGCAGCGGATAGATATCCAAAGCCAGGAGCGCCAAGGGGAGCGTGCTGCCGCTCACCTTTGACAGCAGAGACATGGCGAAGAAAAGTACGGATACGGAGAACAATCGGGCTTTTTGCGCCTTTTCAGCGCAGGCTGCCGACTTCAAATAGAAGAGCATCGTTAGCAGGTAAAAGAGCCCGACCAGAACATCCCGCCGCTCGGTGGCCCAGGCTACGGACTCTACGCGCAGGGGATGGAGGGCGAACAGGAGCGCGGAGAAACCGGCCGTTAAAGCCAGCCAGCCGCGATCTGGCCCAGCGTCCGCGGCCATAGCCAAAACCAGCACAGGCGCCGGCCTACAAAATAAAAAACGATGGCGTTGGCGCAGTGCAGCAGGAGATTGGTCAAATGGTAGCCGGCAGGGTTCATGCCCCACAGCACAAAGTCCAGGCCCAGCGTCAGCCAGGTCAGGGGGATATAATGCCCCAGCAGATTTGTAAACATCCAATGGATCTGCGTCCAGCCCAGGCCTCTGTAATGGACATTGTTAAGGAAGTTCAGGTCGTCGTCCCAGTTCACGAACTCATTACGCAGGACGCCCGAAAAAACCAGGAAAGTGACCAGTCCTATCGCCAGCGGCGCGAGCACAGAAACCCGCAGGAACCAATTATCTGAGCCTTTATTCTTGTTCATGTTCAACATCAAGAAGGCAAAAAAGGTAGCGTCTACCTTTTTAGCTGCCTCTTTTCATTTGTGATTATGCGCATCAAAAAGGTAGACGCTACCTTTTTGATGCTTTTGCGAAGCGGGCTGATGGAATCAGTTAAACGCGGGTTATTCTGCGGCTTGGAATTCTGAGACCATAACCATGCTGCCGCGATCCCACTTGAAAACGCTGGTAAGAGGGGTGGTTTTGCCGTTATAGTCCATTACGCCGGAACATTTCAGGTTCCAGCTGCCGTCCTGATTTTTAGCGAATGTCGGCGGGTTGGTATCAGTGTATATACAGTCTTTGCCGCAGGGGCAGCCGGGGGCCGGGCAACCAAGCCCGCCTTCGGACGCGGGTTTTGTAGCCAGATCTATAACCGCTTTAGGCGGAGCTGGGGTGGTCACGGCCGCTTTAGGGGCTAAGGCGGCGGGGATGCTGCTTACCGCGGCTATAACGCCTTGGATGGCCTTCTTGGTGACTTTAAGCGATTTGAGAGCCGCATTCTTGGGTGCCGACACCTCGGCGCTCTTAATGTGGTAAATAACCGGCATGGATGAAGCGGCTACGACATCCGCCGGTTTCGCCGGTTCCAGTTTTCCACGGCCCATAAACATCAATGCTATGCCGGCGAGTAAAAGAAATACAAGCGTCGAGGTTATAATGGTTGTTTTTTTGTCGCTATTTTTTTCGTTCATGGCTCTCCCCCTTATAAAATCAAAAAGGAGCCTTAATGCGCGGCCCCTTTTTGTGCTTTCTGCGATACCCGTCCGCCTTTTATGATTTCGCGAAATCGGCGCGCACATCTATAACGGCGCTCTTCTTAAGGTCCTGCACGTAGCGCGTAAGTTCTTCTCTGGCGGCCACGCGCACAAGATAATTGACCAGGTACTCCCGCGCGCCCGCGTAACGCAAGTCGGCGGCGGCCGTTTTTTCCATTACGCGCACGATCTGATAGCCAAGCTTGGTTTTAATAAGCCCTGACACCACGCCTACGGGAAGCGCGAAAATGGCGTCCTCAAAATCTTTTACCATCTGCCCGCGCACGATAAAGCCGGCTTCCCCGCCTTTGGCGCCGGTCACCTTGTCGTCCGAGTACTGCGCGGCGGTGTCTGCGAAATTAGCGCCCTTATCCAGCTTCTCCTTAACTTCACCGGCCTTCTTAGCGGCGGCCGCCTGCTCTTCGGAAGTGGATTTATCGTCGGCCTTGAAAAGTATGTACTGGATCTTAACGCGCTCCGCGGTATTTGTTCTGAAATAGCGCGCCAGTTCGGTTATCTCCGCCTGCTTCGCGTCGCCTGCATCCGCGGCCTTGTCGGGCTGGGCCATACGTTCTTTGACGCTGTCAAACAACTTGCGCACCTGATCATCCGCGGGCACTTTAACCCGTTCCTTAATTATGGAATTGGTCAGGGCGGAGATGCGCAACTGGTTGGCGATCCTGTCTGAAAACTGCTTTTCCGTGAGGTTTTCCTTGGCAAGTTCCTTTTGGAACCCCTCGGGCGGATTAAAATTGCCTTTCACTTTGCGCAACGCGGCCGCAATATCCTTTTTCGCGGCCACAAGGCCTTTTTTCTTAGCTACCGCGCCAAGAAGCCGCTGTTCCACCATTTGGTTCAACAGCGCCGTCTTCTGAGCCTTCTCCCATTGAGGGGTCATCAGTTCCGGCTTCATGGCCGTCTTAGCCTGCGCCAGGAAACCCGACCATTCAGTGTTAAATTCGGGCTGGCTTATGTTTTCACCGTTCACTACGGCCAGCACATCGTCAGTTTTGACGTCCACCGCGAACCCCGGCGCCGCCAGAACACCCGTTATAACGGCCGCCAGTAAAAATTGCTTATTCAGTCTCATGTCTGTCTCCTTAATTGGGGGCCATAGGCTTTAAGCCATAGGCTATATGCAGAGTAAAGATTGCTTACTCTTTACGCTTCCCTCTTTACTATTTACGATTTACGCTCTTAGTAACTCAGAACTATGCCTACATGACCGCGCGAGGCTGCCCTTCTGGCGGTCTCCACATTGTGCATCTGCCAGCCGTAATCCGCGCGCACTGACAGGTAAGGATTGATGGTATAGCGCAGACCGGGGCCGACGCCCAAAAGTTCGGTGCGCGCTTTTTCTCCTGCCAGGCGATGCGTGTTTCCGCCAACCGCGTAGTCGGCAAATACAAGGAACTGCAGCCGGTCTTTAACCCGCTTTAATCCCGCCAGACTGAGAAGGCTCATGGGAGGTGTGCGCAATTCGTTGGATATGCTGATGCCGTGGTCAAAATTGGCCACCCGGCTGTCATAGCCGCGGACCGTATCGTAACCGCCAAATCCTATCTGCTCGCTCGCCAGAAGGTTGGAATCAGCCATCTGGATAGTGAACAGGTTGATCAGCATGAAATCCCAGGGCAGGCCGGTGGTCCGGTTCAATTCTATCTTGCCGTACATATAGTTGGGCGTAGCCTTGCTGCGGGCAGCTATGAAGTCGGCTTTCTTGTTCCTGCTGGTAAGCCCGCCGGGGCTGTAGAACAGGGTTGAGTGCAACGAACTCATACCCCAGGAATCTTTTAAGCTGGCGTTATAGCCCAGGCTGCCCTGCGCCACATCAGCCGCGGAATCAAACACTTTGACACCGCCGAATGAAAGATTGTTGTTGGACCGTTTGAAGTCCAGACCGGCTACGAACGAATGCCTGAGACCGTGCAGTATCGGCAGCGGCACCTCGTAGCGCGCGCCGGCCTGCCAGCTGAACCCGCCCAGTGTGAAGGGGTAGGGGACATCGGCTTTGGTGTCGGCGTAGCTGCCGAATACAGTCAGGATATGCCGCCAGGGCAGCGGCTGCGTGAAGCTCGCTGAATGCGCCGCAAAGGCGCCGGCCTCCGGACTGGCTATGTACTGATAATTCAATTGTCCGTCGCGCCCGAAAACATTGCCCCAATTGACTCCAGCCAGCACACGGTTGTCGTCCGTCAATTCGGTTCCGCTGTCCTCATAGCCCGCGTAAAACCGCAGCGGGAAGATCTCGGACGTCCTTAACACCAGATCCGTTTTGCCCAGTTCCGAACCCTTCGCGTACACCAGGTCAACCTGCCGGAAAGGATTGCGGTTTACCCAATCCAGTTCATTAAGTATCTCGCTTGAATCAAGCGTTGAACCCGGCTTAATGCGCATCTGCCCGGCCAGGCGCTTGGCGTCAAACCAGTGCGTTCCTTCCACGCGGATCTCGCCGACATTGCCTTCCAGCACCAGCAGTTGAAGTACGCCGGAGGTGATATCCTGCGGAGGCGTGCTGACATCCACCACGGATCGGCCCTGGCTTCTGAAGAACAGAACCACATCCTCTACGATCTTGCCGCGGCCGGCGTCGGTCAGAGGCTTGCCAAGATAGCTTTCCATCTTCGACTTAAAGTCTTCATCGTCAAGTATAGGAATATTTTTTATCACCAGGCCCGACCCTTTAGCCACGCCTGAAGCCGCTATTTCCTTGGGGTCCCTGACAAAGATCAGTCCTGATAATTTTTTGATTATAACCTTGGGCGGTTCGGGCGCTTGCACCACGGGCGCCTCAACTGCGGGGGGCGGAACAACCGCCGCCGGAGCAGCAGCTGCGGGAGGGGTTGCCGGGGCCGCCGCGGGCGCTTCAACAGCGGGGGGCGGCACAACAGACGCCGGAGTTGTAACTGCCGCAGCGGGGGTCGCAACCGCCGCCGGCGCGTCAACTGCAGCTGCCGGTGAAGGGATGAGAGCATAGGCGGTCATTGCCGCTAAGGCTACCAGAAATATTTCAGAATATACGCGGGGTGTTTTTTTCATGTCTATTGATTACTCCTTAGCAGCGAGTGGGCTCCGGCGTCTGCCGAGAAGCCGGGGAGCGACGCGAAAGCCGGCCCGAGCCGGCCCCCAGCGCGCGAAACTGAATTTTTATTCACGGACGCTCTTGCCTCTTCTTTTTTCTTCTTCTCATCGTCCTGTTGCTGATCATTCTTAGGCCCGCGATGTTCACGTCTGTACACATTGGTGTTTGTGGGCGTGTTAATTACCGAGAAGAATCCTCCGCCGTGCGTCCCCGCGCCAGGTTCAGGAACGTCAAACGTGGTGTAGCTATTGGTGGCCTGGAAGCTCTGCTCGTCTACGATAGTCGGCACGTCCAGGGCCATACTATAGAGGAAGCCGTTGCCGCTGAAAGCCGGATCCGGCCCGTCCCACAGGGTGGTGCTGTACTGCGTGCTGCCTTCCAGCCCGCCGCGAATATCAAGCGCGGGATTAACCGAATATATCAGATACCTCGCGCCTTCAGCGAGATTAATCGTATGCGACGCGGCATTCTTAAAGGTGCCGTCGGCCGCCAGCATTACAGCGGCGCCGCCATACATATCGTCAGCTAGCCCTGTGGAGTTGATGTTACCGTTCATTACCAGATCCGTACCTATCATCCCCACAAAGTCGGTGCCGGTAATGTCGTCATTCCAAGTAACCTTATTACCGAAGATCATCACCGCGCTGGCCGTCACCGGCCCGCCCAGTGTGACATCTCCGTAGTACGCGTCAATGTACAGTATATGGGAAAGGTCCGCTATCTGCGGGATATACCCGGGCGCTGTATATTCATGAAGCCCGGTTAAGGCTCCGGCGAATGTAATCGCGCCGCCGTCAGTGACAAAGTACGTGTGGTCGTAGAAATTGACATCCTGATTATAGGTCTGGGCGCCGGTGGTCACAACATATCTGCCGCTCAGGGAAGTTGTGCCGGTACCGTCTATCGTCAGCGAACTCAGCGCCGTGCCATCGCCTATGGCGCCGTCCATAAACACATCGCCGATGCCGGAAATCAGCGTCAGCCCGCTGTTGCCACCGTCACCATCCACCGTGCCGTGGAAGTGAATATCACCGTCCGCTGTAATCCCGAGTATATGATTACCTTCCGCCGGGATATTCTCCTGGGTTGAATCCAAAGTAATATTGTTGCCTATAATGACATCCCGCTCGTAGTCCTGAGCGTGCCAGGAAGTGATGTCACCGTTTAAGGTGAGGATGCCGCTGCCGGCCCCATAGTTCATTGTCAGCGACTGCAGTGACTCGGTGTTGCCCACCGTGCCAAGCGTGATGTCGCCGGCGCCGGTTTCAAGCGTCAAGTCCTGGAACCCGTTCAGGGTGCCGGCAAACACGATGTCGCTATCTTCGGTGGTTAGGGTCGTGTCATAGTAACCCAGTTCCACATCACCGCTGTAACTCTGCGCGCCCGTGGTTTTAACCGAGACAGTATCAAGGTTAATGTGGTCGCCTGAAGTCACGGACAGAGCGCCCAGCACGCCGAAATACGAGACACCCAGATCGCTGTACTCGGCGTCGCCAACAAGGTCACTGAATGTGGTGTCGCCCGCCGAAACGGTGGTAAGCGTGTGGTAATTATTCCATTCGGAATCCACTGTTTTGAGGAAGGTGATTTGACCTGTGGAAGCAGACGGCGTCCCGTAGGGATATCCGGCGAGATGCGTAATCGGCTCGCTCGCGGTCATAACAGTATCCGCTCCAAGAATAACGCCGCCGTCATAATACTGGTCGCCGTTGGTGCTGACCTCGCCGCCCCTTAAAACGATCAGGCCGGTCGCGTGCCCGACGCCTTCAGTCTTGCCGGTGGTAACACTGAGATCTCCCAGCGTGTAGGCATCACCCACCGCGCCCCAGAATGTCGTATCACGATCGGAGTCAGTTGTCAGGTCATAATGGTTATAAGAATTAACCGTGCCGTCAAAGGTGATGGCGCGCTCGGTGGAGGTCAAAGAGGCGTCTCCGCCCAGGTGCACATTACCGTCATATTCCTGATTCCCGGAAGTGTCGACGGATATCGTGCCGGCGGTGCCGGACAGATGTATGCGCCCTGCGTTAACACCTGTGGAAGTGATCTCAGCCATAAGGTTATATAACTCATGATCATAGCCCACATTACCATTGAACGAGGTGTCCAGGAACGAATGCGTGGTCAGGTCATAAGGAGTGGCTCCGTCGGAGTCCACCGCTCCGTCAAACATGATGCCGCCCACAGATGCTGTCAGTGTGGCGTTTCCACCCAGATATACCTGGCCGATATATTCCTGGTCATTGTGAGTCATTACATCTATCACGCCTTCGCTACCGTTCAGATAGATGGCTCCATCACCCTCGGAAGCTATCTCCGCGGTGAGGTTCCCCAGTTCATGCCCGACAGAGCCTATATTGCCGTTAAAGGTTGTGTCACCATATGAGTATGTGGTCAAGTCATGGCCGTTACTGTTATACGAGGCCACCGTGCTGTCAAAGGTAATCCCATCCGCTGAGTTTAAGAGGGCGTCCCTTTTGAGTGTCACAGCACCAAGATAAGTCTGATTGCCAGTTGTATTTATCGCTATAGAGGTCAAATAACCGAATGTTGTGGTACCGGTAACCTCAAGCGTTGAGAGTCGATTACCTGAAGTATTATCGGTGCCCACTATACCGTCGAATTCAGCGTTACCTGCGACTTGGAGCGATGCGTTATCATAACCCGCAGAAGCGTCATTCAGCGTACTCTTAAATATGACATTGGAGCCGGTTAACACAGTGTTTCCATCCAGCGTCACCGCATCATTATAAGTCTGCGCGCCGGAGGTATGTATCGAACCGCCATTGATGGCCGTGCTGCCGGCAGCATTCGTGGTTAAACTCACTAATATCCCCGTGTTGCCCACCGCATCGCCGAAGGTTGTTATGCCACCGGTATTTACTGTAAGGGTGTACACACCGTTTACCGTTGAGGCGAAACCGATGTTCCCGAGCGCCCCTTCGCCGGTGCTTACCAGAGTGGCATTGCCGCCCAATATTACCGCATTGCCGTAAGTCTGAGTCCCCGTGGTAGTGAAAGTCCTTGCATTAATAGTTGTTCCACCCGATCCATTTGAGGTGAAATTCTTAACATTCGCGAATACGGTAGCCAGCGTCGGAATGGTCACGCCACTGCCGAATGTCAATGTTAAGTCATAGCCATTGCCGTCAAAATACTTCGCTGCATTCAACGCCAGCGATGTGCCGGTCAGGAACGTATCGGCTCCAAGTTCCACGTCACCGTTGTAGTACTGGGCCGCGGCTTCGATTGTTCCACCGTTGAGGTTGATAGTCCGGCCATTTGTCATACCATCGGCTGATATGTTGATTGTAAGCGCGGTCAACTCACCATCGGTATCGTAACCTACCGCGTGCGTAATCGTGGTATCGCCATCGGAGGTAGTCACAAGCGCGAAGGCGCCGTCCACCTTCCCGTTAAATGTGATAGCGCCGGCAGCCGCGCCGGTAGCGTGGGCACCGTCGACAGCTGTAAGCGTAGTGGCTTTTTGAAGAACAACATCACCAGCATACAACTGGTTGCCGGTGGCTGTGGCTGTTCCTTTAGTTTCAACAGTTAGACCGTTAAGGTTGATAACAGAAGCTGTGGCGCTCAGGCTGCCAAGCTCACCGTACGTGCCACCGCCCACCGCGCCGTTAAATGTCGTAGCGCTGGCAGAGCCGGTTGTGAGCGTGTGCCCATTGGACACAGACGTATCCCCGCTTGAATCCACCGTGCCAGTGAAGAGAATTGCGCCGCCAGAGGCCAATGTCGTGTTAGCTCCTAATGTTACAGTGTCGCCAGCAGCGTCGCCATAGGTCTGCGCGCCTATGGTGTTTATAGAGATGTCACCGTCATTGCCCAAGGTGGTACTCCCGGTGACAGCAAGCGTTGAGAGCCTGTTAACTAATGCATTGCTGGTTCCCACTGTGCCGTCAAATTCCGCGTTACCCGCGACCTGGAGTGATTTGTGAGCCTCAACAGAATCCAGCGCTTTCATAAAGGTCACTTTGGAAGCTGTTAGCGTGGTATTGTCACCCAATATTACCCTTTGATTGTAAATTTGCGTACCCGTGGTTTTAACCGCGCCGCCGTTGATATATGTAGTGTCAACAGCATTATCCACATCTAGACTTGTTAAAGCCGCGTCCGTTGCGGTACCTACCTCGCCGCTGAAAGTGACATCGCCGGTGAGTGCCCTGATATCCAAGGCCTGCGCTCCGTTCACTGTGGAGTAAAAGCGGATATCGCCGCCCGCTCCGCCAACTGTACCATAAGTGCCTTGATTAGCTGTCAAATAGGCGGCCTTGACACCAAGCAACACCGCGCTGTGGTAGTCCTGATTACCGGTCGCAGTCGCGTTGCCTAGCGTTTCAATCGCGCCGCCGTTAAGATTGATAACGGAAGCTGTGGCGCTCAGATAACCAAGCTCGCCGTTTGTACCCGCTCCCACCGTGTCACTGAATGTGGTGGCGCCGGTAGAGCCGCTTGTCAGACCATATCCATAAGATATCGGGGTATCGGTGGTATTCACAGCGGAATCCACCGTGCTGCTGAACAGAATTGCCCCGCCGGCTGACAGCGTGACGTCGTGGCCAAGCGTAACCGCGTTGCTATAAGTTTGGTTGCCGCCGGATGTCGCGACAGTGTTTACTGTAGCGCCGTTGAGGTATATGTTGGAGGCTGCGACGGTCAGAGAGCCAAGTTTACCGTATGTGCCATTACCCACCGCGCCGCCGAACAGGGTGGTACCGGTGGAACCGGTTGTGAGCGTGTGCCCGTCGGACGCACTATCACCACTAGAGTCCACCGTGCCATTGAAAAAGATGGCGCTACCAGAGGCCAGTGTGGTGTTTGCAGCAAGCGTTACCGCGTCGGTAACTTCATCGCCATAGGTCTGCGTGCCAGTGGTGTTTACCGAGATGTCAGCATCGTAGCCAACAATGGTGTTTCCGGTAACCCCAAGTGTTGAGAGCCTATTAGCGGAACCGCTGGCCGTACCAACTGTACCGTCGAATTCAGCGTTACCGGTGATTGTAAGCGACACATTTCCGGCAGAATTATCGTTCAGAGTGTTCTTAAAGGCTGCATTGCCGGTTAGTGTTGTATTGACGCCCAGTTCAGTCGCGTTGTTGTAAGTCTGCGTTAAGGCTTTAACCGCGCCGCCGTTGATATGCGTGTGGCCGCCATCAAGCGCGGTGCCGATTGTTAAAGAGGTTAATACTCCGCTCTCGCCGGCTCCAACTGCGCCGCCCAAAGTCACAGGGCCGTTGCCGGCCTGGATATTCAGCGTATGCGCGCCATTGATTGTTGCCGATGTGCCTGTGAAGGTCACCGCGCTATCAGTGGTGTTCAACAGCGTGTCTTTTCCAAGCGTCACCGCGCCGTCGTAGTACTGCGTGCTGGTAGTTGTAACCGCGCCGCCATTTAAGAAAGATGTTCCGGTGATCTGGAGGGTGGATAACGCCGTGTTGCCGACCACATCGTCAAATTCAGCGTTACCAGCGACTCGGAGCGATTTATTACCGGTCAGAGAATCCAGCGTGCTCTTAAATATCACATTGGTTCCCGTCAGAGTGGTAAGGCCTTCCGACTTTGCAAGTTTCACCGCGTCGCCATAGGTCTGCACGGCCGTGGTGGTCACATTACCATATGTTTCCGTGGTGCCGCCGTGACTCCCGCCGTCTACATCCGTGGTTAAACTCGTCAGGCTCGCCGCGCCGCCCACCACACCACCGAACTTCGTTATACCGGCAGTGTTAACTATAAGGTTGTGCGCGCCGTCCACTGCTGAGGTGAATGTGATGTTTCCTAATGCCGCTACACCAATGCTGTCTAAAGTGGCATTTTGAACCAGCGTAACCGGGCCGGTATAGGTCTGGGTACCGCTGGTGTTTACCGCGATGGCCGAACCGACGCCCAGAGTGGAGGTGCCGGTAACCGTGATATCGTCCAGTTTCTTGGTGGCGCCCACCGTGCCGCCAAAAGTCGTCATGCCACCGGTAGTGACCGTCAGATCGTGATTGTTAGTGTTATCAACATGAGTCCCGTCAGTCAGGCCGTTCACCGTTGAAGCAAAAGTGATGGCGCCGCTGGCAGTGCTGGTCAGCGTGGTGTCGTCACCCAATATTACCGCGTCATTATAAGTTTGCAGACCCGTGGTGATTACGCTGCCGTGGTTAATAGCTGTGCTGCCGCCGATATTCGTAATTAAGCTCGCTAGTGCCGCCGTGCCGCCCACTACACCGCCGAAGGTTGTTATGGCACCAGTGTTTACTATCAGGTTCTGCCCCGCGCCGTTAACTGTGGAGTAAAAATGTATATCGCCGAACACATCCGCAACGCCTAAACTTGTGAGAGTGGTGGTATAACTCAACCCTTCTGAAGCGCCCAAAACAACCGCGTCGCGATAATACTGCGCGCCCGTAGTTCTGACTGCGCCGCCATTAATATATATGATACCAGGAGCGGAATCCACATCCAGTGATGCAAGTGCCGTAGTCCCGCCCACCGCTCCATCAAATCTTTTTTCACCATCAGAGACAACTACCAGATTTTTCGCACCATTCACTGTTGAGCCAAAATGGATCTCCCCGGTCGCGCTGGTCAGGGTTGTCTTGTTATCCGTAGTAGTCCCGCCTAACACCACCGCTTGGTTATAGTGTTGATAGTTCGTAGTTGTAACAGCTCCGCCGTCAATATGTATGGTACCGGGTGCGGCATCCACTGTTAGTGATTTCAATGCCGTGGTGCCCGACGTGGTGCCCACCGCGCCGCTAAAAGTGACATCGCCGGTATTAGCCTGGACATCCAATGCCTGTCCGCCGTCTGTAAGATTGAGGGCGTCCACTTTGTTTGCAAAAGTAACATTACCGCCGGTATACACACTGCTACCAGTATCGTAACCTACAGCCGTCAGCGTGGTGTCGTAACCCAATACCACATCGCCGCTATAGGTCTGGTTGCCGTTGCCTGTGGTGGCCGCAGAAGTGCCTATGGTATGAATCGTAAGACCATCTATATGAATCTTGCTACCGGCTAATTTACCCGTGTCTGAAATATTGACCGCAAGTGCGGCCAACGGAGTAGTAACCGCAGTGCCCACAGCTCCGTTGAATGTTGTATCACCATCCGAGGTTGTTATCAGCGCCTTGGCGCCGTCTACTTTTTGAAGGAATGTGATCGCGCCGACAGTTGCACTCGCCGCCGTATGAGTGCCATTAGCCGCCGTCAGCGTGGCGTTCGCAAGCAGTTCCACATTACCGTTATAGCTTTGGCTGCCTGTGCCGGTATCGGCAGTGGTTCCTGATGTTTCAACCGTGCCGCCGTTGAACAGGATCCTGCCTGTGCTTGTTCCTGTGATATGGACCGCCAGGGCGGCTAGATCGTGGTCGTAGCCTACCGCCTGCGTGAATGTGGTATCGCCATCCGAAGTCGTGGCCAGTTTATAGGCGCCGTCCACTTTTTGCATAAATCTGATCTCTCCGGCATCTGCTCCGGGCGTCGCATATGTGCCATCATCCGCCGTCAGCGTGGCATCCGCGCCAAGCACCACATTGCTATGATAGTACTGACTGCCTTTCGCACTCGCGCTGCCTAATGTTTCAACTGAGGAACCATTAATATTGATAACAGAGCCTGTACCGGAGGCCGTGGCGTTCAGGGAACCAAATTCGCCGTTCAGTGCGCCGCCCACCGCGTCTTTAAATGTGGTATTCCCGATAGAATTGGTGGTTAACAGATTCTTACCGTTCGATGAGGAATCCACCGTGTTGTTAAAAACAATGTTTCCACCGGTGCCAGCTACCGCGGTAAAAGCAGTCGCGGCGCCAATCACCACTGCGCCGGTATAGGTCTGATTTCCGGAAGTGGCTACAAAGCCGCCGTCGACATTAATAGTGGTGGCTGTGGCGGCCAGAGAGCCAAGCTCAGTGCTTCCGCTGGCGCCCACCGTGCCCTTGAATGTGGTAACGCCGGTGGAGCCGGTTGTGAGCGTGTGTCCATCGGACGTGTTTTCATTAAGCTTAGAAGAATCCACTTTGCCGTTGAAGAGGATAGCGGCGCCGGATGCCAATGTTGTGTTAGCGCCTAATGTAACAGCATTGATAGAGTTACCAGCGTCACCAGCAGTGCCATAAGTCTGACTATCTGTGGTATTTACCGAGATATCCGCGTCGTTGCCCAAAGTGGTGGCTCTGGTAACCTCAAGTGTTGATAGTCTGGTATCCGGAGTAGCAGGATAAACTGTTCCCACATTGCCGTCAAATTCAGCGGCGCCTGTGACTTTAAGCCCGTAGTTATGGCCCGTGGATGAGTTGAGCGTGCTGCCGAAGGTCGCCTTGGTGCCGGTGAGTGTGGTAAGGGTGGCGTAGTCTAATATCGCCGCGCCGTCGTACTTTTGAGTTGTTACGGTGTAAATAAAACCGCCCTTCAAGAGCGAGGTCCCGGTGACCCATAGGGTGGAGAGGTAGTAATCAGAACCAGTGCCAGCTCCTACAGTATCGTCAAATTCAGCGTTACCCACGACTTTTAGCGTTGTATTGGGTTCAAAAGGACTTTTCAAAGTGTTTTTAAAGATCACATCGGAACCGGTTAATATAGCATTGGCACCCAATATAACCGCATCGTTATAAGTCTGCGCGCCCGTTGTTGTAACCGCTAAACCGCTGATAACCGTACTGCCGCCGGCGTTCGTAACGAGGCTCGCCAATGGCGCTGTGTTGCCCACTAAACCGCTGAAAGTTGTTACACCGCTGGCGTTTACTAAGCCGCCGGTGTTTACTATCAGGTTCTGCCCCGCGCCGTTAACTGTGGAGTAAAAATGTATATCACCGTAGGTAGTAACCCCATCAGCAACTACACCCAGGCTCGTGAGCGTGGTGTTGTAACCCAACGCTTCCGAAGCGCCTAGTTCCACCGCCTGATGATAATACTGATATTCAGTAGTTGTAACCGCGCCGCCGTCAATATGTATGGTGGTAGGAGCGGCACCCACTTCCAGAGATTTCAATGCCGTGGTACCCACCGCGCCGCTGAAAGTGACATCGCCGGTTAATGCCGTGACAAGTAACCTATGCGCACCAACGCCATTATCATCCACTTTCTTCATAAATGTAATATCGCCACCGGCATGAGCCGCAGTAACATCATGATCCACAGCCGTCAGCGTGGTATCGTAGCCCAAAACCACATCACCGTTGTATATCTGGCTGCCGGTCGCGGCGGAGCCGAGTAAGCCTGTTTTAACCGCGCCGCCATTGATATTAATCGTGGTGGCTGTGGCATCCAGAGAGCCGAGTTGGCTGTTTCCCGCACTGCCCACCGCGCCGGTGAATGTGGTAGCGCCGGTAGAACCGGTCGTGAGCGTGTGAACATCGGAAATACTGGAATTTTGGGAAGAATCAACCGTGTTGCTGAAGATGATAGTGCCGCCGGAGGCTAATTGGGTATCCGCGCCTAATGTAACCGCGTCGCCATAGGTCTGCGCGCCCGATGTTTTTATCGTATCAATCGTATCTGTCTTACCGCCGTTGATAGCTGTGCTGCCTCCGGCATTTGTGGTGAGACTGGCTAACGCCGCCGTATTGCCCACATAATCACCAAAGGTCGTTATTCCGCTGGTGTTTACTATCAGCTTCTGCGTATCGGCCGCTGAACCATTTACTGTGTCAAAGAATGTAATAGCGCCGCTGCCCGTGCTAGTCAGTGTGGTAGTATATTCCAACCCCACCAAAGCTCCCAATTCCACCGCTTGGGCATATTGCTGGTAGCCCGTAGTCGTAACCGCTCCGCCGTCAATATGTATGGTGTCCAGAGATGCGGCCACATACAATTCAAGTAATGCCGCCGTGTTGCCCACTGCGCCGCTGAAAGTAACATCGCCGGTGAGCGCACGGATATGCAGCTGCCGCGCGCCGTTCACTGTGCTATCAAAACTAATGTTCCCACCTGCACCCGCATTAGTACCCTTATCAGCAATCAAACTGGCGAAGCTAACTCCAAGCAACACAGGGCTATTATAATCCTGATTGCCGGTCGCGGTCGCATTGCCCAGCGTTTCAATCGCACCGCCATAAAGATTGATAACAGAGGCCGTGGCGCTCAGGTAGCCAAGCTGACTGGTTCCAACTCTGCCAACCTTGCCGCCAAATGTGGTAGCGCCGGTAGAGTTGGTTGTCAGGCCATATCCATAGGATATCGCAGAGCCCGTGGTATTCACAGCGGAATTCACCGTGCTGGTGAACTCAATGGCCCCGCCGGCGGACAGGATGGTATCGTTACCCAAAACAACCGCGTCGCCATAAGTCTGCGCGCCGGTGGTGTTTATTGTATTGATCGTGTCTGTTTTACCGCCGTTGATAGCTGTGCTGCCGCCGGCATTCGTGGTCAAGCTGGTCAATGCCGTCGTATTGCCCACATAAGCGCTGAATGTCGTTATGCCGCTGGTGTTGACTATCAGGTTATGCGTGCCATTCACTGTGGAGGTAAAGGTGATGTTTCCGAGCGCCCCGGCCCCGGTGCTCTCCAGTGTGGCATTGTTCCCCAGGGTAACTGCGCCGGTGTATAACTGCGTTTGGGTTGTATTTATCGATATGGCGCTTAAGGCGCCCAAAGTGGAGGTTCCGGTAACCTCAAGTGTTAAAAGCCTGTAATTAGAATCGTTAGCTGTACCGACTGTGCCGTCAAATTCAGCATTCCCGGCGACTTTGAGTGAGGCGTATCCCTCAGAGACCGCGTTGTTCACTGTTTTCTTAAAGATTACGCCGGGAGTGCCCGCGGTCAGTATGGCGTTAGCGCCCAAGGTCACATCGTCGTTATAAGTCTGCGCGCCGTAGGTGTTTACCGTGCCGCCGCTGATGCGCGTGGTCCCAGCCGCGTTTGTTTCCAGGCTCTTCAACGCCGCTGTCCCGCCTACCGCGCCGACAAATGTCGTCATGCCGGTGGTGCCGGTATTGACGGTAAGGGCCTGCATGTTTGCCGACGCGCCGTCCACTTTCTGCGCGAATGCGACCGCGCCGCCGTCGGTGTCACCATCATAACCAGCAGCCGTAACCGTGGTGTCATACCCCAATACGACATCGCCGGCATAAGACTGATCACCATCGTCGTAACCGGAAGCATATGAGGAATTGCCGGCCGTCGCTACTGAACCGCCGTTGATGTAAATTTTACCAACACCACCGCCGGTATTGACCGTCAGCCCTGCCAGAGGAGTGACAGAACCCACCGCCTGCGTGAAGGTTGTGTTGCCATACGAAGTTGTGGTCAGAGCTTTAGAACCGTCAACTTTGTGATTAAAGGTAATAGCGCCGAGAGTTGCGCCTGTACCCGCATTCGTGCCTTTGGCCGCGGTCAGCGTGGCATCAGCGCCAATCACTACATTACCGTCGTAATCCTGGCTGCCGGTGCCAGTTAAGGCCGCGGTGCCCGAGGTGCTGACGCCTGCGCCGTTGATATAGATATTATATCTGCTGTCGGTGATAGTGGCGCTCAGGAAACCGAGTTTCCCCATCGTGCCGCTGCCCACCGCGCCGCCGAAGGTGGTATCAAAAGCGGAACTGGTGGTGAGACCGTAGCCTTTGGACGCGGAGCCGTCGTTGGAAGAATCGATCAAATGCTGGAAGGTTATACCTTCGGTGTTGGAAGTCAAGAAAGCGTCATGAAAGCCTATGCTCACATTGCCGTCGTATTCTTGAGACCGCGCGGTTATCACACTGGTGCCGTTGATATAGATCTTATCATCCACGCCAGTACCGGACCTCGCAATTAACCTGTCCAGAGTATTGGCTCCGGCGCCGACCGTGCCCGTGAAAATAACATTGCCGGATGTGCCGACTTCGGCGGTAAGAAGTTTATGAGTGCGTGAGTCTACCGTAATAGGCGAGCCGACCGAATAGCCGAAATTGATGTCGCCGGTAACAGTGTACAGGTAAGCGTCATTCGCGGTAATAAGCACCGGGCCGCCGTAGATTTGGCTATTGAGGGTGTGAATCGCTCCGCCGTTGAGATTAATATTGCCCGTACCCAGAACCGTTACATTCAGCGAATCAAGCGGGGTTCCGGTGCCGATGGCGCCGGAGAAAGTCGTGTCGCCGTATGACGAGGTAGTGAGGCCTTTCCCGTCCGGCGAGTTCACCGCGCCGGAAAAGAGTATCTGCTGGTTGGCGGAGGATAATTCAGCGTTGTTGGTGTTGATGCTCACCGAACCATTATTATAGAGCTGTGAACCGGTGGTTTTGATCTGGATGGGGCTGCCTGCTGTGCCGTAAAGATATGTCGTCCCGGTGCCGCTTATTGTAAGCTGGGAAAGAGTAGTCCCCGCGCCCACGGAACCATGCAAATACACATTGCCGCTTCCGGCTGAAAGGGTCAGCAGTTTAGACGTGTCGGCGCCGTTAATAGTGCTGTTAAAAGTAATATTGCCGTTGTTGCTGGCCAAAATTTCGCTCTGATTTAAAACAACAGCCCCGTTATAAAGCTGAGCGCCGACGGTGGTGGTAATATTCGCGGAAAGATTGATCGTACCCGCGCCGGAAGCCGCGTTAAGGGTAAGGGAACCGGCGCCCGTGGTATTGGTGATAGTGGCGTTAACGTAGATATTATTATGAGCCGTAAGAGTGAGGCTGTTTGGGCCCCAGGTGGTGATAGCGCTGGCTACGGTAATATCGCCGGCCTGTGCTCCGCCGGCATTAACGGTCTGAACCAGCACATTGGAAAGAGCCAACTGGCCCACGAGATTTGCAACGGTAAGTACCGAATCATTTCCGATGCTTGTGTATGTATCGGGGTTGCCTGTATCGTCAAGATAAGCGGTCTGGCCCGAGAGCTGAATCGTTAAATTGTAAGGGTCAAGCAGAAGCGTTCCCGTTTCGCCGTTGGGCGCTCTCAGGTCAGCGAGACCATTATACACAAGGGTCCCTTTGCCGGAAACTTCGGCAAAACCGCCGTTACCATTGGCCGCGCCGCCCACCGCGCTTATATTGCCCTGGAAATTTGTGGTGTCATCCGACCAAACCACAACCTTGCCGCCGTTGCCGCTCGCTATCGCATCCGCCTTTATCACCGCGCCGGCTTCAACCGTGGTGTTCTTAGCATTAGGCATATCCGGATTCGTGCCGTGGATATCGCCGCCGATCAAAGCAGTGCCGCCACCGTTTTGGCCGCTGACATCTATAAGGGAATCTTTTTTTAATATTATATTATCTGCGGCTACGCGCACTTCGCCGCCCTTGTCGCCCTGCTTCGCGCTTATCTCTCCGGCATTAACCACCGTGCCGCCGGTCGCGGTCAGATACACGCGGCCGTCCCTGTTCTCAACACCTTCAGCGCGCACCACGCCCTCATTATTGACGGCCAGGCCGTATACATTGCCGCCAGCCGCTTTAAGCTCGGCAGCCGCCGCTAAAATTTGTCCTTTCTGGTCCACGCCCACATCGGCTGTTCCGTTGCCGGCCTGCACGAACACGCGCTCCTGCCCCGCGGATTTAAGCAACACCTCGGAACCTGCTGCCATGGCGGCGGTGCCATTGGCCGCGTTGATCTCACCGGTGTTCACCAAATTATGCGCGATAAGCATCACATCGCCGCCCAAAGCGTTTATCTTGCCCGCGTTCTTAACGCTGGCCATGGAGCTGCCCGAGAAAAGAAGATCCCCGCCCGCCATGAACTGCCCCACTACCACGTCTAAAGTGGATGCGATGAAGCTCTGCGCGTTGATCACGCCGCCGGCGCCGACAGTGATGCCGTTGGGGTTGATCAGGAACACTTGTCCATTAGCCTGGATGGTGCCGTAGATGGCGGAAGGGTCGCCGCCCGTCACGCGGTTTAAGATCGCGGACAGCGCGTTGGGCTGTATAAATTTTGTCAGCTCGCCGGTGTCTATCGAGAAACCGTTCCAGTTTATTATGGCCCGGTCGGTAAGCTGGTTTACAGTAACCACCGAACCGCTGCCGCCGATATTCGCGAGGCCCGCTACGACATCCCCTCCGTAGGGGTTGGCGAAGACCGAGGTCGGCGACATAATTATTACCGCCAGCAGCAGCCTCACGCCGCGCATAACGATAGAAAATAGGTTCTGTTTGTTGTTAAGGTTCATGGTTCCTCTTTGACTCTGGCTATGGTACGGCATATAGTATTTCAATTATTTACGTCAATATACAATAAATATCCGAAATTTTTCCCCACCTCTGTGAACATTAAGAATTATACAAAGACAAAAAATCAATGTCAACAAAAAAAATCCAAAAATCTCCCCCGTTTTTTTCTTTCCCAAAAAAGGTAGCGTCTACCTTTTTTATGGCCGCAAAATTTTCATTCCCTGCTCCGATTTTCAGTCGAGAATTCTCCCGGTTAAAAAGCGCGCCCCCGGCCGGACAACATTAGTGTTGCCCGGCTGTTTTTTAAACAATCCCCCCCGCAAAAAGGTAGCGTCTACCTTTTTGACTGCGCGCAGCGAAATTGCCTGCGAAATTGCGCATCCCCCAAAAACCCGTTGCGTTTACTATCCAGGATCTTCCACTCTTCCGGCGGGATATCCTGATTTATGAATTCAATGTATTGCTTTAAAGCCCTCTCAGGATTTTCACTAAACAGCGCCAAGGCCTCCCAGGGATCCCGAACAACTCCGTCTCCTCCGACGAGATATGCGTGATGGCTGGACCACGCGTAACTTTCAGGTTTAGCCACTATTCCGGCCTTAGCCGGATTTATGTGTATATAGCGCAGCAGAGAGAGAAAATACGCGTCTTTCTGGACGAGCCGGCTTTTAAACCT
>CAIXBR010000043.1 GCA_903917735.1 uncultured Elusimicrobia bacterium | reverse complement strand
TCCCAAATCCTCCGCTAAGGTAAAAAAATCTATGGGATTCTGCCGGATTTATGATTCTCGACTTTAAATTGATGATTTTGCCGGCAGGGGCGTAGATTTTCACGCGGGGTTGCGTTTAAAATCCCGGTAAACCAGGTTTTTTGTGAAAGTTATCCACGCCATCAACAGTGATGGCGTAATTCCCTACGTACCGCGCCGGTGTTTCAGTCGCCGGATAATTCCGGCGACAACACCGCCCACCTTGCACGTTCAAAGACGTCAAAGAAAGTAAAATTCTTATGCAGTTTTATTATCGTGTTCCTGGCGTGTTTAACTACCAGCGCCGCAGCGCACAGCAATCTGAACCGCAGATTCTTTATGCGGTAAGCCGCCCAGTCGGTCGGCAACGCGGCCCTTTTGAACAGGCTCACAAGGTTATAGGCCAGCACACAAATCTGCGCGTAGGCGGCATTCGCGGCTAGTTCTCCGCATGGCAGTTTGGCAAGCGCAAAGCCGTTCTTAAGCTCCTCTATGGCTTTCTCGGCATTCCCGCGTGCGTTATGGTGCGTTAAAATATCTTCGGTGCTGTATCCCTCCGGGAAGTTGCTGATTATGGCGTGGTCCACAAAAATATTCCTGAACAGTTCAAGCTGGCAGCTTAACTTGCGCGTAACGATAAGCCGGAAGGCCGGCAGCTTTTTGCGCAGGTTGGTGACGCCGGGCGCGTGCACGGTTTCGGTGAACAAAATAGTTTCCCCGTCCTTTATCATCAGCCGCCAGTCTTTTTTGGGAATAGCCGCTATAGCGTCGCGCACGCTTGTATCCAGGTCGGCCGTTATGGTGAAATCAATGCCCTGTGCCGCACAGTAATCCATTATTTTCAACTGGTAGCCGGCGCTGTCGGAACGCAGGCGCGTGCCTTCATTGAATTTATCCCGGCAGTATTGGAATGTTTCAAGTATATGGGACTGCGGGGAGGCGTTTCCGTTCCGGAAAAGGCAGGCGATAAATATTTCAGCTTCCGGGCACCAGGCAAGCATAGGGTTGTAGCCGGAGAATTTCTTGTAAGTGAATGCGGCATTTTCCTTGTCGGATTCTATAAGCGAAGAATCGATGTCGATAGTGGCCGTTTTAAGCCGCCTAAGCGCAAAAGCCGCAGGCACAAGTGCGGCGTGTGCCAGGGCTGCTGTCGTTCTATGGGAAAAGCGCTTCAGAAAAACCCCGGCGGTATTGGAGGCGGGAACGGATGCGATGTGCAATTCTGAAACCGCCGCGTCATTTTTAAGCAGGCGGGTGTCATCAAGACGTTCGCCGCCGGCGATAATTGTAAGTGCGAGGCTCATTACATGGTCAGCGGTGGAATAATCGCCCCGGCGTTTCCATAAACCGTTTATGGCATTGAGTTGTTTTATAAGACCGCAGGAATGAGCCAGATCGGAGATAATGGGAAGGCCGGCGAACGAGGTAAGCGCAGAATCTGATTTTTTCACTTTGAAGCCGGCTGGTTTTTGTCGTATCATAATATTGGAGTGCCTCCTGTGTTGAATTGGAAAGACCACAAGAGGCATTCTATTTTTTTATAAGCGGTTTGAGGGCAGTAAACCGGCGCATGAATACGGTAAAGTGCGGCTTCACCCATCGGGTGAAATCTATTCCTCTATGGGACAACCCTCTTAGCGGAGGATTAGGG
>CAIXBR010000042.1 GCA_903917735.1 uncultured Elusimicrobia bacterium | reverse complement strand
AGGCTTTAAGGGGAGCAGCGGAGGCTGCTGTTTTTGACTACCCGCGAAGGCCCGATGGCGCTTGCCCAAATCGCGAAAAATGGCTCAAGCTGTACACTTTGGACCGGCGGAAACTGTACATTTTTGGGCCGCCGCTAACACTCCCTGAAATCATTCTTGATGAAGACCGGCACGGCAACCTCGTTAAGGACCCACGCGGGGGCGTCTTTGGGATTCCTGGTAGTGTACCAGCCCAGGAACACCAGCACCGGCTTAACATCGAACCGTTTTCCCGTCCTGATCTCAAGGATCGCCTGTACCGATCTTGCGCCTGCCACGGCCTCGGTCCTCGGGTCATTGTCCGGCGCATGGCCGTCAGCCAGTATCCTATGGCCGTCATAAAATATCCGGTGATCCGGCCCGGCCGGCTTTTTCCAATACTTGGGCGAGAACCCCACGTGGTCGATATTGAAAGTCCTCTCGCCAGCCTTACAGACCAGGTCGTGAATGACCGGATATTTGTGCGGCATCAACTGCTATCCAGGAACTTGCCGAGTGTCTGCTCGCCAATAAGCCCTTTGCGAGGTTTCGCCGGATAGACCAGGCACTGGCTACCACGGCAATTAGCGTGATCATCCAAGGCTTTATCAGGTTAGGCCAAAACTGCTGTGTCCATGCGAAAGCCACAACCGGCATAAGCATGAATGGAACCACCAGCTCCGAGGACTGGTCCTCGGAAATATCCCGGATCTGCTCTGACAGGGATTGGCCGGGATAGCGCGTTCCGGGGTCTTTCAATGGGCTGTGCATGCCATGATCATCATTTAGAAACCACAACTTTCCCTTCGATCATATCAAGCCCATACGTTATTCCGGTTTCAACGCATTTAATCTGGAAAGTGGCGATATCAAAACCATCCTCCTTGTCGCGTTCCCCGGCCTTGATCTCGGAGTTCCGATCGTCGAATTCTTCTTGAAGTTCGGCGACGGCTTCACCTGGCGTTGCAAAAACATAAGGATTCTTTTCCCCGTCCAATAAATTATTAACCCAGACATCGCAGATGGCATACTGTAAGATCTCAAAGCCCTTGTTTATCATAGGACTCCTGCCCCCACGGGATAAGAACTATGCTCGATTAGTTGAGGTTCCAATCTGGAACCTCAAGTTTATGCCGGTCGAAAGCCTATTTGCTTCTTCGGGCCGGACTGGCCGCCATCTTCCGGCTAACTCATCCCGTTCATCAGCTGGCGAATAACGTCGACTATGGCTTTTATTTCCTCGTCATGCCCGCCCAGCCTGCGTTCCAGTTCGGCAAGCTTGAGGGCAAGCTCTTTATGGGCGGAGACCATTTCCCTTAATCTCACAAAAGCGCGCACTACTGCGATGCTAGCTAGGGGCCGCTGAAAAAGTCAGGAGGCTGATTCCAGACAAAAAAAACCATCTCTGGAAAGTATTTCCCGCCAGTTTTGTTCTCGGTTTTATCCGCCTGACTTCTTACGCCGCCGCCTTTGCCTCCATCTTCCTCATCGCCGTGCTCAGGTTCATAGCCAGCAACCCAAGCCTCACCCACATTTCCTCACCGCCTGCAATACGATACTTCACCCGGTCCAGCCCAAATCTGTTTTTCCCAAGCCCTATTATCCCTTCCATCCGGCTTGCACGTTTCTTATGCTGCCGCAGGTACCAGGCACGGTTCTCTTTTACCGCCGCCCCGCGCCCAAGCGCCTTGTAGCCACCACGCACGCCGATCTCTTTTAAATGCTCCCGGTTGGCCCGGCTGCCGAATATCCCGTCCCCGGTGGAACTTGCGGGGTAATGCCCGAACCGCTCTTTGTAACGCTCAAGGCTGCCGGCCAAATCTTCTCCCTCGTTGTACGCGTCAAAACCCAGTTTGTCCAGAAAACAAAATCCATCAACCCAGCTTAACAGACACTTCGCCCCGAATTCCACGTTCCGCCCCGCCTTACCCCGTACTATCGGCCGGATATGCGGAGCGTGTAAGCTCACTATCCGCTCTTTCACTCTCCTGGCTTTCGTGCGCCATAACTCATACTGCTGCGCATAGATCCGCTTCACCTTTTTAAGCCGGAACTTTAAAAATTCCCGCTCATATGCTTTCAGCTTCCCGGCGTACTCCGCCGCCAGTGTCTCAAACTGTCCGATATTGCGCTTCAGATAGCGCAGAAGTTTTCCGCGCATCAGGTTTATCTCACGCCGGGTCTTCCTGCGCTTCTTCTGGAATCCAAGATACGCCTTCTGCGCCTTACGGCAATATGTCCGCGCTTTCTCTTTTACGTCGAACCGCTTCCCGAACGCCAATATCACTTTCACGGTCCACTGGCGGCATTTGTTTAAAAACCCCGCATCAGTGGGGAAGGTTATGTCCGACGGGAATACTGTGGCGTCCAACAGATGCTCGCCGGGTTTTATCAAGCCGCTTGTTTGCAGTTCGCACAGCACTTCCCGCTCAAACCGGGCAAAAAAACCGGGGCCCAGCTTTTTGCGAAGTTTGGACAGCAGGCTCGGATTTATTCCGCCTTCGGTTTTAAAAGTGTCTTCACCGCAAAATGCCTGCACATACGGGTTCTCAAGGTACTCATGGATCAGGCGTATGTCTGGATAACCTTCCGCGTGCTTCACTATCAGCAGTCCGCAGATAAGCCGGCTGTCTTTGGCGGGCCGCCCCATTCCCTCAGAAAAATATCCGCGGTAAATCTCTTCAAGCCGCTCCCAGGGAATAAGGCCGCTTAGTTTTATCCAACGGTTATTGGCGCTTAAACCCCCGCCAAGCGGGAAAAGTTCAGGGAACAATGGTAGCGTTTTGCGGTCTTTGGGACGATACATGGGCGGCTCCGGGCTACGAAACTGCACGGGTTTTTGTGGTCTGTGTGTGAATTCCGTGCAGTTTATATGCGTTATTTCCCTTATATTTTCCCATTTTTACGACGAGACTTCAATCAGAAAAGGACTTTTTCAGTGGCCCCTAGATATACTCATAATTGATGACGACTTTGGCTGCCGCACCATTGCAAAAAAGTTTCTTGAGCTTATGGGTGGGCATACCGTGGATGTAGCCGAAAATAGCAGTACCGGTTTACAAAAGACCGCGGAGTTGAAGCCGGATATTATACTGCTGGATATGTGCCTGCCGGATATGAGCGGGCTGGAGGTACTGGACGCGCTCTGTGGGGATCCGGCTACACGGAATATCCCGTGCTAGTAATAACCGGCGCCGATTTAAGCGCCTTGGAGCTAGATGAATTAAAAAGCAAACCTAATTTTAAGCTATTAAAGCAGAAGCCTGTCATGTTTGGCCCCTTGGTGACACAAATTGAGGGGATATGTCTACATAACGCTAGGCCCGTAAAAATATATTAAAGGGAACGAGTATTCGGAGCCTGTTTGTTGTGTCCGTAGCGGCTTATAATGGCAAATGGAGGCAGGGACACCATACCTAATTCCGGTTATGGTATGGCTTAGGCCTGCCGCTGATAATCTATAAGATCTTTTGCTGAATGCCTGGTGACTCTGCCGGTCACTAAAACCGCTTTTAAATCCACCTTCCCTGCCTGAACCAAATGGGCAGAACGTATGAGAAGGAATACGCGGCGTGGGTGAGTACTCCGCCTCAGGTGAAAGTTCCGCGGACCCGCTAAAATGTATATGTAGCCGAAAATGAAAGCGAAACACAGCCGGCATAGCCTTCCCGGCGCTGATAAACGGAGAAAAACAAATGAAAAAAATGATCCCTGTGATAATCACAGTCCTGCTGCTGGCGGCCAGCGCCGCGGTTAAAGCGGGAGGATTGGAAGACCTTGAAAATTCAGCCGCGGGGGCGTTCGCCGTGGCGCAGGGTGCCGTAAATCTTTCCCGGGGTTCCGAATCGATCCAGGAGAGCCGCGCGGTGCCTGTTGCTGAGGTTGCCGAGACCAGCGCTCCCGGGGACGTGATAGTGACCGTGGACCGCTTTACCACACCTAACGACGCACCTGTATTATTCGCTATATGCGGCAGTGAGCAGTGCCATAAACTCCAGGACAAAGGTTATAAGGATATAAAGGCCGTGCTAATCGAGAGCACTCCCGCGGTCAGGAAATACAGGATCGGCGGACTTAAGCCCGGTGAGTATTCCTTAAGCGGCTACAACGATACTAATGGGAACGGCGTACTTGATACCGGCCTATTCGGCATACCTAAAGAGGCGGTAGGCTTTTCCAGGCTAGACACCGGCAAACTTGGCGGCAATCCCGCCTGGAACTCGGTCAAGTTCACGGTAAGCGTTGCCCCGGTGGAGATAGCGTTCCACCTGATACACCAGTTCGGGCTGTAAGCGGTCACCTGCTTGCTGCCTGAGTTGCGGATGCCGATGAACTGCTGGGAAACTAAGGTGCGGAATACCGACACTCTTAGTATAAAATGTACAGCAAAAAAACAAGATGGAGGAACACTATATATAACCACTAATGTACTTTAACTAACTGCTAACACTTCCCAAACTGTAGTTAGGGAGAGTCAAAATAAAGAGCACCACACTTTTAAATAAGAGTTTTTCGGACAGGTCAAACCATGCTCCGTTCGGGGCACGGTGAGCAAAGGCTGGGGCAGCGGTTTCTCCGGCCAGGAAGAAGGAGCAAGAGGAGGCTGCGGATGCGGCAGGTCGCAGGATAAAGGCTGTAAAGGCAGCAGGAGCTTTTGGGATTTTTCTTGATTCGAATAATATGCTGCCCCCGCATTTTTATAGCACATCCAATCGACCCGGACGAGCGCGGACCGAATTACGCCCGGAAAAGGCATCTTTTGCGCGAAGCTCTTCCCTGCCGCAGCCGAAGGTCTTTTTTACAACTGAATATCGGCCATTTTACCGCGCTCATCTGGGCCCTTGGGCCCCTGCCCGCCTCCCCGCCGTCTGCAATACTATAAGCATGATAAAATTTATCACAACCACATTAATGTTCCTGTTCGCCCAGTCGATCCACGCAGCAAATTTAGAAAACCTTGCAGTACAAGCCCGGGACTTCGGCCCTGCCGGACTCTCAACCATAGCCGTGCCGCCGGTTACGGGCGTGAGCGCATCGGAAGGCGCCGCGAAATCCGTCAGGCAGGCCGATTACCAATTCGAAATAAAGCCCCTGCCAACCGTTCCGTCATCCAGGGCTGATATAGAAAAGGGCCTGTTAAACCTTTACAAGAACGACATCCCGACGGAGCTGCTCGAGAACGAGATCCTGCGCAGCCAGGAGTTCCAGGACCAGGTCTATAACACCCTGAACGCCCAAGCGGGGAAGAAGTGGCCGGTTGCCATAACCGAAAGGCGCCTTGCCGGGAATTTCGTAAAAGAAACCACCGTCCGCTTTCCCAGCCTGATACAAAGGCCCGACGGACACGCCTCCAACATGGTAGTAGCCCGCATCTATGAACCGGCCGTGCAGGATCAGAACTGCGACATCAAGTATCCGACCACCATCATACTGCACCACATCCTTAACGAAGTAGAGCTTATAGAGAACATAGCCAAGGCCATAGCTCCCGGTATAGTATCCAAGCCAGCGATCGTGGTGGTGCTCCACATGCCCCATTACGGCCTCAGGCGCCAGGGCAACGAGCAATTCCTTACCTCCAACATGGTGGATTTCAGGAAGAACGTGCTCCAGCTTATCCTGGACGCGCACATGCTCAGGAACTACATGGAGACCAGGGAGAACGTGGATACTAAAAACATCTCCCTTTCCGGGATCTCCCTTGGCTCGGTCCTGGGCCTGACCGTAGGCGCTTTCGACCAGGGCTTCACGAAGTACGGCTTCCTGGTAGGCGGCGTGGATATGGCTAATATCCTGATGAACCGGGTCCGCAGCAGCCCCGACAGCGAAGTTGCCGTAGCCTTGAAGGACCTGAACCCGGATGAAGCTTCCCTGCGCAAAGAGCTGGCGACGTCCGACAGCATGACCTGGCTGCACCGGTACCAGGGCAAGAAAATGTTCATCCTCAGCGCCACCAGGGACAACATCGTGGACTACAACAACAGCGTCGTGCCCATGCTCAAACTCCTCAGGCTGCAGGGCAACGACGTGCAGCACCGCCTGAACGACGACACCCATTCCCCGTCAGGTTCCGCCATAAAGAAACTGCAGACTGTTTTCCTACCCCTTATAAAATTCATCGTTGAAAAACAATCCGGCACGGAGGCTTACTGTTTCGCCCAGTCCTACTAATAGCAGGGGACATAAGCACGGTTACCGCCAGACTAGGCGCAGGAGAAAGCGACAAAGGTATAGCTCCGCATTCGGGGCAGCGGAACCGCATTGCGCCGTAACGCATTACGCCGCATTTCACGATTTTTTTCAATGCGGTTATTATGGCGGGATGCGGGCGGGGCCGGGCGTCGGACGGGCTTTTCAGCCATTGTTCAAATTCCAGGAGATTGTTCAGAACTATATGGGCCAGGGGGGTCCGCGCCGGGGTTTCTGGAACGGTAGTCGGGGGGGGTCGGCATGTGGCATCATTGTGGGCACAAAGCTGTTCTTCTCCCCATCATGCCTCCATATTTCCTAAAATAATCAGACAAAGATTTAGCGTTAGCGAGGATAAAAATATGGACAAGAAAAAAGTTCTTCTTATAATACGCGACGGTTGGGGCATGGCCAAGCCGGATAAGTACAACGCCGTGGCCAACGCCAACAAGCCCAACATGGACCGCTACCTTAAAACCTATCCCAACACCGTCCTCGAACCCGCCGGCGAAGCCGTAGGTCTCCCCAAGGGTTACCAGGGCTCATCCGAAGTAGGCCACCTCAACATGGGCGCCGGCCGCATCGTCATACAGGAACTCAAACGCATAATGGACATGATCCAGGACGGCACCTTCTTTAAGTGCCCCCACCTGGCTGCCGCCATGAACAACGCCGTGCTTAACGGCTCCGCCCTGCACATAATGGGCCTGGTCCAGGACGAAGGCGTACACGCCCACCAGGACCACATGTACGCCATCATGCGCGAAGCCAAGCGCATAGGCATAAAACAGGTCTACGTACACTTCTTCGCCGACGGCCGCGACACTCCCCCGAGAAGCGCTATCACCTACCTCAAAATGATGGACGAAGTACTAAAAGAGGTCGGCAACGCGCAGATAGGCAGCATAATGGGCCGCTACTACGCCATGGACCGCGGCGAAAAATGGAAGCTCACCGATGCTGCCTACAACACCATTACAAAGTGCGAAGGCCTGAAAGCTAAATCCGCCGAAGAAGCCCTTACCACTGACTACGCCACAATGAAGAACCCCAACGGCCTCCCTATAGTCGACGAGTACATCCCCCCCACCGTAATAGAAGGCTACCCAGGCCTGAAGGATGGCGACTCCGTAATACACTGCAACTTCCGCCAAGACCGCGCCATCCAACTCACCAAAGCCTTCGTAGAGGATAATTACCCCGGCAGCCGCTGGAAGAAATTCGACATCGTGTACTGCGGCCTCACCCGTTACTACGACGAATTCAAGTTCAGCGCCCTCCCCCCAATGGATGAAGGCGGCGGCATGGACGACCTGCTGGGCCAGGTGATCTCCGCTGCGGGCTTGAAGCAGCTGCGCCTAGCCGAAACCCAGAAGTTCAAGCACGTAACCTCCTTCTTCGACGGCAAACGCACCGACCCCTATAAAGACGAAGACCAGGAAGAGATGAAAGGCCACTGGGACCCCTCGAGCTTCGGCGAGCACCCCGAAATGGACGCCCCCGAGGTGCGCGAGCAGGCCGTAAAGGAAATAGCCGCGGAGAAATACGATTTCATCCTGGTCAACTTCGCCAACTGCGACATGGTCGGCCACACCGGCATCTACGACGCCACCGTTAAGGCCGTTGAAATAGTCGACGAATCCGTCGGCATGCTGGTGGACGAGGCCCTGAAGCACGACTACACCGTGTTCGTCACCTCAGACCACGGCAACGCCGAGGAGATGTGGAACTACAAGCTGAACATGCCTATGACCTCACATACCACCAACCCGGTGGAGTTCATTTACATCTCCAAAGAAGCCGCCGGCTTGAAGCTGCGCCCGCACGGCATTCTTTCGGACATAGCCCCTACGGTGTTGGAAGTGCTGGGCCTGGCCCAGCCGGCCGAGATGACCTCTGAATCTCTGATAGTCTGATGTTCATTAAACTGAAGGTTCACCCCGGTTCGCGGCGTGACAAGCTGGTCAAGAAAGCCGACGACGCCTATGAGATCTGGACCAAGTCCCCGCCCGAGCGGGGCTTGGCCAATGCCTCCGCTATACGCCAGCTCTCGCTGGCTCTGGGCTTAGAGGCCAAAAAGATAATGCTGATAAAAGGCGCCACCTCCCACTCCAAGATAGTAAAAATAATTGCCCCCGAAATAAAAAAATAACCCCCGCCAGGCCTCTATTTCGCAAAGATATAGATTTCCACGGGGGAGTTACTGTATAATTCTTAAATATGGTAAATCAGAAAAACGCCCGGCTGGCGGCGCTGGGCTTCACTATAATCTTCGTTTTCACTATCGCCATACTGCTCGCTCGCCAGTTCGACCTGGGCCCCGAGCGCCCGGCGCCTGACTTCCGCACCTTCGGCCCCGCCAACGCGCCGGTGCGCATCTACGAATACACCGATTTCGCCTGCCCCGCCTGCCGCATGGCCGCCGGAAAAATAGACGAGATGCTGAAAGTTTTCGGCACCGGTCTGCGCGTCAGCTTCAAACATTACCCCCTCACCGGCATACACCCCTGGTCGCTGCGCGCCGCGGCCTTCGCCGACTGCGCCGGCGAGCAGGGCAAGTTCAGGGAATACGGCGCCTTGCTCTTTGAGAACCAGGAAAAATGGGCCTTCGCCAAGCAAACGCCCAACGAATTCGAAGCCTACGCGCTGCAGCTCAAACTGGACTGGCCCAAAATGCAGTCCTGCTCCGACGCCCCAGAGACGCTGAAACGCCTGAAACTTGAAATGGCCGAAGCCGATATGAAAAGCGTGAACGCCACCCCCACCTTCTTTATAAACGGCAAGCGCGCCGTGGGGGCCGGCCAGCTGATAGACCAGGCCATGAAATTCGACAACCTCCTGAAAAAAGGCGCCAAATGACGGACCAAAAGACCGATATAAAAGAAATAGCCGGCCTGCTGTGCCGCCTCATAGTCGCCGGCATCTTCATCTACGCCGGCGTGATAAAAGCCCTGGCTCCGGCCGAAGAATTCGCCTACGCCATAGAAGGCTACAAGGTCCTCAATTCCCAGTTTTCGCTCTGGACGGCCTACGCTATGCCCTGGATAGAACTTTATGCCGGCCTGCTGCTGGCCGCCGGGGTCTTCACCCGCCTGTCGGCCCTGTTCACCGGAGCCATGCTCGTTGGTTTCGAGGTGCTGCTGGGCCAGGCCTGGCTGAGGCACCTCCCGGTGACTTCCTGCGGCTGCTTCGGCAACTCCAGGTCCAATTCCATAACGCACGAATTCAGCCAGAACCTCTGCCTGCTTGCCCTGACCTGGGCCGCCTTTAAATACGGCGGCGCCTGGTCCGCGGACAGGGCGGTGGAGAAGCCATGAAGCGCCTGGCCATACTGGCCGCGCTGGTCCTTGGCGCCGCCGCGCTGACAGCTTTCAGACCGTACAGCCAGGGCGCCCGCGCCAAGGCCGCCTGGATGACCGTTTCCTCGATAAAGACCGGCCAGGAGTACTACCTGGAGGTGGCGCAGGACGGCCAGGCCCTGTTGCGCGAGGAGACCCCCAAGAGCCTTGTGACCAGGCGCGGCAAGATAGCGCCGCAGTTGGTGAAGGACTTTTTCCGCGAGGTGGAGAACTCGGAAATCATCAACTCCCAGAATGCAAAACAGAGCAAGATGGTGTTCTACCGCGGCGACATAATGAAGGTTTCCGCCTATATAAGCGGCGAACTCACCCGCACCACGGCGCCGCTTAACGACTTCGGCGAGGCCTTCTCCTACGCTTTCGGCGAGATAAAAAAGGCCGCCGCCGCCATGCCTCTGGAGACCGGGCTGCGCTCCTTCCTGCGCGCCGAGCCCGTGGAAGGCGAAGAGCTGGATTCCTTCCGGGAAAAAGCGGCCCAGGCGGGCGAGATCAAGAACATAGAGACCTACGATATACAGAAGGTGAAGCCGCTGCTGGCCGCCATCAAAGAGCCGCACCGCTTGGTGCCGCTGGAGGACGAAGCGGCCGAAAAGGAACTGCAGGAGTTCGTCTCCACGCGGCAGCTTTACGGCCTGCGCACGCTGTTCTACGTGCCAAGCACGCGCGGAACCTTCAAATGCACCGTGCTGGACGTGGCGCACAAGGCACAGAAAGAAAGCGCGCCAGAGCCGAAGCCGGTAAAAAAAGTCAAACGGACGCGCGCCGCGTCAAAAAAGCCCTGATTTTTTGTTAGAATAACCCTATGGCAGAAGAACCAAGAATAAAAGTGGCCGCCGTAGATGACGACGAGACCATACTAGAGATATACGAGACCGGCATAGCCTCGGCCGGCTGCGAGGTGCGGACTTTTGCCGACCCCAGGAAAGCCCGCGAATTCTTCGCCGAAGCCAAACCGGCTGAAATGCCCGACGTTATCCTGATGGACATAATGATGCCCGGCGTGGACGGCATAACCCTGATGGGCGATATCCGCAACAGGGAAGCCGCTTCCCACATTCCCATAATAGCCGTAAGCGGCCTTAACGACGCCGCCACCCTGAACGACGCGCTGCTTTTCGGAGCTATGGATTACCTGGTAAAACCTTTCGACCTCGACACCCTGATGGGCAAGATCAAGAAAGCAGCCGAACTTTCACGCAAGAGGGCCCCGAAGCCCTGACGCATCCGGCGGAATGAAAAAGGCCCGGCTCCTATAGGACCGGGCCTTTTCCATTTGCAGGCTGCCCCTTTATTTATAATAATATAGTTAACTAGACGAGGGTGGGCAATCGGCTAGGGACTATTATGTTCAAAACATTAAAGACAGTTTTTTCCCAGAAAACGAATGAAGGCACCACCGAGAGGCTGCTTCAGCTCTCCTTCAGCTACTTCGGGCTTTATGTTATTACCGGCTTCCTGGCCAAATACTTCGAGAAGCAACTCGGCATAACCGGCACCACTTACACCATCTACAACACCATCGGCGGCATAATCATCCCCAACCTCATCGTATTCGCCTGGGGCTGGTATAAATTCCAGTCCACCGACAGGATTAAAGTCCTGGGAATGAACCTCCCCCGGGAACTCCTCTACATAATTCCCTCCGGCATCTGCACCGCCGTGGTGATCCCCACCACCACACTGATGTACACCCTGCCCATCTCCGTCATGGTGGCCATGATAATAATGCGGGCCAGCATCATAGTAATAAGCCGCCTCATCGACCAGGCGCAGATAATACAGGGCATCCTTAAAAAGAAGGTTTACTGGGAAGAGAACGTGGCTGTGGTCATAGCCCTGGGCGCCGTGGCCATGCAAATCCTGAATTTCAAGGGCGCCACCGCCATGGTGCAGTCCACCGGCAACTATGCCGCTTTCTTCAGCCAGCTTTTTGTGTTCGAAAAGTCGAGCTTCGACTTCATAGGCAACGCGGCGGCCATGACGATACTGACCTTCTACCTCACGGCCTACACCATCCGCATTTACATAATGAATTACTACAAGAACACAAGGCCCAAGGGCGCCGTCTATGACACCAAAGGCTTCTTCGCCATAGAGCAGATAACCTCTACCTGCACCTTGATCCTGGCCGGCTTTATCTTCTTTAAAGTGGTGAACAGGCCGCTGGAACTGCCGTTCACCCCGGTAGCGCCGCCGGCTGCCGCGCAGGTCTCCAACTCCCCGCAACGCGAATCGCTTGTTTCCTCAGTGCAGAAGGCCGAGAACCTGCTGACCTCCGATACCTCCAAATTCACACTTGAAGAGCGCGCCAAAACCGAAGAAGCCCTGCTGGCGGCCTCAACGCTGCTGACCGACAATAAGGGCAGGTCCGAAGAGATGAAAGCGGCCGGCGAAGCCCTTAGCAAGCCTGTCCTGGACATCAAGAACACCTTCGCTTTTCAGTTCTCCGACGCTTTTAAAAACGTGCCGCCCAAATGGAAGATAATAATCCTCTCGGGCATCCCCTTCGGCGTGTCCTCGTTCTTCTCGGTGTTCCTGTTTATGTTCAAGGGGCGCACCGCCACCTTCTCGGGCCTGGTCAACCGGCTGACCTCGCTGATAGCCGGCACGGCCGCCACGCTGTTCGTCTTCTGGTTCATACCCGACCAGAAACTGCCCAAGATGGAAGACTGGGCGGGCCTGGTGCTGATGTTCATCGCCATCTATTTCATAGGCAAGGCGGAGAAGAAGCGCTCCTGCGAGCTGGCCAAGGCGCACGAAGTGGAGCTGGAGAACGGCGGGGAAGCCGCCTGCGCCCCCGGTGCCACCTCCGCCAAGGAACAGAAATAAAAAAACGAGATCTGAAAATAAACACCTGGAGCCTGCAATGAAAAAGAACAAGAACGAGAAAGTTAACATCTGCATGGTGGGAACGGGCTATGTGGGCCTGGTCAGCGGTGCCTGCCTGGCCGAGATAGGCCACCGCGTGGTCTGCGTGGACAACGATCCCGCCAAGATAAAGATGCTTGAGAAAGGCGTCATGCCCATTTACGAGGACGACCTGGAGCGCGTGGTAAAGAAGAACGTGAAAGCCGGCCGCCTGCATTTCGCTAATTCCATAAAAGAAGGCATGCACCACGACGGGCACCGCGCCGAAGCGGTATTCATAGCCGTGGGAACCCCGCCCCGCGAGGACGGCTCCGCCGACCTGTCCGCCATAGAGAAGGTTTCCGAGGAAGTGGCCAGGAACATGACCGACTACACGGTGATAGTGGAAAAATCCACCGTGCCTGTGTCCACCTGCCACTGGATAGAGAAGACCGTTAAGCGCACCAACAAGAACCACCTGCCTTTCGACGTCGCCTCCAACCCGGAATTCCTGCGCGAGGGCACTGCGGTGTGGGACTTTCTTAGGCCGGACCGCGTGGTAGTGGGTGTGGCCTCCAAACAGGCCGAGGACGTGATGCGCCGTGTATACAAGCCCATGAAGGGCGCCCCGATAGTGGTGACCAACGTGAAGAGCGCCGAGCTGATAAAGCACGCCTCCAACTCGTTCCTGTCCACCAAGATCTCTTTCATCAACGCGGTGGCCAACGTCTGCGAGAAGACCGGCGCCAACGTGGAGGACGTGGCCCGCGGCATGGGCCTGGACAAGCGCATAGGCGCCAGTTTCCTCAAGGCCGGCATCGGCTTCGGCGGCTTCTGCTTCCCCAAGGACCTGGAAGCCTTCTACTGGCTCAGCTCCCAGGTGGGCTACGACTTCGAACTACTCAAGAACGTAAAAGACATCAACGAAGGCCAGAAGATGTGGCTGATCAAGAAGATCGAGGAAGAGCTCTGGAACCTGGAGGGCAAGACCATAGCGCTGCTGGGCCTGGCCTTCAAGCCGGAAACCGACGACATGCGTTTCGCCCCCTCCATAGACATAGTGCGCGAGCTCCTTAAGCGCGGCGCCAAAGTGCGCGGCTACGATCCCATCTCTCAGGAGAACGCGAAGAAAATGATAAAGGGCATATATTTCGCCAAAGACGCCTACGACTGCGTGAAAGGCGCCGATTGCGTAGCCCTGGTGACCGAGTGGAACGAATTCGCCAAGCTGGACCAGAAGAAGCTGCTGGAGCTGGTGAAGCACCAGATCATGGTGGACGGCCGCAATATGTACGAACCGGCCAAAATGCGCGGCATGGGCTGGACGTACAAGTCAGTAGGCAGACCGTAGAAGACTCAGGTCCGGCCGCCCGTTGGGCCGGGTTAGCAAAACCTTCTGAAGGCCGAGGCTTGCGTAAGCGCCGAGGCCTGATGATGAGGGAGGCCACGGTGTGGCCGACCGCGTTTTGCGTTCCGGCCCAACGGGCGGTCGGACCGGGAAAGTGCTAAAGAACTGGAGATCTACTTTATGAGAGTACTCGTCACCGGAGCGGCAGGTTTCCTGGGCAGCCATCTTTCCCGCTACATGCTGGGCAAGGGGCACTCCGTAATAGGGATAGACAACTTCATAACGGGAAATATCGAGAACATCAACGACCTGTTCAAGAATCCGAAGTTCGAATTTACCAAGTACGACGTAACCAATTACCTGCACGTCCCCGGCAAGCTGGACGCCGTAATGCACTTCGCCAGCCCCGCCTCCCCCATCGATTACCTCAAGTTTCCCATCCCCACACTGAAGGTGGGCGCGCTGGGCACCCACAAGGCCCTGGGCCTCGCCAAAGAGAAGAAGGCCATCTTCATGATAGCCTCCACCTCCGAGGTTTATGGCGACCCGCTGATAAACCCGCAGGTAGAGTCTTACTGGGGCAATGTCAACCCGATAGGCCCGCGCGGAGTGTACGACGAGGCCAAGCGCTTCGCCGAGGCCATGACCATGGCCTACCACCGCTACCACGGCATGCAGGTGCGGATGCTGCGCATCTTCAACACCTACGGCCCCAACATGCGTCTTAACGACGGACGCGCCGTGCCCAACTTTATGACCCAGGCGCTGAAGAACAAGCCCATAACGGTCTACGGCGACGGCTCCCAGACCCGCAGCCTCTGCTACGTCTCCGACTTGGTGGACGGCATCTACCGCCTGCTGATAAGCCGCGAGAACAATCCCGTAAACATAGGCAATCCGCACGAGGTTTCGCTGCTGGAGCTGGCCGAAACGATAAAGAAGCTGACAGGCAGCAAATCTAAAATAGTTTTCCGCGCGCTCCCCGAGGACGACCCCAAGGTGCGCCGCCCCGACATAACCCGCGCCAAGAAGATACTGAAGTGGCAGCCCAAGGTTCAGCTTGAGGAAGGGCTTAAGAAGACCATCTCGTATTTTAAAGCCAGGGTCTGATAATATGCGCGTCCTGATTGCCGAAGACGAAAAGAAAATAGCCGATTTCGTAAAACGTGGCCTTAAAGAGGAAGGCTACGCCGCCGACATAGCTCATACCGGCCCCGAAGCCCTTACTCTGGCCGAAGAGAATCCCTACGACCTGCTGCTGCTGGACGTGATGCTGCCCGGCCTGGACGGCCTCGCTGTCTGCTCAAAGCTGCGCGCTTCCGGCTTCGCCGCGCCCATATTGATGCTTACGGCCAAAGACAGGGTAGAGGACAAGGTAAAGGGCCTGGATTCCGGTGCGAACGACTACCTTACAAAACCTTTTGCCTTCGAAGAGCTGCTGGCCCGCATACGGGCACTGTTGCGCGCGAAGCCCGCCGAATCCTCGTCAGTGCTTACTGCCGGCGACATAGAGATAGACCTGGCCGCCCACAAGGCCCGCCTCGGGAAGGGCGAACTGGACCTGAGCGCCAAGGAATTCTCGCTGCTGGAATATCTGGTGCGTAACAAGGACAAGATAGTGACCCGCACCATGATAGCCGAGCACGTGTGGGACATAAATTTCGACACCGGCACCAACGTCATAGACGTCTACATCAACTACCTGCGGCGCAAGCTCGAGACCAGCCCCTCAAAAAAGGTCATACAAACCATCCGCGGCAAAGGCTATATTCTAAAAAGCGATGTTTAATTCCGTAAGGTTCCGGATAACGCTGTGGTACGCGGCCGCGCTGGCCGTTACGCTTACCCTTTTCAGCCTGCTGGTATACAAGAACCTTGAAAAAAGCCTGGACGAGAATATGGACCAGCTGCTGGCCTACCGCGCCGAGGGCGTGGCGGACGCGCTGGAAGCCTACCTGGAAACGGAGCGCATAGAGGTTGGCAGGCATTCGGCGGCTGCGGCCAAGGGCGACGCCTTCTATAAGATCGCCCCGGACCTGGTGCGCGTGCACACGGAAGACCCCAGGCAGACCACCGTGCAGCTGCGCATACTGGACGCAGCAGGGACTGTGCTGGAAGGCGCCAAAGACGAGGACGGCGCCCCTGACCTGCCTGAACGCACGCTAAAAGACGCCATGAAGGGCAACGCCGCGTACGACACGATAAAGGTGGAGGACGAGGAGAACCGCGAGAACACGTTCCGCTCCTACACCACGCCAGCCTCCGGCGGCGCCGGGACCGCTTATATAGTGCAGGCTTACCGCTCAACTTACCACACGCAGTTCGCGCTGAAGAACCTGCGCGTGATGATGGCGGCGCTGGTGCCGCTGATAGTACTGCTCACCGGGGCCTTCGGCATGTTCTTCGCCCGGGTGGCGCTGCGGCCGGTGGCGGAAATGGCCCGCACCATCCGCCAGATAACCGCCGAGAACCTGAGCCTGCGCCTGAAGACGCCGCGCGGACGCGACGAGATACGGGAACTGGCCGACCTTTTCAACGCCATGCTTTCGCGCCTGGAGGATTCCTTCATGTCGGAGCGGCGTTTTATACAGGACGTTTCGCACGAGCTAAAAACCCCGCTGACCATACTTAAGGGGGAACTGGAAGTGGCCCTAAAAAAGGCCCGGTCGGCCGGGGAATACGCGGCTGTGCTGCAGAGCAATCTGGAAGAGACCGAAAAGATGTCGCGCATAGTGGGCGACCTGCTGACCCTGGCCCGCTTCGACAACAGGGAAGTGAAGCTGGACCACGCCCCGGTGAACCTGCCGATCCTGCTTGAAGGCTCGGTGAAGAGTCTGGCCGGAGTGGCCGAGAAAACGGGCACCGCTATCCGGCTGTCCGCGGCGCCTGGTATAAAGGAAGTGGGTGGCGACCAGGGCCAGTTGCGCCGGCTGTTCCTTAATCTATTAGATAACGCTTTGAAGTATAGTCCTGCCGGCGGCGAAGTTAAGGTTGAAATTTACTCCGAGACCGGACGCCCGGCCGTGAAGATATCGGACCACGGCGTGGGTATTCCCGAGGCCGACCTGCCGCACATTTTCAAGCGCTTCTACCGCGCCGATTCCTCCCGCAGCTCCTCCGGCTTCGGCCTGGGCCTGGCCATCGCCAAGTCCATAGCCGACGCCCACCAGGCCGAAATAAAAGCCGAAAGCCAGCCCGGCAAAGGCTCCATCTTCACCGTAGTCTTCCCACATCCAACTAAAAAAGTATAACGAACCGACCGCAGGATGCCCAGTCGCAGGCACAAGATTAAAATCTTTTAATGTTGTTTTAAGCGTGGTTTAATGGGGTTCTTGTTAAACTATAACCATAGCAGTCAATCTTTTGGAGGAAACAATTACATGAAAATAGTACTTTCGATAGTAGCCCTTGTAGCTTTCGCCGGAATGAGCTTCGCCCAGCAGGCCCCTGCCGCAGCCCCCGCTGCCGCTCCGGCCAAGATGGAAAAGCCCGTTGCCAAGAAAGAAGTGGCCAAGAAAACCGAGAACTTCGGTGGTGAGATCTCCGCCATCGACACCGTGAAGAACGAAATCACCGTGAAGAACGAGAAAGGCGTAGAGAAGACCTTCGCCGTGGAAGCCGCCAAGCTGGCCGCCCTTGCCCAGGGCCAGAAAGTGAAAGTGACCGTTGCCAAAGACGGCAAAGTCACCGTGAAAGCCATCGTAAAGCACGAAGGCAAGCACGCCGGCAAAAAGGCTGAGAAGAAAGCCGATGCCCCCGTCGCTCCCGCCGCTGGCAAATAACCGATAGGCATTAAGTAACAGAACCGGCCGGGTTAACCCCCGGCCGGTTTTCTTTTACCCGAAGACATACCCCGCTGCTTAGCATATACCGGCCTATAAAGCCATTCTGTTTGAAGGCCGCCGACCAAGCCAGCGCATACGCCTTGTCCGCAGCACCTTTCCCCCTTTTTCTTCAGTTGCTTTCCATAGCTTTCCGTTGCCTTCCGCACTGATATAAAAAGAAAGACCGGCGGTTAAGCCGGCCTTTCAATTCAGCTAAGTGTGCTTAGGGCTGAGCCAGCCAAGCGATGAGGTCGTCCCAGTTGGACGCTTTCGCCCAAGCCAGGTCGGCGTAAGCAGCCGGGGCCGCGGCACTGGGCAGATACACGGCGATCCCGTAGGAGTTGGTGTAGTTCCCGGAGATCTTATTGTCTCCGACCAGGGTGCCGGTGATGTACTGCATCAGGGCTTTGCCCCTGGCCTTCACGTCGCTGTTGGCCGTGGTATTGACCACGAGCTGCGTGAAGTGGTACAGGTCCTTGTTCTCCGCATAGGCGTAGCTCTGCGCCGAGCCCATGGCGGTCTTAACAACGGCCTTTTCGTTCGCCTGCATCAGGGCGCTGGCGAAAGCGTTGGAGGCATCGAGGAAGCCGGGGAGCGCGGAAGAGCGGACATAGCTCTGCGTGGCGCCCTGGTTGCTCGGCGAGTAGTGGGCCGTATAGGCGTCAACGGCGGTCTTCGCCACGCCCTCGGCGTCCATGGAGGGGTTAGCCACTATGGGGCCCAGGAAGGTGTCGTAGGTGTAGCCGTCGCCGGGTTCGGTTTCTTCGGAACCGACGATGATATTAGCGTAATCTTTTATCTCGTAGTCCACTTCCGCCATCTGCATCAGGCAGGCGTCGGAACCGTATACGTCCACGCCGCCGATGCTCTTAAGCATGGTGCCCATCTGAGGGGTGGTGATATGGTGACCGGTCTCATCGTCGTACGAAATACCCTTGGTAACTTCGCCGTCGACGCTCTTTATCCAGCCCGCGCCGTGGTTCCAGACTATCAGCATATAATGCTTGGCGGGGTAGGTGGTCTTGGCCCAATTGGAGAAGTCAACAACGCTCTTGTAGTCGCCCATGTCGACTTTGCCGATATCGGAGACGACAGGGGAGAAGATAGCGCTGGGCTTGGTGCCCTTCTGTATCAGGTAACGGCGGGTGCCTTTCCAGGTGCCGTCCAGGTGGCTGTAGTTGTTCATGCGGCCGAGTTCGACCACCACGTTCACCTTGTCGGAAGAGCCTATCTTTTCCATCTGATTGATGTTCAGGAAGGCGTATTTTTCAAGGTTGTTCTTGCCGTTAATAAAGACCATTATGGTCCAGTCTTTGTCCGGGCGGGCGGCCTTGTCGGCCACGGGCGCGGGCACGGAGAGATCCAGCTTGGTTATCTCGTCTGTCAGGTTGAATTTACCGCTGTCGAAATTAACACCGGCCAGTGCGAACTGGGCGGAGAACGACAGGGCTAGTACCGCTAATGCCAGCTTCTTCATTCACTTCCTCCATCGGCCCCCCACGGGGCCTTTATTTGGGTTATCTACCCACAGGATATGATATTTATCAAGGTCAATACAAGCAAAAAAAGGGGCCGGCGGTTAAGCCGGCCCCTCTCTTAAGCCCGTTATTTCTTAAGGCTGGTTCATCCAGTTCACGAACTCGTCCCAGTTGGAGTACTTGGCCCACTGCAGGTCCGTGTAACCGTCGCCGAGCGTGCCGGAAGGTATGTACACGGCTATCCCCTTGGCGGGAGAATAATCGGTCGGCTCGTCCCAGCTGCCGCCGGGGGAGTTGGTGGTGCGGTTCACCATTACCAGGTCGGAGGTTATGAAGCTCATCAGCGCCTGCCCTTTGGCCTTCACATCAGCGCTCTTGGTTCCCTCCACCACCAGGCGGGTGAAATCGTAAAGGTCCTTATTCTCGGCCATCGCGAACTTAACGGCGCCGTCGCGGGCGCTCTTGGCCAGGGTCTTGTCGCCGGACTGCGTCACCGCGTAGGCGAAGTCGTTGGTCAGGGTCAGCAGCTGGGGTATGTAGGCGGGATTCACCAGGCTCTGGGTAGCGCCTTCGTTGGCAGCCTGGTAGTGGTCCGCATAAGCGGCCACGGCGGTCCTGGCCAGCTCTTCTGCGGTCATGGTCGGCTTGGCCGCCACGGGGCCCAGGAAGGTGTTGTAGGTGTAGCCGTCGCCTGGCTCGGTCTCTTCGGAGCCCACTATGTACTTAACAGAATCTTTGATCTCGTAGTCAACTTCGGCCATCTGCATCAGGCAGGCGTCCGAGCCGTACACGTCTACGCCGCCGATGCCCTTAAGGATCTGGCCCATCTGCGGGGTATTGATGTGGTTGCCGGTCACTTCGTCATAAGAAATTCCCTTGGTGATGGCCAGGTTCAGGCCCTTCTCCCAACCGGCGCCGTGGTTCCAGATTATCAGCATGTACTTCTTGGCCGGGTAGGCGGCTTTGGCCCAGTTACCGAAATCGATGACGCTCTGGTAGTTGCCCATGTCGATATCGCCCAGGTCCGCCAGCATCTTCGAGCCGATCTTAGCGGTATCCTTGTCCTTGGTCACATAGTAGCGGCGGGTGGTCTTCCAGTCGCCGTTGGAGGTGTCGTAGCCGTCCATGCGGCCCATCTCCACCACTATGTTCAGATTGGCGTTAGAACCGACCTGCTCCATCTCGTTGATATCTTTTATAGCGAACGGCTCAAGATTGTTCTTGCCGTTCACAAAAACCATTATGGTCCACTCGGCGGGGGCCTTCTGCACCGACGGCTTGCCGAACAGCCAGCTCATTATCCCCTTGTCCGGGGTAGCAGCGGGGACCGCTACGTCCATATTGGCGATCTCTTCCTTAATATTAAGGTTCTTGCCGCCGTCGAAATTCATCGCGGCGGATGCGATGGAAGCGAACAGTGAAACGGCCACGGCCGATATCGATAGTTTGCGTATCATGGAGACCTCCGGGAGCAGGTTGCGTAAGTTCATACGTATAGTTTAGCCTAACCGCGGTTTCTCAACAAGGGACCGCAGACCCGCTCCGGCCTGGGCCCTAGGACCTATGGTTTATGGCAATCGGGTAGGAGGCGGGTGATTAGTTCACCCGCCGTCCTCCCACACCACCTTTCTATTACCCACAAGTATGATGCCACCTATCAATTCCCAGTGCCGTTCCTGAAAATACGAATATTAGCTTCGATGAGTTGCTCTAGAATCTTTCTT
>CAIXBR010000041.1 GCA_903917735.1 uncultured Elusimicrobia bacterium | reverse complement strand
CGCAGTCACCCGTTTGTAATCCATTGTTGTTCCCTCGTGTTATGATACACGAAGAACACAACTTGCCGTACAACTTACTTGGTGTTAGAAAGGTTGCAATAGCCGGTAGCCCGCGGGGAGCAAAGACCTCATGAGAATATGCGTTTGGGTTTCAGAAGTCTGATTGAAGCCAAGCTTTTTGTATAACTTAAGGGCGGAGTGGTTTACCTTAAAAACCCCTAGTTCTACCGGGAGCCGGCGGGCTTTCGCCTCCGAAAGTAATTTTCCTATTATCCGGGACCCGATGCCATTGCCTTGATATTCAGGCGACACGCAGATATCAACAAGGTAAATGGCTTTATCTGTCCTGCGTACCCAAAGGTAACCCGCGCCTACCCCGTCGGCCTCAATTATTTCAAATTGGCCCGAAGAAAAATCCTTGCGGTGCTCCGCCAATTGCCGATCCTCTTTCCACGGCCCGAATGCCTGAATAATGTAGTCCTTTAAAGCTGACTTCTTTATTTCAAAAGTTAGTTCAAAATCCTTTTCCACTGATCTTCTGGTAGTGATCATACTTTGCGCTTCGCTATAGCTATCAGGCCTGCCCTTTGTTTGGTGCCTGGGCCATTAGGCATTATTTTTTTATCAAACTCCTCGCAAAGATCCAGAAAGGTTTCCCTAGCCCGAGGGTTCTGCTTTACGAAGTCCACAGTATCTTTGCCTGTTAGATTGGCTAGTGAGCCTAAGCCATGGCAAGTTTGCACATTGAATCCACTGGCTTTTATTAGCCCCGCCAATTCTGAGGGCAGGAAGGCCTTTAATGTGCCGAAATAACCGGGGACGATTTGTTTGTTGTGTGGGTGCTGGTCGTAATGCCAGAAACCGTCCTTTATCATGGATTTTACGGCCGGGACGATTTTTTTAAATTTCGGGAAGGTGGTGGCCACCCAGACAGGGATCAGCCAGGCTTTATTAGAAGCGGTTATTATCAGTTTTTTTCGGCAGATGCGACAGGTCTCTTTTATGGATTTATTTGCGTCCTTCCCGCAGAAAGAAACAGCCCCGTCCATGTTAAGGACCAGATCGAAAGCTTTGTTCGGGAACATGTGGAGGTCGGCGGCGTTAGCCTGCACGAATTGAATATTCTTAAGCCCTTTCGCTTTTAGCTTCGCCAAGGCTATCGCCGGCGCTGAAAAATCAATATGTGTGACCGTGAAGCCGCGTTTTGCCAGTGGTATTGCGAATGCGCCGGTGGCGGCGCCAACTTCCGCTATGGTTTTGACGCCTTTAAGGCAGCGTTCAATAGCGCGCCAGCGCAACGCCCGGTTAATCGCTTCGTCAGCGACATCCCGCTCCTCGCCGTCCGCCTTACCTTCCCACCACGTTTGCTCACGTTTAAAATCAGGTTTCATAGGGTAAGTCTATAAAATACATGAAGAGCATAACAGGAAATTAGCCGATTCTTTAATCTAATTTGGGGGTGGTTCATTACGCCGTATCCTGAATGGCGTGAACAGGAAAGGCGGGCCTTTCAGAATTAGACTCGAAACTACTTTGCGCGACATCCTGAGGTTTATCTATAAATACCGCCAGCAAGCCGTTAAAGCTTAGATCCTGCGGACTTACCAAATAACTCCACGCCGGCATGCAAAGCTCACCTCACCTTAACTACCTGAAAACCAAGCCCGTTTTCAAACTTGGCGCTGATAAATACTCCTCCGAGAACCTTTGAAAATTCCGCCTTGGTGTCGGCGCTGGTCTCGCAGGAACTTTGACAGGTATTTATAACATACAGCAATCTGCCCAGGGGCCGGCCTTCTCTTTCGGCGTCCAGCTCGGCCTTAGCCCGGCTGTCGAAAGCGGCGAAACCCGGATTCAGGCGCTCACGGACCTCTATTTGTTCCGAAGAACCGCCGTTGGCGGGCAACTTGCGGACATAATAATCATACGACCAGGCGGCCGTTATTTCATCATGCGGGATAAAGAGAGGAAGGGCCCATTCCCTGGTAATGCTGCCAAGCCCGGCGTAACCGGCCCGCTTTATGCCGGCTTCATGGATCTCCAGTAGAACGCTGGTCCTGGAACTGTTGTCCCAAGTGGCATAGCCCTCCGCTTCATAGACGCTGTCGCCGGCCAGGATTCCCATGGCCTTGCCGGATTTTGCCAAAGTCCCGCCGCCGCCGGTATATATAGCGGCCCTCAGCGCGATAGAGCAGGGGCTGGCGGCATATTCTTTTTTAGCTTTGAGCAGTTCGTCCAGGGCGGCGCGTTTGGCCGCGCGGACCTGGTCAAGCGACAGATCCGATGGGTTCCAGCCGCGCCTGGTCATATATTCCGTCACCGACCAGGCCACATGCTCGGCCGTTTCATCGCCCAGCATATTGGCTATCACCCGGCCCAGCGGGAAGTAATCATTGCGTACCGCGCGGAAAAGCGGCTTTTCCGAAGCCGGGCAATACTCACCGCCCACCAGCGAACTATCGCGCAGCTCAGCCCCGCTAAGCGGCGGCTCGGCGGCCAGGCCCGCAAGCTGCCCGGCGCTTAATGAAAGAAATATAAGCGCCGCGATGCGGAAGTGTCGACAATTGACTGCTTTAAATGTTTTGTTCATGTTTTTTATTCCCCGGTAAGTTCTATCGCCTGTCTTCTTTCCTAAATTACCCGCGCCATCCTGTGCTGCCATGTATATATTCTACAGGCTTGCCGCCGCACCCGCCTGAGACCGGGTGCTCACAAGGGCGCCGTATTATTGCTTACACGTATTGCCCCGCTGGCTCGCGCCAGCGTTTATGTTTTAAAAGGGGTTTTGATGACCTTGCGGGTCAGTAGCCCTGCCGGCATTCCCGGGCGGCGGCGCTAATTAGCGCACTCCGCCTTTATCTCCGCCATCGAGCGCCCGCGGAACGCGAAGCCGGTTTTTTTGTCGATCAGGCCCAGCATCAGTCGGCTCTCAGCCCTGCCAGGGCTGAGCCGGAAGAGGTAATGATTTTCCGGAAGCGCCAGCAGCCGCGCGCAGACCGATGCCCTGTCCACGGCGGCTTCCGGGCAGATGCCGCCGCCGGCGCCGCACAAAGAAGAATATAAAGCCGCCTCAGCGGCCCAAAGGCCGGCCGCCCCGCGAATTGCGCCATCCGCTCCCGCCATGCCCGTCTTTTTCATGGCCTCGCCCTTCCGGCTGAGAAGAAGCTTCCTGGCCGCGTCATATTCCGCCCAGGTCACCCTTCTTACGGAAAAATACGGCTCAAGTTTTTTAAGCGTGCCGATAGTGAGGCGCACTTCCAGGGCGGGGCAGTTACCGTCCGACCCCAGAACGGGGAAGCACAGCGTGCGGACTCCGCCATCCCAGCCGGAAAAAGCGGTGCCGATAAAAGGAAGCCCGTCATAAGCATCGCGGTCGGTGGAGACGGACACCGGGGTGTCGCACATTACGGACCAGGGGTAGACCGGCGAAGCCTCCGGCTCTCCCTGCATGGCTCGCCCCGACCGGAGCAGGTCCCAGGGTATCTCCACCCTGATTATGCCCCTGTCGCTATCCCAAGCCTGCACGCCCGTATATCTCCCTGCATAAGCCAGTGAAACAGTAAAACTGAAAGCGGCCTTATCATTATCTGCGGCCATGCCCGCGGCGAACCCGCCGGGTTGCAGCCACTTGTACATCTCCCTTTCAGCAGGCGCGTCGGCCTGCTCTCTTCCCATCGTGCTGTCGGCAGAGCCTATCCCGCGGTAAAGGATAAGTTTCCCGTCCGGTGTGGAAAAATGCCCTTCGTCCATCAGCCCTACGAGGGCGCTTTTGGACGCGTTGTCATTGCAACTAATATCCGTCGGATATGCGGTTATCCCCGCGGCTATGTAAAACAGGAACAGTATTTTTTTGATCATAACTAAGAATAATAGTCCCCGGCTTTTATAAATGCGCGGCCGCCGCGTAAGTGATCTCAAAGGAATAACCCCAGGCAGGAGCGGCAATAACGCGTTTTCAAACTACGCCTATGCGGCCGGCAAGCAGGCGGCTTTCGGTGTTATACAGCTCGTTAAGCGCGCCCATTGCGGTAGCAAATGTCCTTTCTGGCGAGAACGTCTTAACCTCGGCGCCGGACAGGAACACTTCTAAATCCCTCTTAGGTTTCCCGCATTTCCGTTCGGCTGCGTATATATTGTAGCGGGCGGGCGGGTACTTGGCCTGAGGCGCAAGGCTCACGCCGGAGGCGTATTCCTGCTTATGCGTTTTGCCCGTTCGGTTCAGGTGGGAGGGAGGGGTTAAAAGCGTTTTTAGTGACCGGCAGACTGAGCTTGAAGGTTTCCGTTCTGCTTATGGGGTCAACAAGGTAGTTCTCGCCCACCCTTACGGACAGTTCCTGCGACTGAGGGTAATCCACGCCGTGGTGATGAAATATCAGTGTGATGTCCCGCGAGGGCCTGCCGGTATAGCGCCCGCCGCCGGCATACCACAGCCTGAAGGTTTCTTTAGGGTTGCCGCTAAGCTCCACCGTAACCTCCTCGTTGCCGGTAAACGCGGGGTTCGAGACGTTCACCCACACCGGATCAGCGTACACGTACGCGGTATCGCCGGAATTCGGGTCCGACTCCAGCCTGCGGGTGAGGTAATCTATGTTTATTACCGTCCCGTTCTGGGCCCGGAGTACCATGTGTTTCCAGTCCTGCCTGACTTCCTGTGAAGCCTGGGCAGGAATAGCGGGAACAGCTATTTCTTCCGCCTGAGTCAGTTTTGCTATATCTTTAGCGTTTATCTTCTCCAGCTCGGCCGCGTTAACCGCGCCCACGCTTACCGCCACCGCTATCACCGCAAGTATTATTCTGTTCATTTGTTTTTCTCCTTAATTTGTATTGGTTTGATCTATATTCCAGAATTCATCTTTTATTCCTTGATGGCCATCCTACCGCGCAAGGCGGAACCCGACATCGCCGTAGTGGTATTCAGCGGCGTTGCGGCTGCGGCGCTCGTCCCGCAGTACCCTGGCGCCCTTACTGACGAAGCAACCGCCCCGCAACACCCGGGAGAGGCTCGGACCGTAAAACGCACTGCCGTCAAAAGGCGCGCCTTCATACGAATCCTGGTATCTGTCCTGCACCCACTGCAAGACATTGCCTGCCATATCGCACAAGCCCTGCGCGGTGTTGCCGGCAGGCTTTGAACAGACCGGCATCGTGCTGTTTTTGCCGCAACCATAACCACCGTTGCCGAACATCACAGCTTTATCGCAAGTCGGCTCCTCATTACCCCAGGGATATTTCTGATTTTTGCCGCCGCTCGTTGCCGCATACTCCCACTCGGACTCACTGGGCAGTCTTCCGCCTTTGAACCGGGCGTACTCATAAGCCTGGTCCCAGCTCACGCAGTTGACCGGGTGAAGCTTACGGCCGGCCACGCCCCAGTTACAATAATCGCCGGTCTTCGGTTCCGTACAATGTCCCTTGAACACGCATTCCGCGTATTGTTCCACTGTCACAGCTGTTTTGGACATATCAAAGGTTTTAATGGCGACCTCACGTATCGGCTTGGCATCTTCAAAACCTTGTTCGCCGCTGTCGGTTCCCATCGTGAACTTTCCGCCATTGATGGTAATCCACTCGACCGGTTTAGCAGCCGCGCCGGCAGAGAAACCGTTCCCTGTTACGTAGCCTTTGTCAGTCCCCGGCATGACTAGTCCGCTAAATACCGAAGGTGAAACAGCCGCTCTTAATGAATCAAGCGCGGTTTCACCGGCGTAAGAGACATTAACTCCGAACAACACTACTGCTGCCACGTATATTGCTTTTTTCATATTTAATTATTCTCCTTAAATTACCGACCGCAGAAGTTCTAGCGAGCGTTTAGGCGAAGTCTTATTGAATATTTACAGTGCGGACCACATCGAAGTAGAGAACCCTGTCTTTGGCTGAAAGGCCGGTTATGACCTTTTTATAGCAAGCGCTGAAGTCTTCTTTCGCATAATCGGTCCTATAGGGCGTGAGCGAAACGAACACCTGGGTCTTGCCGTACAAGCCGGCGTCTCCGCGGAAACCGCCAGTGCAGGAAATGCTCTGGTCGGGGCCTACCTTGTAGTCCAGTTCGCTGGAAAGCGGCACAGGCCAGACGGCTTTGGGCTGTATCACGCCGTTGTAGCCCAGCGCTATATCGCAGGTGGCAAGCGGCTCATGGCCGTTGACCTGCACAAAGCTGCCGTCGCAGCTGTCGGGCCGCAGTATTTTGTCCACGCGGAGATTGAAGCTTTCCTTAATAAGCGCAGGCCGGGGCGCTGAAACCGCGGGAACGGCAACCTGCTCCGTCCGGGCCGCCTTAAGGATGTCCGCCGCGGTCGTGCTTTCAAGTTCGAAAGCGTTGACCGCGCCCGCGCTTACCGCCAACGCTATCACCGCAAGTATTATTCTAATTATTTTGTTTTTCTCCGTTTTTGAGTTTTTCATATAGTTTATTCCCTTAGTTATTTTTACCGCAAGTGCCGTATCCCGCTTTTTTTTGTCGTGTCTGGCTACAGATATATTCTAGCGTGTAAGCTTAATTTGCACCTGGGGCGGAATACCCGCGGGCGCGGCGTATTCCTTCTCATACATTTTGCCCGTTCGGTTTACGTCATGTTGATAAGAATAAAATGGGGTTTAGTGACCGGCAAGGTCACCAGGCGTTCAGTGCTGAAGGTTTTAATATGCCGGGGGTGGGAGAAGGCGGAACGCCAAGAAGAATATTGTTCGCGCAAAAAAAGCTTCCGCCGGGTCAATGGTCGACCCGGAGGAAATACGCGGTTACTTACAGTTACTTAGAAATCCCGGAGCTTGGTTATCCGCCCCTCTACATAGTAGAGCGCGGACTTCTCTGTTTTATGCGAGATCTCGTAGGTTTTGGACGAATGCACGCCTATTTGCAACATCGGGGAATAACCGTTAAAGACCGGGGCATCTGCGCGCACGGTTAAGGTAGTGCTCCACTCTTTTTGGCCGGAGGCTTTCAGCTTGCCCATATATGCTTCCAGTTTATTGCGCACTTCCGGGGCCATCAGGGACATATGCGGCATGTCCACGGAAGAATACGCCGACAGCGGGCACCTGTAAACCCCGCTCTTAATTTCTTTCACTATCTTGGCCGCCGCCAGTATTTTCATGGCTTTTGCCGCGTCGGGTTTTTTAAGCTCTAGACTTTTTGCCAGTTCCTCAACCGTATAAGTTCCGGTTTCGCTGGACATGGCCATATAGCAAAGGTAGGTGTAGAAATTTGTAACCACCGCGGCCAGCTGGGCCGGAGTCATGAAATATTTATTATCAGCAAGGCTTTTTTTCAGGGCTTCATGTACCGGGGAGGCCCCTTTTATTTCAGCTTTCGATGAAATGATAGGTTCCATGACATCCCTGTAATTGTCCTCGCCGGCCATGGTCTTAAGCCAGGCTATCACAAGACGGTGGGCTTGGGGACTCTGCGGCGTCAGCCGCAGGGCGAAGGAAAGGCGCCGCAGCCTGTCTATAATCGGCAGGATCTTACCCTGTTCCATCATGAGGTACTTGCGGTAGGAAACCTGCAGCACCGGCGCCCCGCCGTTTGCGTGGTAAAAACTGTAGGCCGTGGCAAACCCGCTATCCTTTCTCAGTTGGGTCAGCACCTCGGAAAATATTGTCGCCATAAGTTCCTGTCTTATTTGAGAATACTGCCCCGCGCTAGAAATTCCGCAGCCTGGTTATCCGCCCTTCTATAATATAAAGCGCGGATTTAGCCGTTTTACTCGTGATCCCGTAGGTTGTGGCCGCGTCCACGCTCATCTGCAGCATCGGCATGTACCCTTTAAAGACCGCGGCGTCGGCCCGCAGGGTACAGGCGCTGAACCACTCGGTATTGCCGGAGGCAGACAGTTGGCGCTCATGCTCCCTTAATTTTAGCCGCAGTTCCGGCGCTATCAGTTGCAGCGAAGGCGCTTCAATGCCGGAATACGCCGCCATGGGGCAGAAGTACGACCCTTTCTTCGCTTCTTTCAAGATCTTGGCTCCCGCAAGGGCCTTCACAGCTTTTACAGCGGCTGGCTTTTTCAGGCCCAGGCTTTTGGCCAGTTCATCGACCGTATAAACTCCGGTTTCAGCGGACATGGCTACAAAACAAAGGTAAGTGTCGAAACTGGAAGCCACCGCGGCCAGCTGGGCCGGGGTCATAAAATATTTATTATCGGCCATACTTTTTTTCAGCGCCGCATGAAGCGGGGAACCCGCTTTTTCTTCGGCCTTCGGTGAGATGACCGGCTCAAGGACGTCCCTGTAATTATCTTCACCGGCCATGGTTCTCAACCAGGCGATTACCAGGCTGTTATACTGGGTACTCTTTGCGGGCAGCCGCAGGGCAAAAGAAAGCCGCCGCAGCCTGTCGAAAACCGGCAGGATCTTCCCCTGCTCCATCATAAGGTATTTGCGGTAGGAGACTTTCAGCACCGGCGCCCCGCCATTGTCGTGGTAAAAGCTGTAAGCCGTGGCAAACCCGCTATCCTTTCTCAGCTGGGTCAGCACATCGGAAAATATTGTCGCCATAGTTATTCGGTTCTGTTAAGATTATAGCCTTGCACTTCCGGTATCACTATCATAACAAAGTGCGCTTTTTTTGGGAATGGAAATAATTAGCAGTCTGCTGAAAAGCCATAGTTTTAAATATTTCCCGCATAATTTCCTGTAAAAACAGCGTATACCGGCTTCGGCCTCCGCCCGTTTTCGGGCGGACTGCCACCTTCATCCCGCTTTTTACCCTCCGGCTGCCGCGTGGATGGCACTCAGCCGCTTAAGATTCAGCAGCCAGCCCATCATCAGCGCTTCTTGCCTCACGTTTTCAAGTGTCCGCCGGCAGAACCGCCTGAACCCGTGTTCTTCTTTCGCTTCACCCCACAGTTCTTCAATCTTTTTTCTCGCCCGCTGGCTCAACTTGTAAAAGGCTCCACGTTGGCGCATCCTTACCCGCATATACTCCTCACCGTGCCCGCGGTCTTGCGCCGCTATGTGCGGCTCCACTTTTCTGCCCAGCAATCCGCCGATAAACTTGCCTTCGAAATATCCCTTGTCTGCTCCGAGGCTCTCCGGCTTCAGTTTTAACCGTTTCCTCGCCCGGTCCAGCAGATTTAACGCACCATCACGCTCGGAAAGCGGTCCCCGAAAAGTCTCCACGCCTATTCCCACCAATATCCGGTTGCGGTTTTCCATTACGCCGTTCACTGTGTAGGCCGGAACCGCCGTTTCCTTGGAAGACTTTGTAGCTATTCGCGCGTCCGGATCCGTGGTCGAGCGGTGCGTCGCGTTGCTGCGCTTCTCACCTTTAAAATCCACGCTCGGATTCCCTTTGTCGTCGTCATGCGGCTCTTTCTTTTCCGCCTTGCGCCCGCTTATCGTCTTGCGGTATTCTTCAGGCTTCTGGTACACCTCTATCGCCACAAAACTTTTATGGCTCGCGTCCGCCCGCACCAGCGTCCCGTCCACCGACCAGTGTGTGCTAACCAACCCCTCTTTCATCGCCGTCTTCACCGTGTCATCGAACAACCGCTCCATGATGTCCGACTTATCGAAACGGTGCTCTCGGTTCTTGGAAAACGAACTGTCGTCCCAGATTTTAGAACTGATATCAAGCCCTACGAACCAGCGGAACGCCATGTTGCACTGCAACTCCATTATCAGCTTCCGGTCAGACCGTACGCCCATAAGATAGCCGCCCAACATCGCCAGGAACAACTGCTCCGGCGGGATGCTCGGTCGGCCGTTGTTCGCGCAGTACAGCGGCGCGCATAGTTTGCGGATGCGCTCGGTGTTCACCATTTTGCGGATGCGTCGCAGCGGGTGGTCGACAGGAACAAGGTCCTCTATCTGCACCGTATGGAAAACTATTCCCTGGTTGTCATTCTCGCCCATCATATCGCCGGCCTCCGTCGTAATCTATATGGATATAACCACCATAGAGATTTTACCAATTTGACCGAGGCGCGTTTTCAAAGAACAAAACAGGGGTTTTTCAGCAGACTGTTAGATGGACACGGCAGGGAACCAAAGGTTTTCTGGGCCCTCGAAGAGGGCAGGGATAACGGTAGTTGTATCGCCGGAGCCTTGATCCTGATGAGTGACTGGTGCGGCTTCGTCCGACACCCAATAATAGAGAACCCGGTAGCGTAAAAGTCTTGAGCGGAGGAAAGTCGGAACAGATTTTAAAAAAATGAATAACCACAACTTGTGGGCGGGGATGTTTTTTATCTTGACGCGGGGACCTCTAATGAGCGACAAGGTTGTGTCGCGAAATAGGCAATACCAAAGCCGCAAAAGCGCACAAAGGCGTCGGCTTTTCTGAAACTGGACGTATAGTTTGTTTTTAAAAGGTCCTCGGCGAGTGAAGGAAACAAAAGCTACGGATTTGGTTAGTGCACTTCCACTTTAAACTTTTCATTCCCGGCAGCAGAGCGAGGATGAACCAAAGCGGATACTAGCTCCCGAAATGAGGGGAATCCGTACTTCTGGTTCTCGCGCTCGTCATTCCCGGATTCCACGGCGTGCAACCGTACCGCAACCAAGTGTTGCTTTGGATAAACTACCAGGTATTGCCCCAACCAGCCGTCGCCGCCAAACCCGCCAGAGTCAGCAGCGGATTCTTTAGGGGCAGGATATAACCACCATAACAAGCCATAATCCCGGATATCAACACGAGCTGGAGATGTGCAGGCGCGTACCCAGGCGGTGGGAATGACTTGTTTGCCTTCCCAACGCCCGGAATCAAGCATCAATTGGCCGACACGGGCAAGATCGCGCGGAGTTAGCCAAAGCCCGCCATATGCCATTATATTACCAGCCGCGTCCCGGTCCCAGTTATAATCCAAAATTCCAAGTGGCTTGAATAACCTATCCCGCAAATAGATATCCAAAGGCTTGCTAGATGCCGCCAGGACTATTCCGGGGATCAAGGCGACTGCCTCATTGCTGTAAGAAAAATCTTTCCCCGATTCATCGACAACCGGCAGACCGCGAGCATACTTCACGACATCAGGCTGTTGATAAAGTTTAGCGGCGCTTTCCTCGTGATATAAGCCGGAAGTGTGGGTCATTATGTGCCGCAATGTTATTTTCGCCTTTTTGCCAGTGCCCCATTCGGGAAACCATTTTGAAAGAGGGGTGTCGAGACCGGGTATTTTACCGTTCGCAATTAGCTGTCCAATAGCCAGCGACACAACGCTCTTGGTCACTGAATTGATACGGAGCAATTGGTTTTTAGGATGAGTAAAATAGCGTTCCGCTATAATGTGCCCATCTTTGATCACGATGAGCGCATTTGAATGAGTATTTTGAGCTTCTACCACCAGCGCCGCAAGCGCCGCAGGATCAATCTCTACGGATTCCGGCGTGGAGCGCGGAAGGAATACTTGGATGGCAGTAGTGGAGTCAAAAAACGCTGCTTGTCTAGGATGGGGCGGGGTATCGCGGCACGAGGAAAGAAAGAAGGCTAATGACAAAAACAGCAGGCACTGCGCTTTTACAGAACATGATGGGGAAGTCTTGTCCTTTAACATATCTAAACCATAGCGCTGGAATGCTCGCTAATTCACGTTGAATTCCCACCAATAATGTATCCAGCGGCTGGGGCCTGCGGCTTTTTCCATCTCCCGTTCCATAAAATCCCGTATTTCTTTAGCAGATCGGGAAATCTTCGCAAGATCGGTTTCAAAGAGGCAATCTTCGCATAAGCCGACCAGGCGGGCGCCTTCGGGGGATAATTTCTTTACGTGTTTCGCCAGCCATTTGCTATATGGATACGGCTGGGACTTGATAAGGGAGAAAGTCTGGAGCGCAAGTTTAACCATTTCTGCCCGGTTTATCCCTGCGGCTACGGCTAGCCCGCGCGCGGCGCAGGAGGCGGTATCCAGCCGCCTTACAGAAAACTGTATGTGGTGGGCTTTTCTCAAGTCAGGAAGAGTGGCATTGAAATTATCCGATTGTTTGGCGAGCAGCGTTTTGATCTTTAAGTTGTCTTGTATAAAGAGCCCGTGGGTATATATCCACAGATACAATACAGCCGTTTCGCTTTTTTGAAGTCTTTCCAATAACCAGGTTTTATTACGTACCTGTGCGAACACTACGGGGTTATGCTTTTTGTCGTCGATTATCGGGTTTTGCCCCGACCTTGTGAATGCCTTGTAATCTTTATCCTCCAGCAGAACATGCAGGTCCCAATCAGCCCGCAAGTCGGAGCCCTCGGTTATGCCCCAACCAGCAGACCCGCTAAGCATTACTGTGGCTTTATCTTTTAACTTCTCAGGGAATACTACTTTGGGGAGAGCGGCGAAATATTTTGCAACTTCTTTTTTTAAGTCAGGACGTCGCATATTAAGGAAACCGACTTTCATTTTTTGGGACGCTCTTCCCTAAACCACGGCGAGTTCCACCGTGACAGAGGGGTCCTTTTCGTCGGAACCTGTTTCCGCTATGATAAGCCCGGCGGGGGCCACGCAGCCGGCCAGCAGCAGGTCATCCAACGCCAGCTTCAGCGCCGCGGCCTGCTTGGGGCCGCATTCCACGGCCAGTTTCGAGACCGGCCATTTCACGCTGCGCTTCTCGGCGGCCTTCTTAGTCCGTACGGCTTCCAAAACCTTGCGCGTGACTGCCAGCACCAGCGGAGCTCCGGCCGCGGAAGGCATTTCAGCGGCGGTCGGCCAGGGGGCCTTATGCACGGAAGGAAGCTTCAGGCTTTCGGCGTAAGACCAGCCCCAGACTTCCTCAGTGATGAACGGCAGGAACGGCGCGAATAGGCGCAGGAACACGCTTAGCGTCCATTCCAGCGCGGCGCAGGCGGACCTGGCCGCTTCCGGCTTGCCAGAGTAGGCACGGTTCTTCACCAGCTCCAGATAATTGTCACAGAAGTCCCAGAAGGCCGTTTCGGTATAAAGCAGCATGGCGGCGTACTCGTAAGCGGCGAAATCCACGCGGGAGGCTTCCGCCAGCCCCTTTATGCTCTCGACCCAGGCTTTATCAAGCGGCTCGGTGATGTCGGCCGCGCACAGCTTGGTCCCGGCGGCGGCCGGGCTCTGGAGCTGCATCATGGTGAATTTGGAAGCGTTGAACAGCTTGGTGGCCAGGCGCATGCCCACTTTGAACACGCTCTCGTCGTACATGGTGTCCTGGCCCAGCTTGGCCTTGCCGGCCCAATAGCGCAGGGAGTCGGCGGAATAGGTCTTAAGCAGGTCGTCGGGCGTTATGGTCTTGCCCTTGGACTTGCTCATTTTTCCCTTATCCGGGCTTACCACCCAGCCGCTGATGGCGGCGTTGTACCAGGGCACGGAATTCTCGTGCATCCAGGCCTTGGTGATGGTATAGAAAGCCCAGGTGCGGATGATCTCGTGCGCCTGCGGGCGCATATCGGCGGGGAAGAGGTTGGCGTGGCGCGCCTTGTCGTCGGCCCAGCGGCTGGAGATCATGGGGGTCAGCGAGGAGGTGGCCCAGGTGTCCATTACGTCGGGCTCGCCCGCAAAGCCGTTAGGCTTATTGCGCTGGTCCTCGGTATAGCCGGGAGGGCAGTCGGTAGCCGGGTCCAGCGGCAGGCGCTCGGGCGCGGCCAGGATCGGCTTGGAATAATCTATCTTCCCGGCGGCGTCCACCGGGAACCAGACGGGGAAAGGCACGCCGAAGTAACGCTGGCGGCTGATGCACCAGTCCTGGTTCAAGCCCTCCACCCACTGCTCGTAGCGCTTGAACATGTAATCGGGGTGCCAGGCCACTTTACGGCCCTGCTCAAGGAGCTGCAGCTTGCTGTTGAGGATCCTGATGTACCACTGGCGGGCCGGCACGAACTCCAGCGGCTGGTCGCCTTTCTCGTAATACTTCACGGCCTGCTTGGTGGTCCTGGGGTCGCCCACCAGTATGCCGGCGGCCTTAAGCATTTCCACCGTCTTGGTGCGGGCCTGCTTGGCGTAAAGCCCGGCGATAGCGCCGTAGGCGTTTAGCGCGGCCTCACGGTCCGCGCTATCCAGGAACTTAGAGACATGCTCCACGGTGTGAAGCCTGCCGTCATTGCCTATGATCTGGCGCATCGGCAGCTTTTCCTTGCGCCAGAATTCCACGTCGGCTATATCGCCGAAGGTACAGATCATCATAATGCCGGTGCCCTTCTCGGGGTCGGCGTGGTAGGACGGCATTATGGGCACGCGGACCTTGAAAAGCGGGGTCAGCGCGGTCTTGCCGAACAGCGGCTTATAGCGCTCGTCGTCGGGGTGCGCCACCACGGCTATGCAGGCCGCCAGCAGCTCGGGGCGGGTGGTGGCGATAGTGAACTCGCCGCCGCCTTCCACGGCGAACTTGATGTCGTGGAAGAAGCCGGAGACCTCGCGGTCCTCGCATTCGGCCTGGGCTACGGCCGTCTTGAAAGTGGTGTCCCACAGCGTGGGGGTCTCGGCACTGTAGACATGGCCCTTGCTGAACAGGTCCAGGAAGGAAAGCTGCGAGGTCTTGCGGCAAAGCTCGCCCACGGTGGAGTAGGTCTGCCGCCAGTCAACGGACAGGCCGAAGCGGCGCCACAGCGCCTCGTACTTTTTCTCGTCCACCGCGGTCTGCAGTTCGCACAACTCCAGGAAGTTACGGCGGGAAATATGTTCGTAGTCCTTCAGGTCCTTCTTGGGGCCGGTGGGCTTGTAATCGGGCGTATAGGGCAGCGCGGGGTCGCAGCGCACGCCGAACAGGTTCTGCACGCGGCGCTCCGTAGGCAGGCCGTTGTCGTCCCAGCCCATGGGGTAGAAGACATTCTTACCCAGCATGCGCTGAAAGCGCACCATAATGTCGGTCTGCACATAGCTGAACACGTGGCCCACGTGCAGCTCTCCGGAGACGGTGGGCGGCGGCGTGTCCACTACGAAGGTCTCCTTGCGGGGCCGGGCGGGATCGTAATAATAAAGTTTTTCCTGCTCCCATTTTTCGCACCAGGCCGGCTCTACGGCGGCGGGCAGGTAGGCGGCGGGGAAGGCGGTTCTTTCAGCGGGGTTTTTCAATGGGGTGTCATTTTCCATATATAAGTCTATTCTACCTGTTTTCAACGGGGCACATAAAGCGCGCTGCGGCACTGACGCGCCTATATGGCCGCTGTTAAAATTGATATAATTTTTATATATTTATAACCGAGCCTGACGCGAAGAACTGGCCGGCAACTTTAATATTTTTCATACTCCCAAGGAACACAAATGGAAATAGGAATAGTCGGTCTGCCCAACGTGGGAAAATCAACGCTTTTCAACGCCCTTACCAAGGCAGGCGCGGCTTCCTCCAATTATCCCTTCACCACCATAGACCCCAACGTGGGCGTGGCGTCGGTACCGGACAAGCGCCTTGACGCGCTGTTCGAACTCTTCAAACCTCCGAAGAAAGTGGCCTCCTATATAAAATTCGTCGACATCGCCGGCCTGATGAAGGGCGCCTCCAAGGGCGAGGGCCTGGGCAACAAGTTCCTGGCCAACATCCGCGAGGTGGACGCCATAGTGCAGGTGGTGCGCGTGTTCAAGGATCCCGACGTGGTGCACGTGCTGGGCGAGGTGGACCCTATCCGCGACATCGAGGTCATAGAAACCGAGCTGATGCTGGCCGACATTGAGACCGTGGACAAGGCGCTGGAGAAGAACCAGCGCGACATTAAAGCCAGGACCAAGGACGCCGAGGAAAAGAAGGTGAGGCTGGAGAAGATAAAGGGCCTGCTGGCCGACGGCAAGCCCGCCCGCGAGGCCGGCTACACCCTGGATGAAGTCCGCGACTTCAACCTGCTGACCGTGAAACCAGTTTTTTTCGTAGCCAATACCTCGGAACAGCCCGACCAGGCGGTCCTGGGCAAACTCCGGGATTTTATAAAAGCACGCGGTTCCATTTTAGTGGAGATCTCCGCCAAGATAGAGTCGGAGATCAGCGAGCTACCCGACGAGGAAAAGGCCGTGTTCATGAAGGACCTGGGAGAGGATTACACCGGCCTGGAGAAGATGGCCCTGGCCGGCTACCAGCTGCTGGACCTGATCTCTTTCTTCACCGCCGGGTCCGAGGACGAAGTGCGCGCGTGGAGCCTGAGGCGCGGGCTCAAGGCGCCGCAGGCCGCCGGCCGCATCCACACCGATTTCGAAAAAGGCTTCATCCGCGCCGAGGTCTATGCCTTCGACGACATCATGAAATACAAGGAAGAGAAGATCCTGAAGGAAAAGGGCCTGATCCGCTCCGAAGGCAAGGAATACGTGATGAAGGACGGGGACATCTGCTTCTTTAAGTTCAACGTATAGCGCAGGACGGAACCAATACCGTGAGCATTGAGAATAAAAACCAGACACCTGTTATCGACCCGGAGTTGATCTGCGGGGGCATGGGCGTACGCATTTCCTGGTGGGTAATGTCCAAGATCGTGTCGATGATGGGCGGCCTGGGCGTGGTCTCGGGTACGGGCCTTGAAATCGTCTACCCCCGGCTGCTGCAGGACGGCGACCCCGGCGGCCACGTGCGCCGCGCCTTCACCGAGTTGGTCCGCCTCCAGCCCGCGCTGGCCGCCCCCGTATGGGAGATCTTTGACAAATATTACATAGAAGGCGGCCGGAAGCCCGGAACGCCCTACAAGCCGGTCCCCCAGTGCAGGCTGACGCGCATAGAGAATTTCCGCCCCGGGCCGGACTCTTTCTGGGAACTGCCCAGGGAGCTGCAGGTCCTGGCGCTGGCCGCCAGCTTCGCCGAGGTCTGGCTGGCCAGGGAAGGGCATAACAAGCCGGTGGGTATAAATTTCCTGCGCAAGGTGGAGAGACCCCTCCCCTGGGCGCTGTACGGGGCCATCCTGGCGGGCGCGGCTTACGTGCTGGTCGGGGCCGGCAGCCCGGACGAGATGCCCTCGGCTATAAACAACCTTTCCAAACATGAGCCCGCCTCCATGTCCTTCAAGGTGTACGGGGCGCGCTCCGATTCCGGCAATTTTTACCTGGCGGTACGCCCGGAGACTTTATTGGGCGCAGCGGCGCCGGCTTTGCCCGCGCCTAAATTCCTGGCCATAGTTTCCTCTTTCGGGCTGGCCAGCGCGCTGGCCGGAAATCCCGTCACGCGCCCGTACGGCTTCGTGGTGGAAGGCTCCGAAGCCGGCGGCCACAGCGCGTCGCCGGCAAAAATGCGTTTTGACGGCGCGGGCCAGCCGCTGCTTGTTTACACCGAGGCCGACAGGCCAGACATAAAAGCTATCGCCGGCATCGGCCTGCCTTTCTGGCTGGCGGGAGCCTACGGCAGCCCCGGGCGACTGCGCGAAGCCCGCGCCCTGGGCGCTTCCGGCATACAGTTCGGAACGCTGGGCGCCCTTTCCGGCCAGTCCGGCCTGCCCCCGGCCTTAAGGTCCAAAGTATTAAAACTGCTGGCCTCCGGAGAACTTAAGGTCAATAACGCGCTTATCTCACCCACCGGTTTCCCGTTTAAAGTGGCTCAGGTCCCGGGCACCGTTTCCGAGGCCGCCGTTTATCAGGCCCGCCATCGCTTGTGCGACATAGGCCTGCTGCAGGTGGCTTATCTGGGTTCCGACGGGAAACTGGGCTACCGCTGCCCGGCGGAGCCTGTAGAGGCTTTTGTCGCGAAAGGCGGCCGGGAGCAGAACACTTGCAGCCGCGTCTGCCTTTGCAACGCCCTGCTGGCCGCGGCCGGAGTCCCCCAGGTACACCCCGACGGTTATATAGAACCCCCTGTCATAACGCTGGGCGAGAACCTCAGCTCCGCGCGGGAACTGCTGGCAAAACTCCCTGCGGGACAGGAAACCTACAGTATAGGAAAGGCTCTGCTTTACCTGCGCGGCGCCGCCTGACACCCAATCCGCATAATACCGCGTATGAGCAAGACTACAGGTCTGACGAACGGCATTCTGCTGGCGCTGGGGACAGCCTTAGCGCTGGGCGCCATAGCCATGCCGGTACTTAACCCGGACCTGTACTGGCATCTTTCGGCGGGACGGTTCATGACGGAGCATCTGCGCCTGCCCGCGGCGGACTTCCTGTCCTGGACCGAATACGGTTCCCCCTGGACCGATTTCGAATGGCTTTCACAGCTGGTTTTTTACGCCGCACATACCCTTGCCGGAAAAGCCGGTTTTTTTATTTTAAAAATGCTGCTGCTGGGAGCGACGCTCCCGGTCTTTTACCGGCTGCTGTCCCTTTACTCGCTGGAGGACAGCGCTTTCTTCGCCCTGCCTCTCTGGGGCCTGGCCATTTTCCCCAACTCGGACCTGCGGCCGGAGAACTTCAGCGTGTTTTTCTTCGCGCTGCTGCTGTGGCGGCTGGAAAAGGCCCGACTTTCCGGAGGCGCCTTCTCCGGAGGGCGCAGGACTTACCTGTGGACGGCCGCTATTTTCGCGCTTTGGGCCAACCTGCACGCGGGCTTTGTTTACGGCCTGCTGCTCCTGTTCTTTTACGCGGCCGGCGCGTATGCGGACAGGCGGCTGTTCCATTCCGGTACGGGACCAGGCCCGGAAAGAACGTTCTTCAAAGCCGGTCTGGCCGCTTCGGCCGCTACGCTGTTGAACCCCTGGGGCTATAAGATCTACGCGGTACTGCTGGCACATTTGTCGGATGCGGACCTTGTGCGGAAGTACCTTGCCGAATGGGCCCCGGCCAGCCTGGGGAATCCCTGGCATTGGCCTTATATGGTTTTCCTGCTGCTTTCTTTTTCGCTGCTGCTCAGCCGCTTTTTCAGGGAAAAAAGTTTCCCGGCCGCGCATCTGCCGGCACTGTCATATTTTGCCTTCGCCGCGGCCGGGCATGAGCGCCACATAGCGTTCTTTTCAATGGCCGCCCTGGCTTTTTCGTTCGAAGCGCTGGCCAACGAGCCCGCCTGGAAGAAAAAAATGAAGCCGGCGGGAGCGGCCGCGCTGGCAGCAGCGCTCCTTTACCTGTCGCTGGCGGTATGGCCCGTCTACTCCGGGCTAAGGCACGATCTGGGCGAAGAGAGCGCCGGCGCGGCGGCCTACCTGAAGGCCGAAACCCCCGGGCTCGGCGGCAGACGGCTTTACAATCCCTGGAACTGGGGCGGCTACCTGGGCTGGGCCCTGTCTCCGGAATACCGGGTTTTCGTGGACGGGCGGTACCTCTTTCACAAGTACCTGGCCCCGCTGAGCGAGGCCATGGCGGACCAGCAGACCTGGGACAGGTTCGCCTCGGAACGCGGCTTCGGCCTGGTCCTGTTCAGGCGGGACAACGCGCTGGCGCCTTTTAAATACGGCGGCGGCGCCGTGCTGAGACCGGCCTATCTGGTGTTCATGCCGGAAGAGAAATGGGCGCTGGTGTACTGGGACAAGGCGGCGCTACTGTTCGCCCGGCGCCCCGTTAGAACGGGGGAGTTCCGACTGGTGCGGCCCGGGGATGCGAAATACCTTAAGCTTGAGCTTTGCGACGGCCGCCTGAAAAAGAAGGACGCGCAGCGCGAGCTGGACCTCTATAAGCGCCTCCCCGCGCCGGAACGCCCCGCTGAAATAGCGTACCTTGAGAAATGGCTGGCGGCTTTCCCGGCAGTTTGCAAAGAACCGGGATATTAAGGACGACAAGATGAACGACAAGCAGAAAGAGGTCATCCTGAAGACGGCGAAATACGCGGAGAAGACGGTCGGGCACGATGCCACCGGGCACGACTGGCTGCATATCCTGCGCGTCTGGCGCAACGCCAGGATGATAGGCCGGGACTCCGGGGCCGACATGTTCATAGTGGAACTGGCCGCCCTGCTGCACGACATCGCCGATTGGAAATTTCACAACGGAGACGCCGCCGCCGGCCCCAAAAAAGCCGCCAACTGGCTGCGCAAGCTGAAGGTGGACGCGGCAACCGTGGCGCATGTTGCGTCGATAATAGACAAAGCCTCTTTTAAAGGCGCCAGGGTCAGGAACAGGATAGACACTTTAGAAGGCAGGATAGTCCAGGACGCCGACCGGCTGGACGCGATAGGGGCTATCGGCATAGCGAGGGCTTTCGCCTACGGCGGCGCCAAAGGGCGCGAGATCTACCGGCCCGGCAGCAAGCCCGTCTTTCACAGCTCGGCGGAGGCTTATTCGAAGAGTACGGGCCCGACCCTGGACCATTTCCACGAGAAGCTGCTGCTGGTAAAAGGCCTGATGAACACGAAAAAGGGAAAACAGATGGCCGAAAGCCGCCACAGGTTCATGCTGCGCTTCCTGCGGCAGTTCGCCTCCGACGTGGCCGGCCGCAAAGCGCTCCCAAAATTCGCCGTCTGACGCGCATAGCCCTTGAGACGGCACCTGCACAAGTATTGTAAAATCACTGACTAATGAGCCTTGACTTCAACCTGAACCCCGCGCTGCTGCCCAAGCTAGGCCTGAACCCCAAACAGACCGAGGCGGTGCAGTATTTCGCCGGACCGCTCCTGATACTGGCGGGCGCCGGCACCGGCAAGACCAAGACGCTCACCTCCAAGATCGCTCTGCTGATAGCCTCGGGCATCTCCCCGAACCGCATCCTCGCCATCACCTTCACCAACAAGGCCGCCCAGGAGATGCTGCACCGCGTGGGCAAACTGGTGCCCTACTCCGGCGGCATGTGGATACACACCTTCCACGCGCTGGGCGCCCGCATACTGCGCCAACATGGCCGCCTGATAGGCGTTAAACCCGATTTCGTTATCTACGACGCCGACGACCAGAAAAAGCTGATAACCCTGGCCATGGAAGAGCTGGGCTTCGAGGCGGAGAAGAACAAGGCCCCGATGTACTTAAGCATCATCTCGCGCGCCAAGGACGACCTGCTGGATTCCCAGTCCTACCTGATAAACGCTCAGGCGGTGAACGACCCGGCCCGCCTGAAGGCCGCGCAGATCTACCACCGCTACCAGAAGAAGCTGACGGAGGCCGGGGCCCTGGACTTCGGCGACCTGATAGTGCGCATGGTGGAGCTGCTCAACGAAAAAGAGGAGATCCGCGAGTATTTCCAGGAGAATTTCCAGTACATCCTGGTGGACGAGTACCAGGATACCAACCACGCGCAGTACGTGCTGGTGAAAACCCTGTCCGCCAAGCACCGAAATCTTTGCGTGGTGGGCGACCCGGACCAGAGCGTGTACGGCTGGCGCGGCGCGGACATCCGCAACATCATGGATTTCGAGAAGGACTTCAACGACGCGTTCACCGTGGTGCTGGAACAGAACTACCGCTCCACCGCGCGCATCCTGCATGCGGCCAACGAGGTCATAAAGCACAACGCCAACCGCCGCCCCAAGAACCTCTGGACCAAGGCCGAGGAGGGTGAGGCGCCGGCGGTGCTGGAGTACGCCAACGAGACCGACGAGGCGCGCGGCATAGTGGACGAGATAAAACATCTCACCGCTCGCGGCCCCCTCACCTACAACGACATAGCCGTTTTCTACCGCACCAACGCGCAGAGCCGCTCTTTCGAAGAATCCTGCCGGCGCTCGCGCATTCCGTACCGCCTGATAGGCTCGGTGCGCTTCTACGACCGCAAGGAAGTGAAGGACGTGCTGGCATACCTAAAGCTGCTTACCAACCCCTCCGATACCATAAGCCTGCTGCGCGTGATAAACAACCCGGCGCGCGGCGTAGGCAAAACGGCGCTGGACCACGTGATGGCCTACTCGCGCCAGAAGGAAATGCCGCTTTACGACGCGCTGCTGAGCTGTGAGCAGGTGCCGGACATCACGAACACGGCGCGCAGGGGTATAAAGGAATTTCTTGACCTGCTGGAAGGCGTGAAGTCGGACCTTTTCTCCGGCACGCCCACCCTGATGCTGGAGAAGATCCTGACCAACTCCGGCTACTGGAAAATGACCGAGGACCTGGCGGAAAAAGAGCCGCAGGAATCCCTGGCGCGCCTGGGCAATTTGCAGGAACTGGTGAACGCCGTGAAAGAATTCGAGGAGCACTGCGTGAAGGAAGGGACCGCCCCCACCATGCACAAGTACCTGGAGGAGGTGATCCTGTCCTCCCAGGTGGACAAGCTCAACACCGACACCCACGCCGTAACGCTGATGACGGTGCACCTGGCCAAGGGCCTGGAATTCCCCGCGGTATTCCTGACCGGGCTGGAAGAGAACCTTTTTCCGATCAACGCCGGCAATTCCTCCGCGGAGGAAATGGAGGAGGAGCGCCGCCTGGCGTACGTGGGCATGACCCGCGCGCGCGAACGGCTTTTTCTCACTTGGGCCGGCACGCGCCGGGTCTACGGCACCACCTACCCCAATCTGGCCTCCAGGTTCATTTTCGAAAGCAAGGTCGCCCGCGAAACCGCCGCCCGGCCCGGCGAAGAGGACGTGCAGGTGCTCTCCTCCTACCAGCCGCCGCCGTCCATGCCGCGCATAGGCAAGGGCAGGCGGATCATGCACCCTGTGCACGGCCCCGGGCGCGTGGTGGACCAGATAGGCTCCGGTGAGCTCGCAAAAGTCACCGTGGTCTTCGACAGCGGCGTACGCCAGACCTTCATGCTGAAATACGCGCCGCTGCAGCCGATATAGGGAGAGACTTGTAAATGCCTAAAGAACATTCCGCGGGCGGCGTGATATTCGAGGACGGGAACGTCCTGCTGATACTTATGCAGAACCTCAAAGGGGAAAAGGTCTGGACCTTCCCCAAGGGCCACCTGGAAGCCGGGGAAACCCCGGAGACTGCGGCCATACGCGAAGTGTCGGAGGAAACCGGCTGGGACTGCGAGATAAAAACCGACCTCTTCAAAGCCGAATACTCCTTCCTGCGCGACGGAAACCTGGTAGACAAGGACGTGCGCTGGTTCCTGATGAAGCGGGTGGGCGGCGACGGGATGCCGAAAACCCCGGAAGAGATCTTCGACATGAAATGGCTTTCCCTGGAAGACGCCGAAAATGAGCTCCTCTACAAGAGCGACCTTGAGATAATAGATCTCCTCAAAAAGATTTAGAAAAAAACTGCTGTCCACAGGATAGCCCAGTCGGTGTCGGCCGGTGGGCTACCCCTGCTCACCCGGGCCGAGGAAACCCTGCGTCGGTTTCCCCCCGCCTTGGGAAATTATGGCGGGGCCCCCTTTCCGCAACGGGTGCTCAGGGGTAGCCCACCGGCCGCCCCCTCCACGCAAACCAACCGCATCAGATTTTTATTTATTTACTGCGGGGATAAAGATGGTGTGGCGCTCGTTAACCCTCGAAAGCAGGGAACGGAGAGTTCCAATTTTTCCTTTTATCACTTTCGTCTTGCGGGAGGAGATGGAGGCGCAATCTGCCAGATAGACGGGCGCGGACGGCGGGTAGGCTTTTTGGGCCGCCACAATGAACTTCTTTTTCCCCGCGGCGTTGACCGGCAGGTTCAGCACATCCGGAACGAAAAAAAGCGTATCCATTTCAGGCGTAAACACGGGCCTGTCCGCCAGCGCAGCCGTATCGGCCACGCGCAGGCTTCCCGTAGAATACTTGTTCAGGCGGAACAGGTTCACTAGCGCGTCGAAAGACGAAACCGCCGCGAACACCTTCACCTCCGCCTTTTTCTTCCCAGCGGCCTTTATCAGTTCCGCCGCCGTCTGGTTCAGAAAAAGCGGGTTGCCGTAAGTCAGGAATCCCACCGTATCGTGCTTCTCAAGGCCCCGCACGGCCGCCAGCGCCGTAGCCTGCCGGTCCAGCCCGGCGGTAAGTTTAAGCCCCGGAGTGAACTTGCGGAATTTCTCCGCCGTCGCGCCGTCCAGGCAGTGCGAATAGACCTCGCCGCATTCCCGCATGGCGGCCAGGGTTTCCAGCGTGATCTGCCCGGGGTAAAGCCCATAAGAAAATATGTAAAGTTTTTTCATCTTCTCTCCATCAGCTTGAAGAACGTGAAAGCGGGCCTGAATGAAGCCTGCCCGTTATGGCCCGCAGCCGCCAGTTCCACCGGCCGGAACAGCACCCCCCAGAGAAAGAACTGCGCCCGCCGGTTGAACGCCGACGCGGCGGCCGCAAGGGAAGCCGCCGCTTTGAGCTTTTCCGGTTTTATGGCCGGGACGGAGAAAGCCCCGGCGATATCGCCGCCGCCGGCTTTCAGCAGAGCTTCGTCGAGAGCGGGAAGGGAGCCCGCCAGCCGCGCGCGGGCCTGGGGATAGGCGGCGCCCGGGAAGAAAGCCGCCAGGTAGCGGTACACGACGTAATCGTAAAGGCAGGAATAGCCGGACACGGAGGCCGCGGCTTTAAGGTTGATAAGGGCGTTATAAACGGAATAGCGCAGATAGAACGCCGAAAACTCCCGTTCGGTCCCGCGCGCAAGCTCCCTGAGCTCCGCCAGCGAAAGCCCGCCGGAGGCGGCTTTCCCGGCTGAAGCCTCAAAGCGCGCTTTCAGCCCGGCGGCCGCCGCCGCCATGGCCGCCGCGCCCGGCTCCGCCGCCATGGGCGCCAGTCTTGCGGAGATGGCGTCCAGGTCCGCCGAGCGCGCCTTCAGCGCCAGCGCCGACAGCCGCGCCCTTAGCGAGATGCGGCGCACTTCAAGCGCCGCGGATTCTTCGGCGGTAATAGCGGTCCTTCCCTTCAGGGCGGCGGCGGCCACCACGAAGGCGCTGTACTCGGAAAGCGCCGTGCCGTAATACGGTTCGGCCGCGGCCCCGTAGCCGTGCGCGGATTCAAGCCAATCTCCGGCGCCGGCCAGTTCTTTTTCCAGGCCGGCCTTGTTCAGCCGGTAGTCGGCGTAATTGCCGGTGAAAAAATCCGAACGGGACGCCGCGCCGGTCCCTCCCGCCCCGCCCGCCGTCACCACTGCCCCGCCCGCCCCGGACTGCGGGCCGCCGCCGTAAAGCCTGCGGGCCGCCATCTCCAGCTCCTCTTTGGACACGCTTTTGTCGCCGGCTGCCGCGTTCAGGTCCTTTATCAGCTCCATGAACCCGGGGTTGAACTGCCAGCTCAGCTCGCGGGTCTCTATTCTGTCAGGCAGCGAGGCAGCGCCTATTTTCAGGTGCAGGTAAAGCTCGGCCGCCTTTGCCGGGTTCCTCTGTATCCAGCCCAGCAGGGCGCCGCGCACGTCGGCGTTGGTCTCAAGGCCGGCCAGGCTGACAAAACGCCCGGCCATGCCCGCGTCTATGATCTTGTCGGCCAGCTCGCCGCGGAAGAAAAGGCTGACAGCCAGCTTGTCCCTTACCGACGAGAGCTCCTCAGCCTGCACGTTAGCCGGGGTTATTTCCGGCTCGCAGAGCGCCGCGCGCGGCAAAAGCAGGCAGACCAGGCAGAGCGCCGCGAAAAATTTATTCATAGCCATGAGCGCATCAGGTAAAGCAGCTTAGAGGCGGCTTTGGCCGTGAAGGGCCTTTTTTTTACGTCGGCGAAAGTGACCGGGCTGCATTTTTTTAGGTCCTCGCGGAACGCGCGGGCCATGGCGGAACCGAAGTCAGGGCCGTACACGTTCACGTTCACCTCTAGATTGTAGTACAGGCTGCGGTGGTCAAGGTTGTGGCTGCCCACCGAAGACCAGACCCCGTCTATAACGGCGGTCTTGGAATGCAATATAGGCCCCTGCCACTCGTAAATTTTAACCCCGTTCCTTATCATATGGCCGTACCTGGCCCAGGAGGCCCAGCGCACATAGGGGTGGTCAGTGTCCATAGGCGCTATCACGCGCACATCCACGCCCCTGCGGGCCGCCCGCACCAGCCGGCGGTAGACCAGCCTGTCCGGCAAAAAGTAGGCGTTGGTGATGTAAATATATTCCAGTGCGCGGTCTATGGCGTAGCGGTAGCTGCGCCGTATGGAGCGGACGTTGCGTATACCGCCGGCGAACAGCACCGAGACGTTCTTCCCCCCCGCGGACGCCGGCGCGGACGCCCTCCCGGGTGGGATAACCGAGCCGTCCACGGGCGTAGACGCCGCCCAGGCTTCCCAGAACACGTTCTCCACGGCGGCTACGGCCGGCCCGCGCAATAGCGCCTGGGTATCCTTCCAGCCGCGCCCCCCCATGGACTTGGGCGCGTCGTACTCCGTTATATTGAACCCGCCGACCAAAGCCGTTTGCCCGTCCACGCAGATGGTCTTGCGGTGGTCGCGTTTTATCCAGTTCCAGTAAGGCTTCCAGAAGATGACCGGCCTGAATTCGGCCACTTTAACCCCGGCGGCGGCCAGGTCCAGGAAGAAATCCCTGTCAGTCAGTATGGAGCCGATGGAATCATAGATCAGGTATACCGCCACCCCCTCGCGGGCCTTCTCTTTTAGAAGGTCGGCGAAAGAGCGGCCGATGGAATCGTCGGCGAACAGATAGAACTCCAGCAGTATGAATTCGCGCGCGCCGCCAATGGCGGAGAGCATGGCGGGGAAAGCCTCTTCCCCGTCACGCAGGAGCTCTACCTCGTTGCCGCTTATCGCATTTTCCGGCCGGGCGCTGTAGCGCCGCCAGCTTTCTTTTTCCCGCATATATCCTTATTGAACTTTTCAAGCTCCGCCCTGTCCAGGCCTGTCAGTATGGCCTGATAGCCGCCGTCCGCCTTCATGGCGGCCGCTTTTGCGGCCAGGGCGGCCTCTAAGCAGGCGGCTTTCCGCCGCCCGGAATCGGCATAAACCCGGGCCAGGTCCAGCCTGACGGAGGCGAAAAAAGGTTCAAGGGCGAGAGCTTGTCCATAGGCGGTCCCGGCACCGCGCAAGTCGCCGGACTTGTAAAGTATATCGCCCTCCATAGCCCGGGGGAACGGGTCCGTCGGCCTTACCATGCTCTCCAGCCGAGCGCGCGCCAGAGCGGCCTCCGGGTAAGACCCCACGGATATTTTTGACGGCAGAGAGAGCCACCAGCTGGAAACCAAACCGGCCATACAAGCGGCAGCCAGCAGAGCAGGCCCCCTGCCGGCACCGCGCTCTCCGCCTTCTTTAGCCGAAAGGATGCCGAGCGAGCCCCAGAAGAGCAGGGACACGGCCCCGGAATAGAACACGATATCGAGCCCGCCCTGGAGAAATACGGCCAAGGTGCAAAGCTTCAGCGGCAGCTGTTCCCTCCCGCCCCGGAAAATACCGGAGATGGCCGCCGCAAGGAAAAGGAGCGCCGCGGGAAAGCCGGCCTCGGCCGCCAGGTTGAACAATTCCCCGTGCGCATGCAGGGTGTTGTGCCCATAAAAAGAAACGCCGTCGAAATAGGGGAACTTAAAGAGTTCGAAGACCCTGTCAAAAAGGCCGGGGCCCCAACCAAGCAGTGGGCTTGCCGCCGCGGCCCGGAGCGCGGTCCCCCAGATAAGCGGCCTGGCAAAAGCCCTCGGATCGTGGAACTTCAGGAGTCCCTCAAGGGAAGCCGCCGGCAGTAAAGCCGCCGCCCCGGCGGCGGCCAGAAACAGCATCGCCAGCGTTCTCCGCCTGCCGTAGGCCGCCAGCCCAGCCGCCGCGCTAAGAAAAGCCGCGGCCAGCGCACCGCGCGAGCCTGAACAATATAGCCCGACGGCAAGTATAACGCACAGCAGAACGAAAGCGGCCCTGCGCCGGCCGGCGGCGTCAGCCGCGCGGGTCAGCGCAACGGGGAAAGCGGCCGCGGCGAAGGCAGCCGAGTAGTTGGGATTGGCGCCGATAAAACCCGTAACCGGCTGGCCTGACGCTTTCTGAAAAACAAAGAACGCCGAGGCAACCAGACCAAGACCCGTTATCGCCGAAACCCAGCCTTCCTCTTCGCCGTGCGCGGCGGAAAAGAACAGGGCGGAGAACACCGCGTATTTAGCCAGGACTGACAGGGAAAATGCGGGGTCGGCAGAAAAAAAAGCGGCGGCGGCCAGCCAGCAGAAGAACAGCAGGCCGTATTCCCTGCCTGCAGCGCTCAGCGGGCGGCCTGACTCCAGGAACCACGTGAGAAAAAAAACGGCGTAGACGATCCACATCAGCGGGGACCGCAGCCCCCCCAGCGCGGCCGACAGGATCAGTAAAAGTCCCGGCGCATTAGGCGCGGCTTTTCCCGCATATTCCCGGAGGCTCATTTAAAAACCTCCAGACGGCGGCGTTCAAGCCCCTCAGCCTGTTTTTCCAGCCCCGGCATGGAATAGATCCTTTTAAGCGCCCGCCAGGCGCCCGCGTCGTAGAGATTCCCGCGCAGCGCCATCTCGTAGTAAACAGCCGGCCTGAAACCGGCGTCCGGGGCCGTCAGATTCAGGCGGCCCAGAAAATCCAAAGCCGGCCCCCTGAAAAGCCCGCTCTCGAGAGCCGGCCGAAGTTCGGCCTCGGCCAGGTCCGGCCTGCCGGCCAGCGCTTCCGAAAGCGCCCGCGCGAGGGCCTTTTCAAAAGAGAGGCTGCGATAAGTCAGGCTTGCCATGGCGGCGGCCAGCAGCGCCGCGAAAGCCAGCGCATAGCGAACGTGGGCGCGCGAGGGGCGCACCACTTCGGTCTCCGGCGCCGGAGACCCGAGCAGGTAGCAGAACAGCCAGAAATTCGCCGGCACGGAGAGGCCGAAATCCACCACCGAATGGGCTAGGGCCGCTATGAGCGAATATTTAACCAGGCCCGTCCTGGCCCGGGCAGCGGCGAGCAGAACCCCGAACCAGAGCAGCGCGGCGGGAAGCCCGTTCTCCGCAAGGAACTCCAGATAATAATTATGCGCGTAAATGGCGTACTCCCTGAATGAGCCTGCCGGTTGGAACGCGGCCTGCACCCAGGTGAATGATGCGTGGCCGAACCCGGTCAGCGGCTTTGCGCTGAACATTTTCCAGGCACTGTGCCACCACGCCAGGCGCCCAGCCACGGAATCGGCCTGAAGCCCGTAGAAGGCCCCCGCGGCCATTATGGCAAGTATCGCCAGCAGCGGGCCGTTCCCCTTCGAGCCGCCGGCCCTTAGACGCACTACGGCGTAAAAACCCGCCGCCGCCAGCGCCGCCAGAGCCGCCCCCAGCGACTGGGTCCAGACCATTAGTATGACCATGGCCCCGGCCAGCCACCAGTTCCGGCGCGCCAGCGCCGCCGGAACGACCATGACGGCAAAAAGGGCGAGCGCGTTAAGGTTGGTCAGCGGCGGCCTGGCCGCAAAGTTGTTCAGGGCAAAAGCCTGCAGCAGGGAAAGAGCGAAAACCAGCCAGGCCCCGATAACCACGGCCAGGTCCGTCCGCGCGCGCTCCTCTTTATCCAGAAAAGGAGAAAAGACCAGGATCAGCAGCCCGGCCGCGTAGTTACCCCACTCGTTGAAGATATACCCGCGCAGCGGGCTGGTGACAAGGGAGAAAAGGGTAAGCGCGGCCACCCCCCACAGCGGGTACAGCCGCCTTTTAAACAGCCCGGCGGGCAGGCCTTCACCGAAGGCGCGCAGAAAAAGCCAGGCCAGGCAGCCAAGCCCCACGGCGTACTGGAACGCCAGCTGCAGCCGGAGATCGAAAACGGCCTGCAGCACGGGTGAAAGCGCCAGGACGGCGCAAAATATATATGACAGCATTTGAAAAGCTAAAACAAAGGACCAGGCGCGTATTATCCCTGGTCCTTTTCAAGCAACCGCGCGCCGCCGTTAATCCTCGATTATCTTAGGAGTAACGAATATCAGGAGTTCCACCCTGCTGCGCGACACAGACTTCTTCTTAAAGAGATAGCCCAGCAGAGGAATATCCCCAAGCAAAGGCACTTTATAGACATAATTAGACTCGGAATCGTGTATAAGACCGCCTATAACGATGGTCTCTCCGTTCTTCACTATCACGTTGGTGTCGGTGTTCCTGGTGGCGGTGGCGGGAGGACCATTGCCCGTCGGGGTGCCCGAAAGCTGGATTACCGAAGGAATGACATGCATGGTAATACGTCCGTCAGAATTTATTGTCGGAGTCACCTTAAGAGTTATCCCTGTGGTAATGTTCTGCCAGCTATCAGAAGTGGTGGGTCCGCTGACACCGACGGTAACCGTCTGCTGGTTATAGGGCGTCTGATCGGTTATATTTATATTGGCTTCTTTGTTGTTGAGAGTAGCCACCTTCGGATCGGAAAGGACCTTGGCTTTGCCTTTTTTCGCGGCGGCGGTTATCGTGGCGTCGATCATGTAATTGGAAGCTATTTTACCAAGGCGGAAGGCGCCGAAGGTCTTATCGGAGGGGAGTGAGACTCCGGTGCCGCCTGCGCCTACAGCCACCATGGCGGAATTAGGGATGTACTTCCCGCCCAAAGCCTGGGCCCCCGCGACAGTCGTCCCCGCGCCGGTATAAGTACCGTTGCTGTGGCCGTACTCGGACCAGCTTATGCCGTAATCCATCTCATCTTCCAACGTTACCTCCACCAGTTTGGCTTCGATAAGCACCTGCTGCGGCACGCGGTCCAGGCTGTGTATCAGGCGCTCCGTAGCTTCAAGCCCGAGAGCGGTGTCCGTAACTATCAGCGCGTTATTGTTGTCGTCATTTGTGCACTTGGCGGTCCTGCCCTCGGCGGCGGCCACCGAGTCCACCTGCAGCTTAATATCGGCGGCTTTGGAATAGTTAAGGAAGAAAACCCTGGTCTGGGGTAAGGCTTTTTTCTGCTCCGCCATGAACATGGCGGGCGCGGCTATGCGCAATATATTGTCGCCGGCCTGCTGGGCGGCAAGCCCTTTAACGTTGAGCAGCGTCTTAAAAACCTCGTCGAAAGGCACCTTGGAAAGGCTTATGGTCACAGTGCCGGTCACGTCGTCGCCGTAGATGATATTGATGCCGGCCTTGGCGGCCAGCATATCCAGCACCTCGCGCACCTCGGCCTCGCTGTAGTCGATGGTTATGGGCTCGTGCGACAGGGTGTCCATTATATTGCGGGACGAAGAGGAACTCGGGCGGGTCTTGCGGACGACCGGGACGGGAGAACTTTCCCTGTTCAGATTGGCGGGCTTTATGGGCGCTGCCTCCAGCGTCATTTCCACGGGTTTCGAAGCCGCCCCTTCGGGAACTATGACCGTAACTCCCGCGGGCGTATCGGCGGGGGTGTCCTTAACGGCAGGGATGGCCGGGGCCGCCGGGCGCGCGCCCAGCATGACCACCAGTTCGGTCCCCTTGCGCGTTATCTGGTAGACGGTCTTCGTTGTAAGGTCCAACACAATGCGGGAAATGCTGACCGGGCTTGTTTTGAACTGGCCTGTGCGGACCCTGCGGAGAGCCGCGCCGTTGACCGGGATCTCCTGAAGCGTTTTCATCTTGGCATCCATCAACTCAAGGACCAGCTTGGGAGGGTTCTCCATGGTGAAAGCTTTATACTCCACGGGCTTGTCGGTAGCGATATAAACGCTGTCCGCCGAAACCCGCACCGACTGCACCGTGGCATTCTCCACGGCCAGCACCAGCGCGGGATTGGGCCCCAGCAGCAGCGCCGTAACGGCGAATGCGATGATTTTTTTCATTTTTTATTTCTCCGATAGCCGCAGATCTTCCTTCTCGTGCAGGTTAAGCTGGTGAACCTTTTTATCCACGGTCATCAGTACCACCTGTTTCCCCTTGACCACCCCTGAAACCCCGGGAACAGCTTTCTTCTTGGAATCGATAAGACGGCCGGCCTTAAGGGTGTAAAGCGCGCCGGTGGCGGAGTCGCGCAGCAGGGCCTGGCGCCCGGACGAATCCTCGAATATGCCGGTCAGAGTAAGGCCGTAAACCGTAAAAGTTGTCTTCTTTACCGAGGGAGAACCTGAGGGCGAACCGGAGGCCGCGCCCGGCGCCTCATTGGAGGTCTGGTCCGGACCTTTCTGGTCCGCGAAAACGGTGGCCGGAAGCAGAGGGTCCCGCAGATTTACGGGGTTGTACGCCTGTTCAACCGTGGCCATGGGCGTAGACACCGCCACTTGGGCCGCAGCCGCGGCCGGGAGCAGAACAAAGACCGCGGTTATGATGAAACGCATAAATTTATCCGTTATACTGATAAGCGGCCAGAATAAAAGAGGCGCTCACGGAAGCGTCCGGGGCGTTGGTAGCGGACATGGTAAGGTTCTCGGAAGTCATGATCCGCTCTTCCAGGCCGAGGGCAGTAAGGAACCTCCCCACGTTGTGATAATTGCCCTTCATATTTATGATGTACGTCACTTTGGTGAAATAGTCCACCGGGGCGCTGCCCGAGGGGGTAATGGCCGTGATGCTCACGTGGTACCTTTTGCTGAGCAAGGTTATGGTGCGCAGGAGGTCCGGCAGCTTGCGCTCCCTGGGAAGTTTTTTCTGGGCGGCTTCCTTGTCCTCTTTAAGGGAGGCCAGTTTCACCTCAAGGTCCTTGTATTTGGCCTTCTGCATCTTTGCCTTGCCGATATCCGTCTCTATGGAGGCCACCATGTTCGTGTTATCGGTTATTTTTTTGGCGGTAGGCAGCCAGAAATAATTCAGATAGGCGTAAACGAACAGGCTGCCGAAAAGCACTCCGGCGACGACCTGCCCCATCTGTTCCTTGGTAAGCTGTATTTTCTTCATACTTTTACTTGTAGACGTACGTCACAACTATCGGGACGGTGAATTTTTTTATAGAATCGGCCTCTGAAACGGAGATGCCGCCCATGCCGACCCCGGAGTAAGGCCCGGAAGTCTCCAGGGAATTTATCCAGTAGGCCAGGTCGTAAGCCGAATTGGAGTTGACCGCCAGGTTCACTTTTACGGCGCCGCTCTTGTCCAGCGTGGTATTGACGCTGGTGAACCAGATGGTGGCCGGCAGGTCGCTCACAAGGTCCTGCAAGAAATGCGTGTAGATGAAGCGGCCCTTGTTTATGCTGTTGATGGAATCCAGATAGCGCTGCACCTCAGAGATCTGGGCCTCAATGGCCTTCACCTTGTCCACGTCCCCCTGCAGCACCTTCAGCTCCTCCGTGCGCTGCGCCAGCGCCGACTCTATTCTCCTGGATCGGGTTATATACCAGACGGAGACCATCACGATGGAAATTACCACTACCGCTGCGGCCAGCACCACCTTGGCGATGAGGGTCTTGCGGTTTATCCGCTCGATATATTCGGGGGGAATGAGGTTTATCTTTATCATTCTTCCCAGTCCTTTATTTTCCGCAGGGCGAGCCCCGCGGCCACGGCCAGCGCCGGCAGCACGTCCTTAGGCATGTTATTGGGCGCTTCGGGGAGAAAGGAGAGCGGGTTGGCGATCTCCACGGGCACCTTGAACTCGGCGGAAAGGAACTTTGTTATGTTCCCGAGGTTGGACATCCCTCCCGAGATTATTATTTTAGAGATAGAATGTTCCACGCCCTGCGAGAGATAAAAATCTATAGAGCGGGATACCTCGGTGTAAAGGTCCCTCAGCACGCCCGAAGCAGCCTTGGAAACGGCTATCCCCTCGCGGTCGAAATCCGCTATGACGGCTTCCTTGTCCTCGTCGGAAACCAGCAGGACCCTGTTCTTTTTGGCGGCGGCGGCGGCGGCCAAGTCGGATTTCAGCGCCTTTGCTATGGCCTTGTCGAACGTAGTGCCGGCGATAAAAATATCCCGGACTACGCGCGTTACGCCCTGGGAAATTATTGAAAGGTTCGTGACCTTCTGGCCGATATTCAGCAGCAGCACCGAATTGGTATCGCCCTTCGGCGCTATTCTCTCATAGAGCGTCTCCAGCGCGAAAGAGTCCACGTCTATAATAAGCGGCTCCAGGCCGGCCCCGGTCAGGATATCTATCTTGTCCTGCACCGCGTCGCGCTTGGCGGCCACCAGCACGGTATCCATCTTGGGCTCGCCTTCGTCGGAGGTGTCGTTCAGGATATAGTAGGTGAGGTTTACGTCTTTTATATCGAACGGGATGAAAGGTTCGGCCTCAACGCTTATCGTCATGGCCAGCCCCTTTTTGGAAAGTTTGGGAAGCTTTACGTAGCGCACTATCACGGAGTTCCCCGAGATGGCGGTGGCGGCGTAGCGGGTCTGTATCCCCTTTTTCTTCAGGTAGGTCTTTATCTCCTCGGAAATTATGCTCTTTTTCTCTTCGGGCGTGGTGTCCGCCTTTATGGAAAGCGGTATGTAGCCCCAGTCCTTAAGCCTGACCACCTTTTTCTCCTCGGTCAGGCAGACCAGCTTCACGGAGTAATTACCTATGTCTATGCCTATCACGTCTTTAGGCGGGAACAGCATTTTTGAAATATTTGAAAGCATCAAATTTTTAAAACCCCTGCGATACCCGGGACTTAACCGTCCCTCGCGCCGCGCAAAACGCGCGGCTTTCACAATATAGAACAATTATATTAAAAATTATTACAGGTTAATAGCAACTTTGTGGGAAGGCATTAAGCCGCAGACAGAAGGGGGCTGTTTTTTCCGCTTCTGGGCCGCAGCCCGTGGCTTACCGCAACAGACCCCGTATTTCAGCGGGCGCCCTATTTGCTTAAATATCCGCATGCTCAAAGGCGCGATAATAGGTTTTGCGGATGACGCGGCGGGTTCGCTGCTGCCGGTCTTCAGCCGGCCGGGGACGGAACTCGCGGTCTCGGCCGTCTGCGAGGAAGATCCCGCCCTGCTGGCGGAAGCCGGCCGCCTTCTGCCCGGGGCCGCGCTTTACCGCGGCCTGGAAGACTTCCTCTCTAAATGCGGGAGCCTGGACTTCGCCGTGGTGCGCGTCCCGGCGGGAAAACGCTGCAAGACCGCGCTGCGCGCGCTGGAGAATAGGCTGCATGTCGCCTGCGAAACGCCTTTCTGTTTTTCCACCGCGGAATTCGAGGCGCTGCGCGCCGAGGCGGATAAGAACGAGCTGGTCCTTTTTTCCCTGCAGCCCTGGGAGCGCTCGGCTGCCTGGCTGACCGTGGAGAAGGCCCTGACCGGCGGACTTCTGGGGACGCTGAATTACGCGGAGGTCCAGGTCCTGGAGCGGGGGCCGGTTCCGGCGGGCGGGGTTACCGCGGCGTTCGGCTGGCGCGCCTTCGCGATGCTGCTGGCGGTGGCAAGGCGCCCCCCGCTGGCCCTGGCGGCCAGGCTCTCGCCCAAACCCGCGGACGCCCCGTCCGCGGACGGAACAGCGGCTTTCCAGGTGCACTTCGGCGGCGCGGACGGCTTCGTGCGCCTGGCCTGCGGCTGCCACGCGCCGCTGCTGCGCGTAGCGGCGCACGGAGACAAGGGACGCCTGGAGCTCGACGATAAAACCCTGCGCCTGAACATCAAGGACCTGCTGCCGGAAACGGTGGAACTGAAACGCGGCCTGTCCGGCTTTCAGCAGCGGGCGGACTGGAACGCGGCGGAACTGGAAAATTTCAGGAAAGAGATAGCAAAGGAACTTCCGCGCGGCTCCGGCCTGCGCAATTCGCGCTACTGCGTGAAACTTCTGAGGAACGCCCTGTATTCGGCGGGCGTCAATTCCGCGGCCGTACCGCTCTGACCGCCTCTTACGCTTTAGGCGCTTCCGATCTGTACGGGCGCAGCGCCCCCACCAGGTATTTGCTTATCTCCTCGCTGGCGTGATAAACCTGCAGCCCGGCCCTGACCAGGAAAAATAATGTAAAACCCAGGAATACCGACTGATATATCCATTCAAAGTCGGAGATGAACGGGAACACCGCACTCTGGAAGGCGTAGTAAGCGAAAAGAAGCGTCAGGATCTTCACTATGTTACAGGCCAGCTCTCCCGCCTTCGGGACAAAGTCAAGCAGTCCGTCCACGGAAGGGGAAGCCTCCGAACCGAATTTCACAAAGAGGATCATAGCCAGCAGCGAGACCACGGCGTTAAGGAACACGCTCACCGGCAGTTTGCGGCTGAGAAAAGGCAGCGACTGCGCGAAAGGGAGGCTTTCCACGAAAAAGCCGATGGAGAACAGCGTGAACAGGACCACCAACGTCTTTACGGCTTTTATCAGCAAAGTCCAAAAAAGTTCTTTTTTTGACATACTTGAAATTTAACAAAAAAAACTTCACCCGGCAACTGAAATATAATATGTATAAATATTATTATTGAATTACGGGCTTTCTTTGTGGTAAGATTAGGGCGTAAGAGCGCCCCAAGGGGGCAAGCGCCGAGACATGGGCCATGCCCATAAGACGGCCAAGACTGTGGAGGACGCAATCATGATAGTTGAAAGAACCGAATACAAGGGCCAGCCGGTACTCATACTCAAGAGGAACGAGAACGACAAGTACCCGTTCTCCTTCGGCCTCTCGAAAGCCCGCCTCATAATCGAAGGTTTTGAAGAGGTGAAGAAATTCGTGGCCGAGAACGATAACAAGACCGAAGAAAAGAAATAGTTTTTCTTCGCTGCCGCGCCTGAAATGCCGTCTAAAACTTCCGAGCTAGCGATAGCCGGGTTTTATGACGGCATTTACCTTTTTTATGAAACCGCAAATTCCCTGCTGACCTTCGGCCTTGACAGCTATTGGCGCGCCAGGGCCTCGGCTATGGCAAAAGATTCCGCTCCCGGCGCGGCCGCCGCGCTGGACGTAGCCTGCGGCACCGGGGACTTCCTGCGCGCGCTGCGCGGAGCCTTCGGCCCCGGGCTGAAGCTTGCCGGCGCGGACCTCAGCGCGGCCATGCTCTCGGCCGCCAAGGACAAGACCCCTGATGCGGCCTTTGTCCCGGCCGAAGCCAAAGAGCTGCCTTTTCCCGACGGCAGCTTCGACCTGGTAACCCTCTCTTTCGCCGCGAGGAACCTGAACCTGGACAGGGAGAAAATGCTGGCCGCCCTGCGCGAATTCCGGCGGGTGCTGAAACCGGGAGGGACCTTCCTGAACCTTGAGACCACCCGCCCCCCGAATCCGGCACTGCGGCTCCTGATGGCTCTTTACGTAAAATCAGCCATAGGCACGCTGAACCTGCTCTCGCCGAAAAGCCGTCCGCAGTATTCTTTCCTGAAAAACACGATCCTGACTTTCTACGGAGCCAAAGAATTCTCGGAACTGCTGTCCGAAGCCGGTCTAACAGACTCTTCATACAAGATACTCTGTCCTGGCGCGGTCGCCGTGCACACCGCGCGCAAATAATTATTCCCGCTTCGCCCTCAGCCTGTTCCTGACCATCTTAAGCGTCACATAGGCTTCCCGCTCGCGCTCTTCAAGCGCGCCGCCGAGAAAGGTTATGGTTTCGCGGCAGTCGGGTATGACTTTTTTTGAAAGCGCGTTGCAGCGGCGCTGGGTTTTCTTAAGCTCCCTGCCGAGACGGAGCACGGAGGTTTCAAGCCCGGCCAGGGCGGCCAGCTGCGGCAGAATTCCCGCAAAAGAGCGGCGCGCTTCGTCCGCGGAGGCCGGAGTGCCGCCCGGCCCGAAGACCGCTCCGGGTGTTTGCGCCGGGGCGGAGACCTCGGGCGTCCTCACTCCCATCAGCCGGCGCTCTTTTATTTCCGCGTTGTGCGCCGCGGCGGCGCCGAGGGCGGCCCGGTCCAGCGCCCCGGAGCCGGCGTCCAGCAGGGCGGTCCTCAGCGCGGCGAAAGCGCGTAATAGGGTTTCCTCGGCGGCGCGGCGGGCCGGCGCGGCGCGGGCGCGGCGGGCCTGCAGCTCAAGCAGCAGCAGTTCGCGTTTCTGCTCCAACAGACCGTAGCCTTCCTCGGCGAAGTCCAGCTGGCGCCGCAGCGCCAGCAGCGCCGATTTCGTGGACGGCACATCCAATAAGGCCATTTACCCCCCCTTTCCGCTTAACGCTTTTCCATAATGTTCGTCGAGGAGCGCGGAATTGACCCGGTGCAGCTCCGAACGCGGCAGCAGCGACAGCATCTCCCAGCCCAGGTCCAGCGTGGTTCCTATCGGGCGGTCTTCTCTTTCTCCCTGCGAAAGGAAGCGCCGCTCGAAGGCTTCGCCGAACTTAAGATATACCTTATCGCCGGCACCCAGCTCCTCTTCACCAATAATATCCGCCAGCGCGCGAACGCGCTTTACGTAGGCGTAGCAGGCGAAGAGCTGGCTGGCCAGAGCCGGGTGGTCCTCGCGGGTGTAGCCCTTCCCCACGCCGTCCTTCATAAGCCGCGACAAGCTGGGGAGCCCGGCTATCGGCGGGTAGACGCCGCGCTGGAAAAGCTCCCGGTCCAGCACTATCTGCCCCTCGGTGATGTAGCCGGTCAGGTCCGGAACCGGGTGGCTGATGTCGTCGGACGGCATCGTAAGGATAGCGGTCTGCGTTATGGAGCCCGGCGAGCCCTCCACGCGTCCCGCCCGCTCGTAGATCGAGGCCAGGTCCGAGTAAAGATAGCCCGGGTACCCCTTGCGGCCCGGTATCTCGCCGCGGGCGGTGCCCACCTCCCGCAGGCTTTCGCAATAATTGGTCATGTCGGTCAGCACCACCAGCACGTGCTGCCCGCAGTCGAACGCCAGGTGCTCGGCCAGCGTCAGAGCCGCCCTGGGGGTCAGCAGGCGCTCCACGCTCGGGGCATCGGCGAGCGACAGGAACATGGCCACCCGGCCCAGAGCCCCGGACCTGGAAAGATCGCGCATGAAATAATCCGCCACGTCGCGCTTCACGCCCATCGCGGCGAAAACTATGGAGAAATCCGCTTTCTCGCCCGGCAGCCTGGCCTGCCTCACCAGTTGCGCGCAGACGCGGTCGTGCGGGAGGCCGTTCCCGGAGAAGATCGGCAGCTTCTGGCCGCGCACCATGGCGTTCATACCGTCTATCGCGGAGATGCCGGTCTGTATGAATTCCCGCGGATAACGCCTGGCGACAGGGTTTATCGGCGCGCCGTTCACGTCGCGCCTGTCGCCGGAAAGCGGAAGCGGACCTCCGTCGGCCGGCCGCCCGAGCCCGTCGAAAACCCGCCCCAGCATGCCCTTCGATACCGGCAGCTTCAGGCTCTCACCCAGGAACCGGGCGCGCAGCGTAGACCCGGAAAGACCGTCCGTCCCCTCCAGCACCTGCACCACGGCCCGCTCGCTGGAAATATCCAGCACGCGCCCGAGCCGCAGCCTCCCCGAAGAGTCTTTTATTTCCACCAGCTCGTCGTAACCCGCGTCGCGCACACGGTCTATCACCACCAGCGGGCCCTCTATGCGCGAGGCCCCCACGTATTCCAGCCCTTTGTCTTTAGCGGTCATGAAGCAGCCTCCCCGCCGGACAGGGCCAGCCCTGCCAGTTCTTCCCGCACCCGGGACTCAAGTGCGGCCAGCTCCTTTGTTCCGGCGCAGGCCGTCTTGGCCTGTAAAACTTCGCCTGTGCAGGGCAGGGCGGAAATGTCGGCCAGCGCCGCGCCGTTCTTTATCTGGTCGCGGGCGCCGCGGTAAAGGGCCATTATGACCCCCAACAGGGCCGCCTGTTTCTCCGGCGGGCAGAACATGTCCGCCTCGTCGAAAGCGCTCTGGGCAAGGAAGCCGTCCCGCATGACGCCGCCTATAAAAAGGAATAGCCGCTGGCTGTCCGGCAGGGAGTCGGGACCGACGAGCCGGGCGATCTGGCGGTAGTGCTCCTCACGCTGCATCACCACCATGGCCTCCTCGCGCAGCACGCGCCAGCCGGGGTGGAGCTTTTCCCAGGCGGGTTCCACCTCTTCGAGATAGTCAGAATAGGAGCGCAGCCAGTTTATGGAAGGGTAGTGCCTGGCGTTAGCCAGCTCTGTGTCCAGCGACCAGAAGACCCTGGTGAACCGGCGGGTATGCTGCGTGACAGGCTCCGAAAAGTCGCCTCCGGGCGGGCTGACCGCGCCTACTATGCTGACCGAGCCCGCTTCCCCGCCGAGCGTAGTCACCGCCCCGCCGCGCTCATAGAACTGCGCGAGCCGCGAAGGCAGGCTGGCCGGGAAACCTTCCTCGGCGGGCATTTCCTCAAGGCGCGCGGCCATCTCGCGTAGCGCCTCCGCCCACCTGCTGGTGGAGTCGGCGAATACCGCCACGTCGAAACCCATATCGCGGTAATACTCGGCCATGGTAATACCGGTATAGATGGAAACCTCCCGGGCGGCCACCGGCATATTCGAGGTATTGGCTATCAGTATAGTGCGCTCCATCAGCGGGCGGCCGGTGCGCGGGTCCTTCAGCTCCGGGAACTCTCTAAGCACCTCCGTCATCTCGTTGCCGCGCTCTCCGCAGCCTATAAATATTATTATCCCGGCGTCCGACCACTTGACCAGCTGGTGCTGGGTTATGGTCTTGCCGGTGCCGAACCCGCCCGGGATACAGGCGCAGCCGCCTTTGCCTATCGGGAAGAAAGTATCTATCACCCGCTGCCCTGTGACCAGAGGTTCACTTACGCGCTTCCGTTCGCGCACCGGGCGCGGCTGGCGCACCGGCCATTTCTGCAGCATTTTTATCTCGACGGGCCCGGAAGGGGTATCTATCACGGCTAACGTGTCGTTTATGGTGTAAGTTCCGGAGGCGGAGGCGGAGCGCACTACCCCGTTAACTCCCGGCGGCAGCATTACCTTATGCTCCACCATCGGCGTTTCACGCACCAGCCCGGCGGCCTGGCCTTCCGTTACCAGTTGCCCCGCCTTCAGCCGCGGCTTATAGTCCCAGCGGCGGGAGGGGTCCAGCGGGTCCGCCAGCTCGCCTTTGCGTATCCAGACTCCGCCGCGCGCCATAAGCGCCGGCAGCGGCCGCTGCACTCCGTCGTAAATATTGCCGATAAGGCCGGGGCCGAGCCATAGGGAAAGGGGCGCCCCGGTGCAGGTCACCGGCGCGCCGGGCTTAAGCATGCCTGTATCTTCGTAAACCTGTATGGTAGCCGTATCGCCGGCCTGGCGCACCACTTCCCCCACAAGACCTAACTCGCCAACGCGCACCACTTCGTACATGACGGCTCCGGCCATGCCGGCCGCGGTCACCACCGGCCCGCTGACCCGTGTAATAAAAGCCTTGCCGCCGCTGCCGGCCCCGTTCATAGCTCCCCCCCGCCGCTTTCCAGCCGCCGGCCCAGGTCCAGGCGCAGTTGCGGCCAAACCCGCTCCAGCCTGCCGCCAAGACTGTTATCCCAATACTGCCGCCCGTCACTGCCGCGGACTAGAACGCCGCCTCCGGCCGCCGGGTCCGCCTCTGTTTTTATCTCTAAAGGCCCGCGGGCCGCCTTTCTTTCTATTTCCGCAGGGAGGCCTTCCGCGGCTTCCTTGTCTTCAGGGGCTATGGCGAGAGTGAATTTGTTCCCTTCCATACCCAGGACCGCCTGCGCGGCCAAGGCGGCAAGCAAGCCGGCCTTCCCGGACGCCGCCGCCTCAGAGGGGAGCAGCCGCGCGGCTTCCGTTCTTATGGACCCAAGAAGGGATTCAAGGCGCGCGCCGCGCAGCCGCGCGGTCTCCGCGGGCACGGAGGCAAGAAGCATAGCGCGGCGGCGGGCGGCTTCAACGCGCGCGGCCTCCAGCAGCGCGGCGCCGGCCTTCGCTGCCTCTTCTCCGGCCGCGGCCAGTATCCTGGCCGCTTCGTCCCCGGCGGCCGAGATGATACCGGCGCCCTCCCGCCTGGCCATCTCCAGTATCTCCCTCTTCAGCCCCTCCGCATCCCCGATAATTTCCATAAACAATTTCCTTAAAATCCAATTATTATGTTCGGTTTTGCCTATGCTCACGTCGAGATGTGAAGTCGGGATGCTGGGGGTATGGGCCCGTGGGGCACGCCGAACCCATACCCCCATCATCCCTCCGGGCAAAACCGAAAGAGCTCCGTCCTATATCTCCACTATCAGCGGCCGCGCCCGCTCCAGTTTTATTTCCTCCACCTTCTCCCGCACAAGCCCCGCCGCCGCCCTCGTCATTATTATCACTCCGCAGTCAGGGCTCGCGGACGCCTCGTCCAGCGCCGCCGCGGCTTCCTCGGCGCCGGCCACCGCCCGGCCAGCCACCCCGGCCAGCCTGAAACCGCGCACGGCGTCCTCGCCGCCTATGCAGTAGAACTTCATATTTTCTGCAGCAGCATCATGGAGATCACGAACCCAAGCACCGCCAGCCCTTCGGCCAGCGCTACGAACAGCAGGCTCCGTATTAGCAGCTCGGGTTTCTCCGCGGCCGCGCCCATGGCGGCCGACCCTATCCTGCCCACCGCGTAGCCGGAGCCCAGAACGCAGACCGCCATGGTAACGGCGGCCGCGAAACCGATGCCTACGGCGCGGTAATCGGATGCCGCCGCGGCAGTTTCCCCTCCGGGCATGGCCGCCATGGCCTGCCCGCAGAGGCACAGTGCCGCCGAAGAGAGCGCGAACAACAGCGAGTATTTATTTTTCATCCTATCCCCCTTTGTTTTCCAGCGTGAACGGCCTGAAGGGCCGCCCGCCCCCTTCCAGGAACTTCCCGAAAAATTCATAGTACTCAAGACGCAGCGCCTGCACGGCCGCCACAAGGCCTTCTAGGCCGATAGCCGCGGCGTTGCCGGCTACCGCTGCCAATATCCCCGCAAGGCTTCCGCGCCCCCAGATATTGTCGGCGGCCTCCGCCAGCGCGTAGGCCGCGGCCAGCAGCGCGGCGTGGCTCATGGCGTAGGCCGCCAGACGGACGAAACTGACCGAATTAGCGAGATAAAGAAGCGCGCCTTCAAAGGCCCCTACCAGCGCCTCCGCCGCCACGGCAAGGAACCCCTCCTCCGCGTCCCCGGCTACGCCGCCCCGGCGCCGCAGAAATGAAACCGGCTCCTTTATTACCCAGCAGACAACGGCCAGCCCCATGATAGGCAGGACATGGCGCGGCGCAGCCCCCGCGGCCATGGAAATCCCGGCCCAGTAAAAAACCAGGCCAGCGAAACCGAACCTGCCCAGTGCCGCCCCCGGGATGTCTCCGGCGCGCAGGCGGTTTATCACGTTCAATATCAGACCCAGGCTGATCACCGCCACCCCGGCGGCTAGCGCGGCTTTTAGTAACACCAGCGGGTCTCCTGACAGCGGGTCACGCCACAGCGCGTATTTCCTGAATTTTTCCAGTCCGAAAAAGCTGCCGTATATAATACCGAAGAACGCCGCCGAAAGCCCGCAGGAAAAAACTATACGCCCGGCGTCGCGCATTTTCTCCGAACGCCCGCGCAGCGCCAGCCACAGCCCGACGGCGCATAACACCGCTCCATGCCCGGCGTCGCCGAACATCATGCCGAACATAAAAAGGAAACTGGCCGCAGCGAAAAGCGTAGGCTCAACTTCCCCGTACGCGGGCAGGCCGTAAGCGGAGACGAGCATGGCGAAAGGGCGCAGCAACCGGGGCGGGCGCAGCAGCACCGGGACGTCGCTCCCCGCGGTAGGAGGCCCTATTTCAGCCGCGCAGCTCCCGCCCGGAACCTCCGCCAGCGCATGCGCCAGGTCTTCCGCCGAATCTGCCGTCACCCAGGCCGAGATCAGGGACACTGTTGCGGTATTCCCGAGCCCGCCCTCCGCCTCGACCAGGCCGGCCTCTCTGGCCGCCGCGCGTTCTACGGCCGCCAGCGGCCCCGAAGCTTCCTCCGATAGAGCCTGTATCTCCAGACCGGTTTTTTCCAACTCGGCCTTAACGCGCCGTTCTTCCGCAAAGCAATACTCGCCCAGCGCGGCCAGCGTGAAACCGGGACGCGCCGGCAGCTCCTCGTCCCGGAAGCCGGAAATTTTAAGGGCGGCGGACAAGGCCGGCGCCGTGCCCGGACCACACAGTGCGGCCAGGCGGCCAGAACCGTTCTTTTCTCCCAGCAGCGCCAGGACCGCGCCGCCGGGGATATTGCGGCGCAGCGCGGCCAGATTTTCGGCCGGCACCGCGCCGGCCGCGCAGTAAAGAAAAGAAAATTTACGTCCGCTTTCCGACGGCGCCTGCAGCCCGGAATAAGGGCTCAGCTTCTCTGTTTCGGCTGAAAACAGCGAGTATTGCGCGGAAAGTTCTTTCCGCCTGCCAAGCGGAGCTTCAGCCCTGCTCTCCCAGTAAGACAGCGCGGCGCAGGCCTGCGCAAGATCGAATTCGGCATGGCAGTCGCTCTCCGCGGCCGGCTCAACCCCAAGGGCCCGCCGCAGGGCAGCCAGCCGTCCGGTCAGAGCGGCGCATTTGTTCCTTTCCAGGCTTTTATCTTCCGCAGTTACGCGGGTCCCGGGCATGGACCCGGCAGGCAGCAGCTCCGCCTCGCCCGATCCGGCAAGTTTCGCCAGCGCCGCCCTGGCGTTCTTTTTCAGCACCAAGGCGTCCAGCCGCACCATTTTGGCCGGGCTAAACATAAGCCGCCTCCTCGCGCGGGATGAGTCTGCGCGACAGCTCTCCGGGGTCAATCTTCAAGCGCAGCCCTTCCGAGACCGAAATTAAATTGGCTGTTTCCACCCGCCGCAGCGCGATATAGGCCGCCGCTGCGCCGGGACCTATATGGCTGCGCCTGAAGGCCCTGCCGGCCAGGCGCGCGCAGCGCCGCCAGGCCAGCGCCGCCAGTTCGGACGGGTCCGCTTCCTGGGGCCCTGGCTCCACCGCCCGCCCGGCTGAGGCGCGCAGGCCGCCCACACCGCCGGCCCCCAGCATTTTTATAAAATTTCTCCGGTCCATTCCCGGGCCCGGCGCGAACAGGTCCAGCAGGGCCTCTTTCCCATAACCGTAAAAGAATCTTCCGCGCGCGGCCAGCATCAGATCGAACGCGGCTATTTCCTGCCCGGCCAGCTCCTCGGCAAAAGCCTTGTCTTCCCCGCTGAGGGCCGCGGTCCGGGCATAAAGCTCTTTTAAATAGTCCCGGTCCAGCGCGGCCTCGTAAAAGAACAGCGGTTCTCCGTTGTTGTAAACGGCATAAGACCCGGCAAGGCTTTCCCGAAAAATTCCTTCGGGCAGCGCGTTCAGCAGGTCCGGTAGACTTTTAGCTTCGGCCAGGTCGCCGCCGTAACCCTCCATTCCGGCGGGCAGGATAAGAAGCGAACTTCTTATCACTATCAGGCCGGCAGCCTGAAAATACTCCGCGCAGCGCCGCCTTCAGGTTTTCCAACTGGAACCAGGCGGCCTGCCACCCGGCAAAACGGGCCCACGGGCCTTCGAGGCAGGCGGCTATCTCCATGGTTTCAGTTATAAATTCACCGGTCAGCCTGCCCTGTAGCTGAGCCGAAGAAACAGCCTTCTCACCGGGAAAAAGAGCCCTTGCCAGCGCGGCCTGGGAACCAAGGCCGCAAAGGGCGCGCAGGCGCGCGCCATCGGCAAGGCGCGCGCGGCGGCCGTGCAGCCTGGCAGCGAGGTGATCCGGATCTTTAATCCCCAGCATTACCCCCTCCCTATACTTCCAGAACGCGGCGAACTACTTCCAGCGCGGCGCGGCGCCTGCCCGCATCGTCCAACCGCAGTTTTTTTTCTATTTCAGCCCCGGCGGAGACAAGAAGGGCCGCTTTTTCGCGCCCGACCTCCTCCAGCGCCGCGGCCGAGATCCTTTCCGCCTCTGCCCGCGCGGCTTCATGCGAAGAGGTGGCAAGTTCCGCCGCGGTCTTCCTGGCTCCGGCCACAATAACCGAGGCGCGCTCCTTCGCGGCGGCCACCTGAAGCCGTCCCTCTTCCTCCGCGGCGAATATCTCGCTTATTATCTCGCGCATACGATAAAACGTGAAGGCAAGGCGCGTACAAGCCGCGGCCTTACGGATATCTTTATAAGTTAATCCCCCTCAAGGTCAGATTAGCAAAACAACCGCAAAAAAAGCAAACACTTTTTGGTAATTAATAAAAAAGCCGTAATGACGCCGTTTCTCCTCTAAAAACAACATGCAGCCAGACTCTTGGACCTATATTTAGCATAGGTACTAAAACTCCCTTGCTCTGGGTACTTGGCCTCATACTGAAAAGCGTGATTTACGCTAGAATAGTACAAATGACCTACAACACCTCCGCCTCCAAAACAATATTCACGGCAGTTATTTTATCGTTGGCCTGCGCCCTGCAGGCGCCGGCCAGTGCCGGCAGCAACCTCTCCTCTTTCTTTGACGGCTCAGATAAGGGTTCTATAGCTGAACTTATCAGCGGCCAGCGGACCGTGAGCGTTAACGCTCCCGCCCCAAAAGCTCCCGCCAACAATCCCAGGCCCGACCAGGGTTTCCGCAACCTGGAAGGGACCAAACATATCTGGCCCGACATCCTTTTTATCCGCGGGGCCGACTACGCGGAGTTCGCTTATACCATGAGCCAGAACAGGGACAGGGTTAGACATATGCTCATGCAGGAGTTCGGAGATATCATGATCCCCATGGCCGCTTCCAACGCGGACATGAACGAACTGGCTAAAACGGTCGCTCAGATCATCCTGACCTTTGACGAGATGCATAACAAGCACAAGGACGAGGCCGTGCAGGGCATCTCCGTATCTTTCGAGAACCAGTTCCGGGCGGAGATAGACGGTCTTTACCGTGCTTATGCCCTGTCGGACGATCAGCGCAGGGTGGATTTCCTTTACTCCGGCGCCCCCGTGGTCAATGATGTAAAAGCCCATTCGCAGCGCGCCGGGCTGCCGATGGATATTTTCAACACCATGGATTATGTACTTTATGGTTCCTATACCCTGCTGGGTGGCGCTAATATCTCCGTTACGCTGACCGTGGAAAAGATCAAGACCGGGGAGACGCGCACTTTCGAGGTGTCCGCTCCTATCAATGACGCCATGAGACTCCTGGCGGGAAAGTTCTTTGATTTCTTCCAGTCCAACGATTACGCCGACTGGGTAAACCCCCAGCCCAACCTGCAGTGGATACCTGCCCCCCCCACGCAGCCCCACACGACCGCCACCATAGCGAAGCTTTTCTGCCGCGGCCAGCAGGCCAGGTTCCCTTATGCGCGCGAGCTTCTCTTGGCCAGCCAGGGCACCGCTTACCGGCCCGGCGGGATCCCTCCCCTTCAGGAGAACGACATCTATATGATCCTGGACAAGCAGCGCTGGGATGAACAGCACTATTTCTTTACCGGCTCTAACGGCGAGGGTACCGGAGGGCCGGTCAGGACCAGCGCCGGTTTCGGCGTCATAAACGGGGCTTACTGGTGTGTGCGCGGGCCGGTGAGCCGGGAAGTCAGCTTTTATGAGGACGTCTACGCGCTGATAAGAAAAACCGAAACGCCCCAGAATGTCCGGGTCGCTCTTGAATGCATACTCTTCAAACTGGGCGACTTCGGAGCCCGCGAGGAGTTCTCCGGAGCCTTCCCCACCGTTGAAAAGGCGGTAGATTTCCTTTCCAGGCAGGGCTACACCATTCAGCTGCCGGACTGATCTCCGGCCATAAAAAAAGCGCAGGCCTACCAGCCTGCGCTTTTTTATTTTATCCCGGTCATTGTTTGTGTTTGCGGCGGAATTCCGCCACCTTAAGGCGGACGGCGGCGCGGCGCAGGGAAGCCTGGGCGGAATCCAGGTCCATGTCCGCCCCGCGCATCGCCAGCGTTTCCTTGGCTTTCTGGTAAGCCTGCCTGGCGCGCTCTTCGTTGACCTCTTTACCCAACTCCGCGGCCTCGGCAAGTACGATCACCTTGTCTTTGTGTATCTCCGCGAAGCCGTTCAGCACCGAAAAGAACTCTTTGTGATGCCCGTCCTTATAATGCATCATCCCTTCCTTAAGCTGCACAACGAAAGAAGCGTGGCCCGGCAATATACCCATCTCGCCGCCGAAAGCCGGTATCGTCACGAACTCCACGGGTTTATCCGCGAGGACGGTCTTCTCCGGGGTCATTATAGTAAGGAGGAGCTGTTTTTTTCCCATATTACACTATAACTTCAGCCTTTGGCGGCCTGCTGCTTGCCGCGCTCTATTACCTCTTCTATGCCGCCGGCCATCCAGAAAGCTTGCTCAGGGATGTCGTCGAGTTTGCCGCTCAGTATCTCCTGGAAGCTGCGGATGGTCTCCTTCAGCGGCACGTATTTGCCGGGGCGGCCGGTGAACTTCTCGGCCACCGAGAACGGCTGCGACATGAATTTCTGTATCTTGCGGGCCCGGTTGACCGTCTTCTTGTCCTCGTCGGACAGCTCGTCTATGCCGAGGATGGCGATGATGTCCTGCAGCTCCTTGTAGCGCTGCAGGATCTTCTGCACGCCGCGGGCGGTATTGTAATGCTCGTTGCCTATCACGCGCGGGTCCAGTATGCGCGACGTCGAGTCCATCGGGTCGACGGCAGGGTAGATGCCGAGTTCGGTTATCGAGCGCGACAGCACCACGGTGGCGTCCAGGTGCGTGAACACGTTAGCCACGCCGGGGTCCGTCAGGTCGTCGGCCGGCACGTACACGGCCTGGATGGAGGTGATGGAGCCTTTCTTTGTGGAGGTTATGCGCTCTTCCAGAATGCCGATCTCGGTGGTCAGCGTGGGCTGATAGCCCACGGCGGAAGGCATACGGCCCAGCAACGCGGACACTTCGGCGTTGGCCAACACGTAGCGGAACACGTTGTCCAGGAACAGCAGCACGTCCTGCCCCTTAACATCGCGGAAATATTCGGCCTGGGTCAGCGCGGTCAGCGCCACACGGGCGCGGGCGCCGGGGGGCTCGTTCATCTGACCGTACACCAGCGCGGTCTTGGACAGCACGGTGGAACCGTCGGAAAGTTTGGACTCCTGCATTTCCAGCCAGAGGTCGTTGCCCTCGCGCGAGCGCTCGCCCACGCCGCCGAATACGGAGCAGCCCTTGTGCTCGCGGGCCACGTTGTTGATCAGCTCCATGATGACCACGGTCTTGCCCACGCCGGCGCCGCCGAACAGGCCGACCTTGCCGCCTTTCATGAACGGAGCCAGCAGGTCTATGACCTTTATCCCCGTCTCAAAGATCTCGGGAGAAGTCTTCTGCTCGGTCAGCGGGGGCGGGTCCCGGTGTATGGGAAGGAATTCCTTGGTATCTATGGGGCCGCGGTAGTCCTTGGGCTCGCCAAGCACGTCGATAAGGCGGCCCAGACAGGCGGTGCCCACCGGCACGAGCAGCGGCCCGCCGGTGTCCTTCGCCTCCAGCCCCTTGCCCATGCCCGTAGTCGGGCCAAGGGTTATGGCGCGCACGGTGTTGTCTCCCAGGTGCTGGGCCACTTCGGCCACCAGCGTCTTCTCAACCCCGTCCTCGGTGTATTTTATCTTCAGGGCGTTGAGTATTTTAGGCAGCTGGCCCTGCTGGAATTCTATGTCCAGCACAGGGCCTATTATCTGCACGATCTTTCCGGTGTTCATGTAAGCTCCTTAGATCTTACCCGCCCAGCGCTTCCGAGCCGCTCACTATCTCGTTCAGCTCGGTGGTTATCATCGCCTGGCGCGTCTTGTTCATCTTCAAAGTGAGCCCCTCTATAAGTTCGGAGGCGTTCTTGGAGGCGGACTCCATCGCGCTCATGCGCGCCGCCAGCTCCGCCGCCTGGGACTCCAGCAGCGTCCTGTAAAGCTGGGCGCCGATATGGCGCGGCAGCAACGCGCGCAGCAGGTCGGTCTTGCCGGGCTCGAAAGAGAACTCCCGGGCTTTGCGGGTGGTGGCGGGGTCCTTTTCAAGGATATGGCGTTTCAGCGGCAGCAGGCGGTCCGTCACTATGCGCTGGGAGATCATGGATTTGAATTCGTTATAGATAAGGGTAACGCTCTCCACCGGGAGTTCCGTGTAAATTTTCAATATAGCTTCGGACAGCAGCTCGGCGTGCACATAGCCCGCCTTCGGGAATATCCCCACCATCTCATGGGCTATCTCCAGGTCCAGGCCCTTAAGCCTGTGCAGGAAATCCCGGCCCTTGCGTCCCACCACCACCACGGAGATCTTCCTGCCGCGGTTCTCCCGCAGCCAGGCCGCCGCGGCCTTGAGCAGGTTGGTGTTGAACGAACCGCAAAGCCCCTTGTCCGCGGTGACCAACACCAGGGCCAGCGTCCCGCCGGCGCTGCGCCCCTCGAAAAGTTCCTGCGCCGCGGTGCCGGCCAGGTCCTCCTCGTCCAGTTCGTAGTAGAGGTCCGCTATCATGCGGTCCATTTCCCCGGCGAAGGGCCGGGAGGCCAGAATGGCGCTCTGTGCGCGCTTGATACGCGCCGCTGCCACCATTTTCATGGCGTAGGTTATCTGTTTGATGCTCTTAACAGACGAAATGTGCTTCCTGATGTCTCGCAATGAGGCCATAGTTGAACTTTAGATCCTGGTCTTCTCCATGATCTTCACGTAGTCCGCAATACCGTTCTCCAGGTTCCACTCCGGCCTGTAGTTCAGCAGGGTCTTCGCCTGACGCAGGTCCGCGTGCGTCTTGTTCTGGTAGAAGGAATACGGGTTGTCGAAATACTCCGGCGCCAGGTCCGTCTTCATGGCCTTGTTCAGCGCCTCCACCACCTCGTTGAAATTGCCCGGCTTGCCGCTGGCCAGGTTGCAGACGCAGCACTTCTCCGCGTCCAGCGCGTTCAGGTTGCCGCGCACGATGTCCTTCACGTAGACGAAGTCGCGCAGCTGCTCGCCGAACTTGAAGATGCGGGGGCGGCGGCCGGCTTTCATCTGGTTGTACAGCTGGAACATCATGCTGGCCATCTTTCCCTTGTAATATTCGCGCGGGCCATAGACGTTGAAATAACGCAGGCCCACCAGGGTCATATCCTTGTGCGCCTCGGCGAACTCTCGCGCCACGTTCTCCATTATGGCCTTGGAGAACCCGTAAACGTTCTCGGGGTCGGGAACTGTCTCTTCGCGCATCGGCGTGGGGCCGTTGCCATAGGTAGCGGCCGAAGAGGCGTAGATCACGCGCTTGACGCCGGCCTTCAGCGCGAACTCGAGCACGTTGCGGAAACCGTCCACGTTGGCCTCCATCATCGCGCGTTGTTCGCTCACGGTGGTGTCCACTATGGCGGCTTCATGGAAGACCGCATCCAATTCACCGACCTTGTCGAACCAGGCCTGGGAGCGTATATCGTCGGAAATTATATCGCCGGCAAAGCCCAGCAGGTTCTTGTAGTTCCCCGAAGAGAAATTGTCCAGCACCACTACCTTGGCCTTGCGCTCCTCTCCCAAGGCGAAGGCGATATTCGAGCCTATAAACCCGGCGCCGCCGGTAACAAGGTACTTTTTCATATATCCTCTAGGCAAATCTCTTCTTAAAGTCGGTTATCGCGTCGGCCAGCCGCTGCTCCAGGGCCTGGTCCAGCTGTCTTTTCTCCACTATGTCCGCCATCAGGTTGGCGTAGGAGTCGCGCAGGAACTTCACCAGGCCGCTCTCAAAAGTCCGGACCTTTTCCAGTTCCACGTCGTCCAGATAGCCGCGCGTGCCGGCGAACAGCACGGCCACCTGCTCAACCATCGGCATCGGCGTGTACTGGTCCTGTTTGAGCAGCTCCACCATGCGCTGGCCGCGCTTCAACATATCCATGCTGGCGCGGTCCAGGTCCGAGCCGAACTGCGCAAAAGCCGCCAGTTCATTATACTGGGCCAGGTCCAGGCGGAGCTTACCGGCCACCTGGCGCATGGCCTTCGCCTGCGCCGTTCCGCCCACGCGGGACACCGAGATGCCCACGTTGACAGCGGGCTTTATGCCGGCGTGGAACAGGTTCGACTCCAGGTAGATCTGCCCGTCGGTGATGGAGATGACGTTGGTGGGGATGTAGGCCGTCACGTCGCTGGCCTGCGTCTCTATTATCGGCAGGGCCGTAAGGGAACCGGCGCCGTTCTTGTCGCACATCTTGCAGGCGCGCTCGAGCAGACGGGAGTGGAGATAGAACACGTCGCCGGGGTAGGCTTCGCGGCCGGGCGGGCGCCGCAGGAGCAGTGACATCTGGCGGTAGGCCTGCGCGTGCTTAGAAAGGTCGTCGTAGATGACCAGGGCGTGCTTACCCTGCCACATAAATTCCTCGCCGATGGCGCAGCCGGTGTAGGGCGCCAGGTACAGCATGGAAGCCGGCTGGGAAGCGGAGGCCGAAACAATTATCGAGTATCCCATCGCGCCGTTGTCTTCCAGGATCTTGGCGACGCGGGCGACGGTGGATTCCTTCTGGCCGATGGCGACATAGATGCAGATAGGCCGCTTGTCGGCCGGCTCGTTCTTCTGGTTGATAATGGCGTCTATCGCCACGGCGGTCTTGCCGGTCTGGCGGTCGCCGATGATCAGCTCGCGCTGGCCGCGGCCTATCGGGATCATCGCGTCTATGGCCTTCAGGCCGGTCTGCAGCGGCTCCTTTACCGGGGCGCGCTCCACCACTCCGGGGGCTATGACCTCCACAGGACGTTTCTTCTTGGCATTCAGCGGGCCCTTGCCGTCTATCGGGTTGCCCAGCGCATCCACTACGCGGCCTATCAACTCGGGGCCCACCGGGACTTCAAGCACGCGGCCGGTGCGCTTCACGCGATCGCCTTCCTTGATCAAAGTGTCCGACCCCATCACCACGGCGCCGACGTTCTCGCGCTCGATATTGAGGACCATACCCGTCACGCCGCCTTCGAATTCTATGAGTTCTCCGACCACCGCGCTGTTAAGACCGTAGACGCGGGAGATGCCGTCGCCTATCTGCAGCACCTGGCCGGTCTCGGACAGCTGCGCCTCGGGGATAAATTTTTCTATCCTGCTCTTGATTATTTCCGCGATCTCTTCGGGTCGTATCATAGGGTCCTTTGGTTAGGCGCCGAGCAGGCCGGCCCGCATGGCCTCCAGCCTGCCGCGCACGGTGGCGTCTATCAGCGCGTCGCCGACTTTTATCTCGAAACCGCCGATGACGCGCTCGGAAATTATCTGCCTCAGGTTTATTTTCTTGCCGGTGATGCCGTGGAGCATCCTGTCTATCCGCTTCACTTCGCCCTCGGAAAGCGGATACCGGCTGTAAACTTCAGCGCGGACGACGCCGCAAAAATCGCAGTTCAGGGCGAGGCAGTCCTGTATTACAGCCTCAAGAAGCCCGAACCGGTTCTGGCGCACCAGCAGCGCCGCAAAAGCCGCCGCCGGGCCGGTGAACCCGCCGCCGAGTATCTTCTCCAGGACCTCTAGTTTCACGGCCCCGTTCACCGCCGGGTGCGTGAGCACCTTCAGGTGCGGCCGGGCGGCTTCGAACACGCGGCGCAGGTCTTCCAGCTTCTCGCGCGACGCGGCCTCCAGCCCCTTGGAATGCGCTTTCCCATCCAGGTCCATATAGGCCCTGGCATAGCGTTTGGCGAGTATCTTGGCGGCGGAATCCATCAGTTTCCCAATTTAAGTTCGGGCCTCTCTTTTTCCAGCTCGGCCAGATATTTGGACGCCAGATCGGTGTTGGCCCGGTGGTCCAGATGCTTCATCATTATGCGCTCGGCGGCCATTACGGAAAGCTCCGCCACCTTGCTCCTCAGGTCGCGGGCGGCCTCATTCTTCTGGGCCTCTATTTCCTTCCTGGCCGACTCCACGATAATGCCGGCGCTCTTGCGGGCCTCTTCGATCAGGATGTCCTTTTCCTTCTCGGCGGCCGCGCGGGCTTCGTCCATGCGGCTCTGCACCTCTTTCCTGAACGAGTTCATCCGCACGTCCAGCTCCGCCCTGACCTTGTCGGCGGCTACCCGTGATGCCTCCGCGGAATCCCTGTCGTGCTTTATGGCGCGCTCGCGCTCCTCCACGGCCTGCAGCAGCGGCTTCCAGGCCGTTTTGGACAGCACCAGCGCCAGCAGTACAAAGCAGGTTATGGTCCAGAACATCAGGCCGAATTCCGGCCTTATCAATGCTTCCATAGTGAACTCCAGAATCTACGAGTCATGGGTCGAGCGCAGCAAGACTGCGCTTGTCGCGGGTCAAGGGTCGCGGGACAGATTCTGTCTCATGACCCAGGACTCTTGACCCCCGCCTTCCCCTACTTCGTCGCCTGTGTCTGAGGCGCGGCCGGGGCGGCTTCGCTCTTGGGCATGGCGAAGTTCATAACGGCCAGCATGCAGATGACCAGCGCCAGGAACGCGAGACCTTCTATAAGGGCCGCGGCGATGATCATGGTGGTGCGCAGCGCGCCGCCGGCTTCCGGCTGGCGGGCGGTGCCCTCCAGGGCGCTGGCGGCCAGTTTGCCTATGCCCAGGCCCGCGCCGATCAGCGTGAGGCCCGCGCCGAGACCGGCGCCGATATAGCCGAGTCCGATAAATGTCATGTCGTTCATTTGTACTACCTCCGTGTAATATTAAAACCGTCCTAAATCAGTCAGTCCCTAGTGCGGGTGCATCGCCGCGCCGGTGAAGATAGCCGTCAGCGTTACGAAAACGTAAGCCTGCAGGAAGGCCACCAGCAGTTCCAGCAGCAGCGTGAACAGCACCAAACCCACCGAAATGGGCGCCACGCCCAGCCCCACAGCCGCCCCGAAAGAGCCGAAGATGAAAATAAAGCTGATGAAAACCAATATCACTATGTGCCCGGCTATCATATTGGCGAAAAGCCGGATGGCCAGGGCGAAGGTCTTGATCACCAGGCCCATCAGCTCTATCGGGAACATCAGCGGGTACAGCCAGCCCGGCACGCCCTTGGGCACCAGGTGGCTGAAGTAGCCTATCAGCCCCTGCTCCTTTATGCCGGAGAAATTTATCAGCAGGAAACTGGTTATAGCGAGACCCGCCGTAACGGCCAGGTTGCCGGTGGCCGTGGCGCCGTAAGGCACCAGGCCTATCAGGTTCATGATCAGAATAAAGAAGAACAGCGTAGCGAAGTAGCCGACATAGGCCGCGCCTTTAATGCCGAGGTTCGGCAGCACGATATCGTCGCGCAGGAACAGCACCACTATCTCTATCATCGCCCGGAACGGCGCCAGCGCGGCAGAGCGGCTGCGTATGAGCAGCGGGAAGCCCACGAGAAGGATGAGGCCCGCTATCACCATCATCAGCAGATGTTTGGAAATGGGAAGGTGGAGCGGGCCCAAAACCACCCAGGACCAGATATGGTCTACGACATGGTGCTCAAGTATTTCTTTTAGTTCCATGTTTCAGCGGAAAAACCTCGAAAACCATTTGAACTATTATAAGAGAGGACGTGAACGCGATAATAATTATATATTTTTCATGACGGAGCAGACAAACCGCCGCCGTCAACAGCGCCAGCCGCGCGAAGATACCGCCTACGAAGACGGAATAAAAGGCGGCGTCGCCTGAATTCAGCACCCTTTTAAGGGCCAGCCTGGACAGCCACCCGGCCATGGCCCCTGCCAAAGAACCGTAAAGCGCCGCCGCCCAGGGAGAGCCTATCACGCTTTCCCCCCGGCGGGAGGCTTCCCGTCCTTAAAGAGCTCGCGCGCCACCACGTAGAACCCGGTCGCCATGCCGACGGCCGTGCAGCCCAGCATAAGCCAGGGCGAGGTGCCCAGCTTTTTATCCAGCTGGTAGCCGGCCCAGAAGCCGAGCAGGACCGACGCCGCCAGCTCCAGGCCTATCTGGGCGTAATCCCAGTAATTCTCCGGCTGTTTCGGCATACGCATATTCTACATTTTTAACCCGAATCCTGCAGGATTCCCCGCTGGTCGGGCCGAGGGCCCAGCGCTATGCGGGCGGAAAGTTGCTGCTGCAACTTTCAGGTTAGCCAACTACGTTATCCGCATAATTCCCTTAAAAATAAAATGGTAAAATCAGAACATGGCAGCAGCCGCCGATAAAAATATACTTCTCGTGGACTCCGACGGAGCCGCCGCGGGCAAGCTGACTACCTTCCTTGAGGGCCACGGCTACCACGTCCAGACCGTCGCCAATTACCAGCAGGCCATCACCGCCGTGCAGAACTGGAAGCCGGACCTGGTGATACTGAACATCCTGATACAGACCTTTAACCCTCTGGATTTCATAAACGAGATTAAGAAGAACCCCTTCACCGAAACCCAGAAGATAATAGTATTCTCGCAGACCCCGAAAATGGAAATAGTCACCGGTCCCTCCCCCAGGGTCTGCGGCTACCTCAACAAGCCGGTGGATTTCGAGGCCCTGAAAACCGCCCTGCAGAAAGCCGTGCCGCAAGCCAGGCCGGGAGAACAGCCCGCGGTAATGGTGGCCGACGACGACACGGAATTTTCCGACCTGGTGAAGATGTTCCTGGAGGCGAACAACTACCGCCCCGTGGTGGTGAACGATCCGCTTCAGGTGCTGGACCGGCTGCGCGCCGAGAAGCCGGAGGCGCTGCTGCTCGACATCATGATGCCCCGCAAGGACGGCTTTGCCATCATGGAGGAAATGCAGGACTCCGCGGACACCGCGGAGATCCCGATAATAGTCCTTAGCGCCCTGCGCCTTGAAAATTACCAGGAGCGCGGCATCCTCACCGGCCTCCCGGAGATAGTGGCGCGCGAGATCCCGGGCGACCTGCTTTTAAAGCTGATAGAGGAGCAGACCGCCGGGGAGGGCCCGGCGGCCGAACCGCAGAAGGCGGTCCGCCCGAAAGTGCTGCTGGCCGACGATCAGACCGAGCTGCTGTTCCTGATGAAGGAAATGGTGGAAGCCGCCGGTTTCGAGGTGGTCACCGCCACGGACGGGGTAGAGGCGCTGACGGCTGTCTTCGAGACGAACCCCGATATCATAGTCCTGGACTACAACATGCCGCGCAAGGACGGCCTTGAAGTGGCGCAGGACCTGAAAAACAACCCTGTTTTCGCGCATATACCGATAATCATCGTTACCGGCCTGGGAGAGAAGCGCACCAAACTGAAAGGCCTCAGCATGGGCATAGATGACTACCTGATAAAGCCCGTGGACTCCGACGAGCTGGTGGCCCGCATCCGGATGATACTGAAACGCAACAAGCAGGTGCTGGACACGAACCCCCTGTCCAAGCTGCCCGGCAATCCCTCCATACAGGCGCGCGTGGAGCGCGAGATACAGAAAGGCGCCCCGTTCGCCGTGCTTTACGTGGACCTGAACAATTTCAAGGCCTACAACGACACCTACGGTTTCGAGTCCGGTGACCGCGTGCTCAAGGCCACGGCGAACCTTCTGGTAAAGCTGACCATACAGAACGAGAATTGCGAGGATTTCATAGGCCACATAGGCGGTGACGACTTCATAGTGGTGACGGACTTCGAACGCTGCGAGGAACTGGCCAAGCGCATAGTCAACGGCTTTGACGAGATAGCCCCCTCCTTCTACAGCAAGGCCGACCGCGAGCGAGGGCACATAGTGGCCACGGACAGGCAGGGCAACATAATGAAATTCCCCTTTCTCTCAATAGCTATCGGCATAGTTCATAATTCCACCCGCCCGCTGCATTCCTTCGCGCAGGTAAGCAACATCGGCACCGAGCTCAAGAAAGGCGCCAAGGCCTACGACAAGAGCCACTACATAATGGACCGCCGCAAAGATTAGGCCGGCAGCACAGCGCAAATGAAAGGGGGCGGCCCGTTGGGGACGCCCCTTTCTGCTTGGCTGCTTATTAGCGCAGCGTCAAATCATTGTCGGTTCGGGAGTTGAAGGCTCCGGCACGATGTAAATGGCCGGCTGCGCCTTAACCCCGCCGTTCTGCCCCGGGTAATAGATGGCAGGCACCGCCCTGGGCTGGGTACCGGTCTGCGGGCGGGTTTCCGGTTTCTGCGTCGAATTCAGATATGTTTCCATGTCGCTCTGGGGGATAAGCGCCTGGAACTCGGCGGAGAAGGTCACATCCTCTCCGCGGCCGCCGTCCTGGGGATACACATTGGCCCGGCCGGTGGCATAATCGGACGGGCGCCCTGGATCTTCAACTACCGTACCGCCCGCAGTGTAGACGTAGTCCACGCCGCCCCGCACCAGCACACCCTCTATCTTATGCGTCGCCATGTTGAAGACCGGGCTGCCGGAATTGCCGGCAAAAGTGTCAAGGTTCGTTACGAAATATCCCTTGCTGGTAACGCTGCGCACCGCCGCCCCTTCTTCCTGTATCTTGACGGGCATCCCGCTGGGATAGCCGATAACCCCCACCGAAACGTCCTTGCCCACCCGGGTGCGGCTTATGGCCAGCGCCGGGCGGCCCCGCACCTTGCGGTCAAGCTGCACTAAAGCGTAGTCCACCCCGTCGCCTATGATGGGGCTGTTGGTGCAGGTTCCATCCTTGCAGATGAAATTATGCCTGTCATCCTGCACCTTCTGGGAGATTATCTTTTTGCAGGAATAGACGTTATCGGCCTTGAAAGAAGAAGGATTTTGCCCTCTCTGGGTGACCGCGTAGCCGAACACTATCTTAATATCCGCACAGGGCAGGCCGTGGGCGTGCGGCTTGAAACAATGACCGGCGGTCAGCAGCAGGTCGTCGCCTACCAGGGCGCCCGAGCAGTAGGCCCCCACCGTCTGCGAAGCGAACGTCTCATCCTCGCCGAGATTGTATTTGTCTTTGAGGGATTCGTTCTTAAGGCTGTAAACCCCGGCGGCCGCGTCATAAGGGAGGGCCTTGGCCGGGAAAAGGGCCGCTGTGGACTCGGAAAGCCTCTTCATTATCTGGCCGGCTTCGTTATAGTCCTTGAGGTTCTTTTCACCGTAATAGGAAACAGGAACGACATTGGGATTGCGGCCGATGCCGCCGGCGCGCAGCATGACGCAGCTCCCCGCAAGGGCCGCCGCCGCCAAGATCGAGGTCAGTATCCTGAATTTCATAATATTCACCGCGCCTACACCCATATTATGGCGTTTAGGTTGACGAATGTCAACCCCCGGAGGGACTAGGGCAATATAGGCCCTTAGGACCAGGCCGGAACATACAAATCGGGCAGGAGGCGGGTGATTAGTTCACCCGCCGTCCTCCCACACCACCTTTCTATTACCCACAAGTATGATGCCACCTATCAATTCCCAGTGCCGTTCCTGAAAATACGAATATTAGCTTCGATGAGTTGCTCTAGAATCTTTCTT
>CAIXBR010000040.1 GCA_903917735.1 uncultured Elusimicrobia bacterium | reverse complement strand
GCGAAGCTGGAGAAGCTGGATAACGAATCCAAGCGCCGCGGAGAACCGCCTCCGCCCGACCGCCCCGGAGGCGAAAGGCCTCCCAGGTAAGCTCCTTTATAGACAGCGTGTCTCCCTTCCGCCGCAGGCTCTTAAAGCTGCGGCGGAATCTTTTTGTCACGCGACCGGAACTTTTTCCGTATTTACCTGTTTAAGTACGTGGAAGCGTAGTGAACAATAGCGGGAACAATGTATGCCCACAACATTGACCAAAATAGCTGTCGCCGCGATCTGCTTCTGTCTCTCCTCTTCGATTCAAGCCGGTCGTGCCTATGGCGCGGATTTCATAGCGGCAGCCGGCAAAGGGGCCTATGGGCTGAGCCTGAATTATCCCGGCGCCGGCATTAAATATTATCTGAGCGACAATTTCGCGCTTGAATTAAAGGGGCAGGCCGACGCGGACGTGAAAGTCGGGGGGCTGCGGCTTTATGATCACTTCTTTACTTCCGACAGGCTGTACTTGTTCTGGGGTCTGGAAGCGGATTATATTGACTACAAAGGAACGGCAAGCCGCGGCGCCGGCGGGGCAGGAGAGCTTTTCTGCGGTTTTGAATATTTTATTTCTCCCGCAGTTTCATTGCAGGCCGATTTCGGGCCGGCCTATATTTATCTCAAGGACCGGCATGATCCCGTTACTGTAAACGGCATCGAATACGTTACTAACTTCGCGTTCACTGTGTATTTCGGAGGGCTTAAGTCAGGTGAAGGGAACTGGCTTCTATCATTGATATGAAAAGAATAACCGGCCTGCTTATCTGCGCGTTGCTTTTGGCCCCGGCAGCCCTCTATGCCGGCTTTCATACGGGGATGGTCAAGGCTGTGAAAAGCAAGGTAATGGCTATAGACGTGAAGGTTACGGAGTATAAGGCTGCCGAGGCGGCCCGCAGCACAGTTCTTTCCGCCTTCGATTTCTCTCCCGTCTCGCCGACAGTTGGCCAGGCCGTAACGTTTGCTGACGCTTCCTCAGGCAACCCCGCGTCCTGGGCCTGGACCTTCGGCGACGGTGCGAGTAGCGTCCTGCGTAACCCGACGCACTCCTACAGCGCGGCGGGAACTTACACTGTAACACTGACAGCCGCCAATACTGCGGGCTCAAGCTTTATCAGCCATAGCGTGGCCGTGGCGGCTGCCGCAGTCGCGCCGGCGGCGGCTTTTGGTTTCTCACCATCTCTGCCCTCCTCGGGGCAGGCGGTTACCTTTACCGACGCCACTACGAACACGCCCACTTCCTGGGCTTGGACTTTCGGCGACGGCGGGACCAGCACGGCGCAGCATCCAGCCCACACTTACAGCTCGGCCGGAACATATACCGTAACGCTGACGGTTGCCAATACTGTGGGTTCCAGCTCCGTCAGCCATGCCATAACCGTGGCCGCGTCCGGGGTTTTTACACTGGCCAGTTCAGCCCTGGTTAATGGCGGAGCGCTGCCGGTCACCTACGCCTGCGACGGGGACAGCATCTCCATGCCGCTGGCCTGGTCGAACGCCCCGGCAGGCGTCCAGGAATTCGCGTTGATGATAAAGACCATCCCGGTGGACGGGTCGCCTAAATGGAACTGGGTGCTGCACAGTATACCGGGCGCCGTCAGCGGCCTGGCCGCTAATACTTCCGGCATTGGAGTTAACGGTGTGGGCAGCGACCTGCCCGGCCAGGTGTATAACCCGCCCTGCCCTCAGGGGCCCGGGGCCAAAACCTACACACTGACCGTGTACGCGCTGTCTGCGTCCCCGGTCCTGCCTTTGCCCGGCCTGGTAACAGGCGACGTGCTTACCAGCGCCATTTCTGCCATCACCATCAGTTCGGCCTCCCTGAGCATGACCTACGCCCGGCCTGCCCCGACGGCCTCTTTTACCTTCTCACCGGCTTCGCCAGTGTCGGGACAGACGGTAACCTTCACTGACACTTCCACGTGCACGCCCACCGGCTGGTACTGGAACTTCGGTGACGGTTCGAGCAGCACCGAACAGAACACTACACACGCCTACGGTTCCGCCGGTACCTACACCGCCTCCCTTACGGCCTCCAATCCTTACGGTGTCTCCAGCTCCAGCCGCACTATTACGGTCAGCGGGACCGGGACAGCGCCCGCGGCCGCGTTTAGCGTCTACCCGAGCACCCCGAGCACCTACAATACGGTAAGCTTCACCGACGCGTCCTCCAATTCGCCCACCTCCTGGTCCTGGAGTTTCGGCGACGGAGCTACCAGCACGGCTGAGTACCCGACGCATGCCTATGCCGCCGCTGGCACTTACACGGTGACGCTCACGGCCTCCAATTCTGGCGGCTCGTCGACGCTTACCCGCTCCGTGAAGGTGGAGGTTCCGGCCTACAACATCTCGCAGGGCCTTTCCGAGCAGGCCCAGAGCACCACCCTGGCTTTCGACGCCCTCGGCCTGATGCACGCCAACCTGGGCGCCCAGTCATTCTTCCCGCCGGGCAAGGTGGCGGACTACACCGGCTTCCAGTTCCTCCGCGACAGCGATCCCAGCGAACTGGGGCACAACCCGGTGTTCACCGGGCTGGCCTCCAACAGCGTCATCCGTATACTCACCGACAGCCAACTGGCGCAACTTGCGGCCCTGGCCGCAAGCCAGAAGGACCTTGTAAACGAATACGGCTACCACCGCTTCAGGCTGATAAAGGCTTTTAGGCGCCTCATGGACGGGGACATCCCCGCCGGCTCCTCCGGGCTGAGCATGAGCGCGGTTACGGCCGTCTCGCAGGAGCTCTACCTGATGGACGGGCAGATAGCCTTTGACCGCGCCATGCTCTACGCCAACATCTATAATTCCATGACGCTCGCGCAGAAGGCTCAGCTGAACGCTATGAAAGGCGTGGGCGCTTCCTCCTGGACCGTCACCGATAATAATGTCATGATGAGCAGAATACAGGCCGCGCTGGGCGCCAATTCCCAGGACAGGACCATGAACACACTGGTGATGACCTATGCCGGCGACCTTTTTAGTTGGTATTCCGGTACGGTGGAGGCGGACGTTTATTTCTGCCCGGAGCGCCATGGCACCTACTATGGCGGATTCTACCTGAAGGACGCTCCGGCCATGAATGCGCCGCAGGGCGTCAGCTACACCATAGACTCGGCGCTCACAGGGAACGCTGGTGCCGCCCTGCTGCAACCTTCGCTGGGTTACGTAACGTCCACCCAGGCCGCCATCATGGCGAACCTTACCACGCTCCAGGAGAGCAACATGGACGGCATAGTCGCGGTGCGCACGCAGATAGCGGCGTTGCTGCGCACCCTTATCGACTCCCCGGCGTCCGCCGACGCCGTCAGGACGCAGGTGCTTGCGCTGTCCTCATCCACCTACGGCACGCTGGACGGGCGGAACAACTACTATTACGCCACCGCCTTCAAGCAGGTCTATGACTCGCTGAGCACCGCCCAGAGGGCCCACCTTAAAACTGATTTCTGGGACGGCCTGCTTATCAGCACCTACTCCAACGGGACCCCGTTCAACTATGCGGTCTCCCAGTCCACTTTCCTGTATTCCGACGCCGTCACCGACGCCGGCGTAATGGCCCAGATAGCGCCTTACCTGGCCGATACCGACTTCCTGTTCGCCACCGACCCGGTCTCGGCGGAATTCTCCTTCGCTCCTAGTCTGCCGTCTGTCGGCCAGAGTATCACGTTCACGGACGCCTCCAGCGGTCCCCCGGCCTCGTGGGCATGGGATTTCGGAGACGGCGGCACCAGCACGTCGCAGAACCCTACGCACGGCTACGCCTCATCAGGCACCTATACGGTATCGCTGACGGCAACCAACTCCGTGGGTTCAAGCTCCATCAGCCATTCCGTGACAGTAAGCCAGGGAAGTTTTACCCTGGCTAGCGGTGCGGGCGCCAGCGGCGGTGCCATGACGCTGGAATATTCCTGCTCCGGCGCCGGATCGTCTCCCGCTATGTCCTGGACCAATGCGCCCTCCGGGACGCAGCAGTTCGCGCTGACTATTTCCGAGCTAACTCCGCAGTTGGAGACTAAATATAACTGGGTGCTTTATGGTATACCGTCAGGGAGTTCCGGCTTCGCCAAGAACACTACCGGCGGCGGGACGGTCGGATTGAGCGACGGGCCGGCGGGAACGGCCTACAACCCGCCGTGCGGGGGCGGCAACAGGCTATATACATACAGGCTCTACGCCCTGTCCGGAGCGCCTTCTATTCCGGCAGACCCCGCGCAGGTTACCGGCTCCGTCCTTACTACAGCGCTCTCCGGCATTACCATCAGTTCCGCGACCATGACCATGACCTATACCGCGCCATGATGAAAGTACGGGGAGCCTGCCGCTGGACTTTCACCCGGCAAAGCGGTTAAATTGTCAGGAGGAAATATGAAACGGGTTTCAATATTCGCGCTGTGCTGTCTGCTGGCCCTGCCACTCTATGCCGGCGCCGCTTCGGCAGCGGCAGAGAATAGCGCGGAAACAAAGAGTCCCGCGCCAGCCTTTGCCTTGAGCAGCCAGGCGGTGGAGGACGGCGGCAACCTCCCTGTCGAATATACCGGGGACGGAGAGAGCGCCACTCTCCCGCTTGAATGGAGCGGGGCGCCAACCGGAACAAAAAGCTTCGCGCTGATCATGCACCATATCGCCCCTGACAAGACTAAGTGGTACTGGATAATCTATAACATCCCCTCCAAAACAAAGAAGTTGCCGAAGAATGTGAAAGGTGTGGGTGTGCTGGGGAATAACAGCGTTAATGGGCGCACCGAATACGCCCCGCCGCATTCAAAGGGGCCCGGCAAGAAAAAATATATCTATACGCTGTACGCTCTTTCCTCCCGGCCGAGGATGGAAGTTAAACCCGGAGAAGTGAACCGCGAGGCGCTGCTCTCCGCCATGAAAGGGCAAATCCTGGGCACCGCAACACTTAGCGTCATTTATGAAAGGTTCACTGACCCCGGAAGTGAAGGCGGTCCCGCAAAAAGTGAGCCGCCTCTTCCGCCTCCGGGTGACGGGAGATAGCCTCCTGGCGGCCTTTCAGCGGAACTTTTTGGCTTAATTCAGGTTTAATGGGGTGCTTGTATTACCGGAGGGATTATGAAACTTAGAACAATTGCGATCCTAACAGCTTTGGCGATAGCGGAATCCCTGCTTTGCGCCCGTGCGCAGGAGGAGGGCGGGGGTGGCGGGCCTGACCAGGAGCAGATACAGGAACAGGACGGTGGGCAGGGCGACAGAATGGGTCAGGAACAGGGGCAGCGCCAGCGGCAAGGCCGGGGAAAAGGGCAGGCGCGCGGCGGGGACAGACAGTCCCGCGGCGGGGAGTCCGAGACCATTACCGAAGAACAAAAAACCGGCGCGGCCGAGATAGTCTCAAAATATGACGCGGCTTCACTGTCGGCTGAGGATGCCAAGGCAATACACAAAGCCCTCCGCGACTTAGGCGTGCGCGGAGGTCCGTCCGAGGACGAGTTGCTTATCTCCGTGGGATTCGACCCGGAGATGCTTAAGAAAATGGACCCTCCCCCGGACAGGGCGGGCGGGCAGGGCGGCGGACAAGGCGGCATGCGGGGCGGCAAAACCGGCGGAGGTGAGGGCGGATCGAGGGAAGGGCAGGGGCGCGGCGGTAAGGGCGGCGGGAAAGGGGGAGGCAAGGGCGGCGAGGGCAGCCAGTACAGCCTGGAGCAGGCCATTTCCGACAACGCGCAACTGCACACTATCGCCTTCAGCGGCCTGGCTTTCCTGACGGGGGACTTTGGCGCGGCTACCTTCATTCCGCCCGGCAAGGTCTGCGACTTCTTCGGCTTCCAGTACATGCGAGACATAGACGCCGCGAAGAAAGGGCATAACCCGATCTTCCTAAGCCGGGTGGCGGGCAATGTGGCGCACGTTCTTAGCACTGAACAGAAACAGCTGTTCGCGGACCTGGCTGAGGAGCAGCAGCCGCAGCTGATAGCGTTGGCCAAACTGCGGCTGCCGCTCATTAAAGCCTTCCACATGCAGAGGGATAACCAACTGCCTTCCGGCAGCTCAGGCCTCAACAAGGCTGCAGTTATGCAGAGCGTCGGGAGGATCTTCGAGGTCGACGCCGAGCTCAGCCGCCGCCGTGCCGAGGTAATGGGCAAGGTCTGGTTGTCGTTGACGGCGGACCAGAAAGCGTACTTTGCCAAGATGAAATTTGGCAACTTCGCCACTTGGCCGGAGATGGACGAGACCGAGGCCAAGGAGGCGGGCCGCGGCAAGCCCAAGATGTTCAACGTGGCCTACATGACCTACCTGAGCGAGTTCTTCAGTTGGACCGCCGGTAACGTTGAAGCGGACGTCTACTTCTGCCCCGAGCGGCACGGCACCTACTTCGGCGGCTTCTACATGAAGGACATGCCGGCCATGGGCAAGAAGAACTACGATATCAGCACCTCCGTCACCGGTGATAGCGGCAAGTCTTTTCTTGACGAGGTCTTGCTTCCGGCGCAGCGCGATAATGTAGCGAAGATCCCGGAGATGCAGCGTCAGGCCATGCAGAAGATAATAACCGTGCGCCGCGCTATCTCGGTGGAGCTGCGCAAATACCTGAAAGGACAACCGCCCGATAAGGCGAAAGTGCTGGCGCTGGGCCGCCAGTACGGCGAACTGGACGGCGAGGTGTCCTGGTACTATACGATGGCCTTCGCTAAAATTAACAGGACGCTGACGGAGGAACAGCGCGCCGCGCTGATAAAGCTGCGCAACCTGGACGGCTACACGAGCGCCCCTTACTACATCTATTCCGACGGCGCTAAAGCCGAGCCGCAGTTGGGGAACGTGAACGCGTTCTTCTTCGCGCCGAAGCAGGGGCAATAATATAAGTATGGAACCATCATCTTATAGATCCGCGTTTATCCTTACTTGTCTCCTGCTGTGCTGCGCTGCCACCTCGTATGGTAAAGACGAGGGGTCGCGCAAACAGCGAGAGGAGCCCGGTCCCGAAGCCGCCTTCTCACAGATACTCGGACGGCCGACAGATAATTCGGTGACGATAAGTGTTCTTTCCGCCGGCGGCGGGGAGATTTATGCGGAATGGGGGGCCAGCCCCGGCTCCCTGGACGCCAAAAGCGCTCCTGCGGGGCTTAAGCCCGGAGTGCCTGCCGAGATAGAAATAAACGGTCTGCGGCCGGATACGTTGTACTATTACAAACTTGTCGTAAAAAGTCCTTCCCGGACTTCCTTCACTCCCGAAGAAACCTCGCAGTTCCGCACGCGGCGCTCTTCCGGCAGCGCTTTTACCTTCGAGGTGCAGGGGGACTCCCACCCGGAACGGCGCGGTAAAATGTTCTCCCCGGACCTTTATGCCCGCATCCTGCGCAGGGCGGCGGCAGATAAACCGGATTTTTATATCGCCATGGGCGACGATTTCAGCATCGAGCGCCTGATAGAGTGCAAAGAACTCAGTCAGGACGCGGTGGACCGGGTATACGCCTATCAGCGGGGGTTCCTCGGGCTGGTGGGCCGCATCGCGCCGCTTTTCCTGGTAAACGGCAACCATGAGCAGGCGGCCCGCTACCTGCTTGACGGCACGGAGAACAGCGCAGCAGTGCTGGCCGCCCGCGCCCGCAATAAATTCTACCCGCTGCCCGTCCCGGGCGGGTTCTATTCCGGCGACCTGGAAAAAGTGCCGCAGATCGGC
>CAIXBR010000039.1 GCA_903917735.1 uncultured Elusimicrobia bacterium | reverse complement strand
CTTTACCTGGGCGTACGCATCAGCCGGGCCATAACCCTCCCCCTTGCCCGCGTCATCGGCGCAGCGGAAACCGTGGCACGCGGCGATCTTTTCTCGGCGGAGAATAAGATAAGAGAAGCCTGCGATATGATTGACCCCGGACTTTTCGCGCTCTGCGGCAATGCCGGCGCCGTTAAGGACAGCAAGATGCTTAAAGGCAATGAAACCGGCCAGCTCATCGTCGCCATCGGCAACATGATAGTCCGCCTTAAATCCCTAATCGGACAAGTTCAGACTTCAAGCGTACAGCTGCTTTCCACCGCCACCGAGATCGCCGCCACGGCCAAACAGCAGGAGGCCACCATCAATAATCTGGGGGCGTCTACCAGCGAGATAGCCGCGTCGGTAAATCAGATCTCGGCCACCTCGCGCGAACTGGTCAACACCATGGAGCGCGTCACCGGAGTAGCCGGTGAAACAGCCAAACTTGCCGGCACCGGGCGCAGCGGGATGCAGGACATGGAAACGAACATCTATGAACTGTCCTCCGCGACAAAATCAGTCTCATCCAGGCTGGGTGTTATAAACGAAAAAGCGGGCAATATCACCGCGGTAATGGCGACCATAACCAAGGTGGCAGACCAGACGAATCTGCTTTCGCTTAACGCCGCGATAGAAGCCGAGAAAGCCGGCGAGCACGGGCGAGGCTTCAGCGTGGTGGCCCGCGAGATACGCAGGCTCGCCGATCAGACGGCGGTCGCAACTGTCGATATCGAGCACATGATAACGGAGATGCAATCCGCGGTGTCTTCGGGCGTTATGGAGATGGATAAATTCTCCGAAGCCATGCTGCGCGGCAGCGAGCAGATAGGGAATATCGGCGTCCAGATGGGGCAGGTCATCGCCCGCGTCGAGGAACTCATACCCCAGTTCCAGATGGTCCGCGACGGCATGCAGTCGCAGTCGCAGGGTGCGCAGCAGATAAACGAAGCGATGATGGTGCTCACCAGCGGCACGCGCAACACGCTGGATTCGCTGCGCGAATTCAACGCGGCCACCGAGCACATGCACGGCGCGATGCGCGGGCTTAAGGACGAGATACAGAAATTCAAGGTAACGTCGTAACGGGGCCGCGGCAGGGATCTAACATGCTCATAACTTTAACCGTAGGCGGCCTCAGGTACGGCCTCGACTGCAACGCCGCCGCCGCCGTTGTCGCGCTGGCCGACCTTAAGAAAGATCCGGCGGATGTCCGGGAACTGGAAGGGATCCTCGATTATCACGGAGCGGCCGTGCCTGTTCTAGACCTGAACCGCAAAATAGCCGGCCGCCCCAGCACAGACCAGCTCAGCACACGGATAGTGCTCGTGTCCGTACCGGGCGGGGTGGGCAGGCTGGCGGGCCTGATCGCTGAGCAGATCAATGAAACCGCCGCAGAAATTCCCGGGACGGAAAGACCGGGTTCTTTATGTCTTCGCGGCATCGCGCTGAAAGGCGGACCTACACCACGGGATATCGATCTGAAATCCTTTTTATCGGATATATAAATGCCGCTCCTACCCGAGATAACCGCCCTGATACGCGCCGCGGGATTTGAACCTTCCGCCTTCGGGGAAGCTGCTGTTTCCTCCGCCGTAAAAAAACGGATGACCCTGCTTTCCTGCTCCGACGAAAAGGCCTATGCCCGCGAGGTCCGGGCATCGGAAGCTGAATTTGAAGAACTTGCGCTTTTGCTGGCCGTGCCGGAAACCTGGTTCTTCCGCGAGCCTGAATCGTTCGCTTTCCTTAAGATATTTGCGGCCGCCCGCCGGGCCGGAAGCGGAGGCGCGCCGCTGCGCGTCCTGAGCCTGCCGTGCTGCACCGGCGAAGAACCATATTCAATAGCCATTGCCCTGCTTGAAGCCGGGCTGGCTCCAGCCGATTTCGAAATCGACGCGGTAGATATCCATCCATCCTTTCTGACCGCGGCCCGAGCCGCGCGCTATGACGCGAACTCATTCCGCGGGATGGACGAGGAACTCCGGCGGAAATATTTTTCAAACGACAGCGGCAAGTTTATCCTGCGGAAAGAACTGGCGCAAACAGTGCGTTTTGAAAAAGGCAATGCCATGGATTTCGCAGCCCTGACAAAGCGGCCTCCTTACGACGCGATCTTTTGCCGCAATCTTACTATCTATATGCATGCCGCGGCGCAGGTGAAACTGGCGGAAGCGCTAGACCACTGCCTTAAACCCGGGGGAGTGTTTTTTTTAGGCCATTCCGAAACCATGCCGCTGCCGGACTTCCGGCCAGTGAAGCATACACTCGCTTTCGCCTATCAGCGTTCTGTGCCGGCTCCGTCCGCCCCCTCCCCGGCGCCTCTCCCTGCCAGGGGAATTTCCAGGAGGATCTGCGCGGCGCCGCTTTCTGGCGGGAACATACCGGCGCGCCCGTGCGGCGCGCCGCCCTACGCGGCCCCTTCACGGACAGGAGCGCCGTGCTGGCAGCTGATCGGCAGTGAAGGCGACAAATCCTGCGGCAAACTTGCGGAGCTAGCCCATTGCCGCAATTGCGAAGAATTCGCCGTAGCGGCGCGGCGGTTCTTCGACCGCACTCCCCCGGCCGGCTACCGCCGCGAATGCGCAGGAGTTCTGGCGCAAACAAAAGAAGCTGAACACGCCAATGAGTTTACGGTTATTGTTTTCCGGCTCGGGCGACGCTGGCTGGCCCTGCCCGCGGTCAGCCTGGTCCGGGTACTGGAGCCGCAGGCTGTCCACCATATTCCCCACCGGGGCGGAGCGCTGTTGGGCATGGCGGCCGTGGACGGCGAGCTGCATTTATGCGTAGACGCGGCCAGGGTCATGAATGGTTCCGCGGAGCAGGAAACCCCTGAAACGCCCGCTCCCGGTGAAGGCACGCAAAAACTCCGCTGCATGCTGCTCTCCGGCTCCGCCGCGGAGCAGTGGCTGTTCCCGGCCGATGAGGTGGGAGGAATATTATCCGTGACCCCGGAGCAGACCCGCAAGGCAAAAGAAAGCCCCGGCGATATGCTGGCCAAAGGCGTATTCGCGTGGAAGGGCAGGCAGATCACCCTGCTGGACAATGAATTGTTCTTCAGCGCATTCGCAAGGGGCGTAAAATGAGCGCCGAAAATTTCATGCTCGACCTGTTCCGCGCCGAAGCGCGAAAACACTGCGCGGCCCTGGCGGCCGGCCTGCCGGGGCTTGAAAAAAAAGCCGGCTCCTCAGGAGCGCTGGAGCCGCTCCTGCTGGCCGCCCATTCCATCAAGAGCGCGGCCCAGATAGTGGGCATCCAGGCGGCGATAAAATTGGCCCTTCTGATGGAAGATCTCTTCGCGGCGGCACAGAAGGCCGCCGCTGTCCTGGATTCCGCAGCCGTTGCGGCGCTGCTGGAAAGTTCGGATATCTTGCTCAGGATCGGTTCTTCGGAAATTTCACCAGCCGGCCTCCCGCCGCAGGAACTTCTGGACGCCGTCGGGATTATCGTTCCGCGACTCGAAGCGCTGCTCGCAAAAAGGCCCGGGCGGGCGGCGCAGTCCGTCCTCCCGGAACCCGCGCCGGCTTCCGTCCCGACGCAGACTGAAAACCTGAAGATAGATCTTGGCATGCTGGGCCTGTTCCGCGACGAGGTGCAGAACCGCTGCGCGGCTCTTGCTGACGGACTGCTGGGCCTCGAGAAAAAGGGCGCCTCGAACGAAACCGTGGAGCCGCTGATGCGCGCAGCTCATTCCATAAAAGGCGCGGCCCGCATAGCCGGCGTCAATGCCGTGGTTCAGTTGGCCCATCTTATGGAGGATTGTTTTGTGGCGGCGCAGAAAGGCGGCATCAACTTATCTGCCTCCGCCATCGACATTTTACTTCAGGGTTCGGATATAATCAAGAACACCGCACTATCTTTAGACGACAGCACTGGCGCCGTCCCGGCAGAAATAGCGGCCGCCGGCCAGGATCTGCTGCCCCTCCTTGCCGCTGTTTTGAGCGGGAAGGAACCGGAGAAGCCCGCCCCCCGGCCGCAAGCCGCCGGCCAGAATAAACTGCCCGCCCCGGCCGCCGGAACCGAAACTGAAAGGATCGTCCGCGTCTCTTCAGAAAGCATGGTGAGAGTTATGGGCCTGTCCGGAGACGCGCTGGTACAGACCCGCAGGCTGGACCCGATCTTTGACGGACTCAAGGCCATGGGGGCCGGGAGGAGGGAGCTCAGCGCGCTTATGAGAAAAGCCGGGCAGGCCCTGGAAAAAGGCGATGCCGCGGCCGCGGCCGAACTGCTCGGGCGGGCTCAGGCGCTTAACGCCGCCCACAGCGGAAAGATCGCGGAACGGATAAACGATTTTGACCAGACACGACGGCGCATTTTTGCAACGGCCGGACGGCTTTATGGCGAGGTGATAAAGAGCAAGATGCGCCCATTCGCCGATTGCGCCCACGGCTTTCCCCGGATGATACGGGACGCTGCCAAGACGATGGGGAAGCGGGTGCGGCTGGAAATATGCGGCGGCGCCACGGGCGTGGACCGCGAAATCCTGGAAAAAGCGGCGGCGCCGCTTACCCACCTCCTGCGCAACGCCGTAGACCACGGGATCGAAAGCCCGGAAGAGCGGGTAAAAGCCGGTAAATCCGCGGAGGGCGTGATAAATCTCGAGGCCTGGCAGGCCGGCGGCCTGTTGCACATATTAGTTTCCGACGACGGAGCAGGAATAGACATCGCCAAACTGAAGGATAAAATAGTCGCCAAGAAGTTGACCTCACAGGAGCTTGTGGCAAAAATGTCGGAGAGCGAACTTCTGGAATTTCTTTTTCTCCCTGGTTTCTCGACCAGGGAAGAGGTCACGGAATTTTCGGGGCGGGGCGTCGGCCTAGACGTGGTCGAGACCATGCTGCGCGAGGTCGGCGGCACTGTTCAGATAGAGAACCACCCCGGCCTCGGCACACGCATCAGCCTGCGGCTGCCGCTCTCCCTCTCGGTGATACGGGCCCTTATCGCAGATATCTCGGACCAGCCCTACGCTTTCGCGCTTACACATGTCTACCGCTGCCTCCGGCTGGAGCTGAGTGACGTGATCGAGGAGGGTGGCGCGCAGTTCGTGGAAGTCTACGGCAAAAAAACACGCCTGCTGCCCGCCTGGCAGGTGATGGCTCTGCCGGAGCCAGACACGTGCGGGACCGGGATATGCGTCATAATTATAGGCAGCGGGCAGTCGCAGTTTGCCCTGCAGGTCGACCGGTTCCTGGATGAGCGCGACGTCGCGGTCCGCCCGCTGGATCCGCGGCTTGCCCATGTTCAGGATATCGCCGCAGCTTCGGTCATGGACGACGGCTCAGCGCTGTTGATCGTGGACGTTGATGACCTGCGGCGCACGATGGAGTTATTCGTGTCCGAAGGCGGGCTGGCGCGCCGCGCCGTTGGAAGCACGCAGTTGCGCAAGCGGATATTAGTAGTGGATGATTCACCTACGGTGCGCGCGGTGCAGCGCCAATTACTGGAAAAAAACGGCTACCAGGTCGATCTCGCCGTCAACGGCGCGGATGGCTGGTACGCGCTCCGGGCAGGGAACTACGACCTGCTTATCAGCGACATGGATATGCCGCGAGCCAATGGCATCGATCTCATAACCATGGTGCGGGCCGAGCCGGGTCTTCAGAAACTGCCGATTATTATCGTTTCCTACAAGGATACCGATGACGACCGCCGGCGGGCCATGGAGGCGGGAGCCAATGATTACCTGAGCAAAAGTAGTTTCCACGACAACACACTTTTGAAAAAAATTACCGAATTATTGAACGGAGCCGGGCAATGAGAATCGCAATTGTAAATGATATGCCGATCGCAGTAGAGGCTATAAAGCAGTGCTTGAAAAAAGCGCCCGCCCTCCAGATCTGCTGGGTTGCCGCGGACGGGGCCGAGGCCGTGACGAAATGCGCACAGGACCGTCCGGAGCTGGTGCTGATGGATCTTATCATGCCCGTCATGGACGGAGTGGAGGCGACGCGGCGCATCATGTTGGAATCCCCCTGCGCCATACTTGTCGTCACCGGCTGCATGAGCAGCAATCTTTCAAAGGTTTTCGACGCCATGAGCTTCGGCGCTCTCGACGTGGTGAACACGCCCGTCCCGGGCGGCGACGGCGGCGACCAGCTGTTGGCGAAGATAGCCCTTATCGGGAAACTGATCGGACCGGGGCCGGGGCCGGGAACGTTCGAAACTCCCAGTCAGAAGCCTTCCGCTATTTCCGTGCCTTTTCTTATCGCGATTGGCGCGTCCACGGGCGGCCCCCAAGCGGTGGCCGAAGCGCTGTCCCTGATCCCGGCGGACTGCACCGCCGCTATCGTTATCATCCAGCATGTCGATAAATATTTCACCCAGGGTTTTGCCAACTGGCTCGGCGAAAAGACGGGCATTCCCGTCGAACCGGCCCGCGAAGGCGAACGCCCTCATCCGGGGCGCGCGCTACTGGCCTGCACCAACGATCATCTGGTGATAGCCCCCGATACGGCCCTGCACTATACTCCGGAGCCGAAGGATTATCCCTTCCGCCCATCGGTAGACGTGTTTTTTAACAGCCTCGCCGCGAACTGGCCCGCTAAAGGCGCGGCCGTGCTGCTCACCGGTATGGGCAGGGACGGCGCGTCGGGACTGCTTTCTCTGCGCAACAAGGGCTGGCACACCATCGCGCAGGACAAGGAAACATCGCTTGTTTACGGTATGCCTAAAGCGGCCGCCGAATTAAACGCGGCAAAAGAAATATTGCCGCTAAAAAGCATAGCTTCATATTTGTGCGCCGTGTCGAAGTAGAAAAAGGAGCTCTCACTATGGAAGGGACCACCGCCACCGCCGAGATTTCAACCCAGCCGCCGGCCGATTACCCCATCACCGTTCTGCTTATCGACGACCAGCCTATCGTGGGGGAGGCTGTCCGACGTATGCTTGCCGACGATAACAACATCAGCTTTCATTTTTGCGCAGATCCACTCAAAGCTATAGAGACGGCGGTTGCGGTTTCGCCTACGGTAATATTGCAGGATCTTGTAATGCCGCAGGTAGACGGACTTATGCTCGTTAAATTTTTCAGGGCCAACCCGCGCACCGCGCAGATCCCCCTTATTGTTCTTTCTTCCAAGGAAGAGCCGGTCACGAAAGCCGAGGCCTTTGCCAACGGCGCCAACGATTACCTGGTGAAGTTGCCCGACAAACTGGAAATGCTCGCCCGGATTAAATATCACTCTAGGGCGTACATAAACCTTCTCCAAAGAAACGAGGCATACAGCGCGCTTGAAGCCAGCCGCAAAGTTCTGGCCGATGAACTTTCACGGGCCGGCGAGTATGTCATCTCCCTGCTGCCCGCGCCGCTGGACGGAGAAATCAAAACAGCTTGGGAATACGTTCCCAGCATGCAGCTGGGCGGAGACGCTTTCGGCTATCACTGGCAGGACGAGGATCATTTCGCCATGTATCTGCTCGACGTATGCGGACACGGTGTGGGGGCCGCCCTTTTGTCTGTCACGGTGATGAACACCCTGCAGACGCGCGGGCTTGCCGGAGTTGATTTCACCCGGCCCGGCGAGGTGCTGACCGGGCTAAACGAGGCATTCCAGATGGAACGCCACAACAACATGTTTTTCACGATCTGGTACGGCGTTTACAACAAGAAAACCCGCGAGTTGGTCTGCGCGAGCGGTGGCCATCCGCCCGCGGTTTTGATAGACGCGCAAGGCAAACTGACGCAGATCGAAAAGGCCAGCCTGATGATAGGCAGCTGGCCCGGCATTAAATACGACTGCCAGACTTTTTCAGTAGCGCCGGGAACCAAACTATTCGTTTACAGCGACGGAATTTTTGAAATTTACAAGCCCGACGGCAACCTTTGGACTTTCGAGGAATTCATACAGGTGCTGGCCGCCCGCAATGCGCCGGGAAAGACGGACGCGGACAGAATTTTATCCAGGGTAACAGAAGTGCGAGGCGGAAACATATTCGAAGACGACATAACTCTGCTGGAGGTTGTATTCTGACAATCTGCAGGCAGCATAAGGTAAGTTGTTGTACGCAATAGTTTTATCGCACCGCGAGATTAGGGTCCCTTTCCTTAATGTATTGGATCAGTTCTCTGCCGGTGTCCGTCAGAACCTGGATCTTGGAGTAATCCAGTTCGACATTGTTCAGATACTGAAAAACAAGGGCGTCGCCGATGTCAGTTTGCGGAAGTATGCCTGAAAAGAAGAACCCCAGTTTTTCAAGTTCCGGGGCGAGGACATAGGTGGACTGGTCCTCCAGGCTCAGGTAAAGGTATATGGCGCCTAGCTGTTTTATGCACAGGTCGTGAAGAGAAGCTTTGACCTGCCTGACAAGGTCTTTACCGGACTCTTCCACCCATATTTCCGCGCATTCCTCCGATGAATAAATGTCGGTCCTGATGCCCGCTTTTTCACGGAGCGCGGAAGACCGGCTTTCATCAGGCGCGGCGTAATTATGCGACGCTCCTATATTTTTATAAAGCTTCTCCACCATCTCCCTGTGCTTTGCCGGCGGGTAAATCGTCAGTTGCCGCGGGGGAGTGAGATATTTAAAACTAAGGATAACGCTTAGCCGCTGCTTGCTTTCACCTGAAATTCCCCGGAAGACCCAGGTGCCGGGACTGGCCGCAAGGTAAACCCCGCAGTCATTAATGGCGTATTTCACCACAACCTTCTGGGTGAAGAG
>CAIXBR010000038.1 GCA_903917735.1 uncultured Elusimicrobia bacterium | reverse complement strand
GGCCACAAGACCCAAGGTCGCCACTACATTGCCTTTTTGGAGTAATCGGGAATGCTGTTACCAATGAGAGGATAAAATACGGAAGGGTGTTTATAACCGAAAATAGTCAAAATTGAGGGCTTACTGCGGAACCTGGGCTAGGAATTCGTCCCACTGGCTGTCTTTGGCTAGCCGCAGGTCCGCGTACTTGGTGTCGGTGGTAAAATCCAGACCGGGATTCATCACAGAATGGCTGACCGGGGCCAGCGGAATCATTTTAATGGAAACCCCTCTTATGGCCTTGGCGTAGTCCACGCCGCTGGCGTTGAAGTTCTGCGCGCCGTTGGCCAGAACAAGCTTCTTGATAAAGCCGAGAAGTTTTGTGGTGGCGTCTTTCACTTCCTGTTTCTTCGAAGCGTAAGCCAGGCGGTTGGCGAAATCGCCAAGGTCGGTGAACTGCGAAAAGGGCTGGCCGGCCGGATTCTGCACCCCGAGCCGCACCGCGGAAGCCACCGCGAACAGCACTGCATCCGGCTCGTTCGCCGCTATTACCGCTCCGGACCACTCATCCAGGGCGGCGGGCAGGTTGTTAAGCTGGGCCGTGCGTATGGCGGACAGGGTGTTGGCGGAATACTTGCCTATCGTGAACGTGCTTTTCTGCACTTCCGAATAGAACTGGTTGCCCTCGGCAAGCATCTTTCTGCGCATATCAATAAAAGCGGAGGCGATAGTCTCGGTAGGCGCCTGGGAGTTAGCGCCCAGGTATTCCAGCCTTTCCTTATACTGGAAATATTTGGCGTCGTCAGTCTCTTCCGAAGCTATGATAACGCCCGCCTTTCCGCCGATCTCGTAAGCCACCTCGGCCATCTGCATCTCGCAGGCGTTCATTATGAACAGGTCCACGGGACCAGTTTCAGTCAGTAGCTTGGACAGCTCGGGCACCTTTATGTAGTTGTTGGTAACATCGTCGTAGGAGATGCCTTTATCTCCGGTTTTGGGCTTCCAGCTCTCGTCTATAAAGCCGCCGCCGTGGTCCTGTATTATCAGCAGATAGCGCTTGGCCGGGAAAGCCGCCTTCGCCCACTTAACGAACTCCGCGGCGTTGCGCCAATCGCCCATATCCCGGTTCTGCCACGTCTTATATACTTCCCCGTTTATCTCCCCGCCCGGGCTCGGAAGCAGCCGCATCCGCTGCACCAGCGAAGACTGGCCCGTCTGTATGGAAAATTCGGTCACGAGATTAACGTTAGCCGTGGTCCCGATAGCGCTCATCTTTTTTACGTCGTTAAAAAAATACTCGGAAAGATTATTAGTGCCGTTCATGAAAACCATTACGGTCCATTCCTTCTGCCAGGCCGGCGCGGCGGGGTTTACCGGCACGGGATTGACGGCCTGAGGCTTTTGCGGCAGCGGCACGCCGATATCGGAGGGCACGGCTCTGACCGCATCCAGGTTAAAGTCCCCGGTATCCAGTGAGAAGGCCGCGGGAGCTGTGAACGCCATTACCAGTAAAGCCGCCAGGATCTGTTTTATTTTCACCCGCGGGCTACCAGCTATTGCAACCTTTCTAACACCAAGTAAGTTGTACGGCAAGTTGTGTTCTTCGTGTATCATAACACGAGGGAACAACAATGGATTACAAACGGGTGACTGCGGAAGAACGGGGGCTCATTTATCGTTGGCTTCAAGAGG
>CAIXBR010000037.1 GCA_903917735.1 uncultured Elusimicrobia bacterium | reverse complement strand
CTGGCCAGCACCGGGTAGTCGGCGCAGAGCCGCACAAGCGTTCCGGCAACCCGCCCCTGCTTAAACCACCAGGACACCTTTACAGGGGCTCCGCGGCCGTTATTAATAAAAATATCATTCTCAACCAAGCGGGTAAGCATTAACCAGTCTTTGTCCCGCTGGGTCTTTTTGCTTTCCACAAGGTCCGCCAGGGAAAGAATATCTATGCTTCCCGCTCCCGGCACCCTGACGCGGCTGCGCCTTACCCACAGCCGTGAAAACGGCTCACACCCCTTCAGCCGCCCCATGACATCCACCCTCAAGCCCTCTACGCCGCGTGCGCGGCAGCGGAAATGCGAAGCGTGGCCTTTAGCCAGGTATTCTATGGAAAGATCGGGGAAATATACAGGAACCGCCTTCAGCGCCTTTAAGGCTTTTTTAAGCGCCTCAAGGTTTGCGGGCTCGGCAAGCACAACAAAATCGGAATCCCGGCTGAATTCAGCGGCCCCGTACAAAATACAGGCCTGCCCGCCGATAAGCAGGGATTTAACTTTTTGCTTTTTTAAAGTTGAAAGGACCCTGAGGATCGGGCTGGCAGTCAAGTTTCCCCCTCATGGCTAGGTAGAAATTCCAAAGCTTGGCGGACTCCAGCATGCGCTGAGCCGGTGAAAGACGAAGCCAGGCTATTTCCTCCTGGTTCAACCCCGCCCCATATCGGTAAGAATTAGGCCTCATACGTTCATTATATAAAAAGTCTGTCCTCTTTACGCCTTTCTTTCTGGCGGCGCGGCCAGCTGGCGTAGGCGGGAACGAGTTCTTTGATTTTAGCCTTGTCAGCCATAGTAATGAATTAACTATGCAACATAATGCGATATACTGCAATAAGTCGAATTAGCCAGATCGGCTTCCTGTCAGCCGCGACTCCCAGCAGGCCGAAGGCATGCTCGTCGCATCACATGGTGCCAACCCAACAGGGCCCCGCCGCCCAGCTGTCTAGCGGTCCAACTGTCCCGCTGCCGTAATCGCCGTTCTGGCAGTCTAGCCGCCTGGCAGTCCAGCAGTCTAGCTGCCTAGTGCTTCACCCCTTTCCCCGCCAGTGCCTGCAGCGCGGTCATAAAAAGAATTTTAATATCAAAGGCGAAAGAGCGATGCCTCATATAAAACTCATCGTATTCGACCTTTACCGGGATAGCCAGATCATCCCGACCATTTACCTGTGCCCAGCCGGTAAGCCCCGGCGTTACTCGGTGTACGCCTTTGGCGGTACGCAGGGTTATCAGGTCATCCTGGTTGAACAAGGCGGGTCTGGGACCGACAAAGCTCATGTCCCCCCACAATATGCTGAATAACTGCGGGAGCTCGTCCAAACTGGTTTTGCGCAAGAAACCACCGACCGGCGTCAAAAACTTATCCGGTTCGGTCATAAGGTGGGTAGCAATAGGCGGAGTATCAACGCGCATGGTGCGGAACTTGGGCATTTTAAAAATCATATTATTTTGGCCGACACGGTCGGACCAGTACAAAGCCGGCCCCCGCGAGGTCAACTTAACCGCCAGCGCAACCAGCAGCATAGGGACGTCCAGTATTGCCAGCGTGGCAAAAGACAAAATAATATCGAACATCCGTTTCATAAAGTAACTCTGTCCAGCTCTTCGTTGTCAAGCTGTCTAGCCGCCT
>CAIXBR010000036.1 GCA_903917735.1 uncultured Elusimicrobia bacterium | reverse complement strand
GAGCACCGGCCACATCAACCCGAAGTACGGCGGTGAACCGGGGAAGATGTTTTATACGCACATCTCCGACCAGTACGCGCCGTTCAGCACAAAGTTGATTAATGTCGGCGTACGGGATTCAACCTATGTGCTCGATGGCCTACTGTATCACGAGTCGGATTTGCGCATTGAGGAGCACTATACCGACACGGCAGGCTTCACCGACCATGTGTTCGGCCTGATGCACCTCCTTGGCTTCCGCTTTGCTCCCCGCATCCGTGACCTGGGTGACACCAAATTGTATGTCTCAAGGGCCGACGCCAGTTACAACGCCCTTAAGCCCATGATCGGCGGTACGCTGAACATTAAGCATGTGCGCACCCATTGGGATGAGATTTTACGATTGGCCACCTCGATAAAGCAGGGCACGGTGACGGCCTCGCTGATGCTGCGCAAGCTCGGCGGCTACCCCCGGCAGAATGGTCTGGCCATTGCGCTGCGCGAGATAGGGCGAATCGAGCGTACGCTGTTTATTTTGGACTGGTTGCAAAGCGTGGAGTTGCGCCGTCGTGTTAATGCAGGGTTGAACAAGGGTGAAGCGCGTAATGCCCTGGCCAGGGCGGTGTTCTTCTACCGGCTGGGCGAAATCCGGGACCGTAGCTTTGAACAGCAGCGCTATCGGGCCAGTGGCCTCAACCTGGTGACGGCGGCTATTGTGCTATGGAACACGGTCTACCTTGAACGCGCCACAAATGCACTACAGGGCCACGCGCAGCCGGTTGATAACACGCTGCTACAATACCTATCGCCGCTGGGCTGGGAGCACATCAACTTGACCGGAGACTACCTCTGGCGCAGCAACGCCAAGGTCGGCGCAGGGAAATTCAGGCCGCTGCGGCCGATGGGCAACCATTAGCGTACGATTTTTTCCCGTCTTCTGAGGCGGGTGCTTTTAGGGGAGAAAAAAAGAAAGGTCGTTTTGGCCGGGAAAGAGCCTCCAGGAGCCGCCGGCGCCGGTTATATGGGGAGCGGTGAAGGGTGTTGCGTCAAGTACTACCGATTGCCCGCTGGATATTCATTATGGCCTCATCAATAGGCCAAGTGGAGAAATCCCCTTCATGCTCACGCTTAAAGAATTCCAAATAGGAAAGTACTACCTTTAACTGCGAAGGAGTCATTGATGCTATTTTTCGAAATACATTTTTTTTGAGAGCCGGCTTATTTGCAGAGGGAGCAAGACTGGTGATAATCTCCCCAGGCAAAAGATCCGCATTTTTATAATCAATCAGTGCTTGTATCATGTAAAGCGGTAGATAATAGCGATAAGCCTCTTTATTGAGCCAAAACAAATCTCCGCTAAATTTCATGGTGAGAAATTGGGAAGGGTTGTCTTTCCAATCCTGCCATTTAATACCTTTAAAATGCTGCGCCACATCGATAGCCTCTTGATATAGACTATGAATGAGGTTATCATCCCCAGGATACGGAACATCGGCAAACACACGCTCGATGTCCAATTTTAACTGCAATGCTTCAGGATTAATATCCCCCATATCTTCTTGCCGGGATAGAAACACTGCCTCCACATTTCACACAAGGAGGGACCATTGCGTCCATAATCGTGAGACAATTATTTATGGAGGTTAAAGCATCCGTTATTGGTTGAGTATGATCGCCCGGGTCTGGGACATTGGTATAGCATTCGTTCTTGATTTTAATGCGGGCATCAAGGCAAGCCCTGTTTTGTGCTAAATTTTTCTGCAATGTTGGGCAATCATGCCATTTTTCACACCTTCTTCCTCCCGTAACGTCACAGTTATCTTTAACTGCGTCATAAAGAGGCCGCCATTGCTCCTCTGTACAAGTCCCATGAGTGGCTAGTGCTTCTTTCGCGTCGGAGATGAAGGTGTTAATCCTCTCCTCCCAGGAGATTATTTTATTAACGAATGCGCCGACCACCCCATCAAAGTCGCTCTTTCGTGCTCTCCATTTATCAACATTTGCGTTATGTATGGCAATTCTTTGCTTTATACTGGCCAATTTTTTGTCAAGCTCGTTACCCCAGCTGGTGCAATGAGGGGTGGGATACTGTCCGGCGCATTGCTGGTTCCATTGCGCGACTTCGGCGTTTATTTGCTCCCGTTCCTTGTTTAGAGCCGCTGCATTCTGGTCGAGCTGCACCGCCTCCGCATACAACGCTCTATCCTTGGGATCAAGGGTGTTTGCTTCATCCAATAATTCCCCCCGAGTTTTGTTTATTGAATCGTTCCATTGCGCGATAAGTTTGTACGCCATTGGGGTCTCGTGCGCCTGGAGAAGTGGAATATATGGCTGTCCATTCTGGTAGGGGATACTGTTGTATATACGGGGAGGATAAGGACCATAAAAATACCCGGCACCGGGCCTTAAGAATTCCTTCCTCAGACTCGGTAGAACCTCTTCTTTAAGTGAAATGGTTTTTGCGGCCTCTCCGACAACTGGCGGGTATGGAACGTTTATTTGAAGGGCCGGGGCTTCCGTGGCGGCTTTCCGGAATTCTCCCAAATCTGGTGCTTTGTCGAATTTGGGATTATAGTTCTGCGCCTGAACTCCGAGTGAGAAAAGCGCTAGGATTATAGTAGCAAGCAGTAAGCGATTCATTATTCCCCCCTAAGTAAGTCCCCGGTGACTTCTACGTACTTTAAAATTGAACTAGTTTTACCCCTGGTTGTCAAACAGCTTTTAGCAGCAGCGCCAAAGTCGGCGCAGGGGAATTTAGGTCGCTGCGGCCGTTAGCCAGCCCTTAGCGTACGATTTTTTCCGTTTCCTGAGGCGACCCCTATATATATTACAAAAGAAAATTGCGGCGCGGCGAGGATACTGCTCTGTTTTCCCTGTGGGAGGGGGGGGGGCGCTGGCGGGACCAATATGTCACTTGATAATATGATACTTATTTGGTATCATTATAATAATATGAAACTAATAAACAGGGACGTGGATTACGCGGTGCGGGCGCTGGTATTTATGGCGCGGGCCAATAAACCCACCGTTTCTGTCACACAGATGCAGGAGTCGGTGGGGGTAGCCCGGCCCTTCCTGCGCAAAATACTCCAAAAACTGCATAGAGCCGGCCTGCTCCAGGCCGTAAAAGGCAAGGGCGGCGGTTTCGCCCTGGCCCGCAACCCGGAAAATATCCGCTTAAGCGACTTGGTAGCCGTTCTGCAGGGCTCCCTGAAGCTCAGCGACTGCATCTTCCGCGAAAAGCTCTGCCAGAACCACGGCGCTTGCCTCCTGCGCCACAGAATAGCCGCCATAGAGTCCCGCACTATCGCTGAAATAGAGGGAATAACGATAAGGGACCTAGTGTAAATGTCCGTCTTCGATCAAGAAGTGTTCGCGCCCCGACTTCACATCTCGACGTGAGTTTCCGCGCGAACATCCCAAAATTTATGAAAACCAAAAGACAGATAATCAAGATAGACGAGGCGAAATGCTATGGGTGTGGGAACTGCGTCAACGGCTGCCACGAGGGGGCGCTGCAGATAATAGACGGGAAAGCCCGCCTGATAAGCGACCTGCTCTGCGACGGCCTGGGCGCCTGCATGGGGGAGTGCCCGCAAGGCGCGATAAAGATAGAGGAGCGGGAAGCCGTCCCCTACGAGGAAGTGAAGGTGATGGAAGATATGAAAAAAGAAGAACAGCACGGCGCCCACGAACCTTGCGGCTGCCCTGGTGGGCGCACCATGGACTTCCGCGAACCCTGTGGCGGCGAAGAAGACGCTGATACCGCGGGGGCCTCGCACCTCCGCCAGTGGCCCGTACAGCTGCACCTGGTCTCGCCCATGGCCCCGTACTTCCAGAAAGCCGATGTGGTAGTGGCCGCCGACTGCACCGCCTACGCCTATGGCAATTTCCACAAGGACTTCATAAAAGGCAAGGCCATAGTAATAGCCTGCCCAAAGCTGGATGACGGCCAGGAAATTTACGCCGAAAAAATACAGGCCCTGATAGAGGACGCCAAAGTGAACACCCTTACCGTTGTTACCATGGACGTCCCCTGCTGCAGCGGCCTGCTGTCCATGGTAAAACAGGCCGCCGCCGCGTCAAGCAGGAAGATGCCTGTAAAGCATGTTTTGATAAGCATCCAAGGCGGCATCAAAAGCGAGGCCTGGGCCTGAACCGGCTGGTCTAAGGAACAAAATAAGACCGCAAAAAACATTTCGCCCTATTAAAAACGCCCTTATACTTGATATACTTGTAATGTCGGATATGAGGTGTTTTTATAAATAAATATAACAAATCCGTGGCGTTTCCAATCGCCGCGATTGGCGCTTCCGCCGGGGGGCTTAGGGCTTTTTCTGATTTGCTGGGTGCGCTTCCGCTCAAGCCGGGCGTGGCTTTCGTGCTTGTGCCCCACCTGGCCCCGCAGTATAAAAGCCAGTTGGCCGAGATCCTGGCACGCAACACCAGGCTGCCGGTCAGCGAAGTTAAAAGCGGGGAGAAGGTTTTCCCCGACCGGATATATATTCTCCCGCCTAACCGCTCGATGCTGATAAGGGACGGGGCGCTCCATCTGTCCTCGTTCGGACATAAATCAGACTGGCGAAATCCAATAGACAGTTTCTTCCTCTCGCTGGCTGAAGACCAGGGGAAACGGGCTGTCGGGGTCATCTTGTCGGGCGAAGGCAACGATGGGACTGAAGGCTTGCGGGCTATCAGGGATATCGGAGGCGTCACTTTCGCGCAGGACGGGAGAACAGCCTCCCACCCCAGTATGCCAAATTCGGCCGCGGCGGCCGGCTATGCCGACTTCGTGCTTTCCCCTGCCGGGATAGGCGGAAGGCTTGGCTCCATAGCCACCGGCAGCCGGCCCCAGTACGCAAGAGGCGGGCAGAATAAGACAAAGAGCGAAGAATCCCTGGGCAAAATACTGGAGCTGATGCGCGCCGCCAAGGGCGTGGATTTTGAATTCTATAAACAGAGCTCGCTGCGCAGGCGCATCCAGCGGCGCATGACGCTGAAAAGGATCCGGGAACCTGAAAAATACCTCCACATCCTCAAGTCCGATCCCAGCGAAGTAGCGCAGCTCTTTAGCGACATCCTGATCTCCGTGACATCCTTTTTCCGGGAACCGGAAGCTTTTAAAGCTTTAAAGAGCGAGATCTACCCGCGCCTCATTAAGAACAGGTCTTCCGCAGCGCCGATCCGTATCTGGGTGCCCGGCTGCTCTACCGGAGAAGAGGCCTATTCTCACGCCATAAATCTGGTAGAGTTCCTGGGCAGGCAGGCTTTCCAGGTGCCTTTCCAGATCTTCGCTACCGATGTGAGTCCGGCCCTTATAGAAGAAGCCCGGGCCGGGCTTTACTCCAAAAAGATAAAGGCGGACGTCTCCCGCGAGCGGCTGCAGCGCTTTTTCGAGGAAACAAAAGAAGGCTACCGCATCTCCCCGGCCATCCGCGAGCGCTGCGTTTTCACCGCCAAAAACCTGCTGAAGGACCCTCCGTTCATAAACCTGGACCTGATCAGCTGCCGCAACCTGATGATCTACCTGGGAACGGAACTGCAGGAAAAAGCCCTGCAGATATTCCAATACGCGCTGAAACCCCGCGGCATACTGATGCTGGGGCATTCCGAGACCATCGGTGAATTTTCCGTAGGCTTCTCGCTCCTGAACATGGGAAAAAAGATTTTTTTCGAAAGGACCACCGCTTCCAACGCGCGCCTGGATTTTGTGCAATTCGGCCGTTTCCTGGAGCCCGAGTCCGTCTTTAAAGACGTAGAACAAAGTGCGGACAGGCAGAATAAAGCGACCCAGGACGCGCTGGACCTGCAGGCCGAGCTGGACAGCGTCCTGCCCGGCCGCTACGTTCCCAATGGCGTGCTGGTGAACGAAGAGATGGAGATCCTCCGGTTCCTGGGGGACACCTCCGGCTATCTGAGGCCAGTGCCGGGCAAACCCGGCATGAACCTGCGCCGCATGGCTTCCGGTGAATTGCTGCTGGAATTCCGGGCGGCCATCCACGTGGCGAAAAAATCTGCCTGCGCCGTGCGCAAGGAGATAGCCGCGCCCGGCAAGGACGCTCCCTCGCGGCGCGTCCGCATAGAGGTGCTGCCAATAAAGGCCAACAGCCTTCACCAGGAATATTTCCTAATTCTATTCGAAGAACCGGCGGCCGCCGAAGCCGGAGCCGCGCGGACTAAAAAGACGGGGCGAGGCGGGGAAAGCCGGCGCGTGATCGAGCTCAAAGAGGACCTGGCGGTCTCCGGAGATCACCTCAAAGAGATCATTGAGGAACAGGAGACCATGAATGTGAGGCTCAAAGTAGCCAACGAAGAGCTGCTTTCAGGCAACGAAGAGCTGCAAAGCGTTAACGAGGAGTTCGAGACCGCCAAGGAAGAGCTTCAATCCACTAACGAGGAGTTGATAACTTCCACCGAGGAGCTCGTGGACGCCAATCGGGTGCTGAACCTGGCCAACAACGATTTTTCCAACCTGCTGGCCAACATAGACATCCCGATAATCCTGCTGGGCGCGGACCTTTCAGTACGCCGCTTCACGCCGCCGGCGGAGAAAGCGCTGAACATGTTCGCGGACAAGATCGGAAAGTCCATAGCGGACATCCGGCTGCCGCTGCAGCTTCCCAACCTGAAGCAGCTGCTGCTGGGGGTGATCAAGACCGGCCAGGTATATAAGCTTGAGGTTCAGGATACGCAGGGGCGCTGGTATTACCTTTTTATCCGGCCTTACCGTACGGACAAGAGCAAGACCGAAAAAAGCCGTACCGAAGGCGCCGTGATGGCGCTTGTAGATATACAGGACAGGAAGGTGGCGGAAAGGAACCTGCTGCGCCTGGCCACGGTGGTGCTGGACTCCAACGACTCGGTCATTATTACCAATCTTAAAGACAAGATAACCGCCTGGAACTCCGGCGCCCAGAAGATGTACGGCTATACCGAAGAGGAAGCCCTGGGCATGAATATCAGCCGGCTTATGCCGGAAAATATGCGCGTGAAGGCGCGGGACCTGGTCCGGGTTTCGGCGAAGCCCATAGAGACCCAGCGCCGGGCGAAGGACGGCCGGATCCTGGACGTGCTGCTTACGGTAACGGTGCTGCGCGACGAAGAAGGCCACCCGGTGGAGGTGGCCAAGACCGAGCGGGACATCACGGAGCAGAAACAGTCCGAGCGTGAACGGAAGCTTTCCGAAAAAAACACATTGCGGCTGGTCAATTCGGTGCTGGACTCCAACGACGCCGTCATCATCTGCGATCTGAAGGACCAGATCCTGGCCTGGAACAAAGGCGCCCAGAAGATGTACGGGTATACCGAAGAGGAAGCCCTGAAGATGAGCATCAGGCGGCTGATGCCGCAGAACAAACTTATAAAGGCGCGTGAACTGGTGCGGGTGTCGGCGGCCCCGATAGAGGCCCAGCGCCGCACCCGCGGCGGCCGGATCCTGGACGTGCTGCTTACGGTAACGGTGCTGCGCGACGACAAAGGGCAGGCCGTGGAGGTTGCCACCACCGAGCGCGACATCACGGAGCAGAAACGGGCTGAACGCGAGCTCCGCGGGCTGCACGCCCGCTCCATGTCGGCCGAGGAAACCGAGCGCAAGCGCCTTTCCCGGGAGCTTCATGATGGCGTAGGGCAGATACTTTCCGGGGTTAAATTCAGGCTGGAATCCCTGCCCGGGGAGATATCCCTGGACGAAAAGGCCGCTGGGAAGATCGAAAAGGTGGGCGGTCTGCTGAGCCAGGCCATTTCCGAGATCCGCCGCGTTTCGCAGAACCTGATGCCTTCGGAGCTGGTGGACCTGGGCCTCGAACCCGCCCTGCGTACGCTTTGCCGCGAGTTCAAGGAACGCGCGGGGGTGCCCGTTACGCTTAAGGCCGGCAATGTTCCGGTGGACATGGCGCCCGGGCTGGCGCTTGGGCTTTACCGGATCACCCAGGAAGCCCTGAATAATATCGGAAAGCATTCCAAGGCGGACATGGCTGCGGTGTACCTCTACCGCAAAGGGATAGAAATAATACTGCGCGTAAGCGACGACGGGGTGGGTTTCACACCCGGAGCAAAGCGGCCCGCGGATGGGCGGGGGATAGGCCTGGGGAGCATGCGCGAGAGGGCGGAGCTGTTGGGTGGCTCTCTGGAGCTGAATTCAAAAGCGGGGGTCGGGACTACGCTTACCGCCCGCATCCCTTTGGCAAGCCGGGGAGGAGAAAACGTATGAAAAAGAAGATACAACCCAAAATAAAAGTATTCCTGGTGGACGATCACCCCGCCGTGCGCGAGGGGGTAAGGTCCTACCTTACCAGCCAGGGTTCCGTGCTGGTGGTCGGAGAGGCCTCCGACGCGCCAGAGGCCCTGAAAAAAGTTAAAAAGCTGGCGCCCGAGGTCATCATCCTGGACGTCAACCTGCCGTCGCTCGACGGCGGAGAACTGGCCAGGCAGCTGCGGCAGGCGGTTCCCAGCGCCAAGATCATAGCTTTCAGCGTGCATGCCGGCCAGGAATACGTGGTAAGGATGGCCCGCTGCGGCGCGCATGGCTACATAATGAAGGATGCGCCAACAGCAAAACTTGTAGAGGCAATACGGCACGTGCACCAGGGCGGCCTCTATTTCCCTCCCGAGATGTCCGACGCCATACTGGCCCCTGAGGCCAAACCTTCCGCCGAGGCCGAAGGCAAGGTGGTGTTGACTGTGCGCGAGCGGGAAGTGCTTGCCCTGCTGGCCGAGGGGCTGGCCAATAAAGAGGTGGCGCGCAAGCTCGGCATAAGCGTGCGTACCGCTGAAACGCACCGTGAGCACCTTTCGCATAAACTGAACATCATGACCATCGCCGGCCTTACTAAGTACGCTATCCAGCACGGGCTGACTTCGCTGGGCCTTCCGGCACGTCCCAAAACCTAGAGCTTCAACGTAGTATTAAGGATAGTGTCGGGTAAAGTTACATATGGGTAGCCCCCGGCGCCTTCAGGTATACTTTTATATAAGCGCGCATAGATAAAGGTATAACCTTTATCGGAGCGGAGAGCTGCTATTTAAAGGAATGCGGGACCACACTGTGAAAAACGTTAAACAAGACAAGACAAGACACGCCAAGACAAGACAAGACAAGACACGACAAGATCAAGGCCTTCCTTATAGACGACCACCCTATAGTGCGCGACGGGGTGCGTGCCTATCTGCTCAGTCACGGGATATTGGTAGTTGGTGAAGCCGCCGACGCGCCCGAGGCCTTCCGCAAGGTGAAAAAACTGGCCCCGGACGTTATTGTCCTGGACGTTAACCTGCCTTCTCTTGACGGCTGGGAGGTCGCTCTCCGCCTGCGCCAGCTCGTCCCCAAATCCAATATCATCGCCTTCAGCATACACTCAAGCGAAGAATATGTCGTGAAAATGGCCCGTTCCGGCGCCCTGGGCTACGTGATGAAAAGCCAGCCGACCTCCGAACTCCTCTGCGGCATCAGGCAGGTCTTCCGGGGTGGAAACTATTTCCCCGCTGGCATGGCGGCCTCCGTACTGGCCGCCTCGGCCAAAAAAATCACTCCAAATAAAAAAACAAGCCTTAAGCAGTCTCCGTAGTATCCCCTAAATATCCCGAGTATAATTCCGCATTGGCAGAAGCCGTTGCATGCGGTATGCTCTCTGTATGGCCCTCAAAAAAAACGGCTGTAAAGGGAAGATAACCTATGCGTCCGTATAAACGTCTCGCTTTCTACCTGCTCCTCGCGGCCGGTATCCTGCCGGCCTGCAACGCCCGCGCGCAATTCGATTTTGAAGAAAGCCATGGGCCCCGGCCTGGCTTAACAATAGGCGGCCGTGCGGCGTATTATCGCCCCAGGGGAGCCGATAACGGTAACCTGGTTGAAGGCGCGCAGGCGCGCTATCATCTTACCCGGAGATGGGCTTTGGAAGGCTCCGTGGATCTGCGTCAGGATATTTTCGGCGCGACGAAAGTAGACATAGTCCCGGTGCAGCTTTCGGTCATTATCTATCTTATGCCGCACGGGTATACTATAGCGCCCTACATCTTGGCGGGAGGCGGCTGGTACTACACCCATGTAGAAGCGCCTGCCAGCAGTTCCGCGGTGCGTTTCGGCCCGCACGCGGGGGGCGGGGTAGAGTTCCTGCTCAGCAAGACCTGGTCCATAGACGGCTCCTACCGCTACCTGTGGGCCGAGGATATACATTCCCAGGACCTGCAGCACCCGCTGGGGCGCAATCTCAGCGACAAAGGTTTCCTGTTGACGGCCGCGCTGAATTATTGTTTTTAGGAACGGTACTACAATGAATGTAACATACCCCGGCTCAGAAAAAATAAAGGTTTTCCTTGTAGATGACCACCCGATCGTGCGGGAAGGCGTGCGTTCCTATCTGACCAGTCACGGGATCTTGGTGATGGGAGAGGCTTCCGATGCCCCGGAGGCGCTTCGCAAGATCAAGAAACATGCTCCCGATGTGATAGTCCTCGACGTGAACCTGCCTTCGCTGGACGGGGGGGAACTGGCCCGCCTGCTGCGAAGGCTCGTACCAAAGGCTAAACTTATAGCTTTCAGCATACACTCCAGCGAGGAATATGTTGTGCGGATGGCCCGTTGCGGCGTTCAGGGCTACGTTATGAAAGACCAACCCACTTCGGAACTGCTGGATGCGATCAAACAGGTAGCCGGCGGCGGTATGCATTTTCCGACCGGCATGGCGGATTACACACTGATCGAAGCCTCCGAGTCTTCCCCCGGCCATCATGGGGTTGCCGCTTTGACGGAGCGGGAGCTGGAGGTTCTGGCTTTGCTGGCGGAAGGATTTTCCAATAAAGGAGTCGCCGCCAAACTGGGGATCAGCGCCAGGACCGCCGAGACACACAGGGAACACCTGTCCCATAAGCTGAATATCCTCACGATCGCTGGTCTAACGAAGTACTCCATACAACACGGGCTGACCACCCTGAAGTGACCGCAACACTGACCCCTCAACATAAAAAGCGCAAAGCTCCGCAGTACATTGCGGCCGGAGGTTGCGTAATACTACAGAGGCCGCCGCGCAGGATCCCGAATAGGATCAAGACTGGCCATGCTGCAAGCTGATATGAGGAAATGGCGGAAGGGTAAGGGAGTGCGATGAATAAAATTTATAAGAATATGCGGTCGGCCGTAAAAACCGGCTCCACCCGACTTTCGGGCGCAAAACGCGGCGAGGACCTGGGCCGGGAACGGGACGCCGCCGCTTCGGTCTGCTGCCTCGAGGAACTTTTTCTGACAACCCCTGGTATTTCATTAGTGCAGATCTCCAGGGCGGTGATAGATGAGGCGTGCCGCCTGACCGGCAGCCGGACCGGATTTGCGGGATATACTGAGCCAGCCACCGGGAGGCTCATGGCGGCCACTCCTACAGGCAGGAAACAAAAGAAACACCCCGGGAAAGGCGGCCCTTTTTCGTCACCGGAATTCAACAAACTCTGGGCCCGGGTAATGAGGGAAAAGAAACCGGTTCTGGCTAACTGCGTGCGCCCGGCCCGCGGGGCCGCCGAGAAGCCGCGCGGCGGCATAAAGATAGAAAAATTCCTGGGGGTGCCGGCGCTGGAGGGCTCTAAACAGTTGGGCATACTGGCCCTGGCCAACCCGCGCGGGAACTACTCCGCCGCGCAGCTGGCGACGCTAAGGCAGCTGGCCCGAGCCTACGCGATAATCCTGAAGCGCAAACTGGCCGAAGATAGCCGGCGTAGGGAGTACGACGGCCTACTGTCCATGATCGCCTCCTCGCAGGACATCATCTACTCGGCCGACATGGCGGGGAAGATCATTTATGTAAGCCCGAAGGTGACGGCTTACGGCTACAGGCCGAAAGACCTGCTAGGCAGCAGTATTTTTAAACTGATCCATCCGCAGGACCGGGGCTATGCCGTAAAAGCCCTGGCCAGTACGGGGAAGACCGGCCGGTCCCTCCCGATGATCTCCTACAGGTTGCGCAAAAAAAACGGCGGGTATTTTTTCATGGAACAAAAAAGCGGCATCGTTATATCGGGAGGCGTACCGGGCATGATCACCGGCGTCGTGCGCGATATCGGCCAAAGATCCGGCGCCGCGGACCTGCTGAGGGAGAACGAAGCGACGCTGCGCAATATCTTCGACACCACCAAAGACGCCATTTTCATAAAAGACCTTGCCGGCCGCTATGTAAAGTTCAATAAGGCCTGCGCCGATACCTTCCTTTTAAAACCGGAAACCGCGTTGGGGAAGACCGACGCCGAGATCTTTCCGCCCGAAAGGGCCCGGGAGGCTGCAAAAGACGACCGGGAAGTACTCAGCACCGGGAAAACCATAGAGAGGACATACGACATCGTTCTGCCCTCCGGTAAGTATTATTTCAACACCGTCAAAACGCCCCTGCGCAGCCCGGGGGGCAAAATAACCGGGGTGCTGGGGGTGTCCCGCGATATTACTGCCGTCAAAAAAGCTGAATCCGAGCAGGCCGCGTTCAGGGCCGCCGAGGCCATGAGCGAGGTAGCCAAGCCGCTGGCCCACGACTTCAACAACGCTCTGGCCGCAATTAATGGCTACGCCACGCTGATCGATGAAGACCTTAACGCCTCCAGCCCGATAAAAACGGGAATAGGGCAGATAATAAATGCCGTAAAGTGGGCGGCGGAACTGACCTCGCGCTTCCAATACTTCGCCAGGAACCCGAAGCCGGGCAGCCGTAAGGGAGAACTGAATTTAAAAGCGTATCATTGAGCTGCTCCGATGCGCGCTACGTAATATTACCTATCAGGGCAGGCACAATTCCGAATATGCACAGGAGAGGGGAAGGGCTATACTGATATCATGCCGGCGGTACGAAAGTGCCGGCTAAAGTATAAGGAGAACGTAATATGAAGATCAGCTGTTACAAATTTGTAATGGCGGCGGGCCTGCTGGGGCTTATTGTCCCGGCGCACGCCACTAAAATGGATACCCAAATAATATCTTCCGCCAGGAAGTCGTACGTATTCAGGGTCTACCTTGAAAAAGACGACATTAAAATAGAGTGCAAGGACGGCGCGGTAACCCTGACCGGGGTCATCGCCGAAAATTTCCACAAATCTCTGGCCGAGGTCACCTTAACGGATATTTCCGGAGTAAGGAGCGTGGACAACAGGCTGGAGGTCAAAGGCTCGTCCCCCACCGCTAATTCGGATGCGTGGCTGCATGACAAGGTTAAGGCCACCCTCCTGTTCCACCGCAGCGTCAGGGCCGACACTACCGAGGTGGACGTGAAGGACGGCATAGTGACCCTCCGTGGAAACGCGTCCAGCCAGATGCAAAAAGAACTGACTTCGGAATATGCCAAAGATGTGGAAGGCGTAAAAGACGTTAAAAGCGAAATGACCGTCTCCGCGGCGCCGGAAAAAAATCCGCGTACGACCGAAGAAAAGATAGACGACGTCTCGGTCGCCGCACTGGCCAGGATGGCCCTGCTCCTGCATCATTCGACCAGCGCCGTCTACACTACGGTAGCGGTCAAGCGCGGCGTTGTAACCGTGAGTGGCCGTGCCAGGAATCCCGTAGAAAAGGAACTGGTGACAAAAGTGATCAAAGACGTGAACGGTGTGAAAAGAGTGAAGAACCTGATGACCGTGGAATAGGCGGTTAGGGACGAAGCAAGTCCCGCAATAGCCGGCGCTAAAAACGCGGCGGCTGCAGCGGACTTAGCGGTAAGCCGGGAGGACTTTATGTTGTGGACTATAGCCTTGGTGCTGGTAATTTTGTGGCTTTTGGGTCTGGTGAGCAGTTATACAATGGGCGGGTTTATTCATATCCTGCTGGTTGTCGCGATAATAGTGGTGCTGGTCAGGGTCATCCAGGGGCGAAAAGTAGTGTAGCCCTGCTGGCCAGGCCGGAGTGGAGGCGTTATTATGGCCGAGCAGTGCAATTTCCCGAGCGGGACCCGCTTCCTTCTGATCGCGGCCGCGTTAGTGGTTATCATCTGGGGCCTCAACCAGGCCCAGTCGGCTTTGGCGTCCTCCCTTGTAGCCGTTTTTCTGGCCGTCCTCGGGACGCCGGCGGTGCAATGGCTGGAACGGAAACGGGTACCTTCCGTAGCCGCGGTGCTGCTGGTCCTTGCCGGCATTATCTCCGTATTGCTGGTCGCCGGCGGGGTAGTGGGCTCTTCCCTCGGCGGCTTCAGCGCCTCGCTGCCTTCCTATCAGCAGCGCATACAGGAACAAGCTTCCGCGCTCCAGGCGCTGCTGGCAAATAGGGGTATACAAGTTACAGATAAGGCGCTGCTGGAGTACCTCAACCCCGCGGCGGCGATGAAACTGGCCGTTGACCTGCTCGGCGGTCTGGGAGCGGCGCTCGCGAACATAGTGCTGATCCTGCTCACTGTGCTGTTCATATTGCTCGAAGCCTCGGGTTTCCCTTCCAAGCTCCGCGCCGTTCTCGGTGATCCGCGGCAGATCTTTCCCGAGTTCACGGGGTTCGTTGATGATATACAGCGGTATATGGTGGTTACGACCGGACTGAATCTGGCGGCGGGTGTTCTGATAGGGCTCTGGCTGACGATCCTCGGGGTGGATTCTCCAGTACTTTGGGGTTTTCTGGCGTTCCTGTTGCTCTATATACCCCATGTGGGCTCTATCATCGCCGCTATCCCGGCGGTAAGTCTGACCCTTGTGCAATTCGGGCTTGGCCGCGCTGCGTTGGCGGCGGGTGGGTACGTGGCCGTTGAATTCATACTCGGCAACGTGGTACAGCCCAAGTTGATGGGATACAAATTCAGACTGTCAACGCTGGTCGTGTTCCTCTCGCTGATATTCTGGGGAAGGATGCTCGGCCTGATCGGCGCGGTACTGTGCGTACCTTTCACCATGGCGCTGAAATTCGCGTGCGAGCACCATGAATGCACACGGTGGATAGCCGTTCTGCTCGGGCCGGCCATTCCGGCGGGTCGCGCCTCCCCGATGCATCCGGTGACGCGTAGCTGAGCTCTCCTAATAAGAAAAAGAAAGACCGGCAAAACCTCTGCGTCCGAACTGGTCGAAGCGCAGCAGGGTTTCCCCGTAGCCATACCAGTACTGCAGGTAAAGCGCGAAATTCATCTGCGGAAGCTGCTGCCGGAACTCTAATTCGTAGGAGTCTTTGCGGTTATCGCGGAAGATCGGGGTTTTAATATCCAGCTGGTGGTTCTTTAAGCTTCCTCCCCAGAGAAAATTCCTTACGCTCACGCCGACCTCGCCATGACCCATGTAATCCAGGAACTTCGCGCTGCTCCCTACGGATCTTAGATAGACATCCTGGTCGGAATAGCCCGACGCCTGCCAGAACTTGAGATAGAGCGACGCTTTGTCCGCCAGGAAAGAATTAGCTATTTCCAGCTTTTTCCTGGATTCCAGACCGAACTTGACGGTGACGTATTGCCTGTTCCAGCTGCGCGACTGGACGCCAGCCAAGCCGTTGGATTCATGCTCGAGCGGGCAGACGATCACGCTGCGCAGTTTAAGCCGGCCGAGGATCTGCGCGTTGACGGGATAATCCAGGAAAAATTCCGGGTTGTAATTGGTTTCCTCGAAAGGCATAGAGGGCCTGCCTTCGTTCCAAAGAGACTTCTGGGTATAGCCTATATAGGCCGGAAAAAAGTTGTATTTGAGGATATACAGGTTCGGTTGCAGCAGCCGGAACTTCATGCTTATCTGGAACTTAACCTGGGCGCGGGTGTTCGCCGGCCACTGATCGATAGAGAAATAATTTGTCTTGTGCGCTGAAACAGGCCTGTCTGTTTTATTCCCGAAGTATGCGCTTTCAGGAGACAGCCTCTGCTGTTCGGTGGGCAGCGTGTTGTCGGGATTGTTAATATCTTCCTGCGGACCGGACGCAACGTCCTGCCGGGCCGCCGCCGCGCTGGAGGCCTGTACAAAGAAACCGCCGGCGTTGCAGTTGAGGGCTGAAAAAAACAGGGAGATAAAGACGATAATTAAAATTTTCACGGTTACTCTCCTAAGAGGCGTAAAAGACCTGGCGCATGGTGCTATTTCGGGATTATTTTTTCGCGGCAGGGCTCTCCAGTCTGCAGGTCATTGCCGTATAGCTCGACATACTCGACTTTGGGGCCTATCAGCCTGTCGCGGGCCTGGATGAACATTTTTTCCAGAACGGCGGGCCGGCCGTTGATGGACGTTTCCGCGCGTGCGGAATCGCCCGTCTTCTTCACGGTCAGGGGCAGCCAAGGGGCGGCGGCTAAAGTTAGCGTAAAAGCATCCTTCCCCGGGCCGGGTTTGACCCTGATGCCGTAGGCTTTCTTTTTCTCCAGCCAGTTGAGTTTTTTACGGCTGCCATCCCCGGCAAGCAACAGCCAGTACGCGACCACCGGTTCTGCGGGGGCCAGGTTCCCGTCCGGGGCGAGGTTGGCGTCGTAACGCACTATGTTGGCGTTCTTGTTCCGCTCTATAATGAAAAGGGGTGCCGCGGTTTTATTCGCGGCCACCTTGATCTTTACAGCCTGAACCGGCGCCTTCCCTAACTCTTCGGGGTGAGTGGACTTGATCCTATGCAGACTCTCGCAGCCGGCTAATGAAAACAACCCGGCCAGCAGCGCGAAAACGGAAACACGCAATACTTTTTTATTCATAGATCCTCCGGATTATGTATATACCCTACTCTTTGCGCGTCTTAGCCGCTATGCGGAGTTGTACGCGCGGCTGTAGGTAAATACTCGGTGGGCGGCTTCCGTCCGGCGGGATACCGGCTGTGGCGCGGCGCGGCTTACGTAATAGTACCTACCTGCCCGGGCAGAACTCCGAATTGGACTTGGACCGCGGAAGACCTATACTCAGGAGGACCGGCCCGGCCCCGCCCCGTCTAACATTAGCCGCAGAGCCGGGCCAGCGAAAAAATCCGCCTATGAAATATAAAACCCTAAAAAGCATCGATCTGCCCCCGGCCTCCTGGGAACAACCGCTCCCAAGGAACAAGATCCCGCTGGCCCTGAAGTGGGCTGGAACTGTTTTTCTCGCCGTACTCATTCCTGTCTATCTGCGCGTCTACGGGCCTACAAATTTCCTTTGGTTCTGCGACGCCGCCCTCCTCCTGACGGTGGCTGGCATGTGGCTGGAAAGCCCCCTGCTGATCAGCATGTGTGCCGTGGGGATACTGCTCCCGCAATGCCTCTGGCTGGCGGACTTCGGCGGCAACCTCCTGGGGCTGCGCCTCCTGGGCCTGACCAGCTATATGTTCGAACCGCGGCTTTCGCTCTTTACACGGGGGCTGTCGCTGTTCCATGGCTGGCTGCCGCTGCTCCTGGTCTGGCTCCTTTCGCGGCTGGGCTATGATAAACGCGGTTTGTGGGCCTGGACGGGCCTTGCCGCGGCGCTGGTGCTGGCCTGCTATTTTTTTGCTCCGGCCTCCGGAGTCCATCCTGCCAACCCCGACATCCCCGTCAATATCAATTATGTTTACGGCTTTAGCGAAGATCGGCCGCAGGCCTGGGTCAGCCAAAACCTTTATGTCATGCTATGGCCGGGCATGCTGTGGCTGGCCGTCTACCTACCCACCCACCTGGCCTTGCGCAAGCTATTTACTCCGGAGAGGCGCGCGTGACCGCCGCCGCCCATACCCGGGCTTTCAGTAATACTACCGAGCGGGCTGGGCAAGATTCCGAATAGATACCAAAACTGCCAGCGGCTATACTTAACACATGGCAGCAATAAAAGAAAAGAAAATAAATTATGTGTTCCGGATCGGCTGGTTGTCGGCGGCCATATGTCTGCTGGCCGGCTCGCTGTTGTGCGCCGGCGTACTGATAAGTTCCGGCTATACCCTTTCTGTCCCGGTCCTGGCCAACGGCGGCGCGAACACAACTTCTCTGGGCTACAGGATACGGACCGGGATATTAGGGCAGTGCATGACCGGCAGTGCGGGCAGCCACAATTATAATAATCTGGGCGGCGTTGTGAACCAGCCCACGGTCGTAGTCACGGTTTCCTCAGTTAAACTGGGTGACGTCTATGTTTATCCCAACCCCTTCAAGCCGAACAGCTCCGCCAGCTTCAGGGCGGACAAGATCACCTTCAAATACCTGCCGGCCGAGGCGACTATAAGGATATTCGCCATAACCGGGAAACAGGTAGCTGAGCTGCACAAAACCGACAAGACGGTCGATTATTACGAATGGAACGCCGTAAACAGCGACGGACGGAAACTGGCGAGCGGTATTTATATTTATTTTATAAAAGCGCCCGGGGGCGGCAGGACGAAAGGTAAATTCGCGGTGATAAGATAATGACGCTTAAAATACTTATGAAGGCGCTGGCGCTGGCGGTAATAGCGCTGCCGTCCTGTTCTGATCTCATGCTTGCCGCAAGCGCGCAGGGGACCAGCGCTTTCCAGTTCCTCCAGCTTGGGGTGGGAGCACGCCCTGCCGCGCTGGGAGAGGCCTTCGCCGGGGTGGCGGATGATGTGAATGCTATCTACTGGAACCCGGCCGGCCTTGCCGGCCTGAAGCAGCGTGAAATGTCCGTAACTCACGCTTTGTGGTTTGAGGATATCACTTATTCCAACCTCGCCTGCGCCCTGCCCGTGCTGGGCGGTACGGTGGGCGCGGCGTTCAATGTCTTGAACACGGGCGACATCCAGAAAGCGGACAACATGGGTTCCAAACTTTCCGAGAACTACAATATGTCGGAAGTGATGGGGATAGTTTCCTATGCCCGGGGGTGGGGCAACCTGGCCATGGGTGCGAATCTTAAGTACATCTCCTCGCGCATAGAAGAAGAGACCGCGCATTCCTTTGCCGCCGACCTGGGCGCTCTCTACAACGGTTTCCGGCCTTGGGGCAGGAGGGTGAGGGTAGGCCTGTCGGTGCAGAACCTGGGCACGAAAGCCGAATATATGTCCGAAAAAGCTCCCCTGCCGGTGATAGTGCGTCAGGGGGTGTCCGTAGAATTGTTCACCGGCCTGCTTGTGGCGTCGGACCTCTATTACGCGGAAAAAGAAATTAATGTCCGCACCGGGGTGGAATATACGCGTTCGATAGGCGCTTTTGAGTTGGCGGCGCGGGCCGGGTACAAGAACGATACCGTAAAGGAACTGGGCGTGCTTTCGGGGTTGACCGCCGGCATGGGAATTAAATGGGGCGATTATCAGCTGGATTATTCGTGGAATTCGTTCACCGATCTCGGGACCAGCAGCCGCATCTCGATGGGGATAAAATTTGACGGGTCTGACGCAAGCGCGGATGGAACAGAGTAGCAGCCTTTGCCCTAAGGCGCAGGCCATAGCGCGGGACGGGGCATTGTTCCGGAAAAATAGCCGGAGGAAAAATATGAAAAGCAGCATAAAAACAGGGATTTTCAACGCCATGATGGCCGGCGCGCTGCTGATCTCGGCAGGCGCGGCAGTGCCGGCGCTGGCTGCCGTCCCGGAGCTGATAAATTTCCAGGGGAAACTTACCGACGCCTCGGGCAAAGCGGTCACTACAGCCGTGCACATAGTGTTTAGTTTCTACACTGCCGCCGCAAACGGCACTCCGGTATGGACCGAGGCCCAGACAGTAACTCCGGATGATTCCGGTGTTTACAGCGTCCTGTTAGGCGAGGTGATGCCTCTTAATATAAGTTTTTCTACGGGCTATTGGCTGGGAGTGGCGGTGGGCACGGACGCTGAAATGCTGCCCCGCTACAAAATGGTTTCTTCGGCATACTCCTTATACTCGCTGAACAGCGCAACTGCCGCCTACTCTTTGGCCAGCGGCACCGCCGCCTGGTCGCTGGGTGCTGATTGGCCTTCGATAACCAATAAGCTGGCCGCGGGGACCACTACTGATGGCTACATAACGGCTATTGATTGGAACGTATTCAGCGGTAAGCTGTCCGCTAGCGGCAACGGTTCTGCCCTGACGGATATGACAGCGGGACAGGTGAACCTTGGCAGCGTGAATAATACCTCGGACGCGGCCAAGCCTGTGTCTACGCTGCAGCAGGGCGCATTAGACCTGAAGGCGGCGCTGACCGGCGCGGCATTCAGCGGCTTAATTTCAGCCACTAATTTATCCGGCAGCAACACCGGCGACGAGAACGCTGCCGGGATAAAAACGAAGCTTGGCGCAGCAGGTGCCGCTACAGACGGCTACCTGACAGCCGCAGACTGGAACATATTCAGCGGTAAGCTGTCCGCTAGCGGCAACGGTTCTGCCCTGACGGATATGACAGCGGGACAGGTGAACCTTGGCAGCGTGAATAATACCTCCGACGCGTCAAAACCCATATCCACATTGCAGCAGGGCGCATTGGACCTGAAGGCGGCGCTGACTGGCGCGGCATTCAGCGGCTTAATTTCAGCCTCTAATTTATCCGGCAGCAACACCGG
>CAIXBR010000035.1 GCA_903917735.1 uncultured Elusimicrobia bacterium | reverse complement strand
CGGCATCAGTCGCTTGACTATAAAACCCCACGGGAAGTATATCTGGAAGGACTGAAGAAGCGCGGCGTCAGCAGCAGGAAGAGTAAAGCAGTCCACCTTAAGAAGTGCCTGCAACTGGTCTAGTCTATCCCGACCACCTCCTTCCTTTAAGTTACGACTACACCTCTGTCATAGGGACTGTGGGCGGTTCGGCCAGCCGCAGCTTCACCAGCTACCCCAGCGGCCAGCTGGCGCTGGTGGACCAGGTCGGCCTCTCCTTAGGTTATGACCACTCATCGGGCAAAGAACTTTTATCCGGCGGAGACGCCCTGCCAGCGCTCGCCTCCGGGTTCTCGGTGGTAGGCGGAGTAAAGCTCAAGGGCTCTTCAATGGTAGTCCGCCCCCTGAACGGTAAGAAATCATGTGACCAGCTCAGGAAACTGCTGGATATCCCCCAATTCAAGACCGCGCTTCCGTTGCGGGCCAGCCGCTTCCCGGCAATGCAGGTAGGCGAAGTCTGGAAGCTGCCCGTTTCTTTCTGGATGGGCATCACCCCCACCGTCAGCGCCGGCTACGGCAATGTCAGCCTCGGGATCTCCCTGGGCGCGGAAAAAAGCGTTGACCACAGCGTTTCCATCTACCGCATGAGCGAAAGCGAACTGCGCGTCCGCCTGCGCCTCGATCAGGCCAGGATAATAAGCTACGGCGCCGAAGTCTCCGCCACCATCGTTCCTCTCGAAGACACCTTCACCGCTGCCGGCGACGCGATAATAAAGCTTATGGGCCAGATGCTGGGGCAAACGGCCGTCAACATGCTGATGCCGTCGCTTGAAAAATACATGGAGGCCAGTCTGGGCATTTCACGGGAGCATGTGAAGGGTAAAAAAGCAATCCTTGAATTCATCCTTGACCCGAAAGATCCCGCGCAGATGGATAAACTCGCAGAAATGCTGAACCACGGACAGCTCGGCACCGTAGCGGAGCTGGCGAAAGTGGCCGTGAAACGGGCTTTTCTGCCGGAGCATGACGGCGAGACCTCCGAAGCCCTCCTCATGCAGGCTACCAGCCGCTGGGAGGCTAAACTGGGCGTCTCTTCTTCCTATAACGGCGTGGACAGGAGCAAGGAAACAACCACCAACATACATATCCATGTTCCCATACTCGCCGACTACCAGCGCGTTTACGGCAGTGATTATCAGAACATACACACCCCCGGCTCTAACGAGTCCCTGCATGTCCACGAGAACACCCTTGAGCGCAGCGGCGGCTACCTGGACGTCCCCTTCCAGGGCACTACCTACAAGCACAACCGCGCCAGGGCAGTAGCGGTGTTCAATAAAGAAGTGTCCGGCCGGATCAGCCAGCCGGTGCTGAAATACGAACACTTTGAAGCCGAAATGCGCCACACCAAGGATTCGGCGCGCAGGATGCTGGAGAACGCCAACGACGTCATGCGCTTTGCCGGCGCGAAAGGCGGTGCCCTGAACCCCGCGGCCAACATCCCGCTCAACGACCTGCAGAAAGACACGCCCCAGCACGCGGGCCGCAGCAACAACTCAGCTTATATGACCTTCGCCCTGGTAGTGAACGAAAAAGGCGTGCAGGACATAATCAACGCGGACGCCGACCTGGTGGTGAAAGCCTACATAAACACCCTGCCCGCTGACGAAAAGATAATGATGCGGGAACAGATAAGGCCGAACGGCTCCATCAACTACTCGCTGGCTAACTCCAACTCACCCGCGGACAGCACGGTAAAGCACAACCTTAAGAAAGCGCTGAGGATACTGGCCGACCTGCAGCAGGTACGCATAGGGCCCGGCGGCTACTCCACCAACTGGAAAGAGCAGTCCGAGCGGCTGTCCAAGATGATCAGCGGCGACAGCAAGAGCGACCTGAAATTCGACGAGGTGCTTAAGGTTCTGGTGCAGCTGACCGACCTGCAGAACGTGCAGGCCGAGATAGCTTACTACGAGCTGTCCGGCGGGCATACGGACGTGGCGTCCGCCAAAGAGTTCAACGGCGACAACCCCGCCTTTCAAAGCGCGAACGGGTATGACGCGACCGTGGAACACTTCGACGACCCGGCGGTCAACACGGACTAAATTAAAAAACTGCCTCACGCCTGGTCCTTACAACAGGCGCGGTTCGGGAGTAAAATTTAAGAACAGGAGAATATAATGAAAACGAACAAACTTAAAGCCGCGGTCGGAATCCTGGCGGTTTACGCTGCGGCGTCCGGCTCACCGGCCTGCGCCTGGAAGAGCGCCCCGTTCCTGGCCCACACCAACATCATGCAGGCCGCGCTGGACAGGGTAGACAAGTCCGAATACCCGGACCTTGCCGCTTTCAAGGTTAAGCTCGTGGAAGGCAGCAACGACGAGAGCTGGCATACTATGGACAGCCCGAACGGCGGCAAGCCCGAAGAGATCTGGCTTGGCGCAAAGACCGAGACGGCGGGCGGCGTGCTGGGTAATTACGCGGCTTTCGACTTTGAGCACGCTTACAGGCGTATCGGCTCTATCTGCCACCTGACGCAGGACCAGGCCGCTCCTCCTCACGCGGCAAATGTGCAGCACGGGCTGATGGACAGGTTCGAGACGGCGGCCGGAGATTATTCGTCTTCCCTGTACACGGTGCCCGCCGACGCCGGGGCAAAAGAGCCGTACGCTTACTATCAGGAAACGCAGGATGACACGCGCCGCCATCTGAGTTCCTGGGTGAACCCGGAAACCCACAGGCCCTATTGGGTAGAGGATCCCGACTCCGGAGTGAAACTCGGGCAGGACTCCACCTTCGGCGTATACGGCAGCTACGGTTCGGGAGAGCATTCCTTCCCTATCACCCATTCCGACAGCCGGATCCTGGCGATAGTGGACGGCCAGTTCCAGTCAGCCGCCCGGGCCACGTACAAAGTCCTTATCTCGGCTTCAAAAAGACTGCCCCCCCTTGTTTCCGACCTATCCGCGGTGAATACGGGCGGCGGCATCGGGATCAGCTTCAACGCGGGAGACAACCGTTCCCGAACGATCAAGTATCAGGTTGAGGCTTACCAGGGCAGCCAATTGCTGGGGCTTATAAAAGAGGGAAACCTTGACCTAAGCCAGCCCGGGGCGTACGGTCTGCCGCTGGGCGGCAGTGTGTCGCTTGTCTGGGATGGGACGGTGCAGGGCCGCAAGCTGCCCGGAGGCAGCTACGCGGTGCAGGTGAAACTCACCGACTCCGACAACAACACCACTCCGTACGGCGTGAACATGGACAAATCGCGCATCAACAGCACTAAGATCGATGTTTCTATAAATTAGGCGAATATTAAAGGAGAAGATATGAATAAAATAATAACGTTGTGCGGTATTCTCGGAGCGTTAGCCATGCATGTTAACGCCGCGGAGCTGGGCGGGTTTTCACTGCCCGCTGACGCTCAGGCTATAATAAACTTCTCGGCAGAACTTGTTCCGCCTGTCCCCGCCGTGGTGCCCGCGGCGAAGCCGCTCAGTCTTAACGACCTGAAAGAACCGACTGACCCGCAGATCAAGCTGGGCATGTATAACAATCTTAAGGCGGCCGGGATCAAGTTGCCGTTTACCGATGTGCGTGAGCTTGCAGGTACTGGTGCGAAGAATATTCTACTGAAACACGGATTCAAGCTTCAGTCAGGACAGCAGGGCATGACCGTCTATACGCTCGGAAACGCCCAGTTATACGGTACGGGCCAGCGAGCGGTTATAAATGCGGACGGCTCGGAGTTATTGGTTTGTTTCTCTCAGCCGTCAGGCGGGCATCCGCTCCTGGAAATAATAACCATCGACGCTGCCGGGACGGTAAGTAACTCCGTAACGATGGTTCCGTAAGCTGTAAAAATCTCGCCACCTATATGTTAAAAACATACTTTGCCTTAAGTCGGCTGGCTGTCTTGTACTCACTGTTCTTATTCCTTTCCTGCCCTACCTGCGCCCGTTGCTGGGACCAGTTCGGCAAGTACGTATACGACTCCCACAGCGTGCTGACCTGGGCCGCGATAGAAGGCGCTAACGGCGCCTTGCGCGGCACGCAAAGCGCGCCGATCGGGACCTGGCTTAAGGAACTGGACCAAAAGCCGGACACAGGCCTGGCTTCGAAGGATTTCAAGCTGGACATGGAAACCTTGAAAGGCGGGTTTTACCAGATCGAAGACCTGAAGGATTCCACTCTTCTAACCTCGAACAGAATACAGCTGGGAAATGTGGCGGCCGACTACCCGTACCGCCTGAATATGCCCGGGACCTCCAAGTCCGAGTTGTTCAACTGTTACACCCGGGTCTGGTCCGAACTACTCGGTGTTGAACTGGCCGAATCAACTTACGAGAACTTCAATCCGAGCGGCATGGGTATGCCTGTTCATTTCTTAAGGGGTTACCAGGAAACCGGCAGGACACCGCCCATCAAACTCAACTCGGCGCGCCTCTCCTGCGAGAAAGCGGTGAACTTGATTGGAAAGTTCACCGAAAACGCCTGGAAAGAATGGCTGCGGGGGAACAGCGCCGCCGACAGAAGCGAGGCCTTGCGCGCTTACGAACTAATGTATTTCTCTCTGGGCGTGGCTGCTCATACCATAGAGGATTCATTTTCCCCCGCTCACACGCAGAGGTCCGTGGCGGACCCGCGCGTTATTGAAGACCTGTGTTACTATTACGACAATACCCTCATGCCGCCGGCCGCGGCGGGGGCCTGCGTTCACCTCTACGGGTTCAACGCCGACCCGAGAGACAGCATCCACTTCAAAGGGAACGACAAATACCCCGGCACCGCCGTGCCTGCCCAGCTGGCGGCCCAGGCCGCCCAGGCTTATCTTACCAGCTTCGGCGAGCTGGCCCTTGGCGAGTTTTCCGGCAGCAGGTCCCGCCCGCTGGCCGGGATGATGGAGGAGTTCCTTGTAAGCGGCAGATATGTCGGCCAGGGTTATTTCGACTGCTCGACCCTGCCGGCAAAATAAGCCATTCAAACAGGAGAAACATGAAACCTATGAACAAAACTATCGGCTATTTAAGTTTACTTGCGCTGATACCGACCCTGAGCCTGAATTCGTTCGCGGCCAGGAACCTGCTTATTTCAGATATCGATGATACCGTCAAAATTACCGGCATCCATAGCGGGAATACAGTCGGACATGCCCTCGGGACAACCAATGAATTCGCCGGCATGAGCATGCTTTATAACGGCTGCGCCGATAGTTTCGGGATGGACGGCAAGGTTGAATACTTAACGGCGGCCCCGGGGCAGTTGGATAATTTAGGGCTCGATTTCCTGCGTGAGGCGGGATTCCCCCCCGGCCGCGAAACAGTGGGGAATTTCGTAGTGAGCGGCAGGGACGCGCAGATGGAAACCTCCGGGGAGTTTAAAGCCCGCAAGCTTATCGAGATCTATGAAAAGGAAAAGCCGGAATTAATGATACTTGTCGGCGATAACGGCGAGCAGGACATAGACGCTTACGGCGCGCTTATGAAGTATGTCTCCGGCCATAACGGAGCTATCAGGGTCTATTCGTTCATCCACCATGTATATGAGTCGGAAGGGAAGGGGCGGGCGATACCCGCCGGTCAGGTCCCTTTTTTAACTTCAGCGGACCTGGCGGTGCAGTTCGCGAACCGCGGGTGGCTCAAAGAAACCGCCCTCACCCGCGTACTCGGAGAGATAGAATACGACAGCGGCGCGCAGCAGCTTGAGAAAGAGGTGGTGCCCGCTTTTATGGAGTGCGCTTTGTTCAACGCCTGGCCCGAACTCAGCCCTGAGGTTTTTGGGCAGGCCCCCAACCCTTCAGCGATAGCCGGCAGTTACGGACAGGTTAAAGCGAACGCGACCAGTCTGTGCCGGAATAAATAATTCGGTTAAGCCATAGGCTTAATTAAGGGTGTTTTTGCTAAGCCTCCGCTCCTGGGTCAAAAAAACTGGCGGCCCTGGTTCTTCGGCCTCAGGCAATTTCTCCGCCAACTGAGTAAACTCATATCAGGGAGTTTTACGGGCCCCTCAACAAGTTGACCCGGAACGAGGCAAATGAGGAAAGCGCTAATATGAAAAGATCACTCTACGCGGCGGCGGCGGTGTTATTCGGTTTTAATGTTTCTTATGCGGGGGAAAGCGCCCTGGATTCACTAAAAGCTTCCGTTCCTCCTGCGGCTCTAAGCGAACCGGTCCCTGTACCGGCACCGGCTAAGCCCCCCGTGGTTGCGCCCGGCGCCCCGGTCACCAGCGACTTCGACCGTTTCTGGGAAAAGCTCAAGGACGGCACCGTGGACAGCATCTGCAAGGCCGCCCAGTTAAAGCTCAACGAGAACGCCAAACTGGTAAATGTGGCCGGAATCGGGGGCGGCTTTGGCCGCTACATGCTGCGGTTCCCCAATGAAAAGATAGCCCTTGTGGACGAGGTGGACGTGAAGCTTTCCGCCACCCTCGGAAACAGCATCCTGCAGGTACCGGATGTGCCGGGCCTGGGAGTTAACATAACGGGGCAGGTGGAAGGCAAGTCCCAGGTGGTGCGTCCGCTGGAAAGCGATAAGTACTGCAAAGAGCTGGGGACGCTGGTTAAGCTTTATGAAATAAAGACCGCTATTCCCTCCACTGCCAGGCGCATCTCCGCTATGGAGAACGGCGAGATCTGGAAACTGCCCCTGACGCTGCATTTCGGCTTCGGCGCCAGCATAGGCGCCACAATAAACGAGATGATCAACGTCTCCGTCTCGGCCGGCGAGACCAAAGAGAGCAAGCCCTCGGTAACTCTTTACCGCATGGACGACACACACCTGCGCCTGCGCGTCCGCCTGGACCGTGTGACGGTGCGCAGCGCCGGCGCTTCCGCCTCCAGCGTGCAGATCCCCATGGCCGACCTCGGCCTGTGGAACGCCGACAATATCCTGGCCAAATTCGTCAACAAGACCTGGGCCAACGCGATAAACAGCTATATCTCAACCCAGCTCTCCCTGGGCCATTCCAGGAACTTCGGCAAGAAACTGCTGGTAGAATTCGTCCTGAACCCCGGGGACCTAGAACAGATGGCGGCTCTGGAAAGATTCATGCTGGGCGACTTCAGCATACTGAAGCGCTTCGTAGACCTGGGCCTGCACTTCAACGACTTCGGCGAAAACGACGAAACGGTGACCGGCCTAGGCGATATTACGGCCGCCGCCAACCAAGCCGGCCAGGGCATCGGCGCAAAACCCGGCTTCGCCGGCAGCGACATGTATCATGGCCACTCGAACAACGTCCATATGCAGGTCCCTTTGCTGCACACCCAGGATGTCAGTTGGAGCGCTTCCTACAACCGCTACCAGTCGCTTGAAAAGGCGGGCGAGACCCTGCACGTGCAGCAGCGAACCCGCAATTCGGACGGCAAATCCGTTAACCTGCCCATACTCGGCTCGGAAAGAAAGTACAACTCGCAGAAAACCGTCTATGTAGTGAACAAAGAAAGCGCGGACGGCAAGGCCACGCTGCCCACGATGATGTACCAGCAGAACGAGGGCTTCGTCAGGCATAGCGACGACACTGCCCGCGATATGCTGGAAAAAGCTAACGGCGTACTGCGCTACGTAGGGATGAAAGGCGCCGGCACGAATGAGGGCGAAGTGCTGCCCGTAGTCGAAATATTCTCCGAGAAGGGAGGGACTTTTAAATATTATAAGACGGGTGTGATGAACTTCAAACTGCTTATAAGCGAGAGCGGGGTGCAGGATATCCTAACCGCGCCGGCCGAGGCTCTCATGAAGGCTTACATGAACATGATGCGTGAATTCGTGCCCGCAATAGTGGATAAGGTTATGGACCTCTTCTATATCGACAAGGACGGCAAAGTGGGTTTTGACTCAAGGGAAGCCGCCAGGCGCGTAAGCGGCACTTCCGCCGACTACGAGAACCCGGTTAAGCCGGCGGATGTGGTTAAGGAGCTGGCCCTGGGCGCCACCGAGATGATACGCGATATAGCCTCGGTACGCGACGCCGGCGGCTGGAAAGCGCAGTCCGAGACCCTGTCCAAGGTGGCCGCGGGAAACTCCGGGAGCGGCCTGAGCTACGATGATTTCCTTAAGGTCGTAGTGCAGGTGGTCGACCCGATGCATGTCTCCGCCGAAGTCTTCGTCCATACCGATAAAAAAGTGCAAGGCGAAGCCGACGTGACGCAGAACTACAAGTTCTTCAACAACAAAGACAACAGCTTCGACGCCAATATAGCCGAAGTGAACCAGATGCAGGCGCGCTTCGCGGAGCCGGCGACACTTACCGATTAGGTTTTATGGATTTTCAGTAAGGCGCGTTGCCCTAAAGGCCTATTTTCAACTAGGCCCTATTACGGAAATCAGGGGGACCTTCGCACCTCAATGAAAAAACGGCAAAAGTGGTATTGTTTAGTTACGGACAAAATTATTGGGAGGGTTTAACATGAGCAAATTAAGTAAAAGCGCTTTCATCACTACGATGGCGCTGATATGTTACACGGGCTTCGCTACAGCCCAGACAGCTTCTTTCGACAAGGCCGGCGACATCAGCACCCTTGTGAATGACCTTAAGTTCGGCGGGCCCGGCGGCCCTGGCGGGCACGGCGGCCCCGGAGGCCCCGGCGGACATGGCGGCGGCTTCGTGCCGACCCCTCCGCCCCCTTCACATGACAACAGCGGCTTCAACCACGGCGGCGATCACGGCGGCGGCTTTGATCATGGCGGCGACCACGGCGGCCCGGGCCACCATGACGGCCCCGGCCCTCAGCCCGGCCCCTGGAATCCCGGTCCCCAGCCTGGTCCCTGGCATCCCCAGCCCGGTCCTCAGCCCGGCCCCTGGAATCCCCAGCCCGGCCCCCAGCCCGGTCCCTGGCATCCTCAGCCTGGTCCTCAGCCCGGCCCTCAGCCCGGCCCTCAACCCGGCCCCTGGCATCCCCATCACGACGGCCATCCCGACTGGGACCACAATGACTGGAATAACGACCAGTGGAACCATCACGGCCCGGATCACAACAACTGGTGGAACAACTACGACGCTTGGTGGAATTCCAACTCCCACCCGTACTCCATGTACCGCACGGCCTGCACCGTTATCCCCGGCGTTTCCGCCAAGGGTTTCATAATCGAGCAGACCATGCCTTTCAACGGGAAAGCTACGTTCTACTACTACAACGCCTTTGACACCATCGTAGGCGCCAGCCAGCCCATGAACGGAGTATTTGCCGGCGGCAACGGCACACCGGTATTCGACTTCTATCAGGTGCCCCAGGCCGACCACTGCTTCCTGGCTATAACCCAGTAAGCTTAAGGTCCCTGAAACGCAGGCGCCCCGCCAAAAGCGGGGCGCTTGTTTTTTGGGTTGTTTTTTTCCGGTTAAACCTGCTAAAATGACCTCATGGGGCAGGGGACAATAGCAGACAATTTAATATCAGCGGCGCTTGCAGCGCTTCTTCACTCAACTGGCGGCAAGGCGCGCCTTTTTCTGTTATTTCCATATCTTAAAGGGTATTAGGAACAGGGGGCAAAATGCTGCGCAATATAAACAGCCTGATAGGGCACAAAATACACGCCACTGACGGGGAACTGGGCAAGGTGGATGAGTTCTACTTTGACGACCTGACATGGGACATCCGCTACATGGTGGTAAACACCGGAAGCTGGCTTTCCGGCCGCAAGGTGCTGATCTCGCCGGTGGCGCTTAAAACTCCGGACTGGAAGGCAAAAACCTTGCCGGTAGCCTTGACGCGGGAACAGGTGAGCAACAGCCCGGACATAGACACGGAAAAGACGGTATCACGCAGGCATGAACTGGAGCTGCACGAACATTACGCCTGGCCGCTCTATTGGGGAGACGGCTTCTACGCCGGCGGCATGTCCGGCGGCACGCTGTTCCCGCCAGCCCGGAAGGAAGAGAAAAAGACAGGGGCCCCCACCCGGCCGCCTGAGAAAGAGACGCACCTTCAGGGCACTCGCACCGTTACAGGCTACCGCCTTCACGCGGCCGACGGCCCCATCGGGCATGTGGAAGACTTCATAGTAAACGACAGGAAGTGGCGCATACGCTACCTGGTGGCCGACACCGGAACCTGGCTGCCGGGACGGAAGGTCTTGATCTCCCCCCACTGGATAGAGACCGTGAACTGGGAAAACTCGGAAGTTTTCGTAGACCTCACGCGGGAAGCCATTAAAGAAAGCCCCGCTTTCGACCCTTCGCACCCTATAAGCGAGAACTATGAGAGCGACCTTTACGACCACTACGGGCGCCCCAGGTTCGAGGACGCGGTGAACCGCGCCGCGGAACTGCCGAGCGGAAAGCGCTAAAAACCGGAAAATACGCCTCGTCTTTTCAGCCTGTAAAACAAAGCCGCCTGGCTTTTACGCCCGGCGGCAAATACTTTGTTGCCCGCGGTTAAGGAAGGATGACCGGAAAGCTGGCGTGGTCCACCTGTGGCAGTTCAGGGCCCAGCAAGCCTTTCTTTTGCAGGTAAGGCGGCACCCACACCGGCATGGTGGCATGGAAATTATAGATCAGGGAAGGTATGCTCCAGAGATGCACCCTCTTCTGCTCCGGCAGAACGCGGTTCATCAGTATGACCAGGTTATTGGTGCAGTTGTTGGTTATGGTGTTGTAATACTCGCCTTCACGGTTGACCGCGGCCTGGCGCAGGCTCTCCCTGACCAACGCGGCTTTCTCGGCGTGGGCCATCTGCACGGGATACGGTATAAGCCGCTGCCCCTCCAAGTTGGCGGTCCTGGCTGAATAATCCTCCCAGGTGGCCAGCAACCAGACTATGGAAAATTTATTCTTAAGACCGTCGGTGAGTGAATATTCTTGCCCTTCCTTTAAATAGGCCTCTATCGTCAGTACCAAGGCGTCCGTCTTGCGGCCGGCCGAGTCCACAATACCTCCGTCTTCGAAAGTGAACACGAAGAAAGAGTGCGCGGCTATCCATTCGGGCTTAAAGGGTTTTTTTACGAAATATACGTTCTTTACCAGGTCCGGGCGGATGGTGGCGGTGGCCCAGTCGAAAACGCCGTCAGCCACGGGGCCCTTGTTCCAGCGCACGTTCTCCAGCGTCATTGAGGCGCGGTCCTCGCCTGCCATCCGGGCTGGCTTTCTCTGGGCGACATACGGCGCGATCACCTCTCCGGCGGCAGGGACATATTCCGATATCTTCTTCACTTCCAGAACGGAAAGTTCGTCCGCTTCTTTGGCTTTGGCGTAGATCTCTACTGTTTTCCCGTTGTAGGCGCGGGCCTGGCGGTCGCCGAGCTTAAGCTCAAAGACCCGGCCGTCGGGAGTATTGAGGACGACCTTGTCTTCATAGCGCGTCAGCACGCCGCGCAGGGAGTAGGGCACCACGTAGGAGCTTTTGGAAAGCGGGACTTCCGCGGAATTGAGGGCGCCGGAGCCGGCAAGCCCGGAGAGGTCGGAGGAATAAAGCGATCCGAAATCAGCGGGAGCATTTTCGGCCGCCCAGGTCTTCAGCGCGAAACTGAGCAGAAAAGCCCAGACGCCGGAAAGGATAAGCACTTTCATCAGGGTGGAATTCAGAGGTTTGTTCTTCATTACTTATAGTTTAGCCGAAACCCGGCGCGAACAGTAGAGTCCAAAGTCCGGCAAAATGGCGGAAGATGTACCCCCCCTGCATAGGCCTTTAGGGCAAGCAAAACCGCCGGGAAAGCCCGGCGGTCAAACTGAACGCGGCGGCGCGGACGCTTTCAGGTTTTAATGATCTTCACCCATATCTCGCGGTCGCGGGGGCCGTCATATTCGCACAGGTATATTCCCTGCCAGGTCCCCAGTTGCAGCGCTCCTTCCTCGACAAAAACCGTAAGCGACGGCCCGACCAGGACGGATTTTATATGCGCGGGGGAGTTGCCCTCGGCGTGGCGGTACGGGAAATCCCCCGATACGCTTTCATCCAGCTTGGCTATGATGTCGCGCTTCACGTCCGGATCGGCATTCTCGTTTATAGCCAGGCCGCAGGTGGTATGCGGCACGAAAATATGGCAAACCCCGCCCTCCACACCGTTCTCCATCACTATCCCCTGGACCTGCCGCGTAATATCCGCCATCTCCGCCTTCCCGGAAGTCTTGATCTTGAATTTATGCACCATTTTCCCTCCAGCCCGAGGTATGACCGTCCCACCGAATTAAACAATAAATACCCCCGGCCGCGCAAAATGGACCACCCGGCGCCACCCGCCAGAAAATGATCCATAGGAGGGCAATTCTAATATTTCTAATAATTACATTGTCTTTTAAATTATTTTTTGGTACATTTATATTTAAATACCCGTACTTTAGCGGAAAAGAGGAGAATTAATGTCTAAGACCAAATCGAATGAAACAGTAACCCTGAAAAATTTCCTTGAGATACCGTATGACGAACTGGAGACTATGAACCTGGAAGCCGCGGAAGCAGCCGAAACGCTGCCGGCGGCGGAGCTTGAAAAAAAATACCGCATCTACCTCCAGAGCGAAAAGCGCCTGAAAGCCGTGACGGTCTGCTTCTCGGATATCGAGGGCCGCTTCCATACGCTGGACTACGACAAGCAGTATTTCCTGAACGCCAACGACAACCTAACCTTTGACGGCTCGTCCATACGCGGGTTTTCCGCGCAGAAGGAATCCGACCTAAGGCTGGGGATAGACTGGGGGAGCATCTTCTGGCTCCCTTCCGACGTCTTCGGCCCGGGCAAGGTCATCCTCTTCGGCACCGTCCTGAACCGCGACAAGACCCCCTATGAATCCGATTTCCGCGCGCGCCTGGTGCAGCTGACGGAAGAACTTAAAAAGAAGCGCGGCATAACCGCCAACGTCGCCGCCGAAGTGGAAGGTTTCATAGTGAAAGGCCTCAACTCGGAACAGACCTATAACGAGGTCTCCGGCTTCGAACTCATTTCCACCGGCGGCTACTTCCACTCACTGCCGCTGGACCCGCTGAAGCAGTTCATAGACACCGCGGCCGAGGCGCAGCGGGCGATGGGCTTCAGAAACGAAAAGGACCACCCCGAAGTGGCCCCGTCGCAGTTCGAGCTGAACTTCTCCCACGCCGGCGCCGTGCGCGCCTGCGACATGGTCCAGCTCTACAAGCTGGTGTGCCGCCAGGTGGCAGCCAACATGGGGATGACCGCCACGTTCCTCCCGAAACCGGTTTCCGGAGTGAACGGGAGCGGCATGCACATAAACATCTCTTTCTCAAAAGCGGGGAAGAACGTTTTCTACGATAAAAAGGGCGAGGACGGGCTGTCCGCGGCCGCCTGGGACACGATCTCGCGCATCCTCAACCACGCGCAGGAGCTTTCGCTTATCCTTAATTCCAGCGTGAACGCCTACCGCCGCCTGGACCCGCACTTCGAAGCGCCGAACCAGATCAAGGTCTCATCGGTGGACCGCGGCGCGATGATACGCATCCCGGCCGGGAACGAGAGATCAGCGCGCCTGGAGATCCGATCAGTCGCCCCGGACGCGAACCCGTACATGGCCCTGTACGCGCTGCTGCGCACGGCCCTGGACGGCGAGCCGCTCACGAAGGACGAAAGCAAGCGTGACCGCGTGCGCTTTCTCCCCGGGAACATCTACGACGCGATACGGATATTCCGCGGCAGCGAATTCATTAAGTCAGTCCTGGGCGCCGCGTCACACGAAAAATACGTATTGCACAAGCAGGCCGCCGCGGACCGCAGCCCGAAAGAGCTGGGCGGCATAGTCAAATCCTCGGAAGTGCTGTTCCATCACGACGTGACCACCCAGATGCTCTGGCACAAGTTCTAGCCGCCCCCCCCCGGAAAACAAATATCCCCCCCTGCAACGCCAGGGGGGATATTTATTCCACAAAACCGCCGGGGATCTCCCCGCGTCGGATTATTGGTTTTTTCTTTTCAGCTTTATTTCCACATTTTTGCTTTTCCCGTCTTTGCCCACCATAAGCAGCAGCTTTTTTTCATCGCCCGCGTCAGGCATGATGCGGGCTAGGAATACCTCGATACCCTTGACCTCCGCGGCCTTCTGCCAGTTTCCCACCTGCCCCGCTACCATGCGCACGGAGGGGACCGGCGCCGCGCGGGGCCCGGAGACCGAAGTCATCTCCCCCGCGGAAAGCGTCTGTTTCCCCAGGCGGTTCGAGACATCGACATGCCCCTCGTAAACCTTGACCGTAAGCGCGCCTCTCTGCTTTATATCGGCCTCTGTGCCCCTGACGGCGCATATCGCGGCCAGAGTGCTGACATCCAACCTGGCCATTTTATGTAGCATCCTGGTCCAGATCTGCCCTTCGGTCAGCGTAGACATCTCCCGCGCCCCGCCCTTGGGATACACTCTGAAAACGGTGTCTTCGTTCATCCTCACCTCGGCCCCGCTCTTCAGGATAATGGAGGCCAGGCTTTGCGGCCCGGTCCTGATGGTATCCCCCACGTAGAGCAGGTCATTGACGCGCATCTCCCTGAATTCGCCCTCTCCGTCAGGCTTTATCCGCACGTCCCCGGTCACCAGCACCACGATAGCCCCCGGCTTGCCGAGGCTGCGGGCTGTCCCGGGAGAAAAAACGCCGAACCCGGCCGCCGCCAGGTAAACCGCCCCGATGAAAAATGTTTTTAAGCGCATAAGTCCCCGTTTCCCTCCCGCGTTCTCCTCAAAGAACAAAACCCAACCTTAAATTTAGCATTTTTAACGTTTCCCGGCTCACCCTAGGCTCCTTTAAGCGCGGCTTCCACCGCTTTTATGGCGTCCGAAGCGGAGCTGGTTATCCCCCCGCTATAGCCGGACCCTTCGCCTATAGGGTAGAGGTTCCGTACGTTTACCGAGCCGAAATCTTTTCCGCGCAAGATCCTTACGGGCGACGAGGTCCTTGTTTCCGGCCCCAGAAGGATGGCGTCGTCCCCTACGAATAACGGGCACTCCGCGGCCCATTGGGTAAAAGCGGAGCGCAGGGTTTCGGTTACGAAGGCCGGAAAAATACCGTCCAGGTCCGCGCTCAGCGTCCCCATTTTGCAGGAATTGATGTTCAACGCGGAGGAAAGCCTGCCGCTTAAGAAATCCCTGAGGTTCTGCGCCGGCGTCCGCCAGTCTCCCCCGCCGGCCCTGAAGGCTTTCCGCTCCATGTCCTTCTGGAATTCTATGCCGGCCAGCGGGTGGGTGGTCCCGTAATCCGAAGCGGCGCAGGTTACCGCTATGGCGGAGTTGGAGAAGGCGGAATCTCTGGCCGCGCAGCTCATACCGTTAAGCGCCAGCAGGCCTTCTTCGGAGGACGCGTTCACTACCTCTCCTCCGGGGCACATGCAGAAGGTGTACGCGCCGCGGCCGGTTTTGCGGTTCGTGAAGTTGAACGAGTAGGTGGCCGCGCCCAGGCCGGGGAACCCTTTGTACTTGTCGCCGTAGCGTATAAGGTTTATGGTCGCCGCCGGGTGTTCGACCCTGACCCCGACAGAGATGGGTTTTTGATCAAGACTGACGCCTTTTTCATGCAGCAGTTCGAAAGTGTCCCGGGCGGAGTTGCCGATCGCCAGGTAAACGCTTTCGCAAAGGTGTTGCGCCGACCCGTTTATAACTACGCCCGAAACACCGCCGCCGGAGATAAGGATATCGGTCATTTTCGAGCCGTAATGTATTTCTCCTCCCCGCTCCAGGATATACTCCCTTATCCCGGCCGCTATCCTGCGCAGCACTTCAGTGCCCAGATGCGGCTTGCTGACATAACCTATTTCCGCAGGCGCCCCGAATCTAATAAAAGTATCCAGCACCTTGCTGGCGTAAGCGGTATTATTGCGCCGCGAGAACAGCTTGCCGTCGGAATATGCGCCGGCGCCGCCCTCTCCGAACTGGATATTGGATTTTGGGTCCAGCGCCCTTTCCGTGATGAATCTCCGCACGTCCGCGTCTCGCTCTTCTATTTTTTTGCCTCTCTCGAATATCAGGGGTTTAAGCCCGTACTCGATAAGTTCCAGCGCGGCGAACATCCCGGCCGGCCCGAACCCTACGATAACTGGCCGCCGACCCGCCGGCGCCAGTTTATGGCGGACGGCGATTTTTTCGGAGTAAAGCGGGAAATTGTCTTCGTTCTTATAACCGGCGGAGACGCGCGCCGCCAGCGAGATCTCGTAGTAGAACTGGCTCTTGTCTCCGGACGCCAGCGCTTTGGCCAGCAGCCGGACTACCTCGACATCGGCCTCCGGCGCCCTGAGCTTAAGCGCGGCGGCTTTCAGGTATTCCTCCGCCCCGTCCTTCTCAATAGGGACCAGCAGACCGTCAACGATAAGTTCCAGGGCCATGGTAAATAATACGAAATACAGCCCGGCCTTTTAAACCATTGAGATCTTGAACCAGGCTATAGCTGCCAGGATAGCAAAGCTTCCGCGAAAGACGCCAACTGCAACGAGGTCATTATCCTGGATGTTTTCGCCAGGATGGTACCGTGAACCATAGACCATGACCTGCCAAAAAAGAATTCCGGACATCCGTACGGCATTCCCGCGCCGCCTTGACAAACCGGCGCACGCCTGTTAGGCTATGCGAGGGGCTATCGTTTTTCAGCGGATTTCGGGGCTCATCCGTTCAGGGAGAATTATGAAAGTGCTTATAGTGGATGACAACGCCAGCACCAGGAAAGTGCTCAGCGTTATCCTGCGAAAGACAGGTCACGAAGTAGTAGGCGAAGCCGAAGACGGCAAAAGCGCCCTGAAGGCTTTTGTGGAACTGTGGCCCGAAGTTGTGCTGCTGGACATAATAATGCCCGGCATATCCGGGATAGTGGTGCTGGAAGAGATGCGCAGGATAAACCCCGAGGCTAAAATAATCATACTGACCGCCGTAGACCAGGACGAGGTGACCAAAGAGCTGGCGGAAAAGGGCGCGGCGGCGGTGATTTTCAAGCCGTTCACCCACGAGGAGCTTAAGGAAACCTTCGAACGACTTAAATAAAAGCGTGAACCAGATGAACATCACGAATAAAGACACGCTGAAGCTGTTGGCGGCGGCCGGCCTTGAAAAGTGCCTGCTAAGGCTCACCAAGGTAACCCCCGGCACCTGGCTGCTGTCGGGTGTGCGCGTCTTCAGCGGCACGGTCCGCGACGCGGTCAGGCGCAAGGAGGGAGAAGCGCAGCCCGGCGCCGCCATACGCGTAAAAATAAAAGGCCCTATCCCTTTCACCACCGCGCTGCTTTTCAACCCCGCCGACACGAAATATATTTCCGGATGTTTCGCCGAAGACTCCGTTTACGGAACCCTGATAGCCGACCAGCCGGAGGTTACCATTATAGAGATAGGGAACATCGTGCTCAACGCCTTGGCGAATTCCCTGCTTAAGGCCTTCAACAGGAGCGCCGTCCCTTCCGTGCCGGCATATTTCCAGGGCGGTCCCGGCGCTATCGAAGAGTGGCTGGGCGTGGGCCCCGCCGAATTCACCGTAGTCTCCGCCGCGTTCACCATGCAGCGCGGCGGCGTCTCGGCCAGAGCGGAGATCCTAGCCTTCCTGCCGCCCCACCTGGCCGAAGAAGCCAGCCCCCAGAAATAAACCCGCGGTTCTCCGGCAGGCGATACCGGAGTCCAGCCCCCCCGCCGGCGGGAGTTAACCGACATAAGACCTAAGCGTTTCCGGGACCTTTAGCACTTGGAGAACCGGTCCGAGCCTATTAAACTGTTATAACAGTAGTTTATTTTGACGGGCGCGGAGATTTGATTAATGGCTAAAACAACCTTTAAAGCGGCGCTGGCGGTCGGGCTCCTTTTACTCCTGGGCCCTCTTAACGCCAAAGCGGCGGAACCTTTCATCCTTGATTCGCTGTCGGCAGAAAACCTCCGGGACCTGAAGCTCCCTATCCCCAAAGCAAACGCCTTCCTTGAAAACATAAATAGCCCATCCTTCGGGACTATAGCGCTGCAGGATGAAAGCCTCACGGATTCCCTGACCCCTGCCCAGTGGAACGAAGTTTTCGGCGCGGGACAGGAGGCTGGGGCGGAGTGGCAGGACCTGTCAAAGGAGCTGCTGTCAGATTTCACCGCAAGGTATGTAATAAACGGGACGCTTCAGCTTGAGAACGTGCCTCCTACGTTCACGACTCTGACCGGCAAGGTTTATACCGTGGTCAAGTACCCGAAATGGCTGAAGAACACCGGCAGCACCGAACTCTGCGTCGAAGGCTACATAAAGCAGCAGGACATTACCAGCGAGCTCTCCATCGAGACCGTCCTGCCGCTCACCGCGGCGCTCGCTTACGCGCCCTCGGCCGCCACGGTGGCCGTGCAGAGGCATCCCTACATTCTTTCAAAAGACTCCCGCGGCTACGCGCTGGCGAACGTGAACTGGGGCGTGCAGCATTCCGCTGACGGCAAAAGGCTGAAGCGGGAGGACGGCGTATTCAAATTTATCTGGCCCAAAAGCGTCACCGTCAGACCGGACTTCCTTGAGGCGGCTTATGTCGGCAAGAAAAGCCTGCAGAGCCTCCCCTACGCCGGCGTGCACGGCTTCCTGGCCTTCAAGTTCAAGCCGGGCGGCGTTACGGACGAAAACGGTAATTCGGTGCGGGGGCTGGTGATATCGCTGAACACCTACTCACTGGTCCCCGGAGTACAGAACCAAGGCATCATAGACGGACTGCGCGGCAAATACGCCGTGCACTACAATATTTCTTCGGCGGAGGGGTACGTGGAACAGAACGTCTTCACCGACGGCAACCGCATCTCCCTGTACCCGCTGACCCTGCCGCGCGCCCGGCAGATACAACTGCTGGAGAACGCGATGCGGCAGGCCACCGCCAACCGGACCGGAGAGATGTACTCCCTGATCTACAACAGCTGCACCAACGCCGTAGTCTCTTTCATCAACGGAGTGCTGAGCAAGGACGAAAAGATAGCGGCCGGCTGGATGCCGGAGATAGTGTACCGCCTGCGCGCCACCATCCCGGACGCGGCGACGGCCCTTCTCACCAAGCGCGGCCTGATAGCGAAACCGCTGCCGTACCTGGACGAGACCAATTACACCCGGCTTTTCCGGGAATAAAACACCGCCTGAAAGGCGCCCGGCGGCTTTTTCCGCATTTAGGATTTGCAACAAGTATCCCCTACCGCTATAATAGTTATTGATGGCAGAAATCAAAGGCCGCGTACTGGTAGTCACGTCAGGGAAGGAGCTCCTTGACGAAATCACCCCGTCCATGTCGGGCAGGGGGCTGGAGCCCGTCTGCGTGCCGAACCTGAAATACGCGGCCGCCCGGCTGGCCACAGGAGACTGCTCCGCCATGGTGGTGGACTTCAGCAAAGTCCCCCCGGCCGAGCGCGAGGCCTTCCTGGCCCTGCACAAACAATATCCCAGGATCCACCTTTTCACTCTGGAATCCACCGCCAGCATGACGCCTACCATCGTCTCCCCGCTGCGCCGCCTGAGCTGGCCGCTGCCTATGGGGTTTGCGGACCAGGTCAGGGTTATAGCGCGGCCGGTAGTCATTTTGGCCGACCAGGTACTGTTCACTACCGGCGCCGTGCAGACGGCCTTCCAGCAGTCCGGGGTACAGCCCGTCTCCCTGGAATCCCCCAAGGGTCTGCCCGATTTTATCCGTGAGCAGAACGAGGCCCGTATTTTTGCCGCCAAGCCCAAGCCTAAGAAGTCATGGTCGCTGCTGGGCGGCGGAGAGGAAGAAGAGCCGGCAACCGCACCGCTCCCGGGTAATGTGGTGGTGGCGCAGTTCACCGGGACCCTGGCGGAAGCCGATGCCTTGGACGCCGGCATCCGGGCCTCTACTCCGGAAGCCGCCTGCTATTTTATTTCCGGCGTTGATACGGTGCGCTTCGCCATACAGGCGCTCAAGGACGGGCATCAAGTGGCCCTCCCGCGGGAACAGTCCGGGCGGATAGCCGGCATACTTATAGAAAACAGCGAAGGCGCGGACGTCCGCCTCAAAGAGCGGGGCAACGAGCGCATCCTGCTGCTGGATAATTTCAAGCCCGCCCTGACCTCTCTAAGCCAGGCCCTGGTGGGCGCGGGCTACGAGGTCACCTCCACCCTGGACGGTGAGGAAGCGCTGGGGCTTTGCAAGAAAGGGGCCTTCCATCTGGCTGTCATCGGCACAGCCACCACCTTCGCGCAGGTTTCGGGGGCGGAGCTGGCCCAGAAGCTGCGCGAGCGCGACCCGGACCTGCGCATCATCTTCATGGTGGACCAGTACCCGCTCAAGGCTGCGCTGCAAGGCGTCAGCCAGGTAGTGGAATTGGGCCTGGACGACGCCATCCTAAAGCCCGTAGAGGCCTCCCGCCTGATCTTCTCCGTGGAGAAGGCCCTGGAGCGGCGGTTCCTGATCCTGGAGAACGCGCGCCTGCTCAAAGAGATGCAGGCCCTGAACCAGCAGCTGGCCGCGGTCAACGGCTTCCAGAAGAATTTCTTCGCCACGGTAGCCCACGACGTAAAGAGCCCCCTTACCGCCATCCTCGGCTACTCCGAGGTGCTGACGGGCAAGCTTAAGGCCATGCCCAGCGAGGCAAGGTACGCAGCCAATATCCAGACCTCGGCCAAAACCCTCAACGTCCTCATCTCGGACCTGGTGGACCTGGCCGCCATAGAATCCGGCAAGCTGCGTGTTGAGATCGGCACGCTGAACCTGCTCGCGGTGGTGCAGGACGTCTGCGCTCGCGTGGAGATAGCCGCGCAGAAGCGCAAGCTCAATTTTGCCATGGAAGTGCCGCCAGTGCTGCCGCCGCTGGCCGGCGACGACGCCCGCATAGGCCAAGTGGTGCAGAACCTCTGCACCAACGCCATCCAGTACACCAAGGAAGGCGGCAAGATAACGATAAAAGTGGAGAACGCCCCCGACCGGGTGATAGTCAGCGTAATAGACACCGGCATCGGCATCTCCAAGGAAGACCTGCCCCGCGTGTGGGAGCGCTTCTTCCAGACCAAGGAAGCCCAGGGTATGCGCAAGGCCGGCTTCGGCCTTGGCCTGAAGATCGCGCGCGAGATCGTGCTGCGGCACGGGGGCGAGATGGGCATAGAGTCCGAACTCGGCGTAGGCTCCCGCTTCTTCTTCCATATACCTCTGAAAAAGCCCGGTGAAACCGCGGCCGCGAACTAAACACAGTTCCCCAAAAATGAAACCTCCGGGCTTTCTCCCGGCGGCTTCATTTCACGGCCCGCAACTGCGGCCGGCTCAGGTCTCGTCGTGGAAGGCGTCGTCCCCCACAATTTCGCAGCGGATGGTGTTGGTGGGATGCCCTTTGCCGAACGGGCTGGAGGCCATGAAGACCAGCCTGTCCCCGTTGGAGACGGCGCCCTTGCCGCGCAGCAACTCCATGGTTTTCTTCGCCACCTCGCTGAAACGCTGTCCCTCGGGGTTCTCTATCAGGAACGGGACTACGCCCCAGTTCAGCGCCATCTGGTGATACAGCACCTCTTCGTGGGCGAAGGCGTAGATGGGAATGCTGGGGCGGAACTTGGACAGCGCCCGCGCGCCTATGCCGCTGGCCGTTACCACCGCTATGGCCTTGGCGTTCCAGTCGTGTCCCGCGTCCACCACGCTGTAGGCCATGATGTTGGTGATATTGTCGCGGTCCACGTAATCGTGCGTGATGCGCGCCAGCGCACGGTAATCTATTGCGGACTCCGCCCTGTCTATGATGCGGCCCATCATGTTCACCACACGAGCCGGGTGCACGCCGTTAGCCGTCTCTCCCGAGAGCATGACCGCCGAGGTCAGCTCCATCACGGCGTTGGCGGTGTCCGTCACTTCGGCGCGGGTCGGATAGGGCCTGTCGGTCATGGATTCCAGCATCTGCGTGGCCACTATCACCGGCTTGCCGGCCAGGTAACAGCGTTTTATGATGTTCTTCTGCAGGCCGGGCAGCTCCTCTATCGGCACCTCTATGCCCAGGTCGCCGCGGGCTATCATTATCCCGTCCGAGTCGCGGATAATGTCGTAGATGTTGGCAATAGCCTGCTTGTCCTCTATCTTGGCTATCAGCCTTATGGGGGAATCGGGCCTGACCGACCTTACAAGCTCCTTCACGTCAGCTATATCCCTGGCGGTGCGCACAAAAGAGAGCGCGATGTATTCGAAATTATTCTCCACCGCGAAAGCGATGTCCTTCCTGTCCTTGTCGGACATAAACGGGATGGGGTAGTCCGCACCGGGCACGGCCAGGTGCGCCTTGTCCTTGAGCCGTCCGTAGTTGAGCACGCGCACGGTCACGGCGCCGGGCCATTCCGTGTGCAGCCGCATCACCTCAGCTTCTATGAAGCCGTCCTGCAGCAGCACGCGCGAGCCGGCCTGGCAGAGTTTGTCTATGTGAGGCAGGTTGGTGAAGAAATGCTTCTTCTCCGGAGGCAGAGCGGCCACGTCCTCCGGCTGCTTGTCCGTGCTTTCTATGTAGAGCGTGTCGTCCTTGGCCAGCAGCACCGGCTTGCTGTAGCCGAACATCCGCACCTCGGGGCCCTTGGTGTCGAGCATGATGGCCAGCGGCACGTCCAGGTCCTTGCGGGCCTCCCGCAGCATGCGCACGCGCTCAAGCGCCTCGTCGTATTTGCAATGGGAGAAATTTATGCGGGCCACGCTCATGCCCTCCCGGATGAGTTCCCGTATGCAGTCGGGGTTCTCCGAGGCGGGACCGATGGTGCAGATTATCTTGGTCCTGCGGAAGGTCTGCTGTTTAACCTGCGAAGCTGCGAGCATCATGAGGTATGTCCTTTGGCGGGCGGGGCCCGCTTGTGTTTATGCCTGTATGGGATTTAAAATTGCGAGGGTTGGCACATCACTTCTTGACAAATTATACCTTTTTCCGCCCCTCGGCATAAACGAACCGCCGGGCTTTCCCGGCGGTTATCGGTTGACTCTGACCCTGTTTAGTTTCTGGGCTATTTGGAAGCTTTTTTCAGGTCGCTTATAGTATTGGCAAGCCTGTCCTTGACGGTTTGGCTGGTTGAAAGTTCCAATGCCTTTTCGTAGCTGCTTATGGCGTCCGCTATCTTTTTGGCCTTTTCCTGACAGTAGCCTAAGCCAAGATATGAATTAGTAAGGTCGAGCCCGGAGATGCTGAGTTCTTTAGCCTTCTCTATGGCTGAAAGAAATTGTTCCTGGGCTTTCGGTTCGTTCCCCGCTTTCAGCATCATGGCGCCCTGCCGCTCCAGCAGGTGAACGGCGCGGGCGTCTCCGGCGGGCAGGAACGGGACGGCGGCCCCGTATTCGGCGGCGGCGGAGCGGTACTGCCTCCTGACGGAATACCTGGCGGCGGCATCAAGATGGTATTTTAGGTCACCGCTGGGCTCGGCCGTAGCTGCGGCCGGCTTGGCTTGCTCAGGCTTAGGTTCGACAGGATTGGCTTGCGCAGTCCTGGCTTCCGCAGGCGGGGTTTCTGCGGGTATGGTTTCGTCAGGCTTGGCTTCGGCAGGTTTGGCCTCCTCAGCGGGCGCAGCGGAGGTTTCTGGGTTTTTCACTTCAGAGGGATCGGCTAAAAGTTCGTTCTTCATAGGTATTCCCGGAAGAGCGAACTCCGGAGGATTCCTGACGTCTCTGGCGCCGCTATTGGATTTCCTGGTCCCGGAGCAGCCGGCCAGGAATGGCAAGAACAGAAAAGCAGTTAAAGTTTTTCGCATAAGCCTTATAATACAAAATGACCGCGTGAAATTAAAACCTCCGGGCTTCCCCGGCGGCGGTGCCGGCCTCCAAACTCAGGCCCCGCGGCATCCGCTATTCCTTAAGCCGGTTAGGGGCATTGTCGGGGCGCACCCTTGTAGTCCCCCTCGCCTTTTTCCGCTCCCACTCATGGAGGGTAGCCTTGAATTTATGATTATGATTCTTGTTCAGGTGCTCTTCCCTAAAATGTTTTTCCTTGACGAGCATATTGCAGAAGCTGCAATAGTAAACATCCGTAGTCCCCTCTATCAGGTCGCAATGCGCGTAAAACCTTTTAGCTTTTATTTGTTTGTCCATAGATCCTTCGCGGTATTCCCGACATGGAAAGTGTATCAAAAAAAGGCTACTGTTGATTTTTACCCGGCGCACTTTTTCCCGGCCGGCCCGTACCCCCTGTTCGCCTTGGAGGTTCCGCCGAAGCGGACAAAGGCTGCGTTCAGCGGCCGAAGGCGGCTGTTTTGTCCATCTCCCCTTCCTGCCACTATCCTTATGCTTTTGACGGGATAGGGCGCCACTGTTTTTACCTAAAGAACAGGCACATTTTTTACGCAGGAGGCTGTATATTCAAAAAGCCGCCCGGGCTTACCCGGGCGGCTTTCTCAGGCTGCTCTCCGGCCGTTTTATTTGGCGGCAGAGGGAGCGGCGGCTTTCTTGCCTTTACCCTCGTGCTTGCCTTTGTGCTCCTTCATTTCTTTCACGGTGGTCTTGCCGTCCTTCACCATTACCTTCACCTTCGCGCCCTGGGCCAGGGTGCCGACGGACTCAATGGCGAACGTCTTCTCCACGCCTTTGCGGTCCTTCACGGTAATGGTGTTCTTGGCGGCGTCCACAGCGGTAACCTCGCCCATGGTGACTTCGCCTTTCTTAATCTCATGCTTCTTGGCATGGTGCCCGGGGTTCGCGGGAGCGGCGGCGGCTGCGGGAGCGGCGGCCGGTGTCGTGTTGTTCTGCGCGAAGCCTATCCCGGTGAAAGCGGCGAGAGTTGCTATTGCGATCAGGTATTTCATTTTAGTGTCCTCCAGAAAGTTTAACTTCTATGCTCATAGTCTAGCACGTCCCCCATTAAACCATGTTTAAAACAGGGTTAAAATATTTTAATCTTCAGAATAAAGAGCGGGGCGGCTTTCCCCAGGAGCCATGCCGGGAATCTTGTTGTATAATAATGGGATATTCCCTGATAAAGGGAAATGCTCCGGCAAAAAACCTTCAAGGAAAGCCATGGAAAACATAAAACCTGTTAAGATACTGGCGGCGGACGACGATAGTTCCATACTTGACTATTACGTTGCGCTGCTCTCGAAAGCCGGCTACCAGGTAGAGACGGCTGTAGAAGCTACGGCCGCGATCATACTGTTCAAGGACTCCCCGGCGGACCTGCTTATACTGGACGTCGCCATGCCGGCCGGCGGCGGGAAACAGATATTCGAAGTGGTCAGCGGCCTTGTAGAGGACAGGGTGCCGATAGTGTTCGTGACGGGCCTGCCTGAAAAGATCGCCCCCCGGGTTTCGGGCATTGAGAATGTCCGCGTAATGAAAAAGCCGGTGGTTTCCGAAGAGCTTCTTACCGTTATAGCCGACTTGCTGTCCAAAAGCGGCCGGAACAAATAGTTCACCGGGGACTTTTCACTTTTTTACGGAGCTCAGGCGACCTCGTGGAACTCCTGCGGATACTCCACTGTTCCGCTGACCCCGCTCAAAGCGTCAGGGACAAGCTCAAGCGCCATGAATACTTCGTCCGGCGCCTCGAACGGCAGCTTCAGGCCTTTTTCCACGGCCCGCACAAAGCCGAAGCGGGGGTAAAATTCGGGGTGGCCGACCACCACGATTATTTTGTGCCCTGCTTTTCTGCACTCTTCCAGCCCGTGTTTTACGAGCGCGGAACCTATGCCCTGGTTCTGATAATCAGGCAGAACGGCCATAGGGGCCAGCGCCAGGGCCGGCGCCGGGCTGTTCAGGTCCCCGATCTTGACCGGGCTGAACAGGATATGCCCTGCGACTACGCCGCCCTTTTGCGCTACCAGTGAAAGCGCCGGGATAAAACCCGCCGACTCCCGGAGCGCGTCCACCAGCTTGGATTCGTTCTTTCCCCTGAAAGCCTTCTTATTCAGCTTTCGCACCGGGCCGAAATCAGCCGCCGTCTCAGGCCGTATTATTAATTTGTCAGCGGTATTATCCATATAAATATCCCTTATTCCTGTCAGGTCAGACCTTCTCGTTGAGGAGCTGCTCCAGCTGGTCCACCAGTTCGCCAAAGAGCTTGATGGTCTTCGCGACGGGCTCCGGCGTGGTCATGTCTACCCCGGCCTTCTTGAGCGTTTCCACGGGGTAGTCTGACGCCCCGGTCCTGAGGAACTGATAATAGGCCTCCAGGGCGCCCGGCTCTTTGCGCACTATTTTATCAGACAGCACCTGCGCCGCGGCGTAGGAAGTGGCGTACTGGTAGACGTAGTATTGGGTGTAGAAGTGGTCGTCGCGCATGCCGCCCAGGTCGCTCTGCGGCCCTATCGTCAGTTCCGGCCCCCAGTATTTCTGGTAGAGGTCGCGGTAGGTCTTGCGAAAGAAGTCCACCGAGAGGGAGCCGCCGGCTTCCACGCGCTCGTGGATGGCCAGCTCGAACTCGGACTTGAGTACCTGGACGTAGAAGGTGCTGACGATCTGCTCGATATACCTGGTAAGCAGGTATTCCTTTTCCTGCTTGGTCTCGGCGTTGGCTATAAGGTATTTCATCAGGATGGCCTCGTTGCAGGTAGAGGCGACTTCGGCCGTGAACAGGGAATGCCCGTTGTATTGGTACGGCTCGCTCCTGTTGGTCCACAGGCTGTTCATGGAGTGCCCCATCTCGTGGGCTATAGTAGAGACATGGTCCAGGGAGCCGTTGTAGTTCAGCAGCACATAAGGGTGCGACGTATAGGTGCCCCAGGAATATGCGCCGGAACCTTTACCCTGCGTCTCGTAAACGTCTATCCAGCCCGATGTAAGGCCTTTGGCGAATTCGTCCAGGTACGTCTTGCCCAAGGGGGACAGCCCCTGCAGCACCAGGGCCTTGCCTTCCTCCCAGGTGTACTCTCTGGGTTTTTCCTTCATCAGCGTGGCGTCCAGATCGTAGGTGTAAAGCGTATCCACCCCCAGGATCTTCTTACGCAGCGTGACCCACTTATGAAGAGGTCCCAGGTTGGCATTGGTAGCGGCTATGAGGTTCTTAAAAACGCTGACCGGGATATTGTCCGCGTCCAGGCTGGCTTCCAGGCAGTCGCGGTACTTCCGGGAGGCGGCCAGGAAGTAATCCCTCTTCACCGATGAGGAAAGGCTGGCCGCTATCGAGTTGATGTACTTCAGGTACGTTTCGTTAAACATCTGGGCGGCGTCGCGGCGCATCCGCCGGTCAGGGTTTTCCAGTATGGCGCTATACCGCTCCGTAGTCAGCTGCATATCACGGCCGTTCTCGTCCTTGATGGAACCGAACGAAATATCTGCGTTCTCGATCATGCCGAAGATGCGCGACGGGGCGTCCAGCACCGGGCCCGCCCCGGCCAGCAGGGCCTCTTCCTTGTCGGAGAGGACGTGCGCCTTGGAGCGGAGCAGGTTAGCCAGCATGAAAGTGTAGGCTTTCAGTTCCGGATCGGACGCAGCGTAACCCATCAGCGTGGCGCTGTCCATGGCCAGCAGTTCCGGTTGGATGAAGGCCGAGGCGTTGCCGAGCTTCGAATAGGCATCCGAAGCCTGGCTCTGCATTTCCTGATACTTGCTGACCCTGTTGTCCTCGTCCAGCTTGAGGCTGGCGTAGACCGACAGGTTGTCGGCGGCCAGGGAGAGGCTGTCACGCAGCTTCAGTACTTCGCGCACATTGGCGGCCGACAAGGCCAGCTTTCCCTTGTACTGGTCGAACTGCCCCAAGCCGGCTTTGACCTGCTCCAGGGCCTTCTGCCAGGCGGCGTCGTCGGGAAGTATGCTGGTCAGGTCCCATTTATACTTCGCGTCTATCTCCGGGCGCTGCTTCACGGCCTGCGCGGCTGCACCGGACGTAAAAAGACAGGCAAAGGCGGCTGCGAGCAAGGCGGTACGGGCCGATAACTTTTGCATGTGTTAGCTCCTAAACTGGCCGCGGGCATGCGACTGCCCGGCTAGAATATATATAAGCAGATTGTGCGCGGATCTTTATAAAAAGCACCCGTCGTCTTTTATTTACCGAAGTATGGAAAAAAATCCATTGATGATCCACAGTACAAAGGCAAAGACCAGTGCCCAGCCGAAACTCGCCACATGGAAACCCGGCACCAGCCAGCTGACCAGCTCCACCATGCCGCCGATGATGACGAACGTGAAAAGCCCCAGCGTAAGAATGTTGATCGGCAGGGTAAGGATGATAAGCAGAGGCCGCAGCACGGCGTTGACCGCGCCCAGCACTACCGCCACCACCAGCGCGGTCCCGAACCCGCTCAAGGTTACCCCCGGCAGTATCCGGGCCGTAACGAACACCGCCACCGCGCTCAATACCAGGTGAATGATTATCTTCATACCCCAATAATACAAATACCCCGCCTTCTCCCGCAAAACAAAACAGCCTCTCTCCCCGGCGCCATAGGCGCGTACACTGCCCCCCATGTAAGTGCAGGGTTTTTACCGATAACTCCGAGTACAAATCCGCATAGTACCCAAAACCGCAAAAGTGTAATGTACTTATACGGGCGCGCCTGTTTTATCGTTATCCCCGCGCCGCACTACAAAGGCGCCGCAAAAAAGCATAAGACGGAAAGACGAAAGGAGAATTATGACCGGACTACTGTCGCTCGCAATTTTGATACTGGACGTCGTGGCTATTGTCGACGTTCTGAAAAGTTCCTCCGCTACCAATAAAAAAGCGCTATGGATCATACTGATACTGATCTTACCCCTGATCGGCATGGTACTGTATTTTCTGCTGGGCAGAAAGACAAATCCGTAAACGCGGACCATCCATTACTGAACAGACCTGATCCAAGGAGAATATATGAGCAAGGCTATCTCGGCCGGGCTGCTGGCTATAGGTATTATTCTGCTGGTACTTGGAGTTGACGCCTACCACTCGGCTAATTCAGTTATATCGCGCTTTTTTAATGGCGAACCCTCCGACAGAGCGCTCTGGCTGCTGATCGGAGGATCTGTCGCCGGCGCGGCAGGTCTTTCCGGCTTAGTTAGAAAATAACAGGAGAAAGGCTTAAAAAGGCTGCTGCCTTTTGCCCCACCTGTACCATAAACGATAGCGCCGAACAAGGCGCCCGTGGCCGCCGTCATGCCCATCGTCAGCGTGCCCAGTCCGGCGAGACAGACAAGCGTGATCCCGAACACTATACCTACCAGTTTCGTTCCCGGCGCCGCCCGCAAGCAGCACCGAACTCCTGGACAAGTGAGCCGCCGCTGCTCCCACAACGAGCCTTGCCGTGGACAGTATGCCGTCGTTCTTCTCAATACGCGGACATTGTCCAGGCCCGAAACCCGGAGTTCTATCTTTTCGGGTATCGATACTGTTGCTAAATTACCGCATACAGGACCAGTTCGCAGGAAACCGGTTGATGCTGGCGCAGGTAGAACCTGTACTCCGGAGCCAGCGACTTGAGGAACAAAGGTATTTCGAACAGGTCTCCGGACTTGTGATAAAGGCAGACCGCGAGCTTGGGACGGTTGCGCTTTATAGTAGCGGCCGCGCCCTTCAAAGCTTCCAGCTCGGCGCCCTCTACGTCCAGTTTTATAAAGGTGGCGTCGGGGGCGGCATTGTCTATGGAATCTACTTCTATGGACAGGCTCCCCACTGCGGAGATAGCCGAACCGGCCGTTCCTTCCGCCGCGGCGAAGCGCAGCGCGTCCCCCTTGCTCCACAGCCCCTTGGCGATTATGCTGACATCGCGGAAGCCCTGCCTGCCTGCCAGCGCGTTCAGTTTGGCCGCGTTCTCCGGTTCAGGCTCGAAAGCGTAACACCTTGAATACTTATGCTTCGCCTTCCTGACAAAAGCGAGCAGCGTGTCCCCGGTGTAAGCCCCGCCGTCCACGAACACTTCGTTCTCCGAAAGTTCGATTATGCCTTCGGGGAAATACTGGTCCCTGCGCCAGACGTCGTACAGGCCTTCCCGGTCGCCCAGCTTAGCGTTTATGAACGCGGCATAAGTTTTTTTGGAAAGCTCGTCGCGGAACATTTCACTGACCAGGCCGAACTGCTCTTTGTGCCGCTGCGCGTAAGCGCGGTCGAAAGTGTTCCCCAGCAGCTCGCCCATCACGTCGAAGAAGTATACGCCGGCCACCTGCCCCAGGTCTTTCTTGCGCAGCTTTTCTCCGGCGAGCCTGAAATCTGCGAAAGCAATGACGACGTTGAATTTCCCGAACCGGCGATTGACCTCTCCGTAACCAGCCGTCCCGGTGGAGGCGGTGAAGCCGTCGTCCACGAAACAGGCCGCGGCCTTCAGCCCGTGCCGCGCCAGATATGCCCGCACGTAAGGCGTGTACCAGCCGTCGCCATAAAGCGCAAGCGGCAGGCCGCTGGCCTTAAGGGCTTCAATATCCCCTCCGCCGTTCATGCCCTTACCCGGTAAGATATCGTTCATTCGCTTATTTGCGCGGGTCCTGCCAGATCAGCTCGCCAGCCTTCTTAAACTTGTTGAAATCGGCGCAGCGCCCGTCACCCAGGCCGGTCTTGCCGCCGTCCGGCGCGCAGAGCAGTTTGCCCGCCTCATCATACAGTTCGCTGTACTGGTCGCAGCATTGGGGCGGCAGATAATAGACTTCATTTCCCTTATAACTGTAGCGCCAGGCCTTAAAAGGCGGGGTGCCCCGCTCGCCGGCCTGCAAACGCCGGATCATGGCGGCCAGCCATTCGGGCCGGGCTGTTGTTTCTCCGGCATTAGCGGAGAAGGAACCCATTTTCTTGTCGCCCGCCGCGGCGGCCAGCATGGAACCGGACGAAACCTTGACCAGGGAGTCAACGGAGGAATAAGCCGCCCCTCCACCAGCTGAACTTCCCCGGCTGGCAAATTTAGCCTGGCCGTAAGCCCCCTTGCTTAAAAACGGTGCGGGGCTGCGCAGACTGGATACCGACATAGCGAAAACGCCGTCGCCGGATATTTCTCCGGAGGAACTTGAAGCCGGGCCGGCGCTTCTGGCCCCTAACGCGCTCTGGTCCATGGAGGAGTTGGATAAAAAAGCGGGGGAATACGACTGTTCCCGGTCCCGGAACTTAGGCAGGCCGAATATTATCAGCAGGCCCACGGCCGCGGCCGAAAGCGTCAGCACCGGCTTGAACCAGCCCGAAAAAACCGGCGCGGCCGGCTTTTCCGCGAACACCTCTTCCTTTAAGGCAGGCGGAACCGGCTTCATGGCGTGTTTTTTAAGAATAACCGAAACCAGCTTCAGTTCCTCCAGCTGGCGGTTGCAGGAGGGGCAGAGCGCTAAATGGCTTTCTAGAGAAAGCTTTTCCTCCGCCGGCAGTTCGCCGTCCAGGTAGGCCGACAGATTTTCCCTGCAGGTATTATGTTCCATGTTCGTTCAACAGTGCTATCATTTGCCACCTCAGCGCTTCGCGCGCCCTGGAGATCCGCGATTTCACCGTGCCCAGCTGCAATTCCGCTATGCCGGCTATTTCCTCGTAGGAGCGGCCCTCTATTTCACGGAGAACCAAGATGGCGCGGTCTTCAGGCTCCAGCCCGGCCAGGGCCTTCTCGAGCATTTCCTTTTCTGCCTGCTCTTCCAGCGCCGCGCCCGCAGGCGGCTCTGGGGCGGCTACCTGCAGGGGCGGCGGGTCGTTCTCGCTGTCCCCGCGCCAGTCCAGCGAGAAGGTCTTCCAGAAAGCCCGCCGCTTCTCGGACCGCACCCGGTTCTTCCAAACGTTCATAGTGATGCGGTATAGCCAGGTGCCCGGCGCCGAACCTTCCCGAAAGTTCGCCAGCCCGCGGATGGCCCGGATGAACGCGTCCTGGGCTATATCCTGCGCATCAGCCGCGTTGCCGCTAAGCCGCAGCGCCAGGTTATACACCATGGCCGCATGTTTCTCAAAAAGTTCTTCCGCGTCCAGAACGCCTCCAGTTAGACACCGCAGTACATATAAAGTTCCTTAAAGCCGGAAAGTTTCTGCTGAAACTTTCCACTCGCATAGCGAGTGCGCGTTCCGCGCGGCATACGCCTTCTCGGCCCTGGCGCGCATAGCGCTTGGTCCTCGACCCGCTGCTGCGGGGAATCCTGCTGGATTCAGGTTAAGTTTATCAATTGCGGAACGTTTCTGGAACTTTTTCCGGCCGCCGGTGTCTAACCCCGGACAGTCAAGGAGGAGGCGTTATGAAACTCACAGCCCTGGTCCGTAACATGTTGGTGCCGGCAATAGTCCTCGCCCTATCAGCGGCCGCCTTGGCGCAGCCGGAGGATCCGGGCGAAGGTTCCATGCAGGTGGTGTCCTCCGGGGACGCAAGGATACTTCCTTTAAAGCATACCGAAGTGAAGGCGGAGATCTCGGGCTTCACGGCCGAGGTCAGCGTAACGCAGGTGTTCGCCAATTCCGCGGACAGGCCCATAGAGGCCGTCTATGTGTTCCCCCTGCCGGAGAACGCCGCGGTGAACGACCTCACGCTGACCGTGGGCGACCGCATGATAAAGGGACAGATAAAGAAGCGCGAGGAAGCGCGCCAGGTTTACGAGGCGGCCAAGGCCCAGGGTAAGACCGCCGCGCTGCTGGACCAGGAAAGGCCGAACATCTTCACGCAGTCCGTGGCCAATATCCAGCCCGGCCACGAGATAAAGGTAACGCTGAAATATTTACAGGATCTGGCCTACGACCACGGGGAATACAGGTTCGTTTTTCCGATGACCGTGGGGCCGCGCTATATCCCCGGCGCGGCTACGGGGAAGAGCGGCACCGGCTGGTCTCCGGACACCGACAAGGTGACCGACGCCTCCCTGATAACGCCTCCGGTAGTTAAGCCCGGGGCTCGGTCGGGGCGGGACATCTCGGTGGAGGTAAAGCTGGACGCAGGCGTGGAGGTAAAGAACATCCGCAGCGCCTCGCACATCATCAGCGTCACCAGTAGCGGCCTGACAAAGGCGGAAATAAAAATATCGCCGGAGGACAGCATCCCCAACAAGGACTTCCAGTTTACATATGAACCCGCCACCAAGATGGTGGCCGCCGCCGCGCTGACCCACAAGAACGGCAAGAACGGCTATTTCACGCTGCTGCTGCAGCCCAGCTCGAACTTCCCTCTTAGTGAAGTCACCAACAAGGAACTGGTTATAGCGATAGACGTGTCGGGCTCCATGAGCGGCTTCCCCGTGGAGACCGCCAAGGCGGCCGCGCTGAAGTGCCTGGAAGGCATGAACCCTGGCGACACCTTCCAGATCATGAGCTTCTCCTCAGGCAACCAGCTGCACTTTGAGCGCCCTCTTAAGAATACTCCGGAGAACGTGGCGCTGGCCCGCGAGGTGATAAAGAACTTAAACGGCGGCGGCGGCACCGAGATGCTGGCCGCGCTGCGCACGGTGCTGGAGTTCCCCAAGGACCCTGAGCGCCTGCGCATCGTGCTATTCATGACCGACGGCTTCATCGGCAACGACCCTGAACTCCTCGCGTTCACGAAAGAGCACCTGAACAACTCCCGCATCTTCCCGCTGGGCGTGGGCTCGTCGGTGAATCGCTATCTGCTGGAAGAAATGGCCGTGCTGGGCAAGGGCGCGGTGCAGTACGCGGGGTGGAACGAAAGCGGGGAGAAACTTAAGAAAGTCATGGACCGGTTCTACGACCGGATCTCCCGCCCGGTGCTGACCGACCTGGCTGTGGACTGGAACGGCCTGGACTTGGACGAACTCTCTCCGACGTTCATCCCCGACCTGTTCGCCGGCCAGCCGCTGCTGCTGCACGCCAGGTACGGCAAAGCCGGCAGCGCGCCGGTTACGATAAGGGGCAAGATGCTGGGGAAGCCTTGGAGGATGACGGTGAACGTGACGCTGCCCGTCAATGAGGCCGCCAACGCCGCCATGGGGCCGCTGTGGGCCAAGTCCCGCATAACCGACCTGGAGCGCCTGAACCTGAGCGGCGAGAAGGCGGACAACAGGGAGAAGATCATAGCCCTGGCCCTGGAACACAAGCTGGTCACGCGCTTCACGTCCTTTGTGGCCGTGGACGAGACGATAGTGCCTAATGACGGCAAGAAGCCGCTGTCAGTGGCCGTGGAATCCGAACTGCCCGAAGGCACCAAATACGGGGGCTTCTTCGGCAGCGGCAATGCCGGCGGGAACCTGGCGGCCACGGGCGGCGGGCAGGCGATGTCGGCGTTCTCCGCCGGGTCCATGATGAGCGCCCCGGCGTCCGCCATCCGTGGAGGTTTCAGCGGCGGATCCGGCGGCGCTTACGGCCAGGCCAAGTTCGCCGCCGCGGCGGACAAATCCACGTACAGCCCCGCCATGTTCCAGAACAGTTCCGCAGATCAAAGCTCGCTAGACGCGTTCACCTCAAGGCCGAACTTCCCGGGCAGCAGCAACTCCTGGGCGTTTGGCGCGAAAGGGCCGTCCGCACAATCAACTTACGGGAGCGCCCCCTCACGGCAGGCGCGGCCTGTCTGGCAGAGCCCGGCCCTGCTGGCGCTCGGCCTGCTGGCGGCCGCAGTTATGTGGATGAGGCGCCTTCTGCGGCGCAAAGATGGCAAGAAAGGATTGCAGGCTTAAACAGTCGTATGGCGCTGCACGGTTTTCCGCCTCCGGGCTTACGGCGGGTTATCGTGCGGCGCTCTTTATTTCCCCGCTCCGACAAGACTCCTGCTGATATTTTTCCTGCGGGAAAACGCCGCGGACCGCGGGGCTATCATGTCGGCCAGCACGCGCGCGGCCTCCTCCAGAACGAAATCTCCTGCGGCAGGGGCCCGGGAATAACCGCCGCCTTCCACAGCCGAAGAGGAAACCTCAACGCCCGAAACGGCGGAGCTGGAGACCGGCGCCGGGACTGAAGCGCCAGGCAGCGTCCCGGTGGAGTAGTCTACCCCCATGGCCGCTGTAGAATTGAGAACCAAAGGCTTTCCGGATTCTATATCCTGCAAAGTTATATCGGTGACGGACAGGGGTGGGATCCCGCGCGCGGAGCGTTCCTTGTTGCGGCCGGTTTTTCTGGCCTCGTCCTCCTTGCGTTCGGCCAGGCGCCTGGCGTAGTTGAGAGAGACGGTCTTATCCTTCTTGCGCTCGAGGTAAAGGGCGATATCCTGCCTCACGAACTTAAAGTCAGGCGAGGCCGCCACCCTGTCCGCCGAGGCCGCAGCCAGCCGGGCGATCTCCGGCAGGGTTACGGCGTTACCGGGTTTGTAGGAAGCCGGAGAGATATGATCGTAGGCCATGGCGTTGGGCAGGGAAGACTCGCTTAAGTCCAGGTAGTCGTCCAGGGACGGCAGCACTATGTCCGGTATCACCCCGCGGTTCTGGGTGGAACCGCCCGAAACCCGGTAGAATTTCTGTATGGTCAGCCTCAGCCCGCCGGCCTTGTACTGGCTCAGGTATTGCGGCAGGTATTTATCCAGGTCCACCACAGTCTGCACGGTCCCCTTGCCATAGGTGCTTTGTTCCCCCACCAGCACCGCGCGCCGGTAATCCTTAAGCGCGGCGGAAACTATTTCAGAGGCCGAGGCCGAGAAGCGCGAATCGAGCACCACCATGGGCCCGGAGTAGTCAGCCCCGGTCCCAGGCGCGCTTAAAGTCCGGGTCTCGCCGCGGCCGTCCCGTACCTGCACCACCGGCCCGCCGCCGGTGAAAAGTCCGGTCATGACCACGGCTTCCTCCAGGGACCCCCCGCCGTTGTTCCGCAGGTCCAGAATGACGCCGTCCACGTTCTGCTTTTTTAAATAATCGAGCAGGATCTTGACGTCGCGCGTGGTGCTCTCCTCTCCGGAAGGCCCGATCTTGGCGTAAAAAGACGGGAGTTTAATGACGCCCAGCCGCAGTCCCCGGCTGGCGCCGGCCGGGACGAGTACTATCTGCGCCTTGGCCTGCTGGTCCCGCAGCAGTATCTTGTCGCGCACCAGCTTTACCGTAACGCGGACCGAGGGGTCGATGGCGTCGGCGGGGATTATCTTTATACGGACAATGGTCCCCTTCTCGCCCCGGATCATCTTTACCACGCGGTCCAGCCTCATGCCGGCGGTCTCCACGAAGGGGCCGTCGGCGCCCTGCGCCACGGCCGATATACGGTCGTTGGGATGGAAAGCCCTGCTTTTTGCCGCCGGGCTGCCCGGGACTATGTCCATGATCTTGGCGTACCCCTCCTCCGCCTGAAGGGTAACCCCGATGCCCACCAGTGAGATGCCCAGACTGATATCGAAATTCTCCGCCGCTGGAGCGGCCATGTATTCGCTGTGTGGGTCGTAACAGCCGGCCAAGGCCGTAAGATAGCTCTGCAGCACGTCCCCAGAATCTAATTCCTTGTAGTTTTCCAAGAGCCGGGAGTATATCTTCTGCACGTTATTGGCCAGGTCCGCCGGTTTGGCGGCGTCCAACTTCTCCTGGAGCATGTCGAACTCTATCCTTTTGCTCCAAAGCCCGCGCGCCGCGGCCTCGTCCGCCGGCCAGGAGGCCTCGCGCCGGTCCGCCAGCATGGTCGCTTCCGAAGTGAAGGTGTAGGTCGAACGCACCAATTCATGCGCCCAGCCGACCCGTTCCTGGAGGCGCGTCATGAACCGGTCGAAGATGAAGTAGGCCGGCGTCACGTCGCCGTCCCGCAGGCGCGGGGCGATGCCGGAGCCGAAGCGGGAGTTGAATTCATCGATGTCGGGGGCGATAAAAAACAGGTGGTACGGGTCGTACATCCGCAAGTAGAGCTTCATCAGTTCCCGTGAAGTCTCTACGGTAACAAGCTTGTGGTCGTAGTTGCCTTCCTCCAGTATGCGCGCCACAAGCTGGGCCGTTGCGGGCGCCGCCGGCCCAACCGTTACAGTCTCGGTAGAGACCGCCCCGCAAGTCCCCGCTCCCAGGAACAAGCCGAGAAACAAGGTAAAAGAGAATTTAAATAGTGTTTTCATGCCTTACAAGCTGCAGTTGAACGACTCCGGGTTATATATGATATTTTACCCTAATCCGCCGCAAAAAAAATCACCATTAAAAAAAGGCCCGCTGCCTTTCCCGCTTCAGACATATTGAGAGCTGCCCCGCACCGGATCATATTAAATATCACGCTGGCGACTTTATTACTGTTATACTTTACATACTACTTCATATGGCTATACTAATAAGCTGTCAAAACCTCTCCAAAAGTTTCGGTACCAGGCCTCTCTTCGAAGGTCTTTCTTTCGGCCTATTCGAGGGCGAGAGGGCGGGGCTCATCGGGCCCAACGGGACAGGCAAAAGCACCCTGCTTAAAATACTGGCCGGCCTGGAAACCCAGGACGACGGGAACCTGGCGCCGCGCCGAGGCCTTCGCGTCGGCTATCTGGCCCAGCAGGATGTTTTTGAAGCCGCTCCCGAGGGTTTTACCGTGCGCGAAATGCTGGCCCGGGCGCTGGACGGCCTGGGCCTGGAAGATTACGAGGTGGATCTCCGCATAGAAGCCGTACTTGAAAAAGCGGGGTTTACCGACCCCGAACAGCAGGTGGCAAAATTATCCGGCGGCTGGCGCAAGCGGCTGGCGATCCTGTCCAAAGTGATACGCGAACCGGACCTGCTGCTGCTGGATGAGCCCACCAATCACCTGGACTTGGAAGGCTTGCTGTGGCTCGAAGATTTTATGTCCAGGCTTAGATTCTCCTTCCTCGTAGTTACGCATGACCGGCGCTTCCTGGAGCGGGTCTGCAACCGCATGATAGAACTGGACAAGCGCTACCCGCAGGGGCACTTCAACAGCGTAGGCAACTACAGCAAATTTCTGGAAAACCGCGAAGCGTTCTTCGACGCCCAGTCCTCCCGCGAGGACTCGGTGCGCAATATCGTGCGCACCGAAATAGAATGGCTGCGCCGCGGCGCGCGGGGCAGGGCCACCAAACAGAAAGCCCACATAGACCGGGCCGGCGGCCTGATAGCCGAGCTTTCCGAACTGGAATTCAGGAACGCGCAGAACCGCGCGGCTACCATAAATTTTACGGCCAGCGGGCGGCAGACCAAGAAATTGGTGCACGCGGTGGAGATCTCTAAGACCAGCGGCGGGCGCAAGCTTTTCGATAATCTGGATTTTATGCTGCGCCCCGGGGATAAGCTGGGCCTGCTGGGCTCGAACGGCAGCGGCAAGAGCACGCTGCTTAAAATCATAACCGGCGAACTCACTCCGGATTCCGGCACTATCAAACAGGCGGAGGACCTCCGGATAGCGGTTTTCGACCAGCACCGGGACCAGCTGGACCTGAGCGTTACGCTGCGCCGCGCTCTCTGCCCGGCCGGGGAGAACGTGGAATACCAGGGCAACTTCATACATGTGAACAAATGGGCCCACCGCTTTTTATTCCGGGCCGAGCAGCTGGACTTCCCGTTAAGCCGGCTTTCCGGCGGCGAGCAGGCCCGTGTCCTTATCGCCCGGCTGATGCTTCAGCCTGCCGACCTGCTGCTGCTGGACGAGCCCACCAACGACCTGGACATCCAGTCGCTGGAGGTGCTGGAGAACAGCATAAGGGATTTCCCGGGCGCGCTGGTACTTGTAACGCATGACCGCTACCTGCTGGACAGGGTCTGCGGCGCGCTGATAGCGCTGGAGGGCGGCGACCACGGCTTCTTCGGCGACCTGGAGCAGTGGGAAGGCTGGAAAGCCGGCCGGAAAAGGCACCCGAAAACGAGCCGGGAACAACCCGCCGAAATAGAAATAAGCACACCGTCCTGAACCCGTAAAAAAACTGCGCCGCCTTTTCCCCTATAAGATCAGGAAGCCGGAAAACAGCCTACCCCTAGCCACCCGCAGGTTTTCCGCAGAAACGGGAAACTAGCGAGACGAGCGTTTCTATCCGCGAGGGCTTGCAGAGCACGTCCACGGCGCCAAGAGCCGTGGCCTGTCCTTCGAACCTGCTCAGGCCCGTGATTATGGCGACGGGGATCCCGCAGAGGGCGGGATCCTCCTGTTGGGCTTTCTGGAATTCCCAGCCGGTCATTTCCGGCATCATCAGGTCCAGCAGTATAAGCCGGGGCCGCATGGAGGAACTTCTCAGGTAGGTCAGGGCCTCCTTACCGTTGCCGGCCACGGCCGTCCCGTAGCCCTTGCTTCCCAATATCGCGCAGATCAGGTCGCGGACGTTCTGGTCGTCGTCAACGACAAGCACGGCAGGAGAAGCCGCGCCGCTCATGGCCGACCCTTTTCCGGCAGCCGTATCACAATGCCGTACCTTGATGTAGGAAACATAACCTACCCCCTCCAGACATTCTCTCATCCCGAAACGCAAAAGTCAACTACCAGAACAGAACCGCCTGTCCCCGCCGGTGTAACGTAAAAAGACGCGTGCCGGCATTGTCCGGGGCCGGCAGATCCCGTTATCCGTTCAGCGGCAGGGACAAGGTGACTGCAGCGCCGCGGCCGGGGGCGTTCTCCGCTTTTGCGGTGCCGCCCTGCTGCTCCAGGAACTTGCGCGCTATGGTAAGGCCAAGCCCTATGCCGCGCGGCTTGGTGGTGAAGAACGGCTCGAAGACCTTTTCGCCGTCGCCCCCGGGCAGGCCGTTACCGCTGTCGATCACGGTCATATGCGCCATCTTATCGTCGTGCGTGGCCTCCAGGATCAGCGTCCCGCCTTCCGGCATTGCCTGTACCGCGTTATCCAGAACGCAGCGCATAGCGTAGCAGACCGCTTCCATGTCCGCGTTCACGCATGGGTCCGCGGGGTCGGCGACGGCCTTTAAAGTGATGGAAGGCGGGAGCAGATAAGAGGCCGCCAGGTCCTTGATGGCCGAGTTCACGGCAGCCGGCGCGCAACGCAGTTCCCTGGTGCGTGTGAAATTGAGCATTTCCTCAATAACGTCGTTGCTGTGCTTTACCTCTCCCTCTATTATCCCTATATGTTTCGCTATCTTCGGGTCGAGAACCGTCCCGCCGGCCGCCAGCTTGGTTTTGATGAAATAGATAGAATTAGAAATAATGGCCAGCGGATTGCGTATTTCGTGGCTGACCACGCTGGACATCTGCTTAAGAAGGCTCGGTTTATCTTTATTATCCGTATTGTTCATAGACGCAGTAATTTACCCATTATCGTGTTTGGAACATGGCCGTTATGAAGAACCAGCGCCATTATCTTTATTCTACCAAAACAAAACCGCCTGGCTTACCAGCGACAGAGCGACAGGCCGCTGTCATCTGTATCCGGCACACTTCACGAACCGTTCAGCAGCCAGAGAAAAGCCGCGGGGCTTTCCCGGCGGCCGATCGCGCAAAGAAAAACCGCTGTCCCACATTTTTGGAATATAATATAAAGGTATGGCTTCAACGATTCCTGAAAGAAAAACGGTTTTTATTCTTGTCGGCCCGAAAGGCAGTGGCAAAACCCATATTGGAGCGCTCCTTGAAAAAGAAATAGGCCTAAAATTCCTAAGCGTAGAGAAACTCGGCCTGGAGAACAGCAAAAGGTCGAAATTGACCGGCTACGAGCGCGTAAAGGAAAGTTTTCACGAGGAAGAAGAAGAGATAGACCGGATCCTGGCGCAGGAAGACGCGATGACCTTTGAAGCGACAGGCTCTTCTGAATATTTTTTTACAGTATTAGAGCGGTTGCGCTCAAAATACAATGTAAAGCTGATCCGGATATTCAGTCCTTTGGCCGCGTGCTACCGCCGCATTAAACAAAGGGACGCAAATGCCCACCTCCCGGTTTCCGAAGAGATGATAAAAACAATTAATGAGAAAGCCTCCAAGGTCGCCCTGGACTGGGCCCTGACGATAGACAATTCCGATCAGCCCCCCGCGGAACAGATCATCGCCTTCTTTAAAAAAGTATTGCCCTAAAAACCGCCGGGCTTCCCCACTAGCAATGTCAAGATCCAAGACCTGGCCCCAGTGCGATAATTATATATCAAGGGGTAGATATTCGGCACGCAGTATGCCATAACAGACATAATCCTCGAATTTATCCCACTTTTTCACATGCCCCTTCAGTACGCCTCCCTGCTTCATGCCGTTCTTCAGAAGCATCCGGCCGGAAGCTGTGTTCCTTGTGTAGCGAGTGCGCAAATCTTATTAAACCTTAGCGTTTTAAACCCGTAATCCCGCACCAGCGCGCAAACCTCAGTGGCAAATCCTTTCCCCCAAAAAAGTTTTCCTGCCCAATAGGCCAGTTCAGCCCGCTCATGCTGCGCAGAAATAGAGTAGAAACCCATAACTCCAACCAGGTCACCACCGGAACGTCTGACACTTCCCAGATTAAGCGTTTCCCGGCTTGTAAAACTGCCGGCCAGCGCTTGTATCCAGCCGACCGAGGCCCCGGGAGGATAGGGATGCGGTATGCCGACCGTGGTATCGGCGACGGCAAAATCCCCGGCGAGCTTTTCTATCACCGGACAGTCCGCCGGAGTTAAAGGGCGCAAAATTAAGTGTTCATTCTCCAGAGTGGGAAGAGCTGCCGGCCAGCAGCGTCTCCCCTTTTTCTTTTCCTAATCGTGGATCTTACTCATGACTGTGCGTATAATTCCTGATTGCGGCCCCGGGCTGATGGAGAGTACTGTATGAGCAGGGACGCGCATGGCGCATAAGTTATCTTCTTCGCGCCCTATTGGACAAAGGAGCATAACAATGCATAAAACACCGGTAGCAGGCACACATACGAAAGCTCGCGGGCTTTGGCAGCACAGGCCTAGAGTTGAGCAGAGCACGAACGGTGAAGTTACGGAAAAACGCGCGCGCCTGAGCAAGCTGATCACGGCAACGCAGGAGAAAGTTAAAGAGATCGGCGCGATAATGAAAGAAAAAGCTGTCGAGCAGGCCGAACTTAAAAAGGAATTCGCCGCGGCCTTTGTTAAAACTCCCGGAATTGCGCACCAGAAAGCATTGGCCAAGACCAAGCGGATGCTTGAAAATCATCTGCATCACACTATGTGTGTACTGGACCTAAAAAAGGGAGAACTTAAGGAGATATTCCACGAGGTGAATTCCATTAAAGAACACCTGCGGAAAAACTTAGTTCACTGATATACGCGTTAAATCAAGGAGACAGACAATGAAAATAAAAACCATGCACGGACTGGGGCTGGTACTTGCGGCATCGAGAAGCACATAGAGGACCTTAAGGCCATGTTCGTCTATGCTCCGGACACCGCCATAAAGCAGCACCCGATCCGCTTCGGCAGCAAGGAATGGACCTTCGTTACCGGCATAATGACCGGTACCTTCTCTAAGCCGATGCCCATAGGCGGCGGGAAGTTCATTAAGCCCACCGGCATGAAGTTCAGCCTGGCGATGTGTACCGTAGGCCACTGGGTCAAAGGCGTAATGACCGAAGAGTGGCTGTATTGGGATAACGCCACTTATATGAAGCAGATCGGTCTGGGTAAATAGCCTGCGCTATCCGGAGTAATTGGGAAAGCGGGGAACCTGTTAAGCGTTCTAAAATCGCATGGCGATCGGGCAGTGACGCGCCTGCGGGAGGACGGGAACGCTGTTTGCTATCTTCCTAAACTGCAGACTTTGCCTCATGAACACTATCAAACAGGAAGTAAGGAAGCAGCATCCCCTCCCCCCCTGAAAAGATAAAAAGTAAAGACTTAACCACTTTGCCCTATTAGACAATTGCGCCGAACAGGGCCCCAGCGGCCGCCGTCACGCCCATCGCCAGCGCCCCCCAGAACGTAACGCGGACAGCCGCCCTGGCTATGGGCGCCCCGCCGACCAACGCCGCCAGCGTGCCTAGTCCGGCAAGACAGACAAGCGTGACCCCGAATACAATGCCTACCAGCTTAGTTCCCGGAGCCGTCAGCGCTATAATGAGCGGCATAGCCCCGCCTGCGGCGAAAGTCGCGGCCGAAGCCAGCGCCGCCTGCACAGGCCGGGCGGTGAAATTAACGGAGATGCCCAGTTCTTCCTGGGCGTGCGCGCCCAGGGCGTCATGCTTCATCAATTGCGCCGCCACCGCTTTCGCGAGCGCTGGCTCCAGACCCCGGCCCACGTAGATGGACGCCAGTTCCTTGTGCTCGTTCTCGTTGTCCTCCTCGAGTTCCATGCGCTCGCGCGCCAGGTCCGCCCGCTCGGTATCAGCCTGAGAGCTCACCGAGACGTATTCGCCGGCGGCCATCGACATCGCCCCGGCCACAACGCCGGCGACTCCCGCAATTATCACAGAACTCCTTGACGAGTGAGCCGCCGCTACCCCCACAACGAGGCTTGCCGTGGACAGTATCCCGTCGTTGGCTCCAAGCACCGCGGCCCGCAGCCAGCCGATCCGGCTCGTGCGGTGTTCTTCCTTATGACGGATCATGCCTCTGACCATAGTCTCTCCCGTATGCTTGTAAATTTGTCGCGCCTCGGGGTCACCCATTTACCTGTTATGTGCCGCCGGCCGTTATCCCGTTTTACCCGGACATTCTTCCCGCCTGGGCGGAAATATGAGAAAAGCGGACTAAAAACCGGTTATCCATCGCCTTTTTGCTATTATAGCCTTTGAAACACCGGTCAGATAAAAACAGGAGATATCACCGGCGGGATAGTTCTTGCCGGTTTAAATGGACACCTTATGAAGAAAATAATAGCTGTGTTTTTGATAGCGGTTTTTGCGCTTTTAAGGATTTTTGTATTCTCAAAAAAGAGTTCACAGGATAGAAAATATGGCAACTAAAGCGTAATCCAAAGACCTGCACCCATTGTTTATTCGGGGTCTTTTGCCCCCTCCAGCCAAAGCGTAATAGCCTTATCCGCTTTATCCTTGTCCCAGCCCATCTCCCGCACCATAACGAGTTTAGCGCCGTACATATTGGTCGAACCGATCTCGCGCAGTTCATCCAGGAACGTAAATGCATCCATCAGGTCCTTGTTATCCAGCCATCTCTCTTTCATATTAATCCCCTATGAACTTAATCGTCAGCCAGACTTGCTTTCCTTATTGCAGGAAGCAGTTCCTCCCTCAGCGACAATTACCTCTTCCAATTCGCATATATCCTTCACAATTGCGGTGCAAGCTGGTATTTATTTCTTAATTATTCCACCGGTCCGGCTATTGGAAGGCATTATGTTTTTTACAGAATACTATTTCAAACAAAAGATTGGAATAGCCCTTAAAGGTTAGACGGAATTGGATTAATAGTTAGAGGACACGGCAAACAGGGACCAATACTGGAAGATAATAATTTATCACTGAAAACCCGTTAACCTGGTTGCAGTTGCAACTTTCCGCCCGCATAGCGGGCGCTCTGCGGGAGGAATAGTCACGCATAAACCGAATAGCGGTTTTGCGCGACCCCGCCTCGGCGTTTTCGCTATGCAGGAAAACGCCTTCGGGCTTGCGGCCCGGACGCGAGGCATAATTATGCCTCGCTCTAAAGCCGGGCCTCACCTCCTCGGGCCTGGCGCGCATAGCGCTTAGCTCTGGGCCCGACCAGCGGGGAATCCTGCAGAATATTTCTGTTCCCTGACTTCTCCAATGAAAACTATCATAAACTGCAGGATTCAGGTAAATAATTACCACCAAAACAACACCTTGGAAGAGACTTTGCCGGCGAAACATGGGTCTGGTTAAGGGATAAAACTGTTCTCTTTGGGTAGAATTCAGGCGCTACCGCCCTAAACCGGCAGAGTCCGGGACAAAAGAAAAGACGGCAGACCATGATAGTCTACCGTCGGAGAATTAGCCCAGGTTCCGCAGTAAGCCCTCAATTTTGACTATTTTCGGTTATAAACACCCTTCCGTATTTTATCCTCCCCGATAGCCAGTAGCTATTGCAACATTTGCTGACAGCGCAGTGCGCATCTTCGTGATTAACCATAGTGTACTGTACTGAGCCGGTGGAATTCAAGGAACTTACTGCCACAAGGACAAGCCGCGCAACAGGACACATTG
>CAIXBR010000034.1 GCA_903917735.1 uncultured Elusimicrobia bacterium | reverse complement strand
GGGTTGGCTCCTATCTATTTTGACCAAAGAAATTCTGACGCAATTATTTTCAGAAGAAATACCTATACTACGCCCCAGGAGAGTATGCGTATCGATAGTGCAGGCAATGTCGGCATCGGCACTACATCGCCAGAATATGGCTTAGAACTTATCAAGGCCACAGGCGTACATTTGTCAACGACCGCCACAGCGGGATATGGGTTGTATCTCAATACCGCAGGCAATGTCGGCATCGGGACGAATGCGCCGACCTCCGATCTCCACGTTCGCACGTCCGCCGCCGGGCGCGCGAAGCTGAACATAGAGGCGACTTTCGAGAATTCGTATCTGATGCTCAGCCGTACCGGAGACACCGCTACGATCGTAAATAAAAATGACGGAACACTGCGTATTAATCACTCCGGCAGTTCCAGCGACGCACACCTGGTCATATCAGCTGCCGGCAATGTCGGTATCGGGACGGAGAGTCCTGCGCAGAAATTGGAAGTTTCAGGCGACGCAAAAGTTACAGGTACTTTTTACGGCGGCTGCGAGAAAATTTCGGGCACGCCAACTACTGCAGCTACCGGAAATGTAATCGCTTATGCCGACTGTCCGAGCGGGAAGATTGTCGTCGGAGGGGGAGGGGCGTGCGGAGGATGGCAGCACTATGTTGTTGATAATTTTCCCACCTCTACTGCTCAATGGTACTTTGGCTCTTATGTATTTAATGCGACGACATCTTGTACAGCTTATGCAATCTGCTGTAGATTTGGGAATTAGGGGAAAAGACGGGAGCCTTTTTGGGTTAAATACTAAATATCGGGACTGCGGGGCCAAGCTCAATGTTAGAAGTAGCGGCTGGAAGCATAACAATTCGTGGCAGTGCTAGTAATTTTGCGATAGCGGGGTTCACGGGCGCGGGCGGGAATTACCGGTTAGTTATTTAACCCCGGACAACGTCGGCATCGGGACTACTAGCCCTGGGGCGAAATTGTCTGTAGTTGGATTATCCGGGAGTGGTCATACGGTTTGTATCGATGACAATGGGAATTTTTATAGGAGTCCCGCCGCATGTCCATAATCGCCCCTCAACAGAGGAGGCCTCAAAAAGGTACCTGTGTTTGGGTGGCTTTCCCCTCAAAGCGGCTAATTCTATCGATTTTGGGTTTGGATTATGTTGGCCGGAGGGATAGGTGTGTCCGCGGTGTGGTGGCCGACAAGTTTGGCAGGTAAGACGGAATTTGTGGAGATGCGGCGGATGTCGGCACGAAACATCGGTGACAGCCGGTACAATATTCCAAATCAGCCATGCGGTCCCGCCAGCCTCTGTAAAACGTCCCCGCACAGCAATTCCGCGGTCATTTGCGGAATTGCTGTTGGATAATTCCAATACTTGCGCGCCTGCACAGGTGTTTTGCAGAATTCAAGGAGATGAAGATGCGGACCATGGTGAAATTACCGCTTAAAATTGTCGCCCTGCCAGGGCTTGCGCTGCTGTTGCTGCTGCCTTCAGATGATTGGACTGGAATAAAACTTAAGTGAGCGGCATGCCTTGCCCCGGGCGATAGAGGTGATCCAGAATGACTAATAATGAACTAAAAACATTTTTCCCGCTTAGAACACGGATATTCTCCAAATGCTTTGATCTAACCTCGCAAAAAGGTGTCAGCTGTTTTAAAAATATGATCGTGCTAAAGGGTCTTGAAATAAAAATTCAATTAAAGTCAAAGCCAGCCATAAAGTAAAACAAGGGGAAGTTATCGCGAAATGCGGTAATTCCGGGGGGTCTTCTGCTCCGCACCTGCATTTTCACTTGATGAATGATCCCGATTTGCATAAAGCAGCCGGGCTGCCTATTAAATTTACCAATATTGAAAATGCCGTTTTCCCCGATAAAATATTGAACCAGGATAAAAACAATCCGGTTATTGATACCGAGCTGTTTCATAACAGTACCTTTGAGTTAATAAAAGTCGGAGCCACGAGAGGATAGCAGTTAGAGTTGTCGGTTAATATATTTTCGGAAAGTGCTTGCCGCGCGCTTGACTGGGGAGGGGCGCAGGCCTGTGGAGATAGTAGCCCTGAAAACCGCAGGATACTGCCTGCCGGGAATAGCAGGAAAATATTGTGTTTTAAAACGCCGCCGGGAAAGCCCGGCGGTTTTTATTTGCCGTCGGAATAAATTGCGGCGGCTTAAATATATTTAGCCGCAGGCTAAACGAAAGCTGTTTTTGGTTAGCCGCCTATCCTGGGTCAAAAAAACATGCCGCCCCGGTTCTTCGGTCCCAGGCAAGTCATTATTAAACGGGGTAAACTTATATCAGGAAGTTCTGGGAGCCGTGCGACAAGCAGCATCCGCAGCGAAACGGATAGTTAGGAAAAGGACTGACAAATGAACAAGCTGAGACTTATGATCTTGACAGTTGCAATGAGCGTTCCGCGGCTGGTTTCAGCGACAGCGCTGGAGCAGCTTGCGGGCGGCCAGGGCGCAGGATTTGAGGCTCCGCCTGTTACCGCTTTTAAGTACAGAATACCGGAGGCAGGATCACCGGCGGAGGTGTTGAAGGGTGGGGGCGCGCGCATCTACCGCTTCAAGGCGCTTTACCGCGCCCTGGGTTATCCGTCCCCGAATTATTTCGGTTCCAGCGAGGCCCAGGTGCAGGACCTGGAAACCTATACCGATAAAGAAGACTCGTTTTACAAAGAGGTGAACGATTATCTCCGCTATTATCCCGACCCCTACAACTGGCACGGCACGTCACCGGAAATGGCCAGGGACATGGTCAAGAATATAGACCGGATCTTCAGCAGGGCGCCGGCCCTTCCAACCGATCTTATCCTGTTCCGCGGCCTGAACCTGAAATACCACGCCAACAAATCCTACGAAGCCGGAGAGGAATTCACCGACAAAGGTTTCGTCTCCACGTCGGTTTCCTATAAAGTGGCCCGCTATTTCGCCATAGAGATGGAAGCTAACCCCGCCCCGGAAGACCGCAAAGCCGTCTTCGCCATCTACTTCGGCCGACCCGGCGTAAAAGGCATACTTGTGGACCAGGGCGAGGACGAGGTCATCTTAAAACACGGCACCAAGTTCCGGGTGATGGCGAAAAAAGACAGCGTAAAGAAGTACGACCTGTACCTGGTGCAGGCCTGCGCGGACTCCTGCGACGCCGTTCTGAGAAAAGACGCCGCCGCTTTCTGGGCCGGCTTTAAAATACAGGATTGATCGGCGGCGGCCTTCAAGGCGCCGCCGTTCTTGTTTGCGGCATTTGACATTGGGGATAAGCGCGCTTATGTTGTCTGCAGGTCAATAGCTATAGGCACATCCTTCGAAAGTTCCACCGGTGCTAAGGACCGGCCTTGGCCCGCTTTCATGCCCCGGGGCGGCTGCTTGAGCAAAATACAACTTCAGTTAAAGTTCATGTCCCCGCTCCGCAGCCCCGCCGGCAGCCGCATCCCGCTTGGATCAATGCCCGTTACACCCGGCACATCCTTGTAGCTCTTTTCCCCCCTCAGTTTCGGGATATAGGAGGAAACAGTCCCTATCTTGGTAACTATCGAGCCCAGGCCGCCGGCCTGGGAAAAAACTGTCGTCTTGTTACAGCCTTCAGAAGTCTTGACGAAGTCGGGTCCATCGCCGCGCACCAGTATGCCCTCTATCTGCCCGGTCCTGGCGCTGAAGACAGGCGAACCAGAGTTGCCGTTGAAATTATCCACGTTCGCCACAAAAGTGGCCGGCGGCGAAAAGTCGCGCACCACGGCGTCGCCGGCCACTTTCAGCGGCAGCCCCCAGGGGTAACCGATAATAAATATGCCGTCGCCGTTCTTAAGGCCGGCGCTGCGGTCGATGGTGAGAGGTTTGTGCCCTGCCACCTTGCGGTCCAGCTGTATCAGGGCGAAATCAGGGCCATAGGTCTGGCCTGCCGGAAGTATGGCGGGCTCGTCGGCGAAGAAGCGCTTGACGATCCTGACGCAGCGGTAGACATCGCCGGGCGGTATCTTGTCGGGGGCTTTGCCGCCCATCCCCTTTATCGAGAAACCGAACAGCACCGTGGTGTAGCCGCATTGTTCGTCGTTCTCTATGACGTGCCCCGCGGTAAGGACCAGGTCGTCCCCCACCAGGACGCCGGATGAATCTCCTCCAGAGGCCTGCTCGCTGAATTTTTCTCCGGGGCAGAGGTTCATTCTTTTGCCGAAGTTCAGAAGGTTCAGCTTAACGCCGCCGGAATTAAGCTTGGACAGGGAAATGGGGTTCCAGAAAGAGACCACCGAATCGGAAAGGGCCTGCAGCTCCGCGGGGGCGGCGAAGAAGTCCAGGCGGTTGTCGACGCCATAAATAGATTTTTCTCCGCAAAAAGAAGGCGCGGACAGCATCAGCAGAACAGCAGCGCTCAAAATTGTTATTTCCATGAGTTTTACATCTCAACCTGCAGCCGCAGTTTAAACGCTGTCATGTTATACAGCACAAAGTTAATGATGTCAAGCCACTGTGGAATATCGCGACATATTGGACTTATGGGCCGTGAAAAAAATCATGATAGACCCGCCCCGGCTGACGACTGGCCTGACCACCAACCGCTCCGCACGCCCGGCCACCGCCGGGGAGGGACTCGGCCAAATTGGGCGGGCCATAGGTGGAAACCAGCCAATACATATGTAGTCATGCCCCAGGTATACCAGTTGGTTTAACCACAGGCTAAACGAAAGGCGGTTTTGCTTAGCTGTCCGTCCTGAGTCAAAAAACTATGCCGGGGTAGTGCTTCGGCCTCATGAAGTTCACGCGCTAACCGGGTAAACTTATATTAGAGAGTTTCGAGGTCTTGCATCAGACGGCAGCGGGGGCGAAACAGGGAATAAAGGAGAATAACAAAATGAAGAAATCAGCCTATTTGGTCAATATAGCGGTTGCGGTGGCGGTTATGCGGTTCGCCGGCGGCGCCTATGCCGCCGATTTCGGCGATCTTGCGGTGAACGCGTCGGATCTGAAAGCTTCGGCCGAAAGTCAGGATGTCCGCCGGCCCGGTGACGGTCACGGCGGGCCTGGAGAACACCATGACGGGCCGGGGCCGAACCACGTGTGTCCTCCGGCGCCATTCGCGCCCAGTGACAGGGATTACAACATTGAAGGCACTGAAGCCGATTGCCGTGTTCTTAACATCAGCGCTCAAAGCCCCAACACCTACACCATTAAACTGCAGGCGAAACAGGTCGGCACGTATACCAGTTACCTGGTAGTGGCGCGGACGGACTTTTGGGGTTGTATTAACGGCTATGAACGCACCGAGGCCGGCAGCGGCCCTTACGAGACCACCTACGGCCATGGCCGGGAGATAACGGTGGAGGTAGGGCCGCGCGTGTTGGCCGCCGGCGAGACCGAGCAGTTGAACGTCTGCCTTACCCCGGAGTATAATACCACGGTGGACACCGCCAATATGCTCTACGAGTATAAGGTGGTAGAGGAAAATACCAGCACCTTCTTCAAGAAGGCCAGCAAGTTCACCCTGACCCCTGGCGCCAGGAAACAGGCGCCCGCCGCGGGGAAGAGCATGGCGGACGCTATTAAGGCGCTCAATAAAGGCGGCCTCCATAACTGCGACTTCTATTACGAGCAACAGGGTTGTCAGAATGCCGACGGCTGCCATTGGGCCGGCGATTGGGACGGCAGCCACGGTACCTGCGAGGAAGCGGCGCAGAACTGCGACTGGTATAACGACCAGAACAGCTGTCGGAGCGCCGGGTGCTACTGGCACGAAGACTTCTATTCCCGCGGCTGCAGCAACTAAGTTCGGACACCGGGAAGATTGTCCCGAAGCGTAAGAGATTATGTCTAATGTCTGAGTACTGGATAATCCGGGGCATAAACGCGGGTTCGTGCCCCGGGTTTAAACTTAGCGCGGTTAGGGAGCCTTATGCATAACTGTGCCGTCAAAACTGTGGTCTTGCTTTCCGCGGCGGCATTTTTTATTCTGCTTTGCCAGCGGTTCGCGTTAGCGGAGGATACGATGAAAACACCCGACAAGGAGCTGAAGCGCAGAGCCCGCCTGGAAGCGATACTGCCTGAATTCCAAAAATACGCGGAAGAGACGCTAAAAAAAAGCGGTGTTCCCGGAATAGCCATAGCCATCGTTCAGGATGACCGCACGGCATACCTGAAAGGTTTCGGCGTGCGGAAAGCGGGAGAGCCGGCGGAGGTAGGCCCCGACACCGTGTTCCAACTGGCCTCGATGTCCAAACCTTTTACTTCCGGGCTTATCGCCTCCCTGGTGGGCGAAGGCCTGCTGGCCTGGGATGACAAGGTTACGGATACATTGCCCGGATTCAAGCTTTATGACCCCGCGGTTACTTCCCAGTTTTCCATCCGGGACCTGCTTGCGCAGCGCAGCGGGCTGCCGGAATATACGGGCGACGACCTGGCTTTTACTTTCATGTACGGCCTGCCGGAGATAATCGCGCGCATCCGCTGGCAGCAGCCCGTAGAGCCGTTCCGCTCGTCTTACGGCTACCAGAACGTGATGTTCGCCATAGCGGGCGAAGCCGCCGCCGTTAAAACAGGCAAAACATACGCGTCCCTTATGCGGGAGCGCATTTTCAGCCCCCTTGGTATGGCCTCTACGAGCGCGGTGTTTGCCGATTTTGAGAAAGCTGAAAACAAGGCTTTTTCACATAGGATGAATAACGGGAAACCGGAAGTGCAGGAGCCGGCGAAAGACGATATTTTCGCTCCCGCCGGCGGGATCTGCTCCACCGCGCGCGACCTGGCCAGGTGGCTGCGTTTCCAGCTAGCCGGCGGCAGCTTCGACGGGAAACAGCTAGTCCCAAAAGCCGCGCTAGAAGAAACCGGCAGAGCCCAGACCGTTATAAAGTCCGGCCCGGACGGCATATCCGCTTACGGACTGGGCTGGGAAATTGAGAGCGCTGACGGGCGCGTCAAAGTAAGCCACGGCGGGGACTTCGGCAACGGCATAAGCACCATAGCCGAACTCTGGCCTTCGGAACACCTGGGCATAGCGATACTCACTAATTCGTTCCCGGAAGGACATATCCTGCACGCCGCGCTGCTGAAAAAACTGGAGGAGCTGTACTTTTCCGGCAAAAGCGATACCGACTGGTGGCCTGTCGTGGAAGAAAAATTCAAACAAGCGGCCGCGGGTTCCATACTGGACCCGTACGAGCATCTGCCGGCCGTTCCGGAAAAAAGGGTCGTCGCGCGTAATGCCGAAGTTTATCGCGGCGAATACGAGAACGATTACTACGGGACGATACACATTAAGCCCGCTGAAAAACACGGCCTTCTCCTGTTTTTCGGCAACAATCCGGAGCCACTTTCTCTTGAGCACTGGGACAAGGACACTTTCAGGGAGCAGGAGACAAATACCGGGGTAATTTTTACGGTGGACGACGGCGGCAGGCCCGACGCGGTCAAGGTGAAGCTGTTTGACTTTAAAGGAAGGAATCCAGTTTTTGTCCGCCGCGGATAGTTATACGGGAGAGCCTGCTGCCGCTCGTTTGCAACTTTCGAATCGGCCGGCCAGCAGCGTCCTAATGCTGCGGTAATATTTTTAGTCTGGGCTTGGCAGGTCAGTTGCCGGCTTTTTCAAGGTACTTCCTGGCTTCCTCCGCCCTGCCGGCTTTTTCAAGGGCCCGGCCCATGCGCGAATAGGCCTCGTCCCCGCGCGGGGGCGAATATTTAGCGGTATAAGCGTCAAAAGTCTTTACGGCCTCGCCGGGCTGGTTCATGGCGGCCTGGCATAAGCCGATGCGGAGTTCCACTTCCCTCACCGCCTCCGCCGGAGAACCTTTCTGGACAAGGCGCCTGTACACGTCCAGCGCCAGGCCGTATTCCGACTGCGCCTCCAGCGAGGCGCCGGAGTCGAGCAGCGTGTTGGGCCGGCTTTCCTTATCCTTCAGCTCTTTCGCCACCGGGGTGTTCGGGTACTTTTCCTTTATCTCCCGGTACATGGCCGCGGCCTTTTCACGGTCGCCGTCGCGCTCCAGGCACTGGGCTATGCGGCCGGTGGCCTGGGCTTTTACCCAGTCGCGGTAGGTGTTCTTTATAGCCAGTTCGTAGAACTCCACAGCCTTGCGGCAATCCACCTGGCCTGAATCGGCCCCGCCGTAGCCGGAGTAGATCTGCCCCAGGTACAGGTAGGCGTCGCCCAGGCGCAGGCTACGCGGGTAATCGCGCACCAAATGCTCCAGCAGCGCCTGCTCCTCTTTCATAGCTGCCGGAGAATTATCCCTGGCCGCTATCCAATCGTAGCTTACGGCCATGCGCAGCAGCGCGTAGTCGGCTATATCCGAATCCGGGGAATCGCTCAGCAGCGCCTTGTAGAGGCTGATGGTCTCCTCGTAGCGTTTCTCCGTGAAAGCCTTTTCGGCTGCGGGGATTCCGCCGTTCTCCGGCCGCAGTTGGCGCACCACGAAAAGGTTATGGTGCCCTATCCTGGAGTATATAAGCCCCTTGGTCTTAAGGAACTGCAGTATGTCCACCACGGTCACGTTCTCCAAATGCGCCGTCACCGGCACATACTGCACGTAGCCGACGATCACGAAGTTGACCTTGCTAAGGCCGGAGACGGTATCCAGAAAGTCCGCCAGCAGGGCGCCCTTCATGCGCACCGAGAACGGCTGCTTCAAGGCCGGGTCCTCCAGGTCCTGCCGTGTGAGCGGCGGGTAGCCGTTGAACGGCGCCGTGTCGGCCATCACTAAATAATTGTTCGTCTCACCGAGGCGCTGGAATTTTAAGCTCTTGGCTTTATCCATCAGTTCCATTATGTCTGAGACCGTCGCGCTGGCGATGAAAATGGTCACCCGCTTTTTCGCCAGTTCCGGGTCGCTCAGGTTGAAGTTAAGGCCGGTTTTGGAAGATACTATATCCAGCAGCGTGCTGAGCGGCGCTTCCTTCAGACGTATGGTCATAATGGCGTCGGCGCCCGCGGCCGCGGGCAGCGCTGCGGCGGCAAGCAGGGCGGCCAGAACGCTGGTCAGGCTGAATATCTTGAGTTTCATGTTCTTCATAATTTTGCTCCTGCCCGAATTTTCTTGCAGCGGTTAGTGCCGGGCCCGCGGAAAAAGTTCATTACAGCAGCCCGCACCTGGCCGCGCCGCAGCTGTCTTCATAGTCCATCCTTGCCGGCGCCGGGACCAGAGCCCCGAGCGAATTTCCGTTCATGGTGGCGGGACCGTCGGAAAAATTAAGCGCGGACGGACCGGCGGGCTTAGGGGCGGCAAAGAAGAAGGCGCCCGCGTACAGCGCGCAGGCGAAAACGGCGAAGGCCAGTCCCCAGGCCGGCACTGGCTGCAACGGCCGGGCGCGCGCCGGGGCCGCGGCCTTTTCCCGGCCTTCCAGTTCCCTAATCAGCCTGGCTGTGAAACCGGCCGAAACCGGCGCGGGCGGCCTCGCCGCCGCCGCGGTCTTCAGCCGGCGCAGGCTCTCTATCCGGCCGTTGCAGGCCGGGCAGGTGGCCAGATGCGCCTCCGTTACCGCGCGGGCGGCGGACGGACCAGCAAACAAGTAGTCCACTATTTGTTCTTCAGACAGGCATTTCATTATTGTTCACCTCGAAGCCGGGGGCCAGGGCAGGCTTAAGCTTAAGCGCCAGCGCCGTCATGGCATTATGTATGCGCGAGCGCACCGTGCCCACCGGAATGTCCAGCGCGGCGGCTATCTCTTCGTAGGAAAGCTGCTCCCAGCAGCTCAGGAAGATGACGGAACGGTGCAAAGGGGAAAGCGCCTCTACAGCGGCGCGCACCAGGGCGCCTGTTTGCGCGGCTTCAAAGCTATTTTCCAGAGAGAGCGCGGTATCGGACTTTTCACCGCCGGCCTCGGCGAACAGGGCGCCGTCGCGCCCGCGCGCGCGCAACCGGTGCCGGCAGACGTTGCGCGTAAGCGCGTACACCCAGGTGCAGAAAGCCGCTTCCCCGCGGAAACCGGCCAGCGACCCGTACATCTGGATAAAAACTTCCTGCGCTATATCCTCGGCTTCGCGGTCTGGCCCCAGTATGCAAATGATGAACTGGTGTACCCGGTCCTTGTAGAGTTCCGCCAGGCCGGCAAAAGCCGCCTCGTCGCCGCCTCTAAAGCGCGCGACCAGGCCGTTCTCAAGCGCGGTGAGTTCTTTGCGGTCGGTGTTTTCCATGTCCCTGTTATTCAATTATATTGTATTGCGCGGCGGGCGCAAACAGGCCGCCTACGGGCGCGTCCCTATCTTCCCGGCCGGCAGCCGGTTGACGTAGAAGAAATAGCCGTCCTCTTCGCTGGTCAGTTTCCTGCGTATGATCAGCTGACTGGTCCCTACGGTAAGCGTGCAGTCCTTGCCGCCTTCCGTTATTTCCGAGAGCGGGTAGGCGCCGAGCAGGGGCCGGCAGACGCGATAAAGCCCGCAGACGGGATTATCGCCGCCGTCGCAGTATAGCGCCTTGCCGCTGTTCCTGTCCGCCAGCACCGCCGCGGGAACGGCCAGGCACAGAACCGCCGCCAATCCCCCAAAAAAGTATTTCGCGCGCATATCCTTCCTCCGGGCCCGCTATCACTACGCCCTGTTAGTGCCAGATCCCGAAAAAAAGTTCACTGCTGCTGGAGAGCAAAATAGTCAGCGATTCTGGCCTCAGCGTGTTTTCTTGCTTCAGTCCAGCGTGTGGGGAAGGTTTTTGGCAGGTTATCTTTGCAGTGCCGCACACCCGGAAACTGCCGGGCGCGGGGGAACTACTCAAAATTCAGGAAAAGGTCGCGCTTTTTGTTATTATAAGGGAAAAGGAGCATTTTCCCGGGAAAATAAGGCGATAATCGCTCTTAGGTTCCCTACAGAGTTGAGGCTTCCTGATGAAGACAAAAGAAGATGCGCTTTCAAACCTTTCACGGGCCGTAAACGGCCTGCTTGACCGCGGCCGACACGGCGCGGCGGTGAACCTGGCCTTTGCCGCGGCCCTTAAGGCTCCGGAGAACCGCGTTTTAGCCTCGCTCCTGGAAAAAGCCCTCGCCTGCCTCCCGGCGCCCGGCGCCGCCGAAAATATCTACGCCAGGCTGTTCAAGTTTAAAAACGCCTGCCCGGCCCATTATTACCACCTGGCCATGTATTACAAGCGAATAGGAGATTACCGCAAGATGCGGCAGGCTTTCTCCGGGTTTCTCAAGGTTGCCGGCAAGGCAGACCTTGTGAATTCCTATATAGCGCTGTGTACTCTGGACAGGTACGGAGAAGCTTTTGCTACGGCTGAAAAGATACTGGATGCCCCGGGCAGCGAGCCGGTGCTTTCACGGCTCTGGAACCCCTGGGGCGACCGCTCCACGCAAGCCCCGCCCGGCTTTTTAGACGGCCGCCTTTCTGCGCTGGAGAAAGCTGAAATTCCGGAACAGCATGAACATTACCGGACCTTCTTCAGGGGCGCCCTTCTCTTTTACATGCGCAGGTACCGTCAGGCGCTGCTGGCGTTCAAAAAAATGCCGGCGCTCCGGGCGGACCGCTACAGCTGGATGCATTTCCCCGAGGGCTGGGCAGCTCTCCTCTCGGGGCTTTTCCCTGCCGCCCTGGAAGCCTTCAGGAAAAGCGCGGTTTCCCCGGTCTCCAGGATACAATCGCTGGGAAGGATGGCGGAGGTATACATCTGTTCGGGGCGGCGGGCCGAAGGTTTAGCCTGCCTGGACAAGGCGCTGAAAGAAGCCCATTTCAGCCAGCTGCCGGGGCTTAACGCCTGGAAAGGGCAGATGCTTCTTTTTACCGGCGCGTACAAGGACGCGGCGGAATATCTCAGCGAAGGCGCCCGGCTGGGCGACGACGTCGCCTTCTGCTGGCGGGGGGCGGCCTACGCCGGGCTGGGCAGGCTGGAAGAAGCCCTTGCCGACCTTGAAAAGGCCGTAAAGCTTTTCCCAACCGACCTGGAAGCCCTGGTGTGGAAGGGGGAGGTGTTAAGGCTTTCCGGCCGCAAACGTGAAGCGCTGGAAGACCTGGCCCGCGTGCTTGAAAAAAACCCGGAGCATCCTTGGGCCCTGATAAACCGGGCCCTTGCCTTGGGAGCGCTGGGGGATAATAAAGGGATGGAGAGCGACTACAGAAAGATAGACCGGGAGATAACCTGTTTCCTGGAGGCCGGGGAAAAACTCAAGCCCGGCAGGTGCGGCGGACGGATAAAAGAGCTTCTTGAAAAAGCCTGCCGCCTGGCCATGGGCAACCGCAGGGACGACAGGTATTTTTACCCCATCTGGCTTCGCAAGACTGACCGGGCCCGCAAGGAAAGCTAGCGGCCGGGAAAGTCCCTTCAGCCGGGCCGGACAGCGGCGCCATTTATTGTTTTCGGTTCCTAAGCAGGTTGTGTGCTAACCCTGAAAGAGGAAAGAACGGATCTTCCACTTGTACGCAGTTCAGCTTCAGGGCGGCATCGGCCGCACCCTTATAATCCCCGGCCGCCGCGGAAACGGCCAGCTCATAATATTCAGGCCTCAGACCGGCTGAAAGTTTCTTAAGGGCAGCCAGCTCCCCGGCGGCGCTGCGCCCGGCAAGCAGCCTGGAAAGGCCGGCGTAATAGCCGCAGGCGGCGCAGGCAGGCGTGTCCTTCACTGCCTTTTCAAATTCTTCAGAGGCTGCCCGGTAATCACCGGACTTGAACGCGCAGGAAGCTTTCATATATTCCAGGAGCGATCTGTCATCTTTGCCGGTCATAGTGAAAAAACCTATGGTCAACGGGAACGGCGACCTGTTCTCTATGCCGGGCCGGGCGGTATAAAAAGCGTGGGTGAAGGTGAGGGCTTTCCAGGCGGCGGAGCTTTCCCCGGCTTTCAGGGGGCCGTATTTGAACATATCGGCAGGGGCTTCTTTAAAGACGGCCTGCGCCGGCGAGACGTATCTGAGCAGGCAGCCCGTAGCCTGACCGCTCTCCCGCCGCAGTGAAAAATATTTTTCCAGCAGGTTGTATCTGGCGTCAAGGACCGGGTAAACCACGGCGCAGTCATTGCTCCACCCGCCCTGCGCCTTCATAAGGAATTCAAGTTCAATATCGTTAGTTCTCCGCTCCCCGTTGAAGCTGAGGACTGCTTTGGCGTTCAGATAGGCGTAAAACAGTGCGGCTAGAAGCGCAAGGCCGTATTTTAATCTTTTGCCGGAATTAAGAACCAGGGGAATATCCCCGGCGGCGTCCAGGGCAAGCGCGAGAAGGAAAACGAACGGCGCGAAAAAATACAGCTGGTGCCGCATGAAATGCAGCGGGTAGAGGTCCATCGGTTTGTAGATGCACGAAAAATAGCCCGCCCAGAGCGCCAGCACAGTGAACGCCGCCTTCACCGCTAATTTTCCCCTGCCGATCACCGCCCCGGCAGTAGCGAGAGCCGCGATGGAGCAGACGAGCAGAAGAACCGCGTAGCGATGGCCGCCGGCAATAACTCCCAGGTTCCTCGTCCAGAGGTTGCCCGCCAGGTTGTGGAAAGGCTCAAAAGCTCCGTTCAGCTGCCCAGAAGGGGACACCGATTTAATATAAAAAGCGCATACCCCGAGCAGTAAAAGTGCCGCCGCAGACACGCTTAGGCCGGCGGCGCTGAATTTTAAAGTCCCGCGCCTTGCGGCGCGGGCCATGACGGCGGCGAATATCAGGGCGACCGCCGGCAGGAATTCGTAGCGCGCGCTCAGGACCAGCAGCATGGAGCTGAAAACCCAAAGCAGCTCTTTTATCCCAACCTCCGCGGCCGCGTAAACTTCTGCGGCGGCGAACAGCGACATGAAAAGAATAAAGACGTTCGCCAGGGTGGTGGCGAAAGAGTTCGCGTTCAGCAGCGCCAGGAAATTAAAGCCGAAAAAAACGCAGGCTAGCCCCGCCGCCGGTTTCCCGAGGCCGAAGCGCCGGAGGCCGGCATAAAGGAGGAACGCCGCCGCCGGCAGGAGAAGCCTGTTCTTCCACAGGATCCCGGCAAGCGAGCGCCCGGTCAGCAGGTCGGAGACCGCATCGGTAAAAAGCGGGGAAATTTCCTTAAAAGACAGCAGTTGGGAGAGGTTGAGGTTGAAAAACCTCGAGCCCAGGCACATGAAATCATGGTCGTTATCGTAGCCTGAGCGCACCGGCAGGGCCGAGGCCAGATAGAGCGCGGCGGCCGAAAAAGCCGCGAAAACCAGCGCGGTCTTCCAGGCGCCTTGTTCCCGCCCGGGGAAACGCGGCAGGTTTTCAGCTAGCATCCACAGGCAGCCTGCCCAGGCGAGGAGGACACCTGAATACACGGTATATTGAAGCATCATTGCTGCCGCCCGGGCCGGGCAAGCTCTTTCCTGATGGTCAGGCTGGCGGCGATGGTTCGTTTAATAAGTTTGACCCTGTCGCCGAGCCCCCTGTTCCAACTTGAAGTCCCGGCTGCCCTTTCCTTGAGCGTTATGCTCCCACGCCGGACCTTGAAGCCGTTCTTGACCGCGCAGGCGTAGGCGTAAAGGTCCAGCGAAAAATCCTCGGGTGGAACCGCGAAGGTCGCTGTCAGCGACCGGTGGAAAAATGTCGGCTGGGCGTTTATATCACTCAAACGCAGGCCCAGAAGCGCGCTTTCGAAGAACGCCATGCCGGAGGTGAAAATACGGTCCGCCACCGGGCGGCCGCGCCTTAGACCCTTATAAAAGAACTTTTCATGCCGCAGCGGCCTTAACTCTTCGGCGGCCGCGGCCAGGTCCCCGGGCGAATATTGCAGGTCCCCGTGCGCCCAGCCCAGCACCGTCCCCCGCGCCGCCTTCAGGCCCTCAAGTATGCCGTGGCCGTAGCCCCTGTTCACCGGCACGGCCACGCTCCGCAGAAAGGGATACTCCCTCAGCAAAGAGCCCAGGACAGCCGCCGAACCGTCGGTGGAGCCGTTATTGACCAGGATTACCTCGATGTCAGTATTTTTAAGGGCGGCGGAAAAAGCGCCCGCGAATGGGGCCAGATTCCTCTCTTCGTTGTAGCAGGGAACGATAAGTGAACAGAAAATTCCGTCCTTCTCAGGCGTCAGGTTTTGCGTCCAGGACATAACTTCGCAGGTCCTCCGGGGTGCCCAGCGGCAGCAGGCTTTCGGCCGTATCCAGCACGAAGCTGCGCCCCTCCCTTATTAACTGGTTGTAAAGCGGGGCGACATAGAATTCCCCGCGCTCGGTAAGATTGTTTTTAACGGCGGCTTCTGCTACCCTGAAAAAATCCCGGGCGGAGGTGAAATGGTAGAAGCCGGTGAGCGCGTTGTCGGAGATCTGTTCCTTTTCAGCGGTCCTGAGCACCGTGTCGTCCGCGGCGGTAAGCGCGAAGCTCCATTTCGGGTCGACCCCGGTCAATTTGAACGCCCCTATCACGCCGTCCTTCTTCAAAGCGGGGTCGGCAAGCCGCCGTGCTAGCGTGGCGGAGCTGAAGCGCGTGTCTATATTGTAAATGGCGAGCTCGCAACCGTCCGGTACCAGGCTTTGCGCCGCCAGCGCCGTCTGCGCTTGGCCGCCGGTCGGCTTTTCAAGCAGCAGGATCTTCATTTCCGGCGCCGCGCCGCCGCAAAGTTTTTCAAGCTTTGAGGCTATAAAAGTCTTCAGGGCGTATTTTTCCTGGTGCTCTTTCAGCGCGACGAAAACTATCCTGTCCGCGGCCGAAAGCGGCAGGGAACCCAGCGAATGTTCGAAAAGGGTGGCGCCGGACGCCTCTATCATGTATTTGGGAAGTTCGTAGCCGGCGGTACCGAACCGCAGGCCTCTGCCGGCCATCGTGATGAGGTATACAAGCCCGCTTTTCATAAGTCCGCTTTTCCTTGCTACCTGCCGGTCAGCTTCTCCCAGGTACTGCCCGCCGGGGTCTCCGCCTTTATTGCGCTGCCGTCCACAGCCACCGGTTCCTTCACGGCGTCCTTCCTCTCTTCTAGCTCTGGGATGAAGCCGGCGACCAGAGCTATCTTGGTTACCGCCTCGCCGCCGTCTTTCGGGTTCTGCTCGAAGACCTCGGAGGCGTAACAGCCTTCGGGGGTTTTTTTGAAATCATCGCGCCCGCGCGCCAGTATCCCCACCAAAAGCCCGGTTTTAGCGTTGAACACTCCGCTGCCGGAATTTCCGCCGTAGGTGTCCAGGTTCGCCTCAAAATAAGGGTCTTCCGGGCGGATGTTCAGTACTGAAGCCGCTTCGGTGATTTTCGCCGGCAGCCCTACCGGGTGCCCTATCGTAAAAATGGGGGAGCCGGTCTCCAGGCCGCCTTTGCGGTCGATGGGCAGGGGTTTGCGGCCGGTCACTTTCCTGTCCAGCCTTATTATCGCGTAGTCCAGGTCCTTTACTATCCCTTTCTGGACAGCGTCGGCTGGGGGCAGCTTCCCGTATTTGGCGGACTCCAGCTTGCTGCTCACTATGGACTTGCAGAAATATACGGAGGAGGCCGGAACTGTGGCCGGGGCTATTCCGCCGGGACTTTTTATATTGAAATCGAAGACCACTATCATATCGTCGCAATCGTGCTGGGTGCTTATGCAGTGCCCGGCGGTCATTACCAGGTCTTCTCCTACAAGAGTGCCCGAGCACTCGGCCCCTATGGGCTGGTTGCGGAACGGCTCGGAGGCGCAAAGCTTGCCGCCGCCCCGGTCGAAGACCTTGTCCGAGAACGGGTGGACTGACAGCAGGAAGTGCCCTGCATGGTCAGGAAATACTTTCGACGAGTCCCAGAGGGAGACCACGGCGTCGGCCTGGGCCCGCCTTTCTTTAGGGACTTCGAAATACTCTTTCCTGTCGTCGTCGCCGTATATGGCTTTGCTCCCGGCCTTGGCGGCGAACGGCGCAGCCAGCAGGAGTAAAGCGGCCAGTAAGATCTTGTCCATTTTACGTACCATGAATCCCCGGGCGAACGGGTCTAGCTATGTTGTAGCTCCTGATCGGCCGAAAGTCAACCCTGAAGGTGTCCGGGAGGCCGGCGGCCACCCTGCGGCACGGTCCACGCTGCGGGGCTGACCGCGCGCGAACGGCCCGTCCTTATGAACTCCAGGACCTCTTTCTCTTTGCCTTTTTCTATCACTTTCGTCCTTAAGAAGCACAGGATGGCTATCAGCCTGTACGCCGCGGAGATCTTGTCGAAATTCCCGGGAACCCCGTATGCGCTGAAAAGGACCTTCCGGTATTTTTCTTCAAAGAAAAGCCCGGTCACTACCAGGTCAAGGTATTTGTCCCCGGCAGTGCACGTTTCAAAGTCGAACAGGAGCGTCAGTTTATTACCCCTGCCCACCATGATATTATTGAAATTCATGTCGCGGTGGAGCAGCACGTATCCGGCGGGCGCTACCTTGTTGATGCTCTGTTTTAAGAGCGAAAGAAAAGCGGAGCGCAAGCTCTCTCCTACGATATGTTTCTCTTTGCAGTGGTCCAGCTCGGCCAGGCAGGCCGCGAAGATCTCCTCTTTCCAACCGGCGCACCCTTCTAACTGCCTGAAATGCCGGGGGATGGCGCCAGGTTTAAAATGTACGGAGTGGACCCGCTTTAAGGCGGCGGCCAGGCCACAGACTACGGCTACCCTTTCTTTTTCAGTTAATCCTTCCCAGGCGTCCGTTAAGGGGGTTCCATCCACCTTTTTCATCCTCACCAGGTAATGCTCGGAGACTTCGGATTCGGATATGCCGATTATTTCCGGCAAGTTTATCCCGGCCCGCCCGTTCAGGAGCCCGTACACCTCAAGATATTTTTCCAGGGCGGATTTGGGCAGGTATTTTATGATCTCCCTGCTGGTCGCGAATAAAACGGAATTTCCCCGGTGGCCCAACGGAGAGGCCTCCTCTCCGGGGAACAGGGTTTTAACCTCGTCCGCCAGGTTAGCTTTTCCTTTGGAGATAAAGAGCAGTTTTTGGCCGACGGGCCACGGGCAGCAGCGCGCCCTGACCGCCTCGAAGAGCTCTTTCTGGTAAGACTTTTCTATTTTGATATTGACGGGTTCGTTGCGCGGCCTTAAGGCATTATATTGGTCCTGTCCACCATAGGTTTTCATCAAAAAGAGATCATTCTTCCTCAGGGACCTTGTCCGGGCGCCGGACAGGCCGGCCGTTGAGTAAACAAATACCCCGCCTGTTTTGAGAACTCTGCTCATCTCTTTAAATAACTTTTCACTCTCCCGTATATTTAAATGCCGCGCCGCTTCTTCGGAAGAAAAAACAAAGTCGAAAGCGCCGTCGCGGAACGGCAAACCGGACCTCAGGTCACGGACCAGGCGCAAGGCGGGGGTCATACCTGCGGCCCGGGGCGCCGTGCTGCGGGCGTCTAGACTGTAGTAATAGACCTTCGCACGGGCAGGGGCGTTGGCCTCCAGGACCTCCTGTAAACATCCGGCGGTGGATCCCAGGTCCAGTATCCTGACCGGCCCTTGGTAGGAGAGGAACTTCCTCATGATGGGGCCGGGCTTTACTGCGAAGCGCCCTGCCGCGGGGCCGCCGCGCGCGTCCGAAATGCTCAGCCCGGCCTTGCTTCCGGGAAGTTCCAGGACGTACAAGAGAGTTTTGATGACGGGATCTGTTCGCGGCCTCATTTTTTTTATTGTACACAATAACCAGCAGGCGCTTCCCCGCTGAAAACACGGCGCCCCGGAGTTTTAGGCCGGGGCGCCGTATTTATGGGCTGCGGTTATTTCTTTACTTCGCCGCTTACGGTCTTCACGGTCGGGTTCTTTATGTCGCTGCCGGAATAATCTATGTCGCCGCTCACCGTCTTCATCACCGCGGTCTCGGCGGCCGAGTCTTTTATCCTCACATCGCCGCTGACGCTCTGGGTTTTGAGCGAGTTGAACTGGGATTCCTTTATCTCAACGTCGCCGCTCACCGTCTTCACGGAAACCTCGGCGGAGTTCTTGAACCCGGTGAGGGAGATATCGCCGTTTACGCCTTTAAAGGCCGAGGCCCCGCCGGTGGCGAAGTCGCTTATGGTCACATCGCCGTTTATGCTTTCGGCGGTCAGGCTGGTGAGCTTGGCCGGCAGAAACACCTTGGCCGAGCCTATCACGCTCTTCTTGCCGCTCTTGGTCATAAGTTTTATCTCGCCGTTCTCGAACACGGCCTCGGTGTCGCCTTCCGCTTTCTCGAAGATCTCTATCTCCGCCCTGGCGCCGGGCCCGTCGTGCCCCGTAAGGACCAGGTCCCCGCTCAGGGCCTTTATCCTGAAGGAATCGTACGGGTAGTTCTCCAGCGCTATCTCCACATGCCGGGAGGAGAGGCTCTTCAGCTCGCCCAGGCCGCTCAGGGCGCCCTTTATGGCGCCGCCTACGGCCTCTCCTATAAAGCCGCCGGCGCCGTGCGCCCTGTCGTCGCGGGAGCTGAAGCCCGCCGCGCTCTTAACGAAGGAGATCCCCATTATTATGGCGGTCAGGCCCAGTATGGTGCCGGCCACTATGCCCAGGGCCATCAGGCCGAGCGCGCCCAGCCCCAGGTATTTCAGCACCGTCAGCGTTTCCGGGCTGATGGAGCCGGTCTTGTTGACCAACAGGATGATTCCCACTATCAGCGCGGTCAGGAACGATAATTCTATAAGTTTCTTGATCATATTTTTTTCTCTTTTTCCTTTTTAACCGGGGCGGCTTTGCCGTCCCCTCACTCTATCTGACACACCAACCGCTGAAATGTTTCACTAATCTTCAGGTATCCAGTTTCTTCCTAATATGCTCCTTGGCCCGGAGAAGCTGTATCTTTACCGTGTTGATGGGGATATTCAGTGTGTCGGCTATTTCCTGGTAGGACTTGTCCTCGAAATAGTAGAGCTTTATCACTACCTTGTACTTAAGGGGGATCTCTTCCAGTATTTCCGTTATCCTGGCTAGTATCGTTTCCCGCTCATAGATCTCGTCGGCCAGGTCAGGCGGCGCCGGGATGGTCTCGGCGAAAGCGTCGTCCAGCTGGGTTTCGCGCCCTTGCACCCTTTCGGACCAGTTCATGCTGAGATTGTAGGCTATCCGGTAAAGCCAGGAGGAGAACTTGGACTCTCCGCGGAATTTCTCTATGTTCTCGTAGGCCTTCAGGAAAACGTCCTGGGTAATGTCGCGCGCCTCTTCCTCGAACCTGACGTACTTGCTGACCACGTTGAAAATGAAGTCTTGGTGCTTGAGCACAAGCTCGCCGAAGAATTCTTTTTCTCCGGCGGCTATTCTTTTCAGCAGACTCTCTTCATTTTCCATGCGGACCGGTCACCCTAAGCAAAGCGCGTAAAACCCTGGTTTGTTCTCCTGCGGGGAGAAAATGTATATGTATTCTATCTCTTTCTCGCGGCCCGCCGCATCTTTACCCTGGGGCAGCGTCTGCCCGGCTTCTAAAGTTTTATTTGTCATATCTTTTTCCTCTTTGTCCCGGCCTTTCACTAGATATGACACTGACCACCCGGAAATGTTTCATTCCGGGGGGTCAGGGTGCTTGGTTAAGATAGCGCAGCGCCCGCGTTGGGCGGAGGTCAGTTCCCGTTCCCGGCCAGGCGCGGCTTATGGCCGGACAAGCCGTAATAGGCGATGTAAAGATAGCAGAGCAACGGCAGGATGAAGGCGTGGTGTATGCCTATAGCGTCGGCAATAACGCCCTGCAGCACCGGTATCAGCGCGCCGCCAACTATGGCCATACACAGTATGCCGGAGCCTTTGCCCGTGTGGTGTCCGAGGCCGGCAATGCCCAGAGAGAAGATGGTCGGGAACATGATGGAGTTGAACAGGCCTATCAGCAGGATGGACCACATGGCCACGCCGCCGTTGGTAAGCATGGTAACGGCCAGCAGCACTACGGTGGCGAAACCGTTGAAGGCCAGCAGTTTGCCAGGGTTGACCTTGCGCTGTATCCCCGAGCCGAGGAACCGGCCCACCATGGCGCCGCCCCAGTAGAAGGAAACGTACTTGGCCGCCACAGCCTCGGGCAGGCCGCCTATATAGGACTGGCCCAGGTAATTCACCAGGAAACTGCCGATGGCCACTTCCGCGCCAACGTAAAGGAATATTCCCAGCGCGCCAAGTTTCAAATGCCTGTAGCCCCAGGCGCCGCCCGGGTCGAATTCTTCTTTGCCGGATTCGGGGTCGGTAGTGCCGGCCTCTATCTGCGGCAGTTTGATGATGGCGAAAGCCGCGGCTATCAGGAACAGCACCGCGGCCAGCCCCAGGTAGGGCATCTGCACGGAGCCGGCTTCGGCGATCTGGTAGGCGGTCAGCCCCTCGGGCGGCAGCGCGGCGATATCGCCCGCGGATTTAACGGCCACGCTCAGGATGAAGATGGAGCCGAGATAAGGCGCTATGGTAGTGCCGAGGGAATTGAACGCCTGGGTCAGGTTTAGGCGGCTGGACGCCGTAACCGGGCTGCCCAGGATGGTAACGTACGGGTTGGCGGCCACCTGCAACAGGGTTATGCCCGAGGCCAGCACGAAGAAGGCCGACAGGAAGAGCGGGTAGGAGCGCATCCCGGCGGCGGGGTAGAACAGCAGGCAGCCCAGGCCGGCTATCACCAGCCCGGTGCAGATGCCTTTCTTATAACCGATCTTCTCGATTATCGAGCCTGCGGGCAGCGACATTATGAAGTAAGCGGCGAAGAAGCAGAACTGTATCAGCATCGACTGCGCGTAGTTCAGCGTGAAAACGGCCTTTAAATGCGGGATAAGGATATCGTTAAGGCAGGTGATGAAGCCCCACATGAAGAAGAGCGAAGTTAGCGCCGAGAGCGCGAAAGAGTAATCGGCCTCCGGGCCCGCCGCCGTTTTTGCAGTCGTCGAAACTGGAATTGATGCCATTTTTATCTCCCCGTTGTTTCCGGCCCCGCCGGATGTCTATGGATTAATGATACAAAAAAGCCGTTCAGTTCACCACCAAGGTCGAGACCAAGGTCGAGATGGAGTGCGGCAGGCCGTCCAGTTCCACGGCTTTTCCGGCTATCCACAGCCGGTAAGGTATCTTCTGCCCGCTCTGGTTCATCACCACCACCGCCAGGCTACCGTCCGTATTAAGGAAAGCCGTGGTCAGCAACTGCGCGCGCGAGGACGAGCTGGACACCCGTCTGGCCCCGGGCCTGATGAACTTGGAGAAGTGTCCGATGTAATAATAGGAATTCATATAGTGCAGTGTGCCGTTGCGCGTGTCGCCGTGCAGCGGGGCGAAGCAGAAGTTACTAACGTGGTTGGGCCCGCCGGTCTCGTCCAGCAGGATGTTCCAATCGGTCCAGGCCGCGGCCCCGTTGTTGAAGTCGTTTATCATGGACTTGCCGTACAGCTCGCCCCAGTTCCAGTCGTTCATGGTCTTCCAGCTGAACGGGTAGTTGCAGGCCTCAGTAAGCATCAGGTTGGCATGCGGGTAGGCTTCCTGCACACGCTTCACGTTCTCGAAGATAGAGTCGCCGTGCCATTTTTCGTACCAGTGGAAGCCTATTCCCCAGAGGTACTTCGCGGCTTGTGGGTCGCCCAGCAGGGTGTCGGCCCGGTGGAACAGCATGTCCCGGTTGTGGTCCCAGCCAATGAGTTTTTTGGAGGCCAGGCCTTCCTTGTTCAGGGTGGGGCCGAGGTAATTCTTGATGAAATCCCTTTCCTCCTCCGCGGTGTAGATGCATGACTCCCATTTTTGCGAGGCCATCGGCTCGTTCTGCACCGTCAGGCCCCAGACCGGCACGCCTTCCTTCTCGTAGGCCTTTATGAACTTCACGTAATAGTCGGCCCAGGCCTGGTAGAATTCTTTTTTTAGCTTGCCGCCGTGCAGCATGTCGTTGTTGTCCTTCATCCAGGCCGGCGGGCTCCAGGGGCTGACGAACATAGTTATCCCGCCGCCGGCAGCGACGATCGCGCGCCTGATGAACGGGATGCGGTATTTTAGGTCGTGGGCCACGCTGAAAGACTTCAGTTCCCTGTCGCCTTCGCCGACATAGGTGTAGCTCCCGCTGGAGAAATCGGAGCTGTTTATGGGCGTGCGCGCCAAAGAATAACCGATGCCGGCCTTAGGGTCGAAATAGGCGGTCAGCACCTCGTTCTGTTTCTTCTCCGGCAGTTTGGCGAAGGTCTCCGCGGCGGCGTCGGTAAGGGCGCCGCCTATGCCCACCAGGGTTTGGAAGGTCTTGGCCGGGTCCACAAAAATGCAGGGCTCAGTCTCCAGCGGCTGGCCGAAAGGCTTGAATTCAAAAGTCCCGCCCCGCGCCAGGCGGTAGGCAGTCTTGTCCGCTGTGGTGTAGACCGATATTTTTTTGTTGTCGGTGGTGAACGCGGTCTGCCGCTGCGAACAGCCCGCCAGTAAAATAAGGCACAGGAAGAAAACTGTTTTAGTCATAAACCACATCCTTTAGAATACATAAAAATGCGCCGTTCTCCCGCGGGGAGAAAATGTAGATGTATTCTACTTTTTTTCCGCGGCTTTCCAAATTTATTTCCGTTCCCGCGCTATATCTGACATGCGGCCAGGGAAAGGCTGCGGTGGTCGGGGAAAACTGGACCAGAATTTAGGCTGACTTAAGGTGTATTTTGAATGTAGAATACACTAAGGAGGCCAGATGCGAAATAAAATAGATGCAGCGACAAAGGCGAAGGCAGCCCTGGAGGCGATAAAGGGCGAGCTGACGATCGCGGAAATAGCTGCTAAGTACAAAGCCCATCCGAACATGGTGGTTCAGATGTCCGCGCCAACGCAGGGTTTCAGGATGCCTTGAATAACCTTTTTTTCCCCTGCGTTAATACCACCCAGATACAATGCAGTTCCCGGTGTTCGCCAAGCAAATGATTACGGCACAGCCGTCGCGGCGTTATATCCCATATTCTCATAATAGACTGAATCCTCACCGCCAAATTAGAAAGTTAGGAAGCAGCGTTCCCATATTTTATTTATCACGCACATTCTCCGGAACGCGCTTGTTATAATGCCGCGCCAGCAGCGGGCCCGCCGGGTTTTTTGGCGGGAAACCCCGGGAATCCCGTAGGCAGGCCCAGGCGGGTTATCACCTACAAGCCTGGTTTCATGCTGGGCACACAAAATAAACCGCCGGGGAGGGTATCCCCGGCGGCGAGAACTGCTTTTTGCGGCCAGCCCGCCGTTATTTTATGCAGCGGAACCCCACATCCGCGCTGATGAAACCAGGCGCGGCTCCGGCGGAGGTGTATGGCCCGATATCAGCCCCGCTTTTATAAGACCCGCCCTTCAGGGTGTGGCGCGGCGAGCCGGGTTGGTCGTTGCCGTCCAGATATGAAGTTCCGTTATAGAGATCGGCTGTCCATTCCCAGACGTTGCCGATCATGTCGTAAAGCCCGTATTGATTGGGTTTTTTGATGCCTGAAAGATGAAGGCGGCCAGACGCGTCTGCATCGTACCAGGCGTATTGGGATAGTTTAGGGTTGGGCGTGCCGGGGGTCCAGCTGCTATCGTCTCCGGCGGCGGCCTTCTCCCATTCCGCTTCCGTGGGCAGGCGTTTGCCGGCCCATTCACAAAAAGCCTTAGCGTCATACCAGTTGACGTTTACCACGGAATTATGATTTTTGAAACGGGAATAATCTTCCCAGGTACCGTAAGCGTATTCAACACTATTAACCGAGCCGTTAGGATTGTAGGTGACCGTGGAGCCGGGAGGCGGGTCCCAGATCCCCGTCGGCTGCGCCGGCATTGTTCTTCCGGTTTCCATCACGAATTTGAGATAGCGGGTTGCAGGAACTTCAAACACGTCCATGCCGGTAGTATTGGTATCCATCGGGGGTGTTACCGCTCCGGCCTTTAATTTGTCGAAAGACTTGCCGGCGACGGCGTCAAGCAAGTCACCGGGGATAACTTTCACCTGAGCGGCAGAATAACTGTAAGAAGACATGGAGATGGCGGCGAACGCGGCAAGTACTGCGATTTTTATCTTCATCAGGTTTCCTTGTAAAACAATAATATTTTAGAGAATAACCACTTAAATTATATCACATAAACCGGGAAAATTTGGGCCAGGCCTTGATTCGCATCCAGGCAACTGACCTCATTTCCAGCGTAGTCCTTCTTAAATAAATAATAAGCATCCGCGCGGTTGCGGTACGCCCGGACATATTTAAGATTAAGCGCAATGGCTTTGCTGTAATCCGCCGCTGCCCTTTCCCTTTATGGTGCAAAAATTCAGGCGTGGCAAATAAAACGCGCCCGCCCCGGTAAAGGGATGGGTGCGCAAACCGCATTGCGTAGTATTAGAACGAATAGCCCACGGTAAGCGTGGGAGCGATGCTGGTTAAGTTAAGATTTTTTCCGGTGTCTTGATCCGTCATATGGAGTGCGTAATACAGGATTTCAAGCCCCGCCAGCCACTGGGGAGCTATTTCCACCTGGGCGCCGGCGCCTAGATTATAACCCACCTTGGTTATAGTCTTGTATCCGGGGCTGCTGGCTCTATGGGTGGCACTACCGATAATGCCGTATATATTGCCCTTCTTGGTGCCAAAATCCATGGATTCACCGATCTTGCCGCGCCCAACTCCTGGGCGGCCTGCTTGGCGCGGGTCTTTGAAGTATTCCCGCTTATATGCCCCAAATGCAAGCTTGAAATGAAACCGGTGGCTGTTATCCACAATGACAAGGAACTTGTGCGGCTTTTAACCCACTTGGCCTGGCGGCTGATTTCCCGAAGTTCAAACCTGCCGCAAAAGCGCCGCAAACCTGCGGCCCGCCAGGCGAAGACTGCCAGCCGGACCCGCGGGTGGACTTATGGGATACACAACCCGCCCCGGCTGAAGACTGACCCGCCCAACACGCCCGGCCACCTCCGGGCGCGGGGGGGGCTCTGCAAAATTTCAAAGAAAAGCCCAGCGTTTTGTTATTATAATTGTAAGGGAAGTTTTCGGCAAATTTCAGACGTAAGGAAGCGGGACGGTTCTCCGGGGTACTTATTGACGGCTCTAAGATAGTTGGAGGCAACAATGACAAGGAAATGTATCGTGTTCTTTTCGCTGCTGGTGATCTCAAAAACGTTTTGCTCGGGGGCGGGTCCGGATACTTGGGAAAGCGCCAATATTTACGGCGGCCAGATAGGGGCGTTCGCTATGCAGCCTTCAAGCCATAATGTCCTGCTTGCTGGGATCAACACTATCTATAAAAGCACCGACAGCGCCAAGACCTGGAAAAACGAAGGCGTTATCAATTATTTGATAACCGACATCGTCTTCGCACCGTCAAACCCGGATATCGCCTATGTCACCACCGCCCGTGAACTCCTGTACAAAAGCGGAGATGCCGGAGATACCTGGTCTGAAATGCCGCTCCCGAAGAGATTCGATGAGATCGCCTGCGATCCTTTGAACGAAAATATCGTATATGCCGGCGATCTGCAAAGCAGCCCGCGAAAGATATACAAGAGCGCGGATGGCGGAACCACATGGAACGTGATCTATTCTCTCGACGCTGATTTTACTCCTTCGCGTCTAGTAGTTGTTTCTTCCAGCACCATTATTGTTACGGCGAACAAAAATTATGATGCAGACGGCGCTATTTACCGGAGCACGGATGCGGGAGCTACATGGACTTGTCTGCAAAATGAGTTAGATTCTTCCGCCGCTGAACGTCCCATATATTCTTTCGCCGTGGATCCGTCAAGCCACAATATACTCTATGCCGGCGGACGATATTATGACGCCGGGAGCTTGAAGGTGTTTAGAAGCACGGATACAGGAGCTACATGGATGGTCGGCCCAACGCCCGGAACTACCGGGGTCAGGGCTGTCCTGCTGACGGTCAAGAACGATGGCACCCTGTTGGCCTGGAACGAAAGCAGGATGTATAAAAGCACTGATGGCGGGGCCAGCTTTACACTGGTCGGAATGAGCGCTTTCGGCAATGTTACCGACCCGGTTTACGACGACACCAATGGTTTTCTTTACGGCGTAGATCCCGGCGGGCGGGGCATATATAAAAGCACGGACAGCGCTACCTTCACGGCGGCCAACACGGGGATCAATGGCGTCGTGTTCGGGTTCCTAAGGCGAAACCCCATTGAAAGGAACATCTTCTACGCCGGCAGCAGCGCCGACCTTTACCGCAGTACCGATACCGGCCATACCTGGGCGATGCTCGCCGGGTTGGGCGGCATCCGGACGGGAATGGGCGACGTTATCGTACATCCGTCCACCTCGAACGTCGTATTCATGACCCAGTCGTCGGGTAATGACCAGGTGATCTGCAAGAGCGTGGATTACGGGGATAACTGGAGCTTATTGTACACTTTCCCGGGCAATATTAGTGTCGGTCTTGTGCTTAAATTGGCTTTTGATCCCGCTGATCCCGAGATCATGTACGCCGGTGTCGGGGGAGGCGTGATGTCGCCCAAGTCCGGCGACGGACTCTATAAGAGCGTGGACGGCGGACAACACTGGACGCAGTTCGCTTTCCCCGGGTCGGTCATAAGCAATGTCGTGCTGGATCCTTCCGACCCTCAGAAAATGTACGTAGGCAAGGGAACGATCTGTAATTCTAAATCCGCCAGTACCACGGGAGCCTACCGGTCAGTGAACGGCGGGGCGACCTGGGAGCAGATGACGGGAGTTCCCAACGATATGATCAGCGATCTTATGATCGATACGACTGCCGCCGGCGCCATCTACGCCACCTCGTCGCGCGAAGTGGATAGAAGCACCGACAGCGGTACCACCTGGGAAAAGATAGCTTCTGCATCCGGCATTTATGACCTTCATAAATTCACCATCTCCGCTAGTACGGAAGGCCAGAAAGCGCTGTTCTACTCCACCGGCAGCGACATCTACATGAGTATTGACGACGGAGAAACCTGGACGTTGTTCGCCTACGGGTTTACCGGTATCAATCTGCTCTTTCCCGGTTCTCTCTATGCGGGAACGGACTCTGGTTTGTACAAGACCGACATAAAAATGACGACGGTTTCCCAGAGCGCGCCGTCCACGATGCAGCGGAACACCTCTTCCGGCGGCAGCATCGTAGTGGATATTCCGGCGGCGTCGTTTCCCGAAAATATTAATATGCTCCTTTTGCCGTTTACTCCGCCGGCCACCGGCACCGCCGCGCTGCTGCCGACCGGGGTAGGGATAGAAGTAGTCGCCGGCAAAAATCTCCAGCCTTCAAAGGCTGTCACGCTGACGTTCAACTATAACAACAGCGATGTTACCGGCCTGGATGAATTAAAACTCATCATAGCCCGCTATGACGATACAGCCGGCGTCTGGATCCCGCTCAACTCCATCCCCGATCCGGATAACAACAGGGTGGTAGCTACAACCACCCATCTTTCCCGCTTCGCACTGGCGCAGTATACCGCCCCGGCGGCAGTGGCGTCGGTTGCGGTCATCGCATATCCCATCCCCTTCGACCCGGTTACCCAGACGCAAGGGATGAGTATCGTAAACCTTGCGGCGGGTTCGCGGGTGTCGATATTCAATATCCTGGGTCAGCTCATACGCAAGATCGACGTGCCGCTTTCAGGCACGGCGGTATGGGACGGTAGGAACGACGCCGGTAAAATGGTCGCCAGCGGGATTTATATCGCGCTGGTAAAGGATCAGGCGCAAAAGACCAAACGGCTCAAACTTGCCGTAGAGAAATAGGAGAACAGTGCCATGCTGAAAAAATATCTGCTTTTACCCATCGCAGTTCTGCTTCTGGTCTCGGTATACGGTAATGCCCGGGCTGCCTTTTCCGGCGATGACGCCGGCACGGCCGCCGCACAGTTCCTGAAAATAGGTCCCGGCGCGCGAGAAAGCGGCATGGGCGAAGCCTTCACCGCGATAGCCGACGACGCCGCGGCGCTTTACTGGAACCCGGGCGGGTTGGCAAAAATTACGAAGCAGCAAGCTTCGTTCACGCATGCCGAACTGTTCGAAAGCATACGTTATGAATGGGCTTCCTACGCCCTGCCCACATCTGTAGGCGTTTTCGCCGCAGGGGTGCAGTACCTTTCCTACGGCGATATTACCACCCGCAATGCCAGCGGCGCCGCCACCGGCAGTATAAGTCCCAGCGACTTATGCGCGACCTTGTCCTATGCCCGGCATATCCTTGGCCTGGACGCCGGGGCCAGCCTGAAATATATCTCGTCGGAAATACGGAACAAGGCTTCGGCGGTGGCGTTGGACGCGGGCGCGCAATACGCGCTATCACCAAAGATCGCTTTAGGCGCGGTCCTGCAGAACATGGGCTCAAGTATAAAGTATGACAACAGCTCGGATCCTCTGCCGTTAATGATAAAGGCGGGCGCCGCCTATCATATGCTGGAAAACTGGGCGTTGGCCGGGGATGTGATAATGCCGTCTGACGGCGCCGCCTATTTTGCCGCGGGCACCGAATACACCCGCAAGCTGGGCGACAGGTTCGCAATAGCCCTGCGCGGCGGTTACAACACCGCAAGCAAGGACCTGGGCGGGACTAGGGGTTTTGCCTTAGGTCTGGGACTGAAATACGGGAATTACAGTATGGATTATGCTTACGTCCCTATGGGCGAGTTGGGCAATACGAACAAGTTCAGCGTAGGCGTGCAGTTCTAGCCTGAAAGTTGCAACTGGCTGGACCCGAAAGGCGACTTGTACGAAGCAATAGAACCCGCACCGGCAGGCGGTTTCGCCCAACGCATCATTTATGGTGCTTCTTTTTAGTGCTCCCCAATAATATTAATGACGCCTGCTGCGCAACCGCCGGATCGGTCGTCATCAGCGTGACGAGCCTGGGCATGGCCAGGAGACAGCAGTTAGCGAACAGGAAAGGAGAAAGGAGCTTCAGCCGGTAATTTAGGCACGTCAAAAGGAACTGGAGGCCGAGGATCAAGGCAAGCATGTTCGGTTTATTCGGGACTATGTCCTGGAACTTATTTCTAAAAACATTCTTGATCATTTTTCCAAATTCACTGTGATCCTCGTCGTCCTCCCAGCCCCGGCCTGTTAAGAATAATTCGGTCATTAACTGCAGATCTATAAAAAGTATTATCAGGTACATTGCCGCCATACCGGTTATGAATACCACCAGGGGACCTGGGAGTTTCGCCGCCGGGACAGTGGCGTCAAAATCCAGTGCTTTGCCGCTGAACTGCGACCACCCCGCCAAGGCGACGATCATGATGTGCCAAATATATAATAACGGCCGTATGAACGGGATGGGGTTGCCCCGCAAAAACAAGCTGAGCGTCGCCGCCACCGAACAACAGGCGCAAAACGCCATGAACAGGGACCCCATCAGCATCGACGGCGGTACGAGATAACCCGCGGCAAAGAGATACCAGAAGATAATGGTGAATGACAGAACATGGTATTTTGTAATAGCGGGCATCAGCTCTCCCGCAAACAAAATAACGGTAACAAACCCAAGCCCGATCATCGGGGTAAAAAAACGCGCGAAATAATCTATCTTATCGAAGCATAGGGCGGTGATCAGATAGACGACTCCCGTAACGGCGGGCAGGGCAAGCACCCTGAGCTTATCCTTTCGTACACTGCATACCAGAAGGCCGACCTCGGTGATCATTCCCGCGCAGGCTACCAGCGTCAATAGAAAATGGGGATCTGCAGTCATAGTTGTAAACGTAATACTATCAAAAGCCGGGGCACGGGGACTACGGAGCTTACCCACGGTTATGAGCCTGCGCCTGCAGAGGAGGGAAAATATTTTTAGTTGATAGTTTCCCCGGAGTGCGCTGCTGGAAAAACCGCGCTGAAGATAAAAATTCCGTGTGGTTTTTGTTATTATTATATAAGCCCGTCCTTGAATCGGAAAGATCATCGCTGTAAGTAGCAACCGGAGAAACTTCATGAACACCGAGAATGAACTTCAAGCGCACGAAAATTTTCTGGCCAGGACCGGGCTTGCTTTTGCCCGCTGGACGGAACGCTGGTTTCCTGACGCCTTCGTTTTCGCGCTGCTGGGCATTATCGTTGTTTTCATTTTCGGCCTGCTTATAGGCGAAGCCCCCGGCAAGCTTGCCGTGGAGGGCGGCAAGGCGTTCTGGTCCCTTGTGCCTTTTACAATGCAGATGGCTATGGTTATCATAGGCGGCTATGTGCTGGCCAGCGCCCCGCCCGTATACCGGCTTATACAAAAGCTTGCCGGGGTCCCCAAAACCCCAAAAGGCGCGGTGGCTTTCATCGCTATTTTCTCCATGCTGTCGTCGCTGCTGTCGTGGGGGTTCAGCCTGATATTCAGCGGCATACTGGCGCGGGAGATCTCTGCCCGGGTAAAGGGATTGGACTACCGCGCCGCGGGCGCTGCAGCCTACCTGGGGCTGGGCGCGGTATGGGCTTGCGGGCTGTCCTCTTCCGCCGCGCTTCTGATGGCGACAAAAAGCGCTATCCCGCCCAAGCTGTTCGAGATAAGCGGTCTGATACCGCTTACCAATACGATATTCATGTGGCAGAACGCCGTAGTGGCCTTGCTGCTTATCCTGGTCTCGACGTTGATAGCGTATTTCTCCGCTCCCTCCGCCGCCCATGCCCGCACCGCGCAGGATTTCGGCATAGTGCATAAGCCGCTGCGAATGGAACTGGAGCCGCGCACCAAGCCCGGCGAATGGCTGGAATACAGCCCGCTGCCCACCCTGGCCATAGGCGCGCTGCTTACCTGGTATCTCGTCGATGTTTTTAGAACTTCGCCCAGCGGCGCACTGGCCGCGCTGGACCTGAGCACCTACAATATTATCTTCCTGACGGCCGGCTTATTGCTGCACTGGCGCCCCAAGAGCTTCACCCGTGCCGTGGTGCAGTCGATCCCGGCTACCGGCGGCGTGCTGCTGCAGTTCCCTTTTTACGCGGTGATCTTCGGCATGATCACCGGCACCGGTATTTCCGATTATCTGGCGAACCTCTTCGTTGCGGTTAGCACGCGCCACACTTATCCGCTGCTGGTGGCCGCCTATTCCGCGCTGCTGGGCGTATTCGTCCCATCCGGCGGCAGCAAATGGATAATCGAGGCGCCTTACGTGCTTAAGGCGGCTTCTCTGCACCACGTGCACCTGGGTTGGGTAGTGCAGATCTACAACGCTTCGGAAGCGCTGCCCAATCTGCTGAACCCGTTTTGGATGCTGCCGCTCCTGGGGATACTCGGCCTGAAGGCCAGGGACCTGGTAGGCTACTGCTGCCTGCAGCTTATAGTGCACGTGCCGCTGGTTTTATTTCTCTGCTGGCTTTTAACCTATACGCTGCCGTATATACCGCCCGTAATGTAAAACCAAAAACAGAAAGCTTCAAAACCCGGGCAAGGATCACCTCCCGGAAAAACAAGCGATAACTGCGCTTATATCGAGCCGCGATTCTGCCGGCAGCAGGCTTTTCTTTTGGACACGCTCGTTTTTGAACGGCCGGGCTAGAATATGTACTCTGTGTTCCTGAAAACTATTTTACCCTTGAAAAGGGTCAGCAGGACCTTCGCCTTGTGAATTTCTTCGGAGGGTATACTGAAAATATTCCTGTCGAGCACTATCAGGTCGGCGAGCCTGCCCGCTTCCAGTGAGCCGGTGCTTTCTTCCAGAAAAGCCGCGTAAGCGCCGTTCCTGGTGTAGCAGTCCGTCATTACGGCGATGTCCAGCCTTTCCTCCGGCATGTATGGTGCGCCGTCCTTGTCGCCTATACCCCGTCTTGAAACTCCTATCTGGATGGAGTCCAGAGGTTTCAAAGTGATGAAGTCTCCGCCGACGGGCCAGTCGCTGCCGCACGAAACCATTGCTCCGGCCCCGAGGAGAGAGTTCATTCTGAACCGGCCCTGCGCGCGTTCCGGGCCCAGGATGGCTCCCAGCTGGCTGTCGGAGAACTCGTCCTTGTAAAACCAGGTGGGCTGAAAACAGGCTATAATCCCAAGCTCGCGGAACCTGGGTGCGTCGGCCGGGGACACAAGTTCCAGGTGAGCGATGGTGTGCCTGGAATCCCGGCGGCCGTTGGCTTTGGCCGCGGCCTCAAAGGCGTCCAGCGCCATGCGCACGGCGGCGTCGCCTATGGCGTGGATGTGTATCTGAACCCCGGCTTTGTCCAGAGCCTGCACCGTCTCGAGCAGGAGGGTTTTCTCCCACAGGGAACGGCCGAAAGCGCCTGGGCTGTCGGCGTAAGGAGCACATAAAAAGGCTGTGTGACCTTCCACCACCCCGTCTAAGAAAATTTTAGCCGAAGCCGGAGAAAACTCCTTTCCCCGGTACTTGCCGCGCAATTCAAGAAGCCGGTCAACCTGCCCGGCCCCCTGGTCCGGTTCGCAGATGAAAGAGGCGCGCACGTGGAGAGTGAGCAAGCCTGCGGCGTCCAGGGCCGCATATGTTTCGGCGACGTCTTCCGTAACGGCCGCGTCGTGGATAGCGGTTATGCCCGCGGCGGCCAGCTTCTCCATGTAAAGCAGCGCTCCGGCTTTGCGGGCCGCAACGGAGGGGTCCGGCAGGACCGCCTCCACCAATTGGATAGCGGAGAACTCGCGCAGCGTGCCGGCGGGCTCCCCCGTTCCCGGATCGCGCTCTATCACTCCGCCTTCCGGCGCGTGGAAACCGGCGTCTATCCCGGCCATTTTCAGAGCGATAGAATTGACCCAGGCCGCGTGCCCGTCGCAGGAAGTGATGACCGCGGGACGATCCGGGACCACGGCGTCCAAGGCGGCTTTGTTCGGCCCGTGCGGCCCGAAAGCGCTGGGCAGCCAGCCGTTGCCTCTCAGGTATTTTTTATCTTTGTCGGCGGCGGCGTAGGCGGCTATGGCTTTGAGATAGGCCGCCTCGCTGGTCAGACCGGAGAGGTCGCATTCTATCCTGAAAAGTCCGCCGAACGAAGAATGGATGTGCGAGTCGATAAAGCCGGGCAGAACAAGTCCGCCTTGCAGGTCGATGACCATTGTTTCCGGGCCGCACAAATCGGCGATCCCTTCATCGGGGCCGGCATAGGCGATGGTAGGGCCGGCTACGGCTACCGAACCGGGCCGGACCGTTCCGTTGGAATATATGGCGCCGTTGCGCAGCGCTAGGTCGGCGAATTTTTCAGGCATACCTTGTCGGATCCATCCCGGGAGCAAAATGGAAACCCAGGGAACGGCCGATCGAGCTGGTGCGCTGTTATCTCGAACTATCAGTTCCCGGCCGCACTTAGCGCGCGATCAGATTCGTGTCCCTTTCCTTGATGTAGCACAACAGCTGTTTGCCCATATCGGTGAGGATCTGGATCTGGCCGTAGTCGAGGGCGATGTTGTTGAGGTATTGCAGAATGAGAGTGTCGCCTATCTGCGTCTGCGGCAGAACTCCGGAAAAGAAAAATCCCAGTTCTTCTAGCTGCGGCGCCGCCGAATACACCTCGGGCTTTTCAAGGCTGAGGTAGATGTAGATCGCGCCCACCTGCTTCGATTTCAGGTCGAACAGGGTGTGCTTGATCTGTTTTACGAGATCGGAGCCGAAGCTGTCCACCCAGACCTCGGCGCAATTCTCCGATTCGAACACGTTGACGGTGATGACCGATTTCTCCTGCCGGGGCCGGGTCTGCCCCTCTTGCGGCACGGCGAAGCCGGGCTTGCCGCCGATGTTGCAGTAGAGCTTTTCTATCATTTCCCTGTGCGCCGCGGGCGCGTAAAGGGTCAGTTCGGGGGCCGGGTTAAGATACTTAAAGCCGAGCACTACGCTCAAACGCTGCTTGCTCTCACCGGAAATGCCTTTAAAAACCCAGGTGCCGGGACTGGCCGCGAGATAGATCCCGCAGTCGTTGACCCCGTATTTAACCACCACCTTCTGCGTGAAAACGTGGTTCGTTACCGAATTGACGTAGATTCCCGTGAGAGGATATTTCTTTTCCGTCCGGAACAGTTGCTCTATCAGCCTGGTCAGGCAGCCCTGCCCGCGGTATTCCATGTTCACGAAACAATAAGTCAGCTCGGCGATGCTCGCGCCCAGGTACGGATAGTGCAGGGCGGAATGGCCCATGAAGATGTTGTCCATGGTGACGGCCACCAGTGAGATCAGCTCCTCGCTGTTGTTCAAGGCCACCAGCCGGTCGGGGAAATAGATGACGTCGTCGAAGAAGGTGTAGCCGTGCGACTTGTAGGCGCATTTCGAGACCTCTATAGCCTCGTTCGCCTGCATCCTGCGCACATCGTAGGGGATCTTCTCGGTGATGACTTTCGCCGCCGGGGGCGCCTTTTCAACATCTAGTTTCCGCCCGGGGTAGTATTCCTCGATGTTCTTCTTAGGCAGGTATTTTATGAGGTGCGTCTCTTTGCCTTCCATGCCCAGGTTGACGAAAGACACCTGGTCCATGGCGGACTTCATCAGGAACAGGCCCAGTCCGGGGGCGTTTTCCCGGCCGTCTATTTTTTCGGCGTCGTACTGCGCCAGCTGCCCGGGGTCGAACGGAAGGCCTTTGTCCTTAACGATGATCTTCATGCCCAGCGGGATCTGTTCGCAGATCACGTCGAAGGTGTTAAGCTCGCCGGGTTCAAAAGCGTGCTTGATGACGTTGGCCACGGATTCTTCCACGGCCAGCTCGATCTGCCCTATCTGGGTTTTTTCGAACCCGAATTTTTTCGCCGTTTCGGCCGCAAAGTTCTCTACGATGTCGAGGTAAACCATATCGTTCGGGATCGTGATCTTTAAAGAATGAAGTTCGGTCATAACACTCCTTGGCAACTGGCAGCGTTTATATTTTTAGATGCAACCCGGTATTATTGTATCAAAACATCTGTGGAAAGGTACGCTGCTTGCCGTTTTTTTCAGGTTAGTGAGACACAAGAGGAAGGATTGTTCTGCTTGCATAAGGTTTTTGGGACTGACAGAGACTTTATCTGCTTCTGCGTTTATTTATACAGCGTTACAGTCCCTTCGTCCAGGTCATACTTAGCGGCGACAATTTTAATCTTTTTATTTTCGACAAGGTGCCGAAGGATCCCGGATCTTTTAGTCAGGCCGGCGGCAACTCTTTTCGCGTTGGCATCAACAACACATTCCACAAATTCACTTTTACCCGTGCCGTCGCAATCCTTTCCGCCTTTGCACGCGTCACAGCTATTACGTGCTTCCCTTACGCTCGGCTCAATGATCTTCACAATGGCATCGATATTGGAGCTCCCCGTGGTTTTGCCGTGTGCTTCCACAGCCGCCGTAACTGCGCCGCAACGCTCATGCCCCAGTACCATTATCAGGGAAGAGCCCAGATGCTCGGCGGCATACTCAATGCTCCCGAGAACGACCGGGTCGGGGATGTTCCCGGCGACACGGATAACGAATATTTCGCCAAGACCTTTATTGAAAATAATTTCAGGCGGGACGCGCGAGTCCGAGCAGGTCAGAATAATGGCATAGGGCTTCTGGGTTCTAGCCAACGCGGCTCTCGCTGCGGAGTTGTTCTTTGTTCCGTCCGTCGGTATGTTCTCCACATATTGCTTGTTGCCGTCTATTAGTTCCCGCAGAGCTTCATCCGCTGAGACGCCGGTCTCCTTGTCCGGGGCTGAAAAAGCGAAACCGGATGCAAGCATAATGATCCCCAGGACCGCCCCGAGCGTTCGCAGGCTGTATCTTTTTGGCATTAAAACCCCCTATGCGATAATATTTCCTCCTCGGCAGAGCCGCGGGAGGTTGCTATTATATCACTTCCCGTAATATGGAGTTTAGGAAGCCGCATTGCCTGTCCCCGTAATTGCAAAAAGATCCCCCGCGCAGCAACAGCCGGCGGGGGATATTAATTTACGGTCAACCGAAACGGCGGTTAAAACTGAATGCCGGCGGCTATCTGCACGCCCAGATCGTAGGCGTCGGTCAGGCACTTGTAGAGCATGCCGCCCACGAACATCTGGTCCTTTACGTTGTACCTGGCGCCTATGCCGAGGTCCAACAGGGCGTCCGCGCCGACGTTCCGGGCGGTCGAGGCCGATACTGCCGCGTTGAGGCTAAGCTTGTCGTTCAACGGGTATACGCCTTCCACAGTGGACGATAATATGAAAGTTTTTTCGCCGCTGTCCGGGCCGAGGATCGCTTTGAGGGCGAGATTGGCCACGCCGGTGACGGCTCCGAACTTCTTGGAACCGAGTAGTTTGGCTCCCGGCTCATAGCTGCCGGTGCCTAAGTTTTTCTTATCGTCCCCGGTCGGCAAAGACAGGTCTCCCATGATGGCCAGGTCGAATTTGTCAGCGGCCTCGTCGCGAAAGCGATAGGTCGTCTGCACGATGGTGTCGGATAAGCCGGATTCCGACCCGCCGCCTTCAAGGTTCCAGCTGTATAAGGAAGGGGCGATGGAGGCCGCCCATTTATCAGAGATGCCGTAAGCCACCTCGAGGAGGCCGTCTTTATCGATGAGATTGGCATTGCCAACCTCGGTTTTGGAAGAGCTGCCCCAGAACGAGGTCTGGATCGTCCCTTTGCTCGGGAGACGCGTGTCCCAGGCGCTGATGGACCTTTCCCAATCGGCTCTCGCCATAACGGGTAACAGCAGGATAACTGCAAGTGCAGCGAACTGTTTGGATAATTTCATGGTTCCTTTATATTATTTAAATGATGTTTTGTTTTTCCCTAACAGTATTCTAAATTACATGGCTCCCCTTGGTCAAGCGCCGGCTGGCCAACCGCTCTGCTCTGATTTAACCGCCGCTTCGAGTACGGTTTAATAAACCGTCTCATGCCTGTGATTATCGCTGCCCATAGCAACTTCATCCGGCATGATTCGTCGTCAACCGAAAGGGACGGAAACAGATAGGCTACCCTTCCGCTTGTCTGTTCAGCGCCCTACTCGACCAGATCTCAGGGCCTTCTCCCGTCCGCAGCATCATCGTTTCCGGAATTGAGGGCTTCGCTTATGGTGTCCATCCTGTCGGAAATAGCATCAAAGGCCGAGTACTTGGCCTCAAGGACACGCATCTTGCGCTCCATGACTATGCTGTATTCGTCAGTGAGCCAGGAGACTTTAGAGCGCAAGTCTTTCAACCGGTCGTTGACCGCCTGAATATCCGGTTCCAGCCCTTTTCTTAATCTATCCTCCGCCTCTGTGAAGATCTTCCCATAAAGAACTTCGCTGGTCATCAGCCGGCTGGAAAGGTCGGATAAACCGGCGTGCATCTCGGTTTCAACCAAAGCCAGCTTTCCGTTCAGTTGCAGGACGGAATCTTTTAGATACTCGTCGAATCTCTCGGTTACAAACTTCTGGTCTATATTCCTTATATACCCCTGCATCTCTCCGAGGGATTTGCGGCATTCGCGCTCAATACCCGAAAACTCGGAGGCGTACTGCGAGAGGCTGCGCTTCATAGACTCAAAAAAGGCAAGCGTCTCGGAAATGCCGGAATTTACTATTCCCAGCTCCTCTTTGAGGCCGCCGTCCGGACCTGCCAGCTTCTGCCGGGCTGCCTGATCGGCAAGCAGAGGACCGAACTCTTCGATGGATTTTTCCAGACGCGCAAGCCGCGCGGCCGACTCCAAGTCTGGTTTGTTCACCGGAGCCGGCGGAACGGGGCGTGCGGCGGCCTGCTTGAGGACGGCTATTTCAACCTCCATGGCCTTGACCGAGGCCTCCAGGCCCGCGACCCTGGCGTCAATCTCCGGCCTTGCCTGAGCGGGCGCCTGGGCGGGCGTCTGGGCGGGGGCCGGAGCGAAAGAAGGGGCGGGGGCGGGAGCGGGAGTTAATCTGGCAAAAATAGAGTTTTTGTTTTCCATAAATTTCACCTTATCGCTGTCACGCTTTAATTGTATAAGAACGATGTTTCATAAAAGTTGTCACGATATTACATTGTTATATTCGTCGTTTATAGAACCCGCCCCGGCTGACCCGACTAGCAACCGCCTAACACGCCCGGCCATCTCCGGGCGCGGGGGGGGGACACGGCAAAATTTCAAAGAAAAGCCCCGCTTTTTTGCCGTCTGAGGCGCATAGCGCCTCAGACAACACAGCCACAGGCTAGTTATTATAGCGGTAAGGGAAGTTTTCGGCAAATTTCAGGTATGACCGGTAAAGGGATCAACAACCCTGGTAGGGAAGGAAATCTTTGACTTACGGGAGCCGGACCGGCTCATATTAGCAGGGAAGCGAGTAATGTCCGTGGAGCGAAGGGGCCGGTAACAATGTGTAAAGCTGAAGAGACACGGTGGCTGCACACTGAGGCGGAATAGTACCGATTATAAAACCGAAGCTTATTATTGCGGTGTGAATGATTGCTGTTGCCGTATGAGTATTGGAAGAGCCGTATATGGGAAATCCGTAAGTACGGTTCTGCTAGGGGCGCGGACATGCAGTGCAATGGGATGGCTATTGAGGCACCGTCAACCGAAAGGGGCGGAAACAGATATGCTCCCCTTCCGCTTGTATGTTCAGCGCTCTACTTGACCAGATTTAATTAACTAAGAGCATCCCCTGACCTTTTTTGTAGAATAATAACGATTCAGCCTTATACTGAAAACACCTGGAGATAAAAAAATGCCTATCGATATTAATAAGTCTTTAGCCGAACTGGAAAAACTCGGCGTCGACATGAAGGGGAAGGATTTTCTGCTGACCTGGGAAAAATCCGACAAGGAACTGCAGGCTGTGTTCCTGATAGCCGAGCTGCTTAAGGAGCTTCACGCCAAGAATATCCCGCTGGACATGTTCAAGACGGGACTCGCCGTTTCGAACTTCCGGGACAATTCCACCCGCACCCGCTTCTCATTCGCCTCCGCTTGCAACCTGCTGGGCCTGGCCGTGCAGGACCTGGACGAGGGCAAATCCCAGATAGCCCACGGCGAGACCGTGCGCGAGACCGCGAACATGATCTCCTTCCTGACCGAGGCCGTCGGCATCCGTGACGACATGTTCATCGGCAAGGGGCACACCTACATGCAGGAAGTGGCCGAGGCCCTGGACGACGGCTTCAAGAACGGCGTGCTGAACCAGCGCCCCGCCGTGGTGAACCTCCAGTGCGACCTGGACCATCCCACCCAGTCTATGTCGGATATGCTTTTCATAAAGAACCATTTCGGCGGGTTAGAAAACCTGAAAGGCAAGAAGATCGCCATGACCTGGGCCTACTCGCCGAGCTACGGCAAGCCCCTTTCCGTGCCGCAGGGCGTCATAGCCTTGATGACCCGCTACGGGATGAACGTGGAGCTGGCCCACCCAGAAGGCTACGACCTGCTGCCTGAGACCATAAAGGTGGCCCAGGCCAACGCCCAGAAGTCCGGCGGCTCCTTTAAGGTCTCCAACAGCATGGAGAGCGCGTTCAAGGACGCCGACATCGTTTACCCTAAGAGCTGGGCCCCCTATAAAGTGATGGAGCGCCGCACGGCACTGCTGGAGAAAAACGACCATCCGGGCCTGAAAGAGCTCGAGAAAGAATGTCTGGCGCATAATGCCAAGCACACCAACTGGGAATGCACCGAAGATATGATGAAGCCCACCAAGGGCGGCGAGGGCCTGTATCTGCACTGCCTGCCGGCCGACATCACCGACGTTTCCTGCAAGCAGGGGGAAGTGTCCGCCAAGGTGTTCGAAAAATACCGCATCGGCACCTACAAGGAAGCCGGCTATAAGCCCTTCGTGATAGCGGCTATGATAACCGCCTGCACCAAAAAGAACCCCGCGAAAGTGATAGAGGAACTGTTCAAAGCCGGCCAGAAACGGGTCCTATAGGTTCAGGGAAACGGGTTCTATCCGGGGCCGGCATATGCGCCGCGGGTCTTAACGGCCCGCGGCGTTTCTTTTGGCGGTTTTATTTTTATATTATATAGACACCCCGAGACCCGGGGTGTACCGGGTGTTTTATCATGAGAACTTTCAAATTTATACTTTTCTGTGCGCTGGCCTTCTGTGCGGCCTGCTCAACTGATACCGCCGTGCAGCGCCGCGGCAAGGACATCTATCCCGGTTTCGCAGCGCTTAAGGCCGCCAATACCGAGGGCCTGGACTATTCCCGCGAGATCTACGACAGGGGCTCCCGCATCTCGATTCTCGCCATACACGGCGGTGATATAGAGACAACTACGGCCCGGATAGCCCGGCATGTGGCGGGGAAAGACCTTAATCTCTACCTCTTCAACGGCTGGCACGGCCGCGACAATCTGGACTTGCACCTGACGGCCACCAATTTCGACGACCCCGACGCCATGCGGCTGGCTTCCGCCAGTGCGCTGGCTGTTTCTATCCACGCGGAGGCGGGGCGCGGCGAGATCGTCTGCGTGGGGGGCAAAAACACTACGGCGGCGGCCCTGATCGCGAAAAGCCTGGAGGCCGCCGGTTTCGCGGCCGAGTTCCCCTGTGCCCGCCTGCCCGGGACTTCCGTGAAAAATATAGTGAACCTCCCTCCCGCGGGCGGAGTGCAGCTGGAAATAAACGCGCACCTGCTGCGAAGGCTAGAGGCGGACGAAGAGGAACTGTCAAGATTCAGCGAAGCTGTGCGGCTGGCCGCGCTTGAGGCGCTGCCGAATATAAAATAGGAAGGGGTTTTAAAATGAAAAAAATAAGGATTTTCGCTTTCGGCGGCAACGAAGTGGCCCCGGTTGGCCTTAAGGACAAGAACGGCAAGGCTATAAACCCGGATATAGCCATGCAGTGGCAGCGCACCGCCGACACCGGCAAGCTGGTGGCCGATATTTTCGAAAGTCACCCTAAGGACCTTTACGTGATGACCCACGGGAACGGCCCACAGGTGGGCAATATCCTGATGCGCGCCGAGATGTGCCGCCCCACACTGTTCCCGCTGTCGCTGGACGTCTGCGTAGCCGACACCCAGGGCGCTATGTCCTTCATGCTGGCCCAACTCAACAATGAGCTGAACATCCGCGGCATAGATAATATAGTGGCCGGTATAGTAACCCAGGTGGTGGTGGACAAAGACGACCCCGATTTCAAGAGCCCTTCCAAGTATATAGGGCCTTCTTATAATAAGGAAGAGGCCGACCAGCGCATGAAGGACGGCTGGTCCATGAAGATGTACAAGAAGGACGAAAAGGGCAGCGAGATCTGGCGCCGCGTGGTGCCTTCCCCTGTTCCCACCGATATAGTCGAGATAGACGCCATAGAGGCCATGCTCGATAAAGGCATAGTGCCCATAACCGTGGGCGGCGGCGGCATACCCGTGCGCGAGGTGACGCCCGAGATAAAGGACGGCAAGGAAATTTATACTACCAACTACGGCGTAAAATACACCAAGCCGGCCAAGGGCGAAAAACCCCTTAAGATGTACACCGGTGTGGAGGCCGTCATAGATAAAGACCTGGCTTCGGCCCTGCTGGGCTGCATGCTGATGAAGCGCGCGAAGGCCCGCGGCGAAGAGGTAGAAGTCAGCCTGACCATATTCACGGGAGAGGACGGCGCCAAGCTCAATTATCAGAAGCCGGACGAGAAGAGCCTCAGGGTAATAAAGGTTTCGGAGCTGGAAGCCATCTATAACCAGGTGCCCCCGCCTTTCCCCGCGGGCTCGATGGGCCCCAAGATAAAGGCGGTAATAGAGTTCGTGAAAGGCGGCGGCAGCGTGGCCTATATCTCCAAGACCGAACTGTTCGAGGAGACCCTGGCCGGCAAGGCCGGCACCACGGTGCTGCCCGGCTAGGTGAACTTGTCTCTCTTTGCCCGACTCTCAGACTCTGCGGCAGTTAGCTCTTATATATGAAAAAGATAAAGACTTTACAGTGTATTCGCTGTGGAAAAGACCACAAGCTGACCGACACCAAGTACAACTGTACCTCCTGCGGCGGCAACCTGCAGGTGCTGTACGATTATAACCTCATAAAGAAGCGCCTGAACTACGACGTGCTGAAGGATAACCCGGAGCACAGCATCTGGCGCTACCTGGACATACTGCCTATCGCCAGCATTAAGAACGTGCCGCCCGTGCAGGTGGGCTGGACCCCGCTTTACAGGGCTGAAAAGCTCGGTGCCGAGTGCGGCGTGCCTAACCTTTATATAAAGGACGACGGCCGCAACCCCAGTGCTTCCTTTAAAGACAGGGCCAGTGCCGTGGTGGTTGCCCACGCCCTGGAGATAAAGGAGAAGGTCATCTGCTGCGCTTCCACCGGCAACGCGGCCTCCTCCCTGGCCTGCCTGACCGGAAGCCTGGACATGAAGACCATGATCTTCGTGCCCGAGACGGCGCCCGCGGCCAAGGTGGCGCAGTTGCTGGTTTACGGCTCCACGGTCATAATGGTAAAGGGCACTTATGACGACGCCTTCGAACTGTGCCTGAAGGCCTCGGCCGAGTACGGCTGGTATAACCGGAGCACGGGGATAAACCCTTTTACGCGCGAAGGCAAGAAGACCTGCTCCTTCGAGATCTGCGAGCAGCTTAACTGGGAAACCCCCGACAAGGTTTTCGTCTCGGTAGGGGACGGCAATATCATCAGCGGCATCTGGAAGGGCTTTGTAGAATTCCACCGCCTCGGCATTATTGAGCGCCTCCCGCAACTGGTGGCCGTGCAGGCCGAGAATTCCGATTCGGTCAAGCGCGCCTTTGAGACGGGCACGGATGTGCAGCCGGTCTCCGGCCGTACCATAGCCGACAGCATCTCCGTCAGCCTGCCGCGCGACGGCATGGCCGCCGTGATGGCCATACGCGACTCCGAAGGCTTCGCCGTAAGCGTGACCGACGCGGAGATACTGGACGCCATACCGCGCATAGCCCGCGGCTCAAACGTTTTCGCCGAACCGGCCGCCGCCGCTACCTATGCGGGACTCCGCAAGGCCGTGGCCGAAGGGAAGGTCAAGGAGAACGAGTCGGTAGTCCTGCTGATAAGTGGCAACGGTCTGAAAGACATACAGAGCGCGATGATGTCCGTGGGGAAACCCTACATAATAAAACCGGATATCGCCGACCTAAAAAAACTGGTTTCCGATAATAAGCTGGTATAAGCCTGTTGATATCGGTCAATAGGCCTTTGGGGATAGTTCCCTGGGTCCAATAACTTCCTGCAGGGGGTCTTTGGACTCTTAAGTAAATCTTGATTCCTTCCTATACTATAGGTGAGGCTTCCCGATGTTTAACGCGGGAACTATCCTAGGGAGGAAATAGATGACCAACAGACTTATCGCAGCGCTAGTGTGTCTTGGAATGACCAGCGCAGCCACAGCGGCTGAGATCGACTTCAATAAAAGCGTCGACATTACGAAAGCCATCGAACAGGCTACTTCAGTAGATGTGAAAGGCCCAGGCGGCCCCGGCTGGGACAATAACCATGGCCAGTGGGACCACAACAACTTCAATAATTATCCCGGCCCGCATCCCAACCACATAAGCTACTCCCGCGATTGCCATACCTTTAATTTCGGGCCTTCCGGCACCGGTATGAACTCCGAAGTGGCGAACCTTCAGAGCGTAGAGTACGTTCAGGAATGCCATTACGTTCCCGATCCTCCTCCGCCTCCCCCTCAGCCGAACCCCGGCCCTAACCCTCAGCCCGGCCCGCACCCCCAGCCCGGCCCTCAGCCGTTCCCCGGCCCGCACGGCCCCGGTGGCCCTGGTGATCACGGCGGCCAGCCCGGCAATCACGGCGGCCCCGGCCACAGGTCCCTGGCTGAAGCTGCGGCCGATGAGGCTGCGACCAAAGGGATGCAGTGCAATACCATCCCCGGAGACGTTTTCCGCCGCACCGCGCAGCTTACCATGGCTCCCCGCCAGCTGCTGCCCTGGGAAAATGATTCCTTCGAGGTCTGCGCTGAAGGCCCGAACGTGGAAATACGCACCCTGTCCGCCGCGTATTCCTATAATATCAACCAGACCGGCTCGTATGATGTGCGCTACGACGTGACCCCGCTGTCCAAGATAGCCACCGCCCCCGACCATAATGGTCTGTCCCTGGGCGAGTTCGCCTTCAAGGACGGCAAGTTCGTTATGAACATTTCCGACATGTGGGCTTCCATATATGCCGGCGAGAAGGTCTCTATAAAGGTTGAGCTGGTCAAGGACGGCTTCCTGTTTTTCAACAGCAGCCTGGGCACGAAAGTGTTCACCCTGGACGCCTCCAACGGCTATCAGTTGTCCTTTGTGGAGGGCGACCTGGCCAAGACCAAGGACTTCGTGGATACCCGCGGCGACGTGCGCGGTCCCAAGAAGTACTTCGTGAAGTGGGGCTTCAGCCGCGTCGGCAACATCTCCACCCAGGAGTATGTCGACAAGGGCAGCACCGCCAAGATAACGCAGTAAAAGCGACGAAGTATAATAGAAGAAGGGCCGGCTTATAAAGACGGCCCTTCTTTTGCGGTGCGCGCGGCATGCGCGCACGCTTAGGGGTGAAAGTCCCCTACGGGGGTTGATAGAACCTACCGTTAGCTGAAGGCAAGGGTGTCCGCCGCGAGGCGGAATCTGAAGGAAGCCGGCGGCAAAGTCCCGGCCCGAGGAACACGAACCGCAAGCGAGGCCTGATAAATCGGACGAGTTTTCCATACAAAACGAAGTCCGAATCTATGCGAGGTTTGTCAGGTAGATGCGGCGGGTATATGGGATGAAGGCGTGCGAGCTTACCCGTGGAGGTCTGGCAGATAGGCCGCAGAGATGAACTTCAAAGCGGCAACCCGTGCGGCAACGCGCGACTGAACTGACAGAAGTCAGCAGAAGCCATAGTATCCCTTGGTGTCTTTGACAAAGGGTTCTCGGCGAACAGCTACGGCTTCCATCCGGGGATAAGGGCGCATATGGCGATTCAAGCGGCGAGGAAACATATCGAAGCAGGGGGCCGCTGGGTAGCGGACCT
>CAIXBR010000033.1 GCA_903917735.1 uncultured Elusimicrobia bacterium | reverse complement strand
CGCGACCTACCAGTTCTACGTGGAATACACGCTGGGCCCGAACGTGCAGCCGAATGAGGCGCTGGTGAACAATTCAAGCGTGACGTGGACCTCGCTGACTGGAACAGTGCCCGGCGAACGCACCGGCGATGGCGGCGTGGACAATTATGTTTCTTCGGCGCCTGCGGCAGTTTCAGTCACCGTCGGCCCGGCGCATGTCGAAAAGGTGGTAAAGTCAGGCTTGCTTACCTACGGTGTAGGCAGTCGGGTAACGTATCGCATCAGCTTCACATTCGGCCAGGGTTCAGTTAACAGCGCGCACATTATAGACACGTTGCCGGCCGGTCTGTCGTATGTGGGCGTTGCGGTATCCACAAGCAACGTGCAAGCTGCTGGCGGTGGAGTGGTGTCTGTTGTGAGCGGTCCGTCGGCTGACGCAACGGGGAGCATGAATTTCAGCCTTGGCAATCTTCAGAGCACAGGCGCAAACCCTGTGGTGTACCTTGACGTAACAGCGCGGGTGCAGGATAACGCCGGCAATGTAAGCGGGGCGACGCTGACGAACAGCGTAAAAGCGCAAATCGCTTCATCTACCGGCACAGTGATAACAGTAATGCCTGCAAATGCTCTTCCTACCATAACGCTGGCCGAGCCGCAACTGACATCTGGCAAGATATTGCGCAGCGGGCAAGCGTATGTGGTAAGCGGCAGCAGCACAGTGCAATATCGCATGACGGTGACGAATGGGGGCCCGGGCGCAGCGTATAATATCCAGGTGAAGGACACGCTGCCGGCAGGCATGCGCGAGACTACGCCTGTGGTGAGCTCGGCAACGCTGGACGGCGTGTTCTTTACGCTGAACCAATCCTACAATTCAGCCACAGGCGCATTGGAATGGGACCTGTCAGACAGCCAGGTGCTTACCGGCTCGGTGCTGGGTTCCACGAGCAGCCTGGTGATAGATTATAACGCGCAGGTGGACGCGAACGCAGGCGGGGGACTAACGCTGACGAACGGGGCGTATGTAAGCCAGTATTATTCAAAGTCAAGCCAGTATACGTCTGACAGGCGGCAGTACGCAGCTACGGTGAGCTCGGCGGCCACGGTGGCAACGCCCGCGCCGGCAGACATATCCAAATCTGTTAATGTATCCAGCACAACGATAGGCTCGACGGTTGTATACACCATCCGCGTGCCTGCAACGCCCGTGAACACAGCACTTTATAACGTGCGCATCCAGGACGCGGTCCCGGCGGGACTTAACGGTGTAACAGTATCAAATAATAGTGCAAGCCTGACGCCCGGTTCATGCGTAGCGATAAATGTGACGAACAACGGCTCTGGCAACACGATAGATTCGACGTATGACTGTCTGCCGCCGAACGCGCAGGCTATAATCACCGCTACGGGCACGATAAGCGATATAACGGGCAACGTAGCCGGCGCGGTCATTTCCAACAGCGCGTCCTACACCTGGGCGAAGACCGCCGGCGGAGCGGCGCAGACGGCGATTTCCACGGGTGGAATAACTACGACCATTATTGAGCCGGCATTGTCGGTTAGCAAGACGTTGCTTTATATCAGTACGGCCAGCGCTACGCAGGGTCTGCAGGCGAACGACAAGGTGAAATATCATATAAAAGTGTTGAACGGAGTAGGGCCGAATGTGGCGCCAGCGTATGACCTGGCTATCCTCGACATAGCGGACCAGAATCTGCTGTCGCCGACAGTAACGGCCAATCCGGACAATCCGACCATAGTGACAAATGAAGGCACTGCAAACGGCGTAACCACAACGCGGTGGGACGTAGCTGGCCCGCTGCAGCCGGGGGCGACGTATCAATTTGACGTTGAGTATACGCTGGGCCCGAACGTGCAGCCGCAGGAAGCGCTGGTGAATAACTCAAGCGTAACCTGGACATCGCTAGCCGGATCTGTGCCAGGCGAGCGCACGGGCGCTGGCGGCGTGGACAATTATATCGCAGCCGCTCCGGCTCCTGTATCAGTAATTGTTCCCGGTGCCGTACATGTCGAAAAAACGATAAAATCACCTGGCGGTCTGGCTTATGAAGTGGGGGAACTGGTCACTTACCGTATCAATTTCACATTCGGCCAGGGCACAGTGAAAGGTGTGAATTTGATAGACGCCCTTCCGTCAGGGCTGGTTTATCGAAGTGCAGCTGTATCAGCTGTCAACACCCAGAAGTTAGGCGGCGGCACGGTGGCGGTGCTGAGCGGCCCGTCGGTCGGCGCCTCAGGCAGCCTGGACTTCAGTTTGGGAGACCTCCAAAGCACCGGCGCAAACCCCGCGGTATATTTGGATCTAACGGCAAGGGTGCAGAATATCCCCGGCAATATGGCTGGTCAGACTATCACAAACAGCATCCAGGCCCAAATTGCTTCTTCCACCGGCGCAGTGATTTCGGTGGATCCTGTTAATCCGTTGCCAGTAATCACTGTAATAGAGCCGCAGCTTACGTCAGTCAAGACGCTGCGTTCCGGGCAATCAGGTAATGTCGTCTCCGGCGCGCCGGTATCCTACCGCATGACTGTCAACAACAGCGGCTCAGGCGCGGCCTATAATATCCAGGTGAAAGACACGCTGCCGGAGGGCATGCGCCAGACAACGCCTGTGGTGAGCTCGGCGACATTAGACGGCGTGTTCGTTACGCTGGACCAATCTTACAATTCAGCCACAGGCGCGTTGGAATGGGACCTGTCAGACAGCCAGGTGCTTACCGGCTCGGTGCTGGGTTCCACGAGCAGCCTGGTGATAGATTACAACGCGCAGGTGGACGCGAACGCGGGCGGCGGTCTTACGCTGACTAACGGCGCGTATGTCGGGCAGTATTTCTCCAAGCCTGGCGCCGATCACATTCAGCGGCGCCAGTATGAAGGGACCTCTATTTCGGCGGCCACGGTGGTAACGCCGTCGCCGGCTGATATCTCAAAGTCGGTCAACGTATCGAGCGCGGCCATAGGTTCGGCTGTGATATATACGATTCGCGTGCCTGCAACTCCTGTAAATACGGCGCTCTATAACGTGCGTGTACAGGACGTGGTTCCGGCGGGCTTAAGCGTAACAGGCATATCCAATAACAGTTCCGCGCTTGATCCGGGCTCCTGTGTTGCCATTAATCCCTCCAGCAATATTTTCGGCAACAGCATTGATATGACTTACGGATGCCTGCCGCCGAACTCGCAGGCGGTCATCATTGTTACAGGCACGGTAAGCGATATCGCAGGCAACCTGGCAGGCACAGTGCTGTCTAATGGCGCGTCATACACATGGGCGAAGACTTCCGGCGGGGCCGTGCAGCCTGCTATCTCTACGGCAGGGATAACCACTACGCTGGTAGAGCCGTCATTGTCAATGGCTAAGACGCTTGTGTATATAACCACGGCGAGCGTTGCGCAGGGCCTGCAGGCCGGAGATAAGGTCAAATATCATATAAAGGTTCTGAACGGCGCAGGTGCGAACGCGGCGCCGGCCTATGACCTGGCAATCCGCGATATATCCGACCAGGACCTGATATCCCCCGTAGTGACAGCCAGCCCGGATAATCCGGGCACGCTGACCAACGAGGGGACTTCAGGCGGAGTAACCACATCCCGCTGGGATGTGCCCGGTCCGCTGCTGCCGGGGGCTACTTATCAATTCGACGTCGAGTATACGCTGGGACCCGGAGTGCAACTGCAGCAGGCGCTGGTGAACCGTTCAAGCGTAACATGGACATCTCTGGCCGGCGCGGTGGAGGGCGAGCGCACAGGGGCCGGCGGCGTAAATAATTATATTGCGGCCGCTCCGGCGCCGGTTACGGTGACTGTGGGCTCCGTGCATGTGGAAAAGGCGGTGAAGTCTCCTGGCGGCCTGAATTATGCTCTGGGCGGACTGGTCACTTACCGCATAGATTTCACGTTCGGGCAGGGCACGGTTAAAGGCGTGCATTTGATAGACGTTCTGCCGGCAGGGCTTGCCTATAGGGATGTGGTGCTGTCAACGGGCAATGTGCAGCGTCCGGGCGGCGGTACGGTGGCGGTAGTTAGCGGACAGTCGGCGGGCGCGACCGGCAGCCTGGACTTCAGCCTGGGCGATATGCAGAGCACCGGCCCCGGCCCCGTGGCGCATCTGGACGTTACGGCGCGCGTACAGAATGTCGACGCCAATGTTAACGGGCATACCCTCACCAACAACGTGCGAGCCGAGATCACATCGTCTACCGGCGGCGTAATTTCTGTCGGGCCGCTTAACCCGATGCCGGTTATAACGGTCATTGAGCCGAGACTTGCGCTTGCCCTGGACGGGCCTGCCGGAGCCGGGATAGATTTTGGAGTTCCCGCCCAGTTCACCATGCGCGCAGTAAACTTCGGCACTTCAGAGGCTTTCCAGCCTACGCTGCAAGTGGAACTTTCGACAGGATTGCGAACGACCGATCCCACCGGACTTCCAATTTCGGTTTCTATATCCGGCGGCCGCTCCCTGACACTTGTTAAGGGAACAGACTACAATGTTTCCTATTCAGGCTCCATAGGGCTTCTGTCGTTAGTTCTGACGTCCTCCGCGGCTTATGTCGGGACGGGGGAAACGCTTACCGCGTCCTTTAACGCTTCGCTTGACAATGATCCGGTGAACGGGCGCGTATTATATTCCACAGGGGCGGTCATTCAGTATTTCAGCCGTGATACCAGTGCAGGACCCGCTTCAAATACCCGCACGTATTCTTTTGCGCTGGCTTCCGCTGATGGCGGGATAGCTGATGGCGCGGCTGTTCAGGCCGGTGATGACCATGGCGACAACGCGTATATAACGGCGCGCGCGCCCGTGATCAGTCTTATAAAGAGCGTGACGCCCACAACAGCGCTGCTTCCGGCGCAGACGGCGTTGCATTGGTCGGTTGCGATCGTAAACAGCGGCCCGGTTGCGGCGCAGGGCGTTTCCTTCACGGACGACCTTGGCTACTTCCAGCCCTCAAGCCAGTATATCTCAACGGCCAGCCTTTCCGCAGTAACTGTCAGCAGCGCGCCCGCCGGCTTTACGGATTCCTCAAATGTGAACGGGGGGACTGCCGTATGGGGTCTGGGCAGGGGGCTGGTTGCGCTCAATAACCTGGTCATCCCGGCTAGCACCACGGTGACGGTGAGCTTCTCCGTCCGTATCTCTTCGGTAATCCCCAATCAGACAAAATTGTATAACCAGGCATCGCTTGCGCTGCCCGGCTTTACCAGGCCTTTTGTGTCGGACTCCGCCAACCCGGCCGACAACAACGGCAAGGAAGAGGGCAACGACCCCAACGATCCGAATGATGACGACCCGACCTCCGTCACCATAAATTCCGCGCCTGGTTTTGACTTCCTTAAAACAGCTGCCGTTGACGGTGGGGGCTCGCTGGTCGTCGGCGATACTATAACCTACACTATGCGTATCCGCAACCGCGGAAGCGAGAGGTCCGTGAGCAGCCTTGTGGCGGATCCCGTCCCGCCCAACACCATCTATATACGGGGGACTACGATCCTTAACGGTTCTGTCGTGGCCGACGCGGGAGGAGCTTCGCCGCTCTCCGGAGGCCTTTCCGTTAATACGCCGGGAGAGCCCGCCGGAGTGCTGGGGGTTTATACCGGGAGTGAGGAGATAGAAGGGCCATGGCCTTGGGAGCAGGAGGGGCAGGATGAAACCGTGGTTTCTTTCAAAGTCCGCGTCGCTACCGGCACCGGAGTCGAGCCCGGGACTCTTATATCTAATCAGGCGTTCCTGAACGGCAAAGGAGAGGGGACCGGCACTCCCATATCCCAGCGCTCAGACGACCCCTCCACCGCCCCGTCTCCGGACCCGACCGACCTTGTTATAAGCGGCGGAGCGTATCTGCTTTCTGAAAAGACTGTGGCGCCGGACGGGTTTGTGGCCGCCGGCGACACGCTGACATATACAATAACGGTAAGGAATATAGGCGACATTGACGCCGCGTCGGTGGTCCTTAAAGATTCCGAGCCGGCCAACGCGCGCTATATATCAGGGAGCATGCTCTTTGACAGCGACGGACATGGCGCTGCGGCCTCTGTCCCGCTCACGGATGCGGCGGATTCCGACCGCGGCGATTTCAATGCGGCCGGCTCCGGCGGGCTAACGGTAAATATCGGCACCATCGCCGCCCGCAACGAGGTCTCGCTGACCTTCCAGGCGCGCGTCAGCACTGCGGCAGCCGGCGGCACCATTATAGCCAACCAGGCCTTTATCGGCGCTTTAGGTCTGCCGGATACCAAGTCGGACGGCGACGGCGATCACAGCAACGGCAACCAGCCCACCTATACTATAGTCGGCGGCGGCAGCGCGGCCCTGCGGCAGATAAAGCAGGTATTTGACATCAACGGAGGGGAGGTTCTTCCCGGAGATACTCTTGAATACCTGATCACCACTTACAATATAAGTCCCGCCACCGCCACCTCCGTTATGGTAACGGACAATATACCTCCGGCGCACACGGTCTACAGCACGGGCACCACCAGCCTGGACGGAGTAAACTTAGCCGACGTCGGCGGGGCTTCATCCCTGGTTGGCGGCTATAATATCGGCGACATAGATCCGGGTCGGTCGCGTCTGCTGCGCGTCATGGTAATCGTTTCCAGCGGCGCGGCGCTCGGAACTAATATAGACAACCAGTCGTCTTATAGCGCCAACGGCGGCGCGCTTACCGGCATTTCGGATTCGGACCTTGATGACGGCATTGAGACCGGCAACTCGCCCGGAGATCCGAACGACGACGATCCTACCCGCGTACAGGTCGGCGGCACTCCCGGCTCGGCCGCGCTAAGCGGCGTGGTATGGCAGGACCTTGACCATGACAGGGCCCCCTCGCCGGGCGAACCTCTTGCGGCCGGCTGGACAGTAGAGGTCCTGCATAGCGGAGTTCTTGTTGCCAGCCGGGTTACCGCCGCTGACGGCTCCTACCGGATCGCGAACCTCGAGCCAGGGACCAGCTACCAGGTCCGCTTCAGGCACCCTGTCACGGGAGAGATCTTCGGCAGGGCTAGTTCATCTGCGCCCGGTGCGGTGCTGACCGACGGCACTATTCGCAGCCTCAGGCTTGAGTCGGGGGAAAATCTGCTTAACCAGAACCTGCCGCTTGACCCCAACGGCGTCCTGTATGACGCGGTGACACGCCAGCCGCTGTCCGGAATACATGTGTTCATTGACGGTCCGGCGGGCTTCGATCCCGCCGGCCATCTGCTGCCGGGCCAGAACGGGCAGGTTACGGCCGCTGACGGGCTTTATGAGTTCGATATCAATTTTGCCGGCGGCTCGCCGTTAGGCGTGTATTCGCTCCGTTTCGCCGCGCCGTCCAGCTATATAACTACCCTGCCCGCGATGCCGTCGTCTATTATCGTGCCGCTCCCCTCGTCAGCTCTTTGCGCCTCGGCTAATTGCCTTGATGTCCCTACTGCCCCTTCGCCGTATCTTGTACAGCTGCAGAACACGGCCCCGGCGGGTGCTCAGTCCGCCGATTATTACACCCGCTTCCAGTTCAGCAGTCTCGCCGACGCGCCTGTGGTCAACAACCACATTCCGCTTGACCCGATACTGGATAACGCGATATTTGTGACCAAGAGCGCGCAGAAAGTGGATGTGATCCGCGGCGAGCTGGTCTTATATACTATAACGGCGCGCAATACTCTTGCCGTAACGTTCAATGCTATAAAGCTGCACGATTTGCTGCCCGCCGGCTTTAAATACAGGACCGGTTCAGGCACAATGAACGGCGTTCCGCTTGAGCCGGTCTTAAGTGGCCGCCAGCTTGAATGGACCGGAATTACCTTTGCTCCCTCTGAAACCAAAACCTTCAAGCTGCTGCTGGCGGTGGGCTCAGGCGTATCCAAGGGCAAGTACGTCAACCAGGCTTGGGCGATAAATACGCTTGCCAATGTGCGGATCTCAAATGTCGGCACGGCTACGGTACAGGTTGTGGCCGACCCGCTGTTCGACTGCACGGATGTTCTTGGTAAAGTCTTTAACGACGCCAATGCGGACGGCTACCAGAACGAGGGCGAGAAGGGGCTTTCCAATGTGCGGGTCGCCACCGCGCGCGGCTGGCTGCTTAACACCGACGCCTACGGACGGTTCCACATCACCTGCGCCGATACCCCCGACGAGGTCCGCGGCTCTAACTTCATAATGAAAGTGGATGAGCAGACGCTGCCGTCCGGCTACCGGATGACCACGGAGAACCCGCGGGTGATCCGCCTTACGCGCGGCAAAGCCGCCAATATCGAATTTGGAGCGGTCCGCGAACAGGTTGTGCGGCTTGACCTGTCGTCAGCTTCCTTCAGCGCGAAGGATACCTGCGTTCCCCCGCCGCCGGCCAAATCCTGCGTGCCTCCGTCCGTCGCATTAAAGCCGCTCTGGGATGTCGTCACTTATACCCCGCCTATCCCGCTGCTGCGTTTTGACAACGCTAAATTCGCGGTGACTCCGGAGCACGTGGCCCTGATCCGCGACGTAGTTGAAAAAGTCAAAAGCATGCCCGATATACGCAACATCAGGGTTAAAGTCATCGGACATACCGATTCCTCTCCTATTATAGGCGACCTCTCCAAAACCATCGCCGACAACTGGGTGCTGTCCCGCTCTCGGGCGGAGCGCGTCGGCGCCCTGCTGCTGGAGAAAATGCCCGACATCCTTAAAGCGGATATGATCCATCCCGAAGGGAAAGCCGACACCGAACCGTTGGTTTCCAATGACACCCCTGAGGGCAAAGCTTTAAACCGTCGCGTGCTGGTTGAGATCACCTATGAAAGGCCGGTGCAGCGCTTTATGGAGGAGCCTGTCGCCGGAGACTGCAACTCATGCCTGCCGGCGCACCGGTCGCTTAAAACCGACTGGACGGTGTTTGTGGCCACCGGCAATATCCAGCCTATGCGCTTTAAAGGGCCTGAGCCTGTGGTTACTCTGGCGCAAGAGGCTGATGTCCATTCCGAGGTGAACCGCGTGCAGGACCTTCCCGGCATACGCAATATCCGGTTGAGAGTGATTTCCCACACCGACTCCTCTCCTGTGCCTGCGGAACTGGCAAGCACTGTCACAGACAATCTGGCGCTGTCGCGCTTATTGGCCGAGCGCGTTGCCGCCCAGCTGCAGGAGAAACTTTCCGGGCACTTTACGAAAGATATGATCGTAGCCGAAGGCAAAGGAGATACCGAGCCCTTGGTCTCCACAGATACGGCCGGGGCAAATGTGTTAAACCGCCGCATTGAGATTGAGGTTTCCTATGAGCATCCGGAGACCAGCGTTGTAGAAGTGCCGGCCTCTGGCGACTGCAGCGCGCCGGCCAAAAAGCCCGAGCCCAAAATTGAGGGATGTCTGCCGAAGCCGGCTGACGGGGATATTCTGCAAAACGTCGGGGCTATCGGGCGCATGCCGTGGCGGGAGGCCGTTACGCGCATGCTGCCAGAACTTGAGCGGCGCGTAAGCGTGCTGCGCCTTGGCTATTGCCGCATTCCCGGAGAGACCATAGAGGAAGCCAGGGCGAATCTTATCAAGGTCAGTGATGAGCTACGGCACCGTTGGGCGGATAAGCCCGGCCGGTATTACCTGACTATAGAGAATGAGTTTGACGGCGCTGCCTGCGCTGGAGGAAGCAAATGAGCCTGCATATCCTTACGCTGGCCGCGGCCTTTTTGCTGTTCTCGCCGGCTCATGCGGCGGATAATGCCGTATTGGGATACTCTCCGGATAAAGGCTTCGCGGAAGCCGGCCCTCCGTCGGCATCCACCGCTGTCCCGGCGGTCCCCTGCGCGGCAACCTCCATGTATAATGCGGCGAGCGGCTATCGGCTCAGCGTGGACGGGAAAGTGCTTGAAGGCGGCGGGCTCACCGATCTTGAAGCCCAGCGCTGCCAGGATTCCCGAATGGCGCAGGCGGGTATCAGCATCCAGTCAGACGTGCACGGCTATCAGAAGATACTTTCAATGGGAGCCTGGCCGGATCCGGCCTGGAGAGGGCAGCAGGTGTATTTTACCGGCTATTGGAACTATTCGCGCTGGGTCGGCAAAGCCGAGGCGCGTCTGTTCGCGCCCGGGCGCTCCCAGAAGTCCAGGCCGTTCGCGATAGTGCCTTTGGATGAGCGGGGGCAGGGCTCCTGGACCCCGACCGGGCAGGACGGCATCCCCGGCTTCCGCTTGGTCCTGCGTGTTTATGACGGCAAAGGGAATTTTGACGAGACAGAGCCGTACGATGTCCGCGTTTCCTCCGAGGCGAAAGCGCCCCTGCCCGGGCCGGTCCCCGAACGCGAGAGAAATGTGGTGTATGGAAAAAATCATCTGGCGCTTAGCCGCATTCCGGTAACCGGAGCGGCGGTAACGGTTTCAGGGGCCAGCATCAAACCGGGGCAGCGCGTTTTCGTGCTTGGGCGCGAGGTTCCGATTTCGCCTAACGGCGCCTTTGCCGTGCAGGAAATACTTCCACCCGGCCGAAACGATGTCGCGGTAAAAGTGGAAGGGGCGGAGCCGCTGGATTTTGTGCGGTCGATTTATATAGCGCAGGACAAGTGGTTCTATGTGGCTCTGGCCGATCTTACCATCGGCAACAACAGTACCCAGGGCCCGGCCGCTATTGTCACCGACGACACCGAACATTATAATAAAACTGTGTTTATGGACGGCCGCCTGGCCTATTACCTCAAGGGACGCATCAAGGGAGACTGGCTTCTGACCGCCAGCGCGGACACCCGCGAGCAGCCGCTGTCCACCATCTTTTCAAGCATGGATGAAAAGGACCCCCGCTACCTGCTGCGCCAGCTTGACCCCAACCTCTATTACCCGGTCTATGGCGACGACTCTACAATGATAGAGGACGCCCCTACGCAGGGGAAATTCTATGTGCGCCTTGAGCGCCGGGACTCATATGTTATGTGGGGCAACTATACTGTGGGACTGCATGGCAATGAGCTTGCCGCGCTGGATCGCGGATTTTACGGCGCCAGGCTTCATGCGGTGACCGGTGCTTCCACCAAATTCGGCGAGCGGCGGGCGGCGCTTGACGGGTTTTTAGGCGACCCGGGCACTTTGAGCTCGCGCGAGGAATACCGCGGGACCGGCGGCTCGCTTTATTACCTTAAGCACCTGGATATCACGGCCGGCTCCGACCTTGTTTCGGTGGAGGTCAGAGATAAGAACTCCGGCATTGTGGTCAGCAATCAGGACCTTGTTCGCGGCCAGGATTACGATATTGACACGCTCCAGGGGCGCGTGGTGCTCAGCCAGCCGCTGGCGTCCACCAGCGACGATAACCTTGTCATTCGCAGCGGAGATATATCCGGCAACCCGGTTTACCTTGTGGTCCGCTACGAGTACCAGCCCGGGTTGGCTCAGATGAATAAATATGATTTCGGCGGCAGGGTGTCTGAGTGGATAGGAAATAACATCGAGGTAGGGGCAAATTCCATAAACCAGAACGATCCGGCCAGCGGCGAAAGCCGCGTGGAAGGCGCAGACCTGACTTTGCGCTATACGCCGTCAACCTATATCAAAGGCGAACTGGCCCGCAGCTATGGCGCGGGCGCCGGCGCGTCAAACTCTGCTGACGGCGGGTATACTTTTAGCACTGTGGCGCAGAATACCGGTGTGCAAAAGGCCGATGCGGCCCGCCTGGAAGGCGCAATGCAGCTTTCCGACTTGGACAAAGACTGGAGCGGCACCATTAAAGGCTACTGGAAAGACCGCGGGGCCGGTTTCTCGACTCCCGGAGAACTTACGGACGCCGAAACCAGGCAGTTCGGCGGCGCCCTTAGCAAGCCTTTCCCCGGCAATATCCAGGCGGACGTGAAATATGACCAGGTTGATACTGAGGGCGGCCCGAAAACACAGAACCTCGATGCTCAGCTGCGCAAGGGCTGGGGAGAACATTGGTCCACTTCGCTTGCTTCCAATTATAGTCTGACGTCCAGTTCCGATAGCACAATTCAGAAGGCCGGGCCGCAAACCAGCGTCGGTGCGCAGATAGATTATGACAGCCACAAAGCCTGGTCGCTGCACGGCTTCGATCAGGGCACTCTTAACGGGGCAAAGGTTGATAACAGCCGCTACGGTGTCGGCGGCCGCTGGTCTCCGGCCAGCCGCTGGACGCTCACCGGCGAAGGGTCTAAGGGCCAGGGGCAATTAGGCGGGAAGATAGGCAGCGAGGTTCGCTTCAACGACCGCTCTACCTTCTATACAAATTATCAGCTTGAGACAGACCGCTCCGATACCGGGGAAGTGGGCCGCACCGGCCAGCTTGTGAGCGGTGTGCGCTCGCGCTATTCCGATTCCGCTTCTGTATTCGGTGAGGAGCGCTGGCAGTATGGCAGCGGCCCTGCGGGGCTTACCCACGCTTACGGCCTGGATGTCTCAGAGCTTGACGGCTGGCATTGGGGGCTGACGGGTGAATTCGGCACGCTTTCCGACCCCACCGCCGGCGAGATTAAGCGCACCGCGGCCACCGGTTCCATCGGCATTACACGAAAGGATGTTAAGTGGAGCTCCACTTTGGAATACCGCGATAACGGCGGCCAGGCACCGCGGCAGACTTGGCTGACACGCAACAGCTTTGACTGCCGCGTTAACCCGGACTGGAGGCTTATTACCAAGTTCTCTTATTCCCTTAGTTCGTCCGGCCAGGGCGATTATTACGACGGCACATTTACGGAAGGTGTTCTCGGTTTTGCCTACCGTTCCACCACCAATGACCGCCTTAACGCGCTTTTCGAATATACTTACTTTGCCGATCTCGCCTCGCCGGGGCAGATAACGGCCACAAGCGCCACTCCCGACTATCGCGAGCGGAGCAATGTTGTTTCAGCCGATGCGAACTATGACCTTACGCCTCCGTTAACGATCGGCGGCAAATTCGCGGCCCGGCTCGGGCAGGTACAGATGGGCCGTACTGGCGATAACCCGTGGTTTTCCAGCAATGCATATCTGGGCATTCTGCGCCTTGACTGGCATGCAGTGAAACACTGGGATTTTATGGTTGAGGGGCGGCAGCTGCGCGTTGTCCAGGCCAGCGATGTGCGTACAGGAGCGCTTCTTGCTGTATACCGCCACATCGGCAATAATCTTAAGCTTGGCGGCGGTTACAATTTTACGGATTTCTCGGATGACCTTACAGACCTCTCTTATAAGAGCCACGGCTGGTTCATTAACATCATTGGTAAGTTTTAGTGTTCTATGTGTAAAATTGCCCGCAATTTTACAACATTAGGATAGGTAACGTTATAGGCAAACTGTAGTAATTTTTTAAAATGATGGCTACAACTTTTTTCATGTTCTACCGATACTATCTAACATAGGCCCCAATGGCACGCTTCTGGCCTATAACGCGGCTTTTGAGGCAAAGAGAGTAGAAGAAAAAAAACTGCCCAGGGATTTCCCGGCGTCCGGTAGTTGCCAGGGCTGGGCAATTCGGCGGTGGTGGCACCATGAAACCGGGAGCCGACTTCGTTCAATATAGCTGTATATCGTTCTATGTACAACCAAATAAGGCGATTAGACAGCCTTTTTTGGCCTGAAACGGGCTAACAGCCTGTTTCAGGGGGGTCTGACCGGCATGTCGGTAGCCCCTGAAGCCCCGAAAGTCTTTGCGCCCTGGAGTCTGGGTATTACCGTCGTTCTCGCTTGTTTTACGGGTTTTTTATGTGTTGCCGCCGCAGTGGACTTCTTCACCTCCGGCGGCATATTTTTTGTGGAGGTGGTGTCGGAGGACGTTTCCTCGCCCGAATAGCCGGCATTGGTCTTGGTGAACATTTCCAGGCCGCCGCCGCTGCCTGTTTCTGAGCGTACAGCGGGGTTGTATACCGGAGAGGGCTTCATGTCCGGTGGTTCCTTGAACAGCTGCTGCGGTTTCTCGGCTGATTGCTGCGGCGCGGACGCGCTGTCGTCGGCTACATAATATTTTATTCCCAGTACCAGCGCTATGGTCATGGCTGCCAGGATGATTATCATTCTGGTGTGGCCGCTTCCTGAGGTGTTGTTTCTTTGCGTAAGAGTATCTCCTGCGGGGGTGAGCCCTTTAGATCTCCAGTGTTATGCCTATCGGACAGTGGTCGGAGCCCTGCACTTGCGGAAGTATGAAAGCGTCCTTGACCAGGGACGCCTTTTCTTGATTGATGAAGAAGTAGTCTATGCGCCAGCCCACGTTGCGTTCGCGGGCGCGGGTTTTGTAGTCCCACCAGGTATACTGGTCCGGCTCGGGATGGCGCTGCCGGAAAGTGTCCACCCAGCCACGGCCGGTTATCTTGTCCAGCCAAGCCCGTTCCACGGGCAGAAAGCCGGAGTTCTCGGCGTTCTCTTTCGGGCGGGCCAGGTCTATCTCGTTGTGTGCGGTGTTGACATCCCCGCAGAAGACCACGGCTTTGCCGGTCTTGCGCAGTTTCTCTATGTGTTTAAGGAAGACCTCGTAGAAATCCAGCTTGTAGGCCAGCCGCTGCGGCCCCTGGCCGCCGTTTGGGAAATATACGTTCAGCAGGTAGAAGCCGGGATATTCCAACGTTATAGCCCGCCCCTCGCTGTCAAAGCGCGCCTCTCCGAACCCGTTCGATAAGGAGAGCGGTTCTTCCTTGTAGAAGGCCGCCACGCCGCTGTAGCCCTTCCGTTCGGCGCAATTCCAGCCGGCCTTATAGCCGGGGAAAGCCGTGTCATTCTCCAAAAGCTGGTCAGGGCAGGCCTTAACTTCCTGTAGGCCCAGTATGTCAGGCCCGGCCGAAAGCAGGAAGTCGCTGAAGCCTTTTTTTAATACGGCCCGGTAGCCGTTCACGTTCCAGGAGAGGATCTTTATCGCCATTTATTTCAGCAGCGCCTCGTGTATGGCTTCGGCCATGGTAGGATGGGCGTAAATTATTTCCTTCAGGTCGGCGCGTTTCATCTTCAGCTTCACTGCCAGCGCCATTACATGGATCAATTCTGTGGCGGGGCCGCCCACTATCTGGGCGCCCAGTACTGTCTCGTCCGCCGCGTTGAAGACCAGCTGCACGAAACCTTCCGTCTCATCGGTGGCCACGGCCTTGCCGATACCCAGGTAGAAGGCGCGGGAAGTCTTTACCGCCAGCCCCTTCGCTTCGGCCTGGGCCTTGTTCAGGCCTACTGAGCCCACTTCGGGCCAGGCATACACGCACTTCGGCACTATGTCCGCGTTGAAGGCGTGGTCCGCGCCCATGATATTCTCAGCGGCGATTTCTCCCTGGCGGCTGGCGGAATGGGCCAGCAGCGAGATGCCGTTCACGTCGCCCACGGCGTAGACTCCGGGAACGGAGGTGAGCATCCGGTCGTTCACCTTCACGCCCTTCCTGTCCCACGGCAGACCGATGGTTTCTAGGCCCATCCCGGTAAGGTCCGCCGCGCGGCCCGCGCCTACCAGTATTTCTTCGGCTTCCAGCTTCGTCCCGTCCTCGAGGAGAACCGTTTTAAGCCCGCCGGAGAACTCGATGGCGTCTGTTTTCTTCCCGAAATAAAATTTCACACCCCGCTTCTCGAAAGAGGAGCGCACGGCGCGCGTAACCTGGGGGTCCTCGCCGGCCAGTATGTCCGGCAGCAGCTCCAGCACGCTGACCTGTACGCCTATGGCGTTGAAGAAGCAGGCGAACTCCAGCCCTATTACGCCGCCGCCCACTATCAGCAGCGACTTGGGCAGGCGCGGCAGGTAGAAGATGCGGTCGGAATCGGTCAGCTGCTCGTGGAAATCCCGGAAAGGAGGCGGGAAAGCCGGGCGCGTGCCGGAGGACAGGATAGCCGCGTCGAAAGTCTTTTTAACTTCTCCCTGCGGGCCCGTTACCGTCACTTCGTTGGGGCCGGAGAATGCGGCCCGGCCGCGGATGACCTCTATTTTTTTAGTCTGAAAAAGCTTTTCAAGCGACGTCCGCAGCTTTGTTATTACTTCGGCGCGGCGGGCCTTGACCTTGTCCCAGTCCAGCATGTCCGTTGAAAAATTTACGCCGGAGCCTTCTTTTAAGAGTTTGCGCAGGCCTTCGAAGGCGTGGACCCTGTGGCCGGTGTCCAGGAAAGCCTTCGAGGGGATGCAGCCGCGGTTGAGGCAGGTGCCGCCGAAATCCCACGCTTCCACTATGCAGACCTCGGCGCCCAGTTCTTTTAGGCGAAGCGCCGCCGGGTAGCCGCCGGGGCCGGCGCCTATAACTATGACTTTTTTAGACATGTGGCTCTCCTGTGACGGGAAACAGCTTTAGCAGGCTGTTCTCTATATTTTCCAGCGCCGACTTGAACTCGGCCGACAGCGCCGAGGAAAGCAGGGGCTTTATCTCCGGGTCGGACATGGGCCCGGAGGCTGACATGGCGAGTTCGCTGTGGCCTATCTCCGCTTTAAGCCCGGCGTCCGCTTTCTTCTGCGGGCCGTTTATTGAAAGGGAGGCGTCCAGGTCGAGGAAATTAGTGCGCAGGAGTATGTCATGCACGGACAATGTGGAATCTTTCAGCCTGAAAGCGGCGGTGAAGCGCGACATCTCTATGTCCTCTATTGCGGGGGTTGGTTTGCCCATTGCCGCCGAGAAAAGTTTAAGGCCTTTCGCAACGCTGTCCCGCAACGAGTTCTCCTGCCCGGGAACCAGCAGTTTTTCGGCGCTGAGAGCTATGGAGTAATTCTTTTCCGCCAGCGGCCTGCGCAGGTTGAAAAGCGACCAGTCCGCGTTCAGCGCGTCCAGCGTTATGGCCCCGTAAGCGGAGTTCGCGGCGGTGAAGGTGCCTTTGGTAGAGGACAGGCCGGCGTAATCGAAGTTGGCGTCCGCCTCGATCTTCACGTCGGCGGAAAGCAGCTTGCCCCCAGCCGCCGTCTTAACGGTGCCGCCGGCCTTCAGGCCGTAGTTCCCGCCGAAAGAGGAGTAGTGGCTGAGGGAAATGTCAGCGTTCTCCAGCGCCAGCGACAGGCCGGAAGTCTCAAGGTCGGCTTCGAGCGCCCCGCCCGTCATGGTGAGCTCGTTGGCGTTCCATGTGAGGTAAAGATCCTTGTCCGTCTTGGGGAGAAGGGCCAGCAGGTCGGCGAAGTCCCAGACGCCGTTCTTCTCGCGCACCTTCAGCACCGGATCTTCAAAGGCGATCTTTGAAAAATAGACCCGGTTCCTGAGCAGGGCTGAGAGTTGCGGGCGTATAACGGTCCTGGCTGCGCAGAAAAAATTCCCCTTTGAAAAATCAGGGCGCCGCGAGACGCAGGCGTCTTTTATGACGATGCCGTCGAGCGGGGAGAAGGAGATGCTTTTGAACCTGACCTGGCGCCCCAGCTTCTTAGCCGCCTGGCCGGTTATCTGGCCTATCAGGTAATTCGAGATCTTCTTGTATTTAAAATAAGCGAAACCGCCGCCGACCAGGGAGGCCAGCAGCAGCGCGGCGAGAACAAGCCGCAGGCGTGAGATCTTCATCCTTTAATTATAGCCCACTTTTGCCCGCTGGTAAAACAGGCGGGGGAACTAGCGGGGCGAAGCTTCGGCTATGGCCGCTTTAAGCAGGGCTGACTGCGCCGGGTCCAGGAAGAGCAGAGAATAATTGAAATAGCCGTCGGCATCCTTGAGCGCCGCCTTTATGCGCGCGCGTATGTCCTCAAAAGGGGCCCGGCCCAGTTCAAAGGTAAGCGCCACCATCTTGCCGGCCGGCAGTTCAAAGTGGCTTACCAGTTCGGCCTCCTGCGGCGAAATCATGGACAGCCGGCCCCAGAGCGGCGGCAGGTCCAGCGAGGTCTTTATCACCGCTGGTATGAAATTGTCGGCTTTATTTCGGTTCATCTCTGTAGAACGCGAGTCCGCGGCCTCCGTCCTCCCCGGCGAACCAGATCCGGCCCTCGGCGGAGGCCATGGCCGTTATGTTCAGGGTTCTGGAGGCGTAGGCCTCGAGCTCCGTCTTTGAAAGTATGCGCTCGGGATCGTCGAGTGGCATTTTAACCAGGCCCTTAAGTTCAGGGTCGGCCGCCCACAGGAAGCGCGTGTCGCAGGTAAAAGCCGACAGCTTCTTGCCTGGATATTTGAAGGTCTTAAGCTCAGCGAGCGTGTCGCCCGGCATGCGCTTCACGATCCGTCCTGAGCCGGAGTTCACGGTCCAGAAATAAAGGCCGTCAAAGCAGGCCCCGTCGGGAGCGGGGGAAAAAGCAGCCGTTTTCGAGACCGGGGTGTACCTGGCGTCCAGCAGGCGCTTCTCTATAACGCCGTCCGCGCCGGCCACCCAAAGCGCGTCCTGGGAGGACGCCAGCGCCACCGGGGTGGTTTCGGGCAGGCTGATAACGCGGGTGATATTGAAGTTCTTGAAGCTGTGCTCATAGAGGGCCTGGCTGTACCAGTCGCTTATAATTATTGAGTCTTTTCTTATGGCTATGCCAGTGGGATGCGCATAGGGCAGCGAAAAACTATGCGGCTGAACGGGGCGGGGGAAATATTTTTTGAAGCCGTAATACAGGCCGCCGGCGAACCCGGCGAATGTGCAGAAGGCCGTAAGCGCCAGCCACGCCGAGCGGCGCCTGTTCCGGAGCGCGGAGGAATCCAGCTCCAGCGCGGTGCCGCTGATGTTCAGCGCCTTGCGGTAGATGGGGCGCAGTTCCTCCTCGGTCCAAGGGCTCTGCGCGCAGTCCAGGGCGCCGGCTTTCATAAGCTCCACGGCCCGCGTGGCGTCGCGGCGCTTCAGAAGGGCGACGACCGGCACGAAAGGGGCGACGCGCCTTATTTCGCGCAGCTGTATTTCCGGCGACGGTTCCTCGCCGTCCACGATGAAGACCGCCGCCGGCCTGGCTTTTTCGAACACGGCCAGCGCGTCGTTGAGGTCGGCCGCAAAGACGGCGTCGGCGCCCAGGTTCCTGAAGATGCTCCGCAGTATCAGGCGGTTCTTCTCGCAAGCGCAGATCACCTGTATGGTATTGAACATAGGCTTTAGACCGTCACTTCTCCTGCGGGGGCGGCGGGATGGTCAGCACCGCTCCTTCTACGGGGAGGCCCTTTGAAATATTCTTCTCGTTGGCCTCGTAGATCTTCTGCCAGAGATTGGGGTTGCCGTAATACTTGGAGGCTATCGAGCGCAGGGTCTCGCCCGCCTCGGCCTTGTGCACCTTCGGCCAGCGCTCCGGAGGAGGAGGGGGAACGTATCTTTTTACGGGCTTGACGTTTACTTTCTTGAATTGCGCTTCCAGGATCTGTATCTGCAGGTTTTTAAGGCTGGTTTCCAACTCGCGCAGGCGGCTCTGCCCCAGTGTCAGGTCGGTCTCCATCATGCTTTTGTTCACCCTGCTGGTGGCGATAGAGTTATCCAGGCTGGATTTCTGCCCGCGCAGGTCGTCTATCTGGGTCTTGAGCGTCTCGGCTTTATTCGAGGCGTCGCCGACCAGTTTCTCGCTGAAAGTCTGTGAGCCAAAGCGATAGCCGAAGTTAAAGCCGTAGTAGCCGGCGTTCTCGTGGTAGCCGGCCAGGGGCAGAGACCAGGCTAGGTCTATGGTCCAGGGCAGGGTGTTCACTCCCAGGCCCAGGGTCAGGTACTGGCCGCCGCCAAGCGAAATGCCTTTGCCGGCGCGTACCTGCGCCAGGCCGTTGAACACGGTCTGCTCCGCGCCGAAGAATACCTCGGAATAAGAGCCGCGCGCGCGCAGGTCTAGCAGCAGCAGCGTGCTATTTACCGGGTAAGAATTGCCTATGGTTATGGTCGACAGCGACTTGCCCAGTCCGAAAACGGCGTCGGACAGGACCAGCGCGGTCTTAAGCCCGGAGGTGTTCTCCAACTGCGCGCCGGCCTCCACGCCCAGGCCCAGGTGGCTTTGCCCGGCAGCGCGCAGGTTCACCAGTTTAATTCCGCCGCCGTAAAAAAGAGGCTTCTGAAAATATTTTATCACGGTACGGTTCCCGGTGCTGAAGGTCATTGAATCCAGCCCCAGCCCACCCTTCTGCCGTATGCTGTAGTAGCCGAAGCCCGCCACTTTGCTCTCAGTGTCTGGCACCGGGCGGATGTAAGTGGCCGAGGCCTCACCCTCCGGGAAGTCGCCGTCCAGGCGGCGGCCCGTTTCCAGGCGTACCTCGAGGTTCGAAAGTGTGGTAAGGTTGGCCGGGTTGTAGAAGACGGCGCAGGCATCGCCGGCCACTGTTGAGAACGCGCTGCCCATGGCGTTGGCTCTGGCGCAGGGGCGCATGAAAGTGAAGTCCGCGGCGTAAACCGCCGGGGCCAGGAGCAAGGCCGCAAAGAGTGCCGGGAGCGTTGAATTTTTCATGTTCAGTTAGGCTAATATATTATAATTGTATCTGACCGGTATTAAATTTATATTTCGTTTTCTTTAAATTCAAGGTGACCACATGCGTCTTCCCGTAATGCTTAAAACTGCCATGCTTTCGTTCCTCGCTTCCGCGCCGCTGTCGGCGGGGGAGATAAACTTCGTTTACCCGTCCGAGGGCGCTTCTCTGCCAGCTTTGACAAAAACCTTCATTTTCGGGAATATTTCCCCTGCCACCGCCCCGTTCACTATAAACGGCGAAAAGATAGAGGTGTATTCCAACGGTGGTTTCATCGCCAATCTGCCGGTGGCCGGCGGGGATTTCATTTTCAAGGGCCAGCTGGACGACGGGACCACGGCCCAGCGCCATGTCACTATAAAGATAAATCCCGAGCCGCGCCCGTCCACCGGCACGCTCAGCCTTGAGTTTACCTCCGGGTCGGCCGATTCCGAGATTTTGGCCGGTGATTATATAAGGATATCCGCCTGCGGTACTCCCGGCAGGGAAGCCGTGTTCTCGCTCGGGAAGCTGCTGGACGATTCACCGCTGTCGGAGATCCCGGCCGGTTCCGGCAGATACTACGGCATTTACCGGGTTAAGCCCGGGGATCAGGGCGCTGAATTCTATCCCTCGGCCCGGTTCAAGGCGGGGCTTTTCGCGCGCGGGGCGGCGGCCAGGGCCAAGGGGAAAATAAGGGTGCTGAAGGCTCCGGTTATGGTGGAGACCTCCACCGACGCCGTGGTCCTTAAGGACTCGCCCGACGGCGGGTCCATGATGTTCCTGCCCAAGGGCGTCAAGCTGGTTTCCGAAGGACGTTCCAACGGGATGCGCAGGATCTATCTCTCCCCGGACCTGGAAGGCTGGGTAGAGGACGCGAAGGTGCTGCCTGTCGCGGGCGCGCCGTACCCGTTCGGCTCCGTGACCGAAACTTCCACGATCCGCCTGAAAAAGACCGATTTCGGGTCTTCGGCCTCGTTAGGCATTTATGACAAGGTCCCGTTCATGGCCGAGGAACTGGAGAACGGCCTGCGCCTTACGCTTTACTATACCAACCTGCACACCAACTACGTGATCTACGACGACGCGGACACGCTGGTGAAGAACGTGTCTTTCCGTCAGGTCGCCTTGAACATCGCGCAGATAGATCTTGAGACCGCCCCCGGGGCGCTCTGGGGCTACAATGTTTTTTATTCCACGGCGGCCAAGGGGCTGCAGGTGGACCTGCGTGCCGCGCCCAAGCCGGCACTTACCTGGCCTAAGCCGCTTTCAGGGCTTACCATAGTGCTGGACCCCGGCCATTCCGTGTATTACAAATGTCCCGGTGATAAGCGGGTACCGATGAAGGACATCGCCTATGAAGCCGTGCCGAAAGACTGCAGTCTGGACGGCGCCGTGGGACCGATGAAAACCTTCGAAATCAACGTCAACCTAGGTATAGCCCTGAAGCTGAAGGACAGCCTGTCGGCGCTGGGCGCGGAGGTGCGCCTGACCCGCAACGGCGACGAGAACGTGGAATTGGCCGACAGGCCCAGGCTGGCAAAAGAACTCGGCGGGGACCTGTTCATCAGCCTGCACAATAACGCTATCGGCGACGGTGAGGACCCTTTCCTGCAGCCGCGCGGCTTCACCGTCTATTATTACCAGCGGCACAGCCGCGCCCTGGCCGACGCGCTTCACAGCGCCTATCTTAAGAATATCGCCCTGCCGGACGAAGGCCTGCGCTACGGCGACTACCTGGTGGTCCGCAACACCTGGATGCCTGCCGCCCTTATTGAGAGCGCTTACATGATACTGCCGCGCCAGGAGGAGCTGGTCAACGACCCGGCTTTTCAGGAGAAACTTGCCGGCGCCGCGGCGGAAGGCATATTGGAATATTTCGGCGCGCCGCACCGTCCGGAGCCGAAGAAGGAAAATAAATGAGCGATCCTCTTGAACTGATATACAAGTTTGCCGATGACCTGCCGGCGGAGGCGGCTAAAGGCGAGGAAGCCCTCTGGGATTATCTCTCGCGCCGCGGCGCCGGCGTGCTGAACTGCCACGCCGCCAGTTTTTTCGAGGCGGACGACGCTAAGAAGCGCCTGACCTTTAAGAATAGCATAGGCCCCGTAGGCGGCGACCTCGTCGGGGTCAGCTTCGGCTACCAGGGCGTGGTAGGCTTCTGCGCGGAAGGGCGCAAGTCCGTGCTGGTCAACGATGCGGAAAACAGCCCGCTGTTCACCAAAAAGGTGGACAAAGGCTCAGGCTTCCGCACAAAAACGGTAATAGCGGTACCGGCCCTCGCCAACGGCGAACTGCTGGGGGTCGTAGAGTTCATAAACTCCATCCCCGGGATTTTCTCGGACGACAACCTTAAGTGTGCCGAGATGATGACGGCGCTGACGGCCAGGGACGTCTACATCCGCAGGCTGGAGACAACCATAAAACAGCTGAACCTGAAAGGGGAAAGCACCATCAACAACCTCTCCGGCGGCTTTATCGGCGCGGACCTGGAAGGCAAAGTTATATTCTTCAATCCCAAGGCTTCGGAAATATTCGAGGTGGGGCCTGAGTACCTGAACAAGCCGGTGGTGGAGATGCTCCAGCTCTGTCCCGAAGTGGTGGGCGCCATCGGCGACGTGCTGAAACAGGGGAAGACCGTGCGCCGCCAGGAGTTCAACTGCACCGTCAACGGCAAGAAAAAAGTGATAGGCTACAGTTCCATAAACATAAAGGGCTTGGACGGCAAGGTGATAGGCGCCGGCGTGATCTTTCAGGATATAACGAACCTGTAAGCGCGATAACGCCTGGATTATTAGCCGCGGTCGGGTCCGCGGCTTATTCTTTTACTCCGTTCCTGGGGCAGAGCTTAAGGAGGGGGCACTTCCCGCAGAGGGGTTTGCGGGCGTCACAGACGGCGCGCCCGTGAAGGATTAGGGCGTGCGCGAACCAGATCCACCCCGCTTTAGGCAGGGCCTTCATAAGGTCAGCCTCTATTTTTACGGGATCGGTCTCCCTGGTGAGGCCCAGGCGGAAGGCCAGGCGCTTTACGTGGGTGTCCACTACAACGCCGGCGGCTATGCCGTAGGCGCTCCCAAGCACGACGTTGGCGGTTTTTCGGGCCACGCCGCGCAAGGTCAGCAGCTCTTCCATGTTTTTCGGGACTTTGCCGCTGAAGTTATCCGTTATAGCTCTTGAGGCTTCTTTCAGGGAAAGGGCCTTGTTCTTGTAGAAGCCCGTGGAATGTATCAGGCCCTCAAGGTCAGGCAGCGGAGCCCTGGCCATCTCCGCCGGGCCGGGGTATTTTTTGAACAGCGCCGGGGTTACCTTGTTCACCCGTTCGTCGGTGCACTGCGCCGAAAGAATGGTGGCCGCAAGCAGCTCGAAAGGGTCCTTATGGTGCAGCGAGCAGTCCGCGTCAGGATAAGTCCGTTTTAATATCGAGATCACGCCCGGAAGGTTCTTGTTGATCATAAGGTCCCGGTACAAAGTCCGCGGCCAGGCCGGCCGCCGGCGTCGCCGCGCTAGTTGATTATTTTTCTGAAAAAGATCTTCTTGCCCTGCGAGGTCATGCCGTTCTTCGCTTTCCTGAAGTCGGCGCCGAATTTGTCGGCAAAAGAGATCTCCCTCACGGAGTTGCTGTCGCCGGTGGCTTCTATCAGCATGCCGCTTCCGGCGTAAAGCATTACGTGGTTTATCTTCGAAGGTTTCGCGGAATCCGCCGAGAAGATCAGGTCCGCCGGCTGCAGTTTCTCCCTAGACACGCTTTTGGACGCAGCGAACTGGTCGTCGGCGTTGCGGGGCAGGTCCATCCCCCAGGCGCGGTAGGCCAGGTTCACCAGGCCCGAGCAGTCTATGCCCCAGGCCGAGCGGCCGCCCCAGTAATACTTGTCGCCCAGGAATATCCTGGCCGTGTCGAGTATCTTGCCGCGCAGCTCGGCCGCCGGTGTTTTTTGGGGGATGGGGTTCAGGTCCTTGGCCGTTATCCTGACCAGGCGCCCGCCCGCGGACAGGGCCAGCGCCTGGGAGCCGCCCCCGAACATGCGGAGTTTTACCCCTACAGAAAGTTCCGCGCCGCCGGTTTTGGCGGTTTTTGCCTTTACCACAGCGGTCGGGGTAAGCGGCAGGCTGAAGGCCAGCGCGTCCAGTTTCAGCCAGCCTTCGTAAGGCGCCAGGGTTTTCCGGTCGGCCAGCAGGCTTTCCTGTTCTGCCGCGCGGGCCCTGCCCCAGTCGCCTGAAACTTCCATCAATTCTACTTTTTCGTTGAAGAGCAGCTGGCTTTCTATGAGTTTCGCATGTTCGTCGGAACCCGGCGCGGGCGGCATGGAGTAAAATTCAGCCATTCTTTCCTTTACCGCCAGGAAGCGGTTCAGGTCTTTCGCCAGTATATAGGCCGTGCCGTACTTGTTCTTCAGCCACGCGGCGGAGAACTGCGCCCGGTCGTAGATCCTTTCCACGGTTTTCTCTTCCGGGGCGGCGGGATCCTGCGTAATAACGTTGCCCTTCGCGTCAAAGCCGGTGATGAGCAGCAGGTGTCCTTTGGTCTTCTTCAGGGGGGAATTTTTAAGCTCGTCGGGGCCGAAGGTCACGCTGGCTATAACGGGGGCTCCGGCCGCCAGGAAGGCGCGCGCGTCCTCCAGCGAGTTAAGTCTGGCCAGGAAAGAGTAAAGTCCGCGCGAGCCCGCATAGGCCGTGTTAAAGAACCAGTTGCCGTAGATGTTCTCCGAGGCGTCAAGAACGTCCGCCGCCGCGCCCAGCGGTTCGGTTTTAAGGCCCAGGGCGCCTAGCGCCATGGCTATGGAGACCGGGCTGCAGATGTCCCCTGCGTATTTTACCTGCTGTATCATCTGCGAATAGGCAGGCGCCTTAATTTTGAGGGGCTTGAAAGACGCCGGTTTAGCGCCGGCCTCGGCTTGGCTGTATGCGGCGTATGAATCCGTATAGGACACGGCTGCCAGGCGCAGGGCGGGCGCCGCGCCGGCTTCGGCCGTCAGGGTAAGGCGGTAGCGGAAGGAGGCGGCTTTCTTTTTAAGCTTCAGCACATCCACGTCCATCCTGCCGTAGGGGTTATCCTGCGCCTTCACGCTGGCCCCGCCGCCGGAGGAACTGAAACGCCCGAAGCTGAACCAGGGGCTCCAGCCGTCGGAGGTCTTTACCTGGGCTTCGCCTTCCAGCGCGCCTTGGCCCGGGAAAACCGCGTCCGCCGACAGCAACAGCTCGTCAAAGGGGAACAGGGCTTCCAGCTCCGGGGAGGCCAACTGCGCGGGGCGGCTGGAGTCTTCCACGCGGAAAACCGCCTCCGGGAAAGAAGCGGGGGTAAGGTTCTGCGTCTTGAAATCTTTGAAGTCACCCGGTAGGAAATGCACCACCGTCCAGGAGCGGGGCGAGGCGACCTCGGCTATCGAGGGCTTAGCGGCGGCCATAAGCAGGAACGCCGTGATAAACGCGTATGATATTTTCACAGGAAGCTTCCATAACGGGTTATATAATCAATCCTATCAAAATTGAAAAGCCTTGTCAGAAGATATATTATCTCCCAAAAGCTCACGTAACTTCCTGCAAGCTGATTTGGGCACATGGAAGACACTTAAAATTAAAAAATCTTCCGTTTAAAACTGTCTCACGGCCAGCCGGGTGGCATGCCGGTCAACTTTCTCGTCCCTCACGGGCTTTT
>CAIXBR010000032.1 GCA_903917735.1 uncultured Elusimicrobia bacterium | reverse complement strand
GAGGCAGTGGCCGCAAGTACATCGTAGGCCGGGTCAAAATAGCCGTTGCCGTCGGTATCATGGTAAAGTTTAACAAGCGGAATATCGGAGGGGCCCGCCGTGCCGGTAAAGTTGAGTTTAAGGCCGGTAAGGTAAGCCACATCGTTATCCGTGCGGAAAGATAATTTCACGAGTTGATTATTTACCACTCCCGTGTAAAGGCTGCGCGAAGCGATGTCCGAGAAACTCATATATACGGTATCGGGCTTGTCGGCTAACACGCCCGCCATGGTAAAAGTGATGCTGGACCCGGTTATAGCTACCACGTCGGGGGAAACTACCGAAGGCGTTACCCGCAGGTTAAAGCTGGTGTTTATCGCCGCCAGCGTTGAAATATCCACCGTCACAAAGTAGTCCACCGCGGCCGTCCCTATGCCCTGCGCGGGAGACATCACCATTACCCCCACACCGGAGGAGAAAGAGCTGAGCGTCCCCACCAGTTGGTCAACCGCCGGGTTTAAAGTCCCGCTCGCGTCGGTATCCTTGTAAACCCTTATACGGGGGATGTCGGCGTCGGGCGTGGTTCCGGCCTTGTCGAAGCGGATGGAAGAAACAAGGGCCGACCTGGCGTCCGTGTTCATTCTCAACCGCCCCATCACCTTGTTTGAATCGGCCTGCGTTATAGCGGGGGCGGCATCCACCCCGGAAACAATAAGCGTGTCCACCGTGGGCTGTATAACGGCCCGCTGGCTGTAGAAAGGCGTTAAAACCACCGTATGCGGGTCGTTGACGGCGATATAGCCCGCGGCCGGCAGATCCGCGCCGAAAGTCCTGTCCTGCGCCGCCGTTTCGGAAATATCAGCCACCAGATAGTACAGATACGGGTTTGGATAGGTTATAGTCTGCACCGCCGGGATAAAAGAAACCAGCCCGCCCGAGAAAACCCCGTCGGCAAGCAGAGTTTCCTGCGAGATGCCGCCCCAGACGCCGTTGCCGCTATCGCGGTAAAGTTTTATCGCGGTTATATCGCTGTCAAAACCATTGCCGCCGCGCGCGAAGTTTATGCGCGACATATCTATGCTGTAAGATGACGCCGTAACTGTAAAGCTGGCCACCAGCACGGAAATCTGCCCCTGAATCACATAGGTGGACAGCTTACTTTCAAAAACCGCGCTAAGCGTCTGTGGCGGGGCGCGCACATAAAGCGGCGGCGAACTGAAGGAAACAGGGGCCACCGTGTTAGGCGCGCTTACCGTAAAGTAATCCTTGTCCAGCGCGCGCATTGTCATGCTGCGCCCTATAACGGCGGTCGGCTGCAAATCCGCAACCACAAAGAAGTTCCTGCCCGCCTTTATTATGTCAAGGCCCCCCGTGGTTGTGGAAATACCCAGTGTCACCAGTCCCGGAGAACCGTCCGTGCCGAAAGTTACGGTGCTGGCGGTTACCAGCGAATAAGCGCCGATATTTGAAGGATTAAAAGAACCCAGGTTATTTATGTCGTAATAGACCTTTACGGCCTTCACTTCGGCGTCGGT
>CAIXBR010000031.1 GCA_903917735.1 uncultured Elusimicrobia bacterium | reverse complement strand
CGTGTACGAGGTCTGGGTGGAACCGAACACGGTGAAACCTTTTATTTCCACGTTAGGGTCGTCTAAGGTGCCGCCGGTGCCGAAAACCGAAAGGTCGTCTTTTACGCCAAGCTCGGTCTGGCCTTGGCTTTGGGCGCAAAGCGGAAGCGAAACGGCGAACAGCGGGAGAGCTAAAAGGAAAAAACGAAAGGCGAAGAACCGGGCGAATAAAGTGAGAAAGCGCGAAGAGGCGCGTTTAGAAGCGCCTCTTTTGTGGGAAAGCGCGTTACTTTCGATCGTAATCATATATATTATTTAATAGTATACTTGAAAATATACTAAATCAAGTGTATATAATGTCATTCAGTAAAATAGAACGTAGCTTTTTGCCGCGCCGTATCACGGATATAATTCCCGTCGGAGACAGCTGTAAATTAACGTCACAGAGGACGCGGCTGACATTTCTACTTATTGGCAAAAAAGCCGGCCGGAACCAACCCACATAAAATTCCAACGCCCTTTTAAACAAGTAAGAATGTCAGCAATGTCCCGTCTTCCGTCTTAAAAACTGGAGGGAAAAGTTTAGAATGTCGGATTTTGAGCCAAACTCCGGACCGATGGATTTATTATTTCGTAAGGGAAAGTTTTCAGCAGCGGACTGAGGCTGCGGATGCGCCCCTGCCGGCCAATATGTTCCCACCAACTTCTTCCATCTTTAAGAGTTTTAACCAATTCCAGATCAACATTCAAATAAGCGGCCCAATCGGTCCACTTGGGCGGAGCGTCGACATAGCCGTCGTCATAAGCCGCCCAGGGAACGCCGAAGGCCTGGGCAAGAACAGCGACGTGCAGGCTGCCGGTAAGCACAAACCCGGCGCCGGCAATCAGGCGCACAGTATCCCAGAGGCCGCGGGTTTTAATGCCGAAACGCGCGCGGTTTAAAAGCAGGCTGGCGCGTGTTTTTAGTAAAGCGGGGCCACTTGCCCGGGACAGGGAAGGGCACAGTACCATAGGAGAGACCATCTCATCGCAGCCGGCCAAGGCCCTGCGTCTGGACGCACGCATCGCCATCAGGCGTGAGACATGCGGGACGACCACAGTCCTCCCGTGCGGGACAATATCTAAAGGAATGAGGCGGGGCAACAGCAGAACCGGATCGCCCAAAGCGACCTGGGAGGGAAGGCTTAATCCAGCGGCAGTTTGCGGACCCCTGACGGCAAAAAAGCGCGCGTTTTCCCGCCCGGAGAGCGCCTGCCCAGCACCTTTCCAGCCGCAACCCCACACATCCACCGGATAATCTATCTTTCCCAGGTCGCGCGCTGTCAGGAGAGAGCCAACAACGAGCAGGCACCGGCCTGGATTTATGACTTTGGAATCAGCGGTAGAACGCGGCACGCAGGAATAGCCTAAAGCCTCCAGGAGATAGGGAACCAAAAGGTCCCCGATATTCACCACCGGCCGGGATTCGCCCCAATAATAACAGCGCACTTGCGGTTTCAGGGAACCGGATGATCGTGAGTGGTCCATGATCTTTTATTATTTATCCACCGGAGTTTTATTCCGGGCGGGCGACGTAATACTCAGAGAAAGCCGGGATAATTTTTCATGGCTGAACAACCGGATACCGCATTGAGCGTCATGTATCCCGAAAGAGACCGCCCACAGTCCGTCCAGGAAAACCGCGCCGCAAGGATAGACCACCCGGTCGACCTTCCTGTTCAATTGTTTCCCGACAGCAAGGTTAGACCGGGGAGGCAGCATGACCGGTATCGGGGCGAAACTTTGGGCTCTGAAAGGAGGCGACGCTGAAAAACCATAGAATCCAATGGCGTATCTGCAAGTCCGGGTGCCCCGGCCATGGATGATCCGATGCAATAAACGGCGCGGGGAAGAAACACTGTAAAGCGAATGGAAAAAAGAAAAATATAAGTTGCCAACGCGGATGGGCGGTGTGCCGCCCCTTAAGACCCCGAAACGGGATGAATAGGCGGAAGAATCCCAATCGTCTTCGTGAATTCGGGTGCAGGGAATAGAATCGCCGCCGGCGTCCGGAAACACCCGCAGAATAATATGCGGGGCAATACTGTATACGGCCAGAAGGGCACCATCATGCTCAAACAAGGTCCAATTCTTCTCAACCTCCTGCCGGGGGCTATCCATGAGGAGCGGCCGGGCGGGCCCCTTCGGAAACAGTGTGTCAGGATCAAGTTCCACGAGCGAGATCCGGTTCGGGCGCCGGAAGCCGTCATTACAATGCATTAACAATCGGTCCCCGAATACGCAAAACCGCGGATCGGCATGCCAGTCCCCGGCCCCAAGAAGATGATCGGACAGCGGAACGAGGCTCCCGGCTTTAATATCCCAGTGCTCGTCCAGTCTACAGACGGCCAAGCATCTTCGCGCGTCAGGCCCCACTATCCGGTAGGCCATGAGGCTTTCTCCGCGGAATATTGTAATTGCGGGGTTGAAGGCGTAGAAATCATCCCCTTTTGAGCCGTTGAGCCACACCCCGGGAACGAGGTCCCGGGTTTTAAAAATCTTTGTGTTTGAGAAAGGCCGAGGCACGTTCATGTTTTTAAGGAATCTCGGCCTCGTATTTCAGCTGCGTTCGGCACGTAAATACGGGAAAGTTGTGTCCGCATTTCCTCTACCGCCTTCCAGACCCTATCCACAGTTATGCCTCTCATGCAGGGATGCCTTGACAGACAGCAGGTCCCTAAGCCGCAGCCGCCGCAGGCAACAGGATAGCGCACTATTATGTGCCCAGGCCCAAGGGGGTCCCAGGCACCAGGAGGAACCCGCCCGCCCTGCAAGGTTAAGCAAGGGACGCCGACAGCGGCGGCGAGATGCGTCGTTCCCGTATCCAACCCGACCATAAATTTACATTCCCTCAGGATAGCGGAGGAACCCAAAATTGAAAACTCTCCGGCCGCATTAATACCTTGCCCCCAGTCTTTGATCAGGCGGTCGCCAAGACCCCGTTCCGCCGGTCCGCCGCAAACGACTATTTCATAAAGACCAAGGCCGAGCAACCGACGGCCAATCTCCGTAAAGCGTTCTATTGGCCAGGCATTGGCCGGTTCCCGCGTGCCGGGACAAATAGCGATAAGGGGACGATCCGGATAGCTTCTTCTTGCCTTCAGCCACTCCCGTGCCGGCTTTCGCGCCGGTTCAGACAGCGGGAAGAGAGGAATTGAAAAATCAGACTCCAACGATATATCTACCCCATCTTTCGCAAGCCTCTCGAGCCAACTGAGAGCTTTGGGTTTAAGTGCAAAACTGCCGTCGCGGGATTTTTCAGAGGTTGATTTATGGAAACCAATAAACTTGGAAATTCCGCCGGCTTTTAACACAAACTTGTTCCGTATGAAAGCGCGCCGCGAAGGGTCTGCGTCACCCGCATTGACCGCGCAATCAAATCCCAGGCGCCGCAAGCGCGGGATAAGCGTCAGGACGGCTAAAATTCTGGAACCTGCCGGGAAGGGGATAATCCCATGTACGCTTTCCCTCTCAAGCAAGGATTCCGCCGGAGCTGCGGGAGCGGACGGGCCGTACATATACATGAGCCAGAGCTCCGCATGCGGGCCGAAGTGACGACGCACAGCCCTTATCACAGGAAGAGCAAAAATCGTATCCCCGATCCTGTTTTTTGGAAAGAGGCAAAGAACACGAGCCGCCTGTCTCTTTGTTTTATCGCCCATTATTGCTTCGCTGCTGCATCGGTTTTGCTTATTCTTTGAGGAAACAACATTGCGAACTACTGGCGAGTTTAAGATGCGCTACCGAAGGAGTCAGTAGACGCTGAGCCAGATCCCACTCCCAGCGCCGCTTTCAACGGTTCACGCTCAAAGGCCGGCTTGTTCCATGTGCGCCGTCGCTCTTTTCCCCCCTGGGTCCCCGCATTTATTGACGGGACGGAGGTGCCTGTTTCTTCTTTGTTTCTTTTATCCATATTGTTTTTCCTTTATTCTAATCAGCGGCAATCAATTGACCGCACAACTTGATGAAGAAGATTCCGGGAAACGCGCGACAAAGTGCAACCCTTCCGCCGCAAGATGACCGACAACTCCTATGCTGCCGTCCTGCACCCACACATGCCCTGTCAGCCCCCGCTCGGGTAAGGTCGCCGCGCCATAATATAAGGTCGTGCTCACGCCGCGTCTGCGTAACATCGCCTGCGCGGCAAGGGCCCGGTGAAAGCAGGTCGGCTTCCAGGGGAACCGTTTCCACACATAGAAAATAGCCCGCTGCACTTTAATGCATGCCCATCGGCGCGGTTCCCCGGATAATTCCGTCTTATTTGGCGTAGTTGAAAACAAGCCGACAAGACGTTGAAAGCTGAACACTTTGAGGACAAGCCGGGCAATGAGCAGATAAAAGAACGCCTCGACGATTAATATGCCCTTGGAGAGTTTTCCGCGACGGGGTTCAAGGAGTATTGTCATCGCTGATCCTGATAAAACCAGCGTTATTCAGACGCTCAAAGAGTTCGACAATATCGCGCTCGCAGGCGACTTTATCTATGTCGAATTCCTCGGTTAACCGCGCGCACACCGTTTCAACCCGCAGGGGAGAACTGATCAGTTCCCAGGCCCTACTGGCCGTGTCGTTCAAGCTGTAGCAGTAGCCGGCCTTGGCGTCTATAGCCAACAGTTCATCATCTATTCTGCTAAACAGAATATCTTTAGACCTTTGAACAACGCTGCCGGGCAGAATTTTCATGGTTCCATTTCAAACAGCCGCCTGAATTGGTTTAATGATGAAAAACATCCGCTGTTTTTCTCACGCCCAGACATATATTACTAAAGGAGATTGTTACCGTCAATTTTAAAATGCAACATTTTAAAATGCTCCAGCAATACTTTCATGGCCTCTTCCATAGCACCCCAATCTTTCGGGCGCCTGAATTCCCACACGGGGGTTTGCCTTATGAGAGCCGCGCACATTTCCCATTGCGCGGCAAGCCGGCCCATGGGTTCCAAAAGGTCGCCGCGATAAGTGGCCACGCTTATAAGGCGGCTAAGCGCCGCCCTGCCGGTTAAACGGGTCAGCCCCAGTTCCCCCCATTCAAGCAGATAAATTGCCCGGATAGGCAGGGGCAGGCGCTTCTTCGCGCCGGGCAAGGGAACATGGTATTTTTCCTGCCGGAAATGATCGCGCTCCAGGCCTTTATGGTCCCGACCCAGCGGCCCGAAAGCCTCGTGCCAAAGCTTTAAGTGCGTGGCAGAAGGATAAATTATAGGCTTTCCGCCGGCCGGGGCGTCAAAGCGTGATAGGTCGTCGCCCGCAAATAGAAATCCCCTGTTGAGCAGCCAGGCCGCAGCGGTGGATTTGCCGGAACCGGAGGAGCCGCAAAAGGCAACGGCGCCATCCCCCACCTGGATGGCGCTGGAATGCAGGCTTAGAAAGCCCCGCTGGTAACAAAGGGCTCCCCAGGCCGAGCCAAGAAGAAAAAGCCGCAGTTCGCGCTGCCCAGCTTTGGGGGCGGGAGTAACAAGGATCTCGCGTCCGCCGCGCACCCTATAAGCGCCGATCTCTGGAACGCAAAAATTATATTCGTCCGGAGATACTACGGGAAGATCCGGGACCGCATCTGCCGCAGGCGCCAGAGAAATTATCACTTCGGGAACCGCGAACGGATGTTTTTCCTCAAACACCGTCCATTCCGGTATCGGCAAGTCGGACCGGACCCGTAACCCCGCATAGCTATAGTATCGCTGTTTCACCAGTTCACTCTCCAGTCTCAAACCATCGGAGGAATTTACCCACCATCAGCCCGGATTCAAGAACTTGCTGGAACTGGCCAGGTATTACCCTGTTTTCTGTCCCATCCCAAGGCCATTTCTCTACCATTAGGCGAAGGCGCGGCAGGTCCAGCGCCCGGCGGGCCAGACCGCATTGCTCAAGCCGGTCCAGTTCCACCGGCAATGCGGCGCGCAGGCCGGTCAGGCGTTCAAACCCGTCCGCCGCCTGCCGGCCGCGCTTTTTATTTACAAGGATCTCCGGGGGCAGGCGGCCGGCCATTGCCCTGCGGATAAGAGAGCGGGATTCCCCCTTATAAAGAAATTGTTCTTCCGGAATGGCCAGGCAGAATTCTGCAATGCGGATATCTGCGGGCGGGGTGCGGGGATCCACGCCGTACATGGCGCGATACGGCGTTGTAAAAACTCCCAGGTCCTGCAGCATCAAGGTCTTATAGAGCTGTTCTTTATGATCAGGGGTCGGGCGGAATAAAAAATCGTGTTCCCAGTCGCGGGCCCGCTCTTCCACACGGTGAGCCGCGGCGAATTCCGGGTGGATAGGCGACCAGTTGAGAAAGGGATGAGGTGATACGGCCAATTTATTCCCTCTCAACCGCGTCAACAGCCGCCATAAGGGCGACGGCAAAAACGGCACGAGGCCCTGCCCTACCAGCGCGCGCAGCGCTGACCGCGCACCTCCGTGCCCTGCTATCAGGCGCGCCTGCGCAATTGCCTGCGGCAGTTTTCCTGCCTTTAACAATTGAGGCAACAGCCCTTCTCCCCCCCGACTGAAAGTTATATTGCCGTGGCCGCCGTCCAGAAGGACCCGCGCGCCTTGCCGCCCGGCTTCCTTATAGATCGCTTCTATCCAGGCGCGGTTAGCTGTGTTGCTGAAGTATCTTTCAAGATGGAAGAATAGCGAGCCAAGATCATCAAGGAATGTTTGTCCGTCCGTCCGGATCAGATTTAAATCCATGTTGTCATGCATGCGCGCCACCGCCTGCACAAACGGAGTTTCGTCCGCGTATTTGCAAGAGGGTAAGGAACCTGTAAAGCCTGGGCGGGGGACCTCGGTAAATACCGCAAGACGCTCCCCATTGGTTTTAAGTATCCGCGCCGCGGTTGCCGCGACAGCGGTTGAATCCAGCCCACCGCTCATCATGATGCCGACGGGGGTTATGCTCCGGAGTTGGTCGTTAACCACGCGGTCATGCAGCTCGTTGAACGCTTCTACATATTCCTCAGCGCTCTTGAACCGTATTTCGCGCTTAAGGTCCGGCTGCCAAAAAGGGCGTACGCTTATACCTTCCCGCCCGGCCCGGAGCCAGGAGCCGGTAGGCAGGCGGGATATTCCCTGGTACTGCGTGGATTCGGGGTCAGCCGGACTTTTCACCAGCATGTCGGCAAGCTTTTGCTCGTTTATCTTGCGGGGAATAAACGGGAGCGCAAAAAGCCCTTTCGGCATGGTAGAAAAGGCGAAGCCCCGGGTCCCAGTATGATAATAGAGCGTCGGGGCGATGATCGGAGAGCGCGCGATAAATAGATGATGTTTTATGGAGTCCCATACCGCAAAGGTAAATGATCCAACAAGCCGGTTAAGACAGCCGCTCCCCCATCTTTCATAAGCACGCAGGAGCAGCTCGCCGTCTGGCAATTCCGCTAAAGGGCGGGCCTGTGAAGACTCACGCCCAAGGCCCAACTCATTTACAAGTTTCTCCCGGCCGTCAACGCGGCCGTCGCTGATAAGCACAAAACGGCCGTCGCCGCCGATCAGCGGCTGGCGCTCATACCGGTCTTCCGGCGTGAAAGCCATCAGCCGCTGGCCTAGGCCGGCGGAGCCCCGCTTCCAGAGCCCTCCGCCGTCGGCGCCGTGGTGCGCCAGCGCCGCGTTCATCCGCTCCAACTCGGTCGGGAGGACAGGTTTGTCGTTCTTGTTGATTATGCCGAAGATAGCGCTCATAGTGAAGCATACCGATAAACAAAGCCGCGGATCGTTATCTTTCCCTTTATAATTATATCAGCCAGGTTTATCGGTTAATTGACCCACACCGCTGCCGGGCGCTTTCTCCGGGTGATACAGCCAGTTCGCAATATTCTTTGTGCGAACGGCCAGGATTTTCAGCGGCACATCGTTCCCCCGGAATTTTCTTAGGGTATGCCAGTGCCGGCGCAGCACATCTATAAAGCGGCGGGGATAGCAGGCGTAGATCTTTAGGGAATCAATAGGGACTGAATATTGCGAAGCGATAACGGCCCTGGGCAGAAAAACCCGCCGATAGAAAATCTGGAGCTTGTCCCGGAGGCGTCCGCTTTCCATAAGTTCAGCAAAAGGCACGGGAACCGAAAAGGCAAAACTTTTATCGGTGAACACCTGGGCGCGGACCGTCTCAAGGACCGCTTCCGTCATATCAGCCGGCCGCAGCTTTGCAAGGATGCCGGCCGGGACCTCCTCGCCTGCCAGTTCCTTCGCCAGCAGCAGCGCCAGGTAAACGCCACGCTGCCAGCCCTGGCCTGCGGCCCGCTCCACTACAGTCTGCCAGTCCAGGGTGGAACCGAAATGCCTGATAATTTCCGCGATATCGCAGGAGGGCCGCAATCCGAAAGCGAACTGGTGTTGGTAAGAGGTGTGAAGGCAAAGATGCAGCAGCAGGTCTTCGGGCGCGAGCGTCAGCGCTTCACAGCCCGCGACCTGAACAGGCACGGCGCGTTCCCAAAGCCCCCCGGGATCAATACTGTAATGCTCACCAGGTGATGTCAGGTTCCAGTGAATTTCAAAAGCCGCCTGCCCGTTTTTGACCATGCGCGGCAGATGGTGCTGCATCTTGATGGTAATATCCACACAAATTGGCTGTAGCGGCGTGTAACCCATACCCGCCAGAATATCAGAAACCCGCGTAAGATCGGCGGGGCGCACCAGCACATCAATATCGTTCATTTCCCGCAACCCGATATTACCGTAAACCGCATCTGCCAGGAATATGCCCTTAAGCAGGATCAGCGGTATCCCCTCAGGCTTCAGGGCTTCCAGAAGAAGCCGCAATTCCCCGTAATATCGCAGGTTCTGCAGGGCGTTCCGGCGTGAGACCTCCCGGAGGGATTCCATAGCCGCAGCAGGCGCGGCCTTATCCAGACCTTTTTGCCTGAGCCGATGCCAAAACAGAGGCATAACCCGCTGTGTTGTTGCCAAGTCCAGCAAGGCCTGCCAATGCACCGGTGAAAGATCTGAAATCCGGGCGGCATCTGATCCTGCACCATCTTTTTTTAAGCAGTCTATCAGGAGCTTACAATGTTCCTGTTCCATTGTTTCTCCGGAAGCGCCAATAAATAAGTTTTGAGTTTTCAATCGCGTTTCCCCCGCATCTGCCGGGTCCAGGATCCTTCGTAGCGCCCGCGGGCCGCCAGCAGTTCTTCGTGGCTGCCGGATTCAATATGCATAAAATTAGTTAGTCTTTCCCAACCAATCACTTAAATTATTTCTTTGCGTCTGTATTTTTATGGCTGCAATTGTCTGCGGATTTTTTCGCAGCGCGGCCCAAATCGTCTTAGCGTATTTTTTCCACAGCCACTTGGAGCGCAACCAGTAGAACCTTAATTGATAAAAGGATGTGATATGGCCCGTTGTAGGGGTTTCAGCCGACATGATGTCCTTTGAAGGAAAAGCTGTTACATGGATAGCTTTAAGCTTCGAACGCCACCCTTGCCCGAACAACTGAGCAAAGCTGGACGACACGAACGGCCCCTTTTCAAAAATCAGCCGCAGGGCTGCCGCCAGGGCGGCCTTAGTCTGCGCGTCCGCACCCATTTCCCTCCGCACGGCGCCCGGAAGTGCAAGCCCCAGCATATCTTCGGTCAGGGCCAGCATAAGAAAAACGCACCGCTCTACGCCCCATTCACGGCTGCGCTCAAACAGCGCCTCCCAGTCCAGTTCTTTTTCGTAATGTTCCACAACGCGCAGGATATCCACGTACGGAAGCAGCCCGTTATCGAATACGTGCTGCATGCCGGCATGCGCGCACAGATGCAAAAGCAGGTCTTCCGGACCGAGCGCCAGGATTTTTACGTCCTCATTTTTTTGCTCCCTGGCGCGCTGCCAGAACCCGGCAGGATCAAATCGCCCGGAAAAAGACAGGCATGTAAGGCGGAAATGTACCTCTATTGGCGCGGCGTTTTTTTTCGTGTATGGCGCAAGATGCTGTCTCGGCACACAGCCCGCTATTTCAGCGCTTGGCTGCGACTGGGAATAGCCCAGGTCTTTCAGTATCAGGTCTATCCGGTCCAGGTCGTCCCGCCTGGCCAGAATATCCAAGTCCGACATCGGGCGCAGGGCCGGATTGTCGTAAACAAATTCCGCTAGATGAGCGCCTTTGAGCGTGAGCACGGAAATTCCCTCGCGGTTGAATCTGGAAATGATGTCCAGAAGCTGCCGGTGCAGGCGCATATTGCGGCCGGCGGAGCCATAGTAGATGTTTCGCATCTTCCGGAACAATTCGCCGGGAACGGTTAGTTCGGAAATAAAAGGGCTGATGGTGTAAAAGATGAGAGGAACTACTCTTAAACGCGCCGCAACAGCCACAATGTCTTCCCAGTCGTCAGCAGCCAGTTTTTTTAGTTCGGAGATCTTTTCCAGGTCCCGCCCTTTCCTCAGGCAAGCCAGAACCAGGGAGTTTGAGCGCGCCTTGCGCTCCGCCGCGTGATTTTCGGGGGGCGTCATGGAGATAATCTGCTTGCTATCCTGGCCTCACGCCATTGTGTTTTAGCCGCTTCGTATTTTTTGGCCGCTTTCTCTAATTTTACAGGATCAATCCACAGCCGCCATGGATACGCGATATGCCAGACGCCGCGCTGATAGTGGCCGACGCACCTGCTGTTTATAAAAATCTTCAGGTGGCCCAGTGGCATGTGACCGAAGAAAAAAAATTTAAACCTGGCGCGGCGGGGAGCGAAAAACCGCAGACTGCCAGTGAGCGGATAAGAACCGGAAAACAAGCGGTAAATTCCGGCGGCCAGCCATCTTGCCCGATATAACACGCGGGCATTAAAAAAATCCATCATACCCGCCGCGCCGCCTCTAACACCGCGTTTTTTATCGGCGCAGCATACCGCAATGACCCTGCCTTCCACGGCGCCAGGCGGAATAATGCCCGGGTCATTTTGGGGGTTATTGTCTCCCCGGGTCACAAGCCCATCCGGCCTAACCGCCATCACCCGATGCACAACCATAAGGCCCCTGCCCGGGGACCGGAAATAAACCACATCTCCCCGGCGGGGCAATGTGTTTCCATAGGCAAGGATTTCCAGGTAATCCGGCTCTTTTATGGTCGGATACATGCTGTTTCCCGAGAATGCCACACCTGGCGGCGCGGCTTTTGTGTCCGTTTCATGCGAAGCGGCTACGGTTGCGTTGACAGGGAACGAGGAGGAAGCGCGTGAAAGTTCCAGCGATCCTTCCATAAGCCGCCAGAATTCGCCGGTCAGACTCAGGCGCAGATGATAAGCCGGCAAATGCGCAGTTAAGGCGCAGACGTTTGAAAACTGCCGCCGGTGATTGTTGTGGGTTTCCGGAGGCGTCAAGGAGCGGGCGAATATACGGTTGGCCTGTTCTACCGATTCTATCAGCATGGCTGCTGCCTGGCTGGAATTAAGGTCTTCCAACATATCCTCGGGCGACTGGAATAAAAAATAAAAAGCGCTCAGGGGAACGCAGTAAGAGGTGTGCCACGCACCGCCGGGGCCGTTGTCGTAAAATCTGCTCCAGGTGGGCCAGGGGTGGGCGAAATATTCCCCCTGCGCGCCGCGGACTACCAGGGCGGCGTCATCGCTGAGCGAGGTCCAGGGCTTGGGCAGGCGGGATGAGGCCGTAGATTTTCCAGTGCCGCCGGGAGCGGCAATAATTACGCCCTGCCCGTGGAATTCGGCCAGGCCCCCGTGGACCAGAAGGCCTCCGCGTTTCTGCGCGTCATGGGCTAAGGCCAGCCCTACCCGCATGGCCTGGGTCACCAAGTCGTCCCGATTCTTGGGCGGAGCAATATGGCAGACTATTACGTCTTCAGATTCAACCGGGGATTGCGACCGCGGGGTGGTGAACACATATAGTGTTTTTTTTGCGCTGTTTCCGCGCGCGAGATTCATGGCCTGCGCCAGCATTTCCACAACAGGCGACGCATCCGCGTCGCACACAGTAATCCGCACACTGAAGCCATCGGCCAGCGTGAGTCCGCAGGATGAAAGCATACAGCTTGTTACCCCAATTCAGCCAGAGACATGTATTGGCTGTATGTTTTAATACCAGGCCATCAAAGATATGGCCTGGTCTACTTATCAACCAACCGTAGCTAAACCCGCTACACACGCCGCTGCAGCGCCAACCCCTGCAACACAATTCCCCGAATCACTGCTCCCAGGTCCGCAATCACCATGCCCCTCTTTTGTGTCGCCAAGCCTCACTGCCTTTGGCGGCTCATAAGGGATCTTCTTTTCTTTTTTTTCGTCTTTTTTATTTTCCATTAAATGCACCTTTTATTAAAAAATGACTCTCTCTATTTTATCAATTTTTTATTTCCCCAACCTTCTGCCTGCGGCTGGCTGGAAAAAGTCCCAGGGCGTGCGCCTCTTCGCATTTTTTCTCCGGCCAGACCATACGTTCGATTCCCTGATAATTGGCTGCTACACAGCCGGTCCGGCAGAAGCGCGCCAGCAGGCAGTCACCGCAAATACCAGGATAATTGGACCAGTCCCGCAGTTCTTTCCTCAAAGTTTGCAGTTTCGGAGAATTGAGCCAGATATCGGTGATGCTGTCTCCAAGTTTACCGTAAACCAGCGAAGGGATAGTCTGGCCTATGCCGCACATGGCTATTTCCCCAGAACCTAAAATACCCAGAATACCGAGAACGCCGCAATCCCCTGTACAGCCTCTGGTTTCCATAAGTGTCCTGAAAGACCGGATAGCCGGCGGCAGATTGAGCACCAAGCGCTTGACGGCTATTTTTTCTTTCAGCTCGCCGTAAATATATTTTTCCACAGCCAGCAGTTCGGCAATACCCAGTGTCTCCCTCTGCCGTGTCATTTGGCCACCCCGGCCTGCGTCGCTCACTGGGTTAAGTTTTACCGATGCGGCGCCATGGGCCGCGGCCAACGCTACTACACTATCTATTTTGCCGATATTGCCCCGATGAAGGCTCATGATAACCTGGGTATTCGCATACCCCGCCTCGCTTAAATAATCCAGCCCGCGCACAGCGGCGTCAAAAGCTCCGCGGACGCCCCGGAAAGCGTCGTGAGAATCAGGCTCGCAATCATCCAGGCTCACCGAAACAAAGCCTATCTTAGTGCTGTTTTTCAGCCAGCGCGCCAGCTCCGGAGTAAGCAGGGTACCGTTGGTCTCCATGTTCAAGGAAAGGTCAAGAGCGGTCAGGCCCTCGGCTATGTCCCGGAAGCGCGGATGAAGCAGCGGTTCGCCGCCTGTAAACTTGACGCTGGCCAACCCGAGCGTTCTGGCCTCCTTCACGGCGGCAAAAAGCGACTCCGGATTTATGCAGTCCTGCGGGTCCGGCCGGCCGTTAACAAAGCGCGGTTGGATCCAGCAATGGCGGCACATCAGATTGCAGCCAGAGGTGAGATAAAGATAAAACGAGCGCAACGGCGGAACGCCTTCGGGCAGCGCTACAAGCAATGAGGAATGAACGCCGGCTTCCGGATCACAAAGGGACATTCTTTTCCTCCAGATATTTCTTATAACAGTTTTCCTCGTCAACTGCTTTGAGCGTGCCGTGCCTGGCAAAAACCGCCGCCGGACAGCCGCCGGTGCAGAATCCGGCGTAGCGGCAATCCCCGCAGCCGGGGATGGCGGTAACAGGGGTTTCATAGCGCTCGCGCAGAATATTAATCTCACGCCCCAAAAGCCAGGCATCCCGAAGCGGCGTGGAACCGATTTTTCCCATCACCATCGTAGGCAGCATATTGCAGGGGACCATGGCGCCGTCGTGCAAAATAGCCATTTTATTAAAAACGCCGCCGCAGGCGGAGAGTTTGCCGCGGCGAGGCAGACCGGTTTTGCCTTCGGCCAGGGCGCTTCCTATTTTATAAACGTTTTTCGCGAACGCCAGCGGTCCGGCGGAGGCGCTAATACGCCCCGGATAGCGCAAGGCCAGCTCACCCATGGTTCGCATGGCAATATCCCACTCCCTGGGGGCCAGAACAACATCCTGCCCGCAGCATCGGGCAGAGCCGAAACGGTCGGCGCTGTTGGTGCCGAATGATTTTAGCCCCACCTCATCAAGCAGCAATCGGGCGATATTTGCCAGGTCATGCACATTGTGGCGGTTGATTGTCACCCGGCAGGTTACGGGAAATCCGTTATCTTTTAGCAGACGCAGCCCCCGCAGGGCGCGGCTAAAACTCGCCGGCGGACGGCTTAAATCATGAACAGAGGCGGAGGAGCCGTCAATGGACACCTGTATGGAATCCAGACGCAAACGGCGCTTGCCTTCGCCGAAGGCGGCAAGGGTTTTCTCGTCTATAAGGGTGCCGTTGGTAAGGACGCCGTAACGCATGCGGTTTTCCACAACGCCGTCCACCAGGGTAAAAAAATCGGGGCGGGTGAACACTTCGCCGCCGCTCAGGGTCAGCCGCTGAACTCCGATTGAACCTGCCTCGGCAAAAAAAGAAAGCCAGCG
>CAIXBR010000030.1 GCA_903917735.1 uncultured Elusimicrobia bacterium | reverse complement strand
TTTCAACGATTAGGCGTTGAACTGCCGAAACGGATGAGAATTCCAGAGTCAATGCCGAAAATGTAGTGCCGACTTTTGCCCTTTTAAAGGGCATAATGCTGAAAAAACAAGCACTTTTTATTTATTACTGCGGAAGTTGGGTTAAGGGGAGAATGAAATGAAAAATCGCGATAAAATAATAGCGGCATTCCTGGTTTCGGTGGGTTTTTTTTCCGCCGTACAGGCCGCCCAGTATGTCGGTACTCTTTCCGCTAAAGATAAGGCGGCACTTGGCTCCGTTGCAAAAGCGTCTTCCGGCAGTGTTTCCGTATGCGAGGGTTTTGTATTTACCTCTCAGGATCCTAAGCGCGCAGGTTGACCATTAATTTGAGAAAAATATCGGAGTTCTGCATCACTGTAGGATATGCCTGCAATTTTAAGTGTGCGCATTGCGGTGTAAGTGTAAAACGTGGGTTAAGTTTGTCTTCCCCGGAAATTACACTCTTGGTTGATACCATAGTAAAACACAACTTCGGCTCGCTTCTCTTTGTTGGAGGCGAGCCGACGCTTTATATCGGAAAAATAAACTTAATCCTGTCCGGGATAGGAAAATCCAGTAAACCAAGGGTCGTAATCACTACGAACGGACATTTCGCCGGGAGTAAAGTCTCGGCAATACGAACTTTGTCTTCTTTCGACAGACTTAATTCTGTCCAGCTTTCGTATGATAAATTCCATAAAAAGTTTTTGCCCGCGGCAAACATAAAGCATCTTTACTCCGCGTGCAGGGAACTCGGTATGGACTTCAGAGTTCTTCTTTCTATCGACTCCCCGCTAGATCTGGTGTTGGTAAAGGAACTCCAGGCCGTAGGGACATTCAATGTGGCGGTGCAGAAGGTCCAGCCGATCGGGGATGCCGGAAAGAACGGGCTGATGCCGAATTATCCGAGTTTCGACGCGGATGTCCTGCGGAAAAAATGTCCCAACCGCACAAAACTTATTTATATGTGCGGAGAAGGTTTTACCACCTGCTGCTCTTATCTCGCGTTCCAGGATGACTCCGCGAAATATATCCACCCTACGGAGAAGGCGCATTTTACAAGTCCGTTCTATAAACTTATTTCAAAACTGACATTTTCCGGATTGATGAAGAAAATAAAGGTCTCATCTAATGAATTTCTGCCGGAGCATTCGGATCCGTGCGGTATATGCAGGCATATTTTCCAAGAGGCGGTCAGGATAGGAAGAGTTTGACCATGGAAAAAAGTAAAACGATTAATGGCCGGTACTGGTATTTCGTCGATAACCTGCGCGAGTCAGCGGATTCCTTAGGCCATCTGCGGCTTTACTTCTCTCTGCCTATGGCTCATACCGGACAGAAAGTCCTATCCTTGAACATCCATCCGGAGCCGCGCGTTATCGTAGAAGATTTTCCGAACGGGAATCGCATCCTGGTTTGGGAAAAGAACGGCTTTAAAGATTCTGTCTCCGAAGCTTTTTATTATGATTTTGAGCTGGCTTACAAGGAAGTTAACCTTAAGATAGAATTGGAAAAGGTTTTGCCCGTAAATACGTCATCACCGGAATATCTCAGATATACTATTTCCGAGGGCTGGCTGGATATCGATGAGAATATCAGGCAGAAAGCGGCCGAAATAACCGCAGGCGAGACCAACCCGTATCTAAAGGCAAAAAAAATATTTGACTGGGTAAGCGGTACGATGTCGTATGAATACCCTGATGTGGCATCACGCGGGGCTTCCAAGTCCCTGTTAAGCCTTAAGGGAGACTGCGCGGAATTCAGCGCGGTGTTCGTATCTTTGTGCCGGGCCTCTGGAATTCCAGCGCGGCCCGTAACCTGCAACTGGATCAAGGGCGGCGGGCATCAATGGGCGGAAGTGTTCCTCTCTCCGTACGGCTGGGTACCGGTCGATCCTACTATCGCGAACGCCTTTAAGTTAGACCCGGACTGCGAGCGCACAAAAAAGATAGTAGATGTCGCTGGGATCGAGACCCGGGACCCGGAGTGGTTCTTCGGAAACTTGTACCCGGACCGTGTGATGGTCATGCTGGGTGAGAACATAAAGGTCCGTCTCTCCGGTTCGGAACCCGAGCGCGTATTTTATCTGCTGCAGCCGGGTGGTTCGGTCGCCTATCCCAGCGCCGCGGAATTTAGCGGGTTTTCTTCTGCGCCGATACATGGTGGCATATATGTTTTCGGCGAGAACAGGGCGGATGAAGCCTATGCCAGGAAAATGTCTCAGGCGGAACTGGCGGAAAGCTACTACCAGGCAAAAATGTACGACCAAGCCGCGGCCGGTCTTGAAATTTCACTTAAGGACCGTCCACGAGCGGCTTATCGCTGGCTTCTGTTGGGTCAAGTTTACATGGCGCAGCAGAAATATCAAAAGGCTTTGACCGCGCTTTCTTCTTCCATCCAGGGAGAGGGAGGCTCGCTTAAGCCTGTATGGGATGCCAGGGCGCATTTATATTCAGGCAACTGTCTTGACCTTCTTGGGAAAAGAGACATGGCCGTTCACGAGTACCAGTTAGCTTTGGAAAGCGGCGTTTCTTTCGAAAATCTGCAGGAGCGTTCAAAAGAGTTCTTGGCTAAACCTTACAAGTTATAGCTCCGGGCAACTCCTCCCGGGCACAAAAATATGAGGCCACCTAAATGGTTTTTGGGGGTATTTATAGTGCTTCTCGTTTCTGCCTGGGCTCTTTCCAGTTGGATACTTTTGCCAAGTAAAACCTGGGGTGTTCTCCTTTCAACTATTCCAACAGCTGTTTCTACAACTAACCGAACAAACAGCGTCAATTATATACTGAAGCAGACTCATGAACCGTTGTTCAGGAAGGACGACGGACAAAACTTCAACTCAACGCTGCTCAGGATGTGGAGCCGGAGTGTCGACTCCAGCCGGTATGAATTCTGCCCTGACACTTCGCTCTCCTTTGGCTCCGGCCAAAAATTCACGCTGGATTATTTCGGTGACTATATTGCAAGAATGACGGCCAGATATAGCAGTGCGGCTAAAGTCGTGAAAGAGAACAATGGCTGTTTCAATGTCGAATTCGCTTCGCGGCAGCCAGGATATCTGGACTTCTTGTCTTTGTACGATAATGCTCCGTCGATAGAAAGAACAAAGAGTATCGAGGACGGCCTTGGCGTGTATTCCGTGGAGGCTATCGAAAAAGCCAGGATAGTTCTGAAGCGCAAGGCCCATGTCAGGAACGGGTATAGCAGTATCGTTTTTTATAGCCGCAGCGGTGTGTCCGCGGAGGAAATGAGGGGCCTCGGTATTTCTGACTATAACCAGATCTCTTCGTTTGATGTCCCTGACTGGGTCGCGAAGGAATATCTGGGATTTGATAATTTGAAGTTAAAGTCGGAAGCTTTAGTAATAAATACCGAAGACAAGGATTTGCGCGATATAGTCTATAATTGTTTCGATGTGAGAAGATTCCGAGCCGCGTTCCTGCCGTCAAAACATGATTTCCGCGACGTGAGGACCCTCCTTCCGCTGGGCGTTCCCGGGGCGGAGGCTGGGCTGCCCGAACAGATCTGCAGCGAGAGGCTGAAGAAAAAAGCCCAGGGCAGATCCCTAGTGTTCTGTAATTGGACGAACGATAACTACGAGACATTGAAAAAGTTTTTCCGCGAGATCTATGGAAAGACCGGGCTGAAAGTAAAACTTGTCAATTATGAGGCCAGCGAGTTGGCCTCGCTCCTTTATAAAAAACCGAGAGTATATGATCTGGTCGTGGTTATGGTTGGTGCGACCAGGGCCGAATATAAAGGTTTTTTTGACCCGTTCTTGGGCGACAACAGTGTTTTATCTTATAAGCTTGAAAAAACAAAAAACGATTATAAAAAACTCCTTCACGAAATGGACCCGCAGAAGAAAGCAGATATTTCCAAAGATGTTGCAGAAGGGTTGGCAGGTAATCACTCTGTTTTAACGCTTTATCAGGGGTATGATCCCATATACTATCCGAAAGAGATAAAAAACATAGTGGTTGGCAGAGATTTCATGGAATACCCGGAAGTGGGTGACTTTAGATGGTAAAACTATTCGCGCGTATCTTGGCCTATAACTGGCGGCACTACGCGGTGTCGGTGCTGGTGTTCGTGGTTTTCTGGCAGGGGTTCTCGGCGCTGTCCGCCGTGCGGGTGGCGGACGACAAGCTGAAGACCGCGATGCGGCAGAACGCGGCTTATTTTGAGAAGGCGTTCCTGGAAGGGGACGTTTTCGAGACGCAGCGCATTATGTGGCGCATCAAGAACGACAACATCAAGCGCATCACTTTTCACCCGGTCGGGTTCGAGGGCAGCCGCTGGATATTCAAAGAAGCCATAGTCGGCAACCTTTACGACCGACCTCACGCGCAGATAACGCACAATGTGCCCTTTATTTCGAACGGGGCTGAACTGGGGCGGCTGGAGTATGTGATAGACCTGGTGGACGTCAACGCCGCAGTGTTCGGGGCTAACTATGTGCTGTTCATTACCGTGGTATTCTTCTTCATGGGGCTGCTGGTGATCTCAAACCTTGGCGCGATACAAACTTTGCTGGCTATAGAGCGTTCGGTCAACGAGATAAACGCGGTGACGGACCTGGGCCGCAGCGACATTATCCGAGATTCCATAAAAGAGCACATAGCCAGCCTGCCGGCCGGTATTATCGGCACGCCGTTCGCGCAGATGACCAACCGCATGAGCGAAGCCCTCGGCCAGGCGGCCCGTCTTGAGAGCGAACTTGCGGTGTCAAAGGCTACCTCGGACCTGGCCGCGCAGGTGGCGCACGATATCCGGTCGCCGCTGGCGGCGCTCGGGGCCGCGGCCAAGGGGCTGGAACTGCCCGCGGACCAGCGCGCGCTTATAGACGGGGCCGTGGGGCGTATGCAGGGTATAGCCGACGACCTGCTGCAGCGCTACCGCTCGCCTTCGGCTGAGCCCGCCAAGCCCAAAGTGACCGCTTGCGCGCTTTCCGGTCTTATCGAACAGGTGCTGGCGGAAAAACAGCTCCAGCATAAGGATAAGGCCGGGGTTAAAATAGAATTTAATGGCGGTGCGGGAGGGATAAAAGCCTCAGTGGACCCGAAAGAGTTCCAGCGGCTGATGTCCAATCTTATAAATAACTCGGTAGAGGCTTTTGACGGGCCTGGTGTTGTGTCGGTCGGCCTGTCAGCTCCTGACGGCAGGGTTCTGGTAGAAATAAAGGACAATGGCAAAGGCATCCCGACTGAAATACTTGCGAAGCTTGGGCAAAAAGGCGAGACCCACGGCAAAGCCAATGGCAACGGCCTGGGGCTTTATCACGCGCGCACAATGGCGGAAGGCTGGGGTGGCAGCTTCCTTATAACTTCCGAGCCCGGCAAGGGGACCACGGTAACGATAGAGCTGCCGGCTATAGCCGCCGCTGCGAAAACAGAGAACCGCCTGGCCGTCCTTCTGGACGACGATATGCTGGTGCACATGAACTGGAAGCTGGCCGCCAAAGCCGCCGGCGTGGAATTCAAGGGCTATAAAACCCCGGAAGATTTCTCCGCAGGCATAGAGTTCATGCCCAAAGACACCCCGGTCTACATAGATTCCGAACTGGGCAACGATATAGATTCCGAACTGGGCAACGATATTAAAGGCGAGGACATCGCCAAAGATCTGCGCGGGAAAGGCTTTACGAACATAGCCATGGCCACCGGCCACGCCCCCGAAAAATTCTCCCACCTCCCCTGGCTGAAAGTGACCGGCAAAGAGCCCCCCTGGGCCTGATCCCACATACATCTACTGAGGTTGAGCCTCGATAAACGCAAAAGCGGGCCAAAAGCCCGTTTTTATTTTCATTTGAAAATGAGTATTTTCAAATGAAAATATTTTACATTCTGGGCTCGGGCTCCATCGTTTAAGCCCATACTCCTCCCAATAAAAGTGCTTGCAGGCGCTTTTTTTGCGGTTGGCATGTAAATTGCTCTGATGAGCTATAGCCAGGAGTTATATTAGCCAGTATTAGCCAGTGAGATAAAAGACGATAAGGAGATGTTATAATGGACAATATCGAGAAACCTTCGCGGCGCGACGCGCTTAAGCGGATGGCGAAAGCTTCGGTAGGGGTAGGCATAGGCCTGCAGCTTATAGGGGTTTTTGTGCCGGCGGCGCAGGCGGCGCCCACAGAGCAGGGAGCAAGATTCAGCACGATAGGGCATGTGTCCTCTTCGGCCAACATCATGCAACCGGATTCCCGGGAAGTCGGGGTAAGAAGCTGCGGTGTTTATACTAACGGGGGGAGCTATTCCCAAAACGGCTATACTCAGTATGGTAAGTATGCTGACTACGTAAATGACGGTAACTGCAAGTAAGAGCGCTGGTCCTAGGCTGCCGCGGCGGCGCAGGCCTCCGCGGTGGCGCAGGCCAGCGAAAAAGAAGACGAATAAATAACATAATATGCCTAATATACTGCTCACACAAAAATGCGTCCGTTCATGCCCGTACTGTTTCGCCAAGAAGCAGATGAACGAAAACGATGGCGGCGAAGTCATTAAATGGGAAGACCTGGTCTATCTCGCTGACATGTTCGCACAGGGCGGGTGCCGCGAAATGCGGTTTCTGGGCGGGGAGCCGACGCTGCACCCGCAGTTCGCCGATTTCCTGGCATATTCACTTACGCGCGACTTTTCCGTAACGGTCTTCAGCAGCGGGATCATGTCCGATAAAGTCAAAGAGGATATCCGGCGGGTCTATAAGACCATTCCGCAGGCCGCCAAGAACGTATCTTTCCTTTGCAACCTCAACGACCCGGAGCTGTCTCCGCCTGCGGAGAACAAGAGGGTTGAGGAGTTCCTCGAGGAATTCGGGGCCTGGGTCATTCCGGGTTTCAATATCTACCGCAAGGACTTCAGCCTGGATTTCCTTTTCAGGTACATTAACCGCTACGGCCTTAAGCGTTCCGTACGGCTGGGGCTGACGCACCCGATCCTGCGGGAGAACAACTCCTTTATAGCCATCCCCGATATGAAGGGGATAGTGGACAGGCTGCTGGGGTACCTGCCGCAATTCATGCAGTACGACGTCACCCCCACGCTCGACTGCGGGTTCCCGATGTGCCTTTTCAGCGATGAACAGCTGGGGCAGCTTTATAAGGCCACAAAGGGCGCCCCGAAATTCACCTGCGGGTCCCCGGTGGACATCGGGCCCGACATGACAGCGTGGGCCTGCTTCCCGCTGTCCGCCACGCACCGCAAGTCCGTGTACGAATTCGACGATTACCAGAAAATGACGGCTTACTTTAATTCCTTTGCGGCGGGCATAAGGCAGGAGGCGGGCGGGATATTTAAGGAATGCGACAGCTGCTCCTGGCGGAAAAACGGCTTATGCGGCGGCGGCTGCGCCGCGCACATGCTTAAAGAGATAGACAAGGAGGGCGGCGTACGCGCTTTCAAGATATGACCGATAATACAAAACAGATCTTTGTTGTCCCTTTCAGCGAGGACATCATCAGGAAGGCGGGCGGCCGCACCCTCGCTGTACGCGCCGGCGATCCCGGAGACATCGGCAGGATAGCCGCCGCTGTTAGCGCCGACAGGCTCCATTGTATAGAGGTTGCCGCGGATAGCCTCTCCGGGGTGCGCCTTGAAAAAGAATGGCGCAGGCTGCCGCTGGTGTTCCGCCTGAAGAGCGCAGGGCGGCTTTTGGACTGTATCCCGGCTCTCGAGGACCTGCGCGATTCGGCAGCGCGTTTCTATCTTCCGGCTACCGGTGAAAATATCACAGCGGCGCGGGTTCTTTCCTCGCTGATGGTAAAGACGGGGCTTATACTGGACGGGGACGGCGCCGACTGGGACGCCATGGAAGACCTGCTGGTTTACGATTCCTGCGGAAAAGTGGCGCACACCTCCGTGGAGCCATTCCTGTATGTGTATACCGAGTATAAGAACCTGCAGGCGGATTATAACGAGCTGTACCTGGAAAAGGAGGGGACCTTCTTCCATTGCGACGAGAGCGGGAATATAGCCCTTTCCAGGGCCGCCCTGGGGAAGGGCGAATTTATCGGGACGCTGGACAAGGCGGATACGATAGATTTCGCAGGTTTCAGTCTCTCCGCCAGGGAAAAGCGCCGCGGCCCGCTGCTGAAATTCGAGGGCTGCTCGCTGTGCCCCGCCTGGCGGGTGTGCGGTTTCAAAAAAAGCGAAAACAACAAACTCTGCGCCATGAAACAGTTCATGACCGCGCTGGCGGATGCCGCCGATCAGGTGAATAAAAATGCCCACAATAATATTTAAAGCTACCGAACGCTGCAACGCGAATTGTGCCTATTGCGACGTGGTGCACAAAAAGTGCGTGCCGGACATGTCTATGGACATGCTGCGGCTGGTGTTAACCCGCGTGGACGGTTATCTGAAGGCCAAGCCGGACGAGCATGTTAATCTGACCTGGCACGGCGGTGAAGTGCTGATGCTTGGGGCGGACTACCTGAATGCGGCGGCGCGGCTGCAGGAAGAGTGCTGCCCTTCCACTAAAGGCAGGATCTCCCACCTGATGCAGTCGAACCTGACGCTGCTTACCCCCGAGCTGGTGGCCGCGCTGCGCAACCTGGGCATAACCCAGGTAGGGACCAGCTACGACCCTCTGGACAATGTGCGCGGATTCGGCAGCGCCAGGGATTCTGACAGCTACAACAGGCGCTTCTTTAAAGGAGTATCGCTGCTGGAGGAGTCCGGGATGCGTTGGGGGCTTATTTATGTAGTGACGAAAAAATCCCTGGCAGTTCCGGGTGAGCTGTTCCATTTTCTGACGAATATTTCCAACGCCGTGATGATAAACCCCGTGCTGGTGCACGGCGGGAACCAGCCCGGCCTCGAGATAACAGCCGAGGAATACGCCGATTTCCTGGGGGAGATGTTCAAACTTTGGTGGCCGGCCAGGGACCGGTACGGCATGGTCCGCCCCTTCTCGGAATATTACGGATATTATGTTGAAAAAGACCCCGGGCTGCTCTGCACCCGGAGCGGCAGTTGCGGACACAATCACATGTACATCGGCCCGCAGGGCCAGCTCTCCCATTGCAGCGCTTCTTCGGACTGGGACCTTGTTAACTACGGCAATATCGAGGATACCACCATAGTTGAGGTGTTCGGCCGGCAGAAACGCAAAGACTGGCAGGAGCGCTCCGCCGTGCTGGAGGCCGGGGATTGCAAGGGCTGCCGCTTCTGGGGTATCTGCCATGGCGGGTGTCCTATGGATTCTCTGGCTGTTCATGGCGATCTGCGCCACAAGAGCGGCTGGTGCGCCGCGACGAAACTTTTCCTGGAGAAATATTTCGAGCCGATAACCGGCTTACGCTACGAAGGGGGATGCGCCCATGTCAACTGAGACGCAATGGATAGATATGCCGGGAGGGTTGGGAGACGCGCTGTTGCTGTCCGGAATCATCAAACTGGCGCATGACAGGCTGGGGAAGAAATATAACGTTATACGCCGCACCATCTCCGCCGAAATGCTGGCAGGCCATCCGGGCATAGAAAGGATAGATTATCTGCAGAAGGGCGCGCCGGTAATGACTGTCGCCGGGATGGACGAGGAAAGCCACCCCCGCGCTTTCCAGCGGCTGGCTAAAATGTTCGGTCTGGAACTGCCGGCTCCGGAAACCCTGTACCTGCCTCTGGACGGGATCTCTGACGCCATGCCGGCTTCGCTGATACCGTGGCGGACGAAGAACGTGGCAATAGCCCCGGATAGCGCTTCACCGCGGAAGATGATGTCCAGGAGCAAATGGGATCAGGTGGCCAAAGCTCTCGGCGACAGCGGCGCGCTGGTAGTGCAGTTCGGGAAGGGCGGGGCTGAAAAAGTAAAACACGCCTACTCGCTGGCCGGCATTACCACGCCCAAAGAAGCGGTAATGCTGCTTAAGCGGATGGACCTGCTAATAACCTCGGACAATTTCCTGATGCACGCCGCTCACATGACCGGTACGCCCACCATCTCCCTCTGGGGATCTGCGGATGCAGCTTTGAACGGTTACCCGGAACACCAGAAGATAACCGCTGTGTTACGGCATGAGCCGACGAACAGTGAGGCGCGCCCGGGCGCCGGCCTTTCCAGCCCGGAGCAGAGCAGCTGCATGGACAATATAGACACAAATGAGATCGTTGACAGAGCTCTGAAATCCCTTGCCAGCGGGCGAGATAAAAAATGACGATCAAGCCCGGCGCCGGCGAAAACGCAAAAATAGTGAAAGAATTCCTCAAGACGCAGTTAATGGCTGGGCTTGAGGAAGCGGAAGACAAAAAAATGCGGGACGTTTTCAGCGTGCGGGTCACCAGTTCGGCTGACAGCGGAAAAATAGGGATAGAGGATGTCTCGAACAGTAAAACGGCGACCCTAAAATACACCCGTCTGGACCTGCGTTCCATGCTTTCCAGTGCTTACGACATAAGCGAGTGGAACATAGAGATATCAACAGCGCTGCCCGCGCAAAGGTTCGATTTCCTCGTGCATGTCCCAAAGACGTCGGAAGACATTATGAAGCCGCTGCTGCGCCAGGCTGTAAAGTCCGTCTATGGCGCTGAAGTGCGGCGGTTAAAAAAAGAAAAACAAGTGATGCTGCTCCGCTGCGACAAATCTGCCGTGCGGCCCGGTCTTTCGCAGGCCGCTTCCATCGGCTCGTGCAGCTACGGGCTTGGCCAGATCCGTTCCACGGGCGTAAAAATGTGCGCCTTGGCGAGATCGTTTGAAGGAGAATTCGGCATGCCGGTAGTGGACGAGACCGGCCTAAGCGGAATATACAATATTACACTGGAGTGGGCGAGCCGGAACAGAGAATCGCTGGCCGCGGCGCTTAAAGATCAGCTGGGCATTTTGGTGGTGACCGCTAGCCGGGTCATAGACGTGCTTGAGGCTGTTGCCGCTGGTCCTTCCAGCGCGGTTGGCATGGATATTGCTCTGTAGATCAGGGCGAGCGGCCCTATGCTGATCTTCCCCTTCCGCGCCATTGAGGAATACCGGTGTACGAAATCGCTGGCTGAGGTGAAATTATGAAAAGGTCCCTATTGGTTTGCGCACTTTTATCCGGCGTCCTTGTTTCCGGCCTTGTTCTGGCAGGAGCTGTAGAGGCGCAAGACTCGAAACCGCAGGAAAATAGCGGCGTTCAGGCCAAGGATGGGCCTGCCGAATACCCCGATACGTACGTGGACTTCGGGGCTGAAGCGGGCTCTGCCGATGCAAAGATGCAGCAGCTGATGACGGAACTTAGAAAGATAAAAAGGACGCCGCTCAGCGCGATCTCTCCGGCGGAAAGGGAGAAAGCGTGGAAAACGGGAATGTCGAATTTAGCCGATGAGATAGACGCGAGGCTAAAAAAGGATAACCTGTGGGGTGCTGACGGGGGCCTGCAATCCACCGGGATGAGCAGTTATCTGCGCGGGGACTACGAAGTGGCAATACTTCTGTTCACTAAAGCGATCGAAAAAGCCACTGATCCGAATGTTAAAACATGGGTAATAAAAGATCGCGGCGAGGCATATTTCGCCAAAGGCGACAGAGAAAACGCCCTTAAAGACCTTGATGCTGCTATAAAAATGAAAGCGGAAAATAAAGGTTATAATTTTGCGCAATTTGCTTTAAAGCTTGGCAGAGTGGACGATGCACAACGGGAGTTGGAGATAGCTGCCGCTTACCAAAAGGCAAAGATCCCCGGCTTTGTGGCAACTTGGGGAGTTTGCAGCGACCTTGAAGGGCTCGGCAGACCTGCGGCAGGCTGCATTACCAGCGCGATCTCCGAATGTTTCAGCCTATACGGCACAGAAACGTTCGGCAAGTCTGATTGCGGCAAATATGAACCGGAAATGAAGTATTTGGCGAGCAGGCCCCCGGGAGCGTTGGATAATATGGTGAAAATAAAAAATGTCACGCCATGAGGGGGAGGGCTCGCACTCCAAAAGAAGCGATAATGCCGTTTATGAGGATGAATAATGAAACTCGATCTTAAAACATGCGCGCTGCTCGCGGCGCTTGTGCTTTCGCCGGCGCTCGCGCCCGCGGAGGTGCCCGAGGGGCAGCCCGCGCCGCAGGTGAGCATGAAGCTGCTGGATGACGGCGCGGTCTCCGACTTCCCCGGCTGGGAGGCGTATAAAGGCAAAGTGGTGGTGCTGGAATTCTGGGCCACCTGGTGCGAGGGCTGCGTGGATGCGCTACCTCATCTCAACGCCCTGGCCGCGGCTTTCCGCGGAAAGCCGGTAGAGTTCATCTCGGTCACAGGCGAGCGCGCCGGTACCGTTAAAAAGTTCCTGGAGACGCATACCATGGCCGGTTCCGTGGCCTTCGGCGGAAATGCCGCCTCGCGCGCTTTCGGGGCGATAAAAATGCCGCAGACCGTGATAGTCGGCAAGTCGGGCGCAGTGCTGCGCTACACTTCTCCGGGCCAGCTTTCAGAAGAGGCGCTTCAGCGGCTGCTGGACAGCGGTTCCGCCGAGGGCATAGCAAGCGTCAACAATACCCCCGCCGAATACCCCGAGGCGGCGGTGGAGGACCTTAGAATTTTCGAGGTGCGCGTCACCACAGCGTCTAACGAAGGGGGATCTAAGTCCGGCCGCGGTTCTAAAGACGGGGAGATCACGCTGGACCTCGGGGGGGTGAGCTTGAGGCAGGTTCTTGCCCAGGCTTATGACACGACCGAGCAAAAGGTGGAAGTGTCGTCCGGTTTTCCGCAGCAAAAATTCAATTTTTCAGTGCAGGTCCCGAGGGATTCGGCGGACATGCTGCAGCCTTTCCTGCTGCAGGCTATAAGGGCGGCCTATCGCGCCGAGGTCCGTAAGACGAGCAAAGAAAGACAGGTGCTGCTGCTGCGCTGCGACAAGGCCGCGCAGCATGCCGGGCTGTCCCCGTCCAAAGGCGGACATTCCCTGGAAATTAACACCGGCCAGGTTATCCGTGGAAAGGGCGCAACTGTGGAGGATGTGAGGGGATTGGCCGAGTCAGCATACGATATGCCGGTGATAGACGAAACCGGGCTGACCGGGATCTACGATATAGATATGGAATGGAAGCCGAGGGACAATGATTCGCTCAAGGCCGCTCTTAAAGACCGGCTCGGCATGACCCTCGTCCCCGCCAGCAGGGTCATAGATGTAGTAGAGGCCGTTCCGGCGGACGCCTTTTGATATCGAGGTTGAGCCTCGATAGACGCGAGGCGGGCAGTAAAGCGCTTTTTTGTTTTCATTTGAAAATACACATTTTCAAATGAAAATATTTGCTTGCGGTGCCCTCTGCCGAAAGGCATGAAAAGCTGATATGCAAATAGAAATTGAATCTCCCATATTATTGGCATAAAAATTGCTCCGCGTTGGGTATCAGTGCCATAAAACCGCAATCTGTGGTAAATATGGCACTACTTAACTAAGGAGCAAGTTGAAATATGGTGAAGATATCCAAAATTGCGGTGTGCGCTGTGTTAATACAGGCCGGGTTTATATATGCCGCCCAGGCCGCTAGTTCTGTGCCGGTGGAAGTCCGCGGGATGGCTGTAAACTCCGCGATGACCGATAAGCTTTCCGAAACTGCGGCGGGTCTTTCCGCGGCGCAGCAGACCGGGGATAATGGCAGGTCCGACGAGCTCCTTTCCCGCCTGTTTGCCGGCGGAGGGGTTAAAGCAAGCGAGACGCCTATTTACGCTGAGCAGGCCGAAGCCCCGGTTTCCCGCGCTGTTCCGATTGTAAGTTCCGTTACCACGAACGCAGCCGGAAATATTGTGATTACAATAGAGGTTGCGAGTTCCAGCGCGTCAGCCGGAGCGCAACCCGCCACGCCCGCAGTAAGCCCGGCGCCCGAATTAAAGCCCGCTCTTACAGCTGCCGAAATTTCTGCCGCCAAGGCTGAGAATGCAGCCGCTGCGGCCGCTGCAGCGAAGAAAAAAGAAGCGACGGAGCGCAAAAATCGGAATTTAGGGGCTGGCTGTATGGGTCTCGGCTTGCTGCTGATCCTGCTGTTCCTCTAATGTTCCCTGCAGACTGCGCATAAAACAGCACTTAGTGCGGTGTTTTAGGATAAACAAGAACGGCCCGGGCTTTAAACCCGGACCGTTCTTTCTTTGGCGGCTGTTACTTATTTTTTGCAGAGCAGCAGCGTGGTGACGGCGAACACCTTGGCGTCGCCCATCATGTGGTCTATCACGCAGAACTCGTTGGGCATATGCGCGCATTCGCTGAGGCGGGCGTACACCACCACGGGCAGGTTCAGGCGCCTGAAGAAAGCCGCCACCGTGCCGCCGCCTATGCCGTAGGCCTTCGCCTTCACGCCCAGCACTTCTTTTATGGCCTTCTTGAGGGCCAGCACCAGCGGGGCTTTGGGGTCGGTGGGGGGCGCGGCCTGCGCGTCCTGTGCCGTCTCGAAAGAGATTTTCACGCCGAACTTAGCCTCCACCTCGTCCGCCATGGCGCGCATCTCGGCCTTTACGTCGCTGAGCTGGTACACGGGCATTACGCGGCAGTCCATGTAGAACACGTCCTCTCCAGGCAGGGTGTTGACGTTCGGCACGTTGTTCTCTTTCTTGGTGGGCTCGAAGGTGCTGATCGGGGGCTCATAGAGCCTGTCCTTCTTGGGGAACTTCTTGTAGAGTTTCTGGAACTTGGTGATCATCTCGCTGGCTGCCTTGAAGGCGTTGATGCCCAGGGACGGGCGGCTGGCGTGGCACTGCTTGCCGTGCGTTATCACCTTCATCCACATAATGGATTTTTCGGCCACTTCTATCAAAGAGCCGTCCTCCGACCCTGAGTCGGGCACGAAGAACATGTCCTCCTTGCCGAATATTTCGGGGTGCTTCTCGGAGATATAGTCCGCGCCGAAGCCTGAGCCGGTCTCTTCGTCCGCGCAGAACAGCAGGGCTATGTCGTACTCGGGGCGGTAGTTCAGCTCCATCATGGCCTTAACCATTACAATGCTGGATACTATAGCCTGCTGGTTGTCTTCCACACCGCGGCCCACGAGCTTGCGCCCCTGTATTTCCATCTTATAGGGGTCTGAATTCCAAAGCTTGGCTTCGCCGGGGGGGACAATGTCCAGGTGGGCCATGAACCAGATGGTCTTGGCGGAGCTTTTGCCCTTGTAGCGGGCTATAACGTTGGGGCGTATCCCGTTCTTCGCCTCGGCCTGCGGGGCGTTTATCCATTCTATGGAATCGAACTTCAGCTTTTTCAGCTCGCCTTCCAGCCATTTGGCCTTGTCGTATTCGCCGTTGCCGCCGCTGGACGGGGCCAGGGCCGGGATGGCGGTGAGCCCGCGCTGCATTTCTACGGCGTAATTCTCGTAAGATTCGATCTTTTTCAGTATCTGGTCTTTCATTTGGTCTCCTGTGGTCTGAATATAAAAAGTATACCTAAATTAAATTGGCCGGGCTATTCCCACGGGTTTTTAAGGTTCGTGGAAATGCCGCCGAAGCCGCCGGGCGGCGTCATAAAGCCGCGTCCGCGCCTTGGCAGATGATTCAGGGCGTCGGCCACCTCGTTTGGGCCGAAGATAAATATGTAGATCAGTCCCATAAGGATGGGGATCAGCGCGAAGACCAGTTTCCCGTGCGCCCGCAGCAGGCGGGTTACGGCGGTGTCCTCGTCGTTGTAGGACTTCCTGGTGTACGAGGAGTCAAGCACGATAGACGCCGAAGCCGGCGCGGCCAGGGAAGGCCAGGCCCGCCCGCGGCCGGCCCTGGGCGAGGGCAGCCAGAAGAGAATGGCCGTAGCGGAAATCAAGAACAGGAATTTCAGTCGGCGTTCCATATTATTTCCCGCCATCGGACCATTTGTCCACCGCGGTGCATAGCTGTTCTATGGAGGCAAGGTACCGGCCGAAAAGCGCCTCCGGGGCTTCGCCGCCCTTGTATTCGCCCCGGCGCATGTCGTGAGCCGTTTTGAAGATTTCGGGGTCGAACTGGGCGTGCTTGGCCAGCTCCGCCGCGCAGTCCAGCTTGGAGGCGGGCACCGCCGCCCTGTGCAGCCGCAGCGCGGCGCGGCACAGAACCAGCAGCGGAGAGACGGTATTCGCCATCAGGTTCTTTATTGCTTTTTCGCCGCCGCCGGACTGCAGATAGGAATGGCGCAGGAAGATCAGCTGGCCTTTGAATTCGCGCTCCAGGGCCAGGCGCAGGTCATCCAGGTCTATGTTCAGCCCAGGGAGCAGATCTTCGCCGAAAAGCATCTTGTGGTGCTCTTTCATGTCGGCCAGTTCTATCGGGAAAGTGTCCGTGGACGAGAGCAGGTATTCGGGGGTGAAGACGAGCGGCGGCGGGTTGCCTTTCTTTAACCAGTCCTTTGAGGCGGTTCCGATGGCTTTAATGTCTTCAAAGCCGCATTTTTTGAGAACGGTCATCAGGTTGTAGCCGGACTTCCCCGGTATGGCGTCCCCGGCCGCAGCCGAGCCGTAAAGCACTACGGACAGCAGGTTGTCCCCGCAGGCTTTTTTCAGGGTTTCGGTGAATTGTTCGGGTGTCATGGTCTTTTCCTCCGGTGAACTATAATGATATTTATACTAAATTTGACGGGCGTGCTTGACAATAGCTCATTTTTTCAATAATCTTACAGTAGATTTAGGCGCGCCAGCGAGGGAACTGCCATTAAGAATGGTACCGGCTCTCGGGGGCGCGTTTCTGATGTATTAAAGCAACAAGGAGACAACATGCCTACACACAAGATAGTCTGGACCGAAATAGACGAGGCTCCCGCCCTGGCTACCTATTCCCTCCTGCCCATTGTGCGCGCATTCGCCGCGGGCACCGGCATAGAGGTGGAGACCGCCGACATTTCCCTGGCGGGCCGGATAATAGCCAATTTCCCGGAGAGCCTTTCCGCCGACCAGCGCCTCCCCGACAACCTGGCCAGGCTTGGAGAAATGACCCATAATCCTGAAGCGAATATCATAAAGCTTCCCAATATCAGCGCCTCCGTGCCGCAGCTCAAAGAAGCCATCCGCGAGCTGCAGTTCCAGGGCTACAAGGTGCCCAACTATCCCGAGAACCCGCAGACCGCCGGCGAGAAGGAAATAAAGGAGCGCTATTCCAAGGTACTGGGCAGCGCCGTAAATCCCGTGCTGCGCGAGGGCAACTCCGACCGCCGCGCGCCGCTCTCCGTAAAGAATTTCGCCAGGAAGCACCCGCACAAACTGTCCCCGTGGAGCCCGGACTGCAGGGCCCACGTTGTGCACATGGAAGCCGGCGACTTCTACGGCAACGAGAAGTCGGTCTGTGTGGAGGACGCCGGCGAGCTGAAGATAGAGTTGATGGACGCCGCCGGCAAAAGCCACGTCCTGAAGAGCGGCGTGAAGGTCTCCAAAGGCGAGATAGTCGACGGCACGTTCATGAGCGCCAGGGCGCTGCGCCAGTTCTATTCCGACCAGATAGAGGCCGCCAGGAAGGAAGGCCTGCTGCTCTCCGTGCACCTGAAGGCCACCATGATGAAGGTGTCGGACCCGATAATGTTCGGCCACGCCGTCTCCGTGTTCTTCAAGGACGTTTTTGAGAAGCACGCGGAAACCTTTAAGAGCCTCGGCGTCAACCCCAATATGGGCCTGGGCGACCTTTACAAAAAGCTGGACGGCCTGCCGCCCGGCAAGAAGGCCGAGATAGAGGCGGACATAAAGGCCGTCTACGCGAAGGGGCCCGCGCTGGCCATGGTGGACTCCGCAAAGGGCATAACCAACCTGCACGTGTCGAGCGACATCATTATAGACGCGTCCATGCCGGTGGTGGTACGCGACGGCGGCAAGATGTGGAATGCCGAGGGCAAGCTGGCGGAGACCAAGGCCCTGATACCGGACCGCTGCTACGCCGGGATATACAAGACGATAATGGACGACTGCCGCCGGAACGGCGCTTTCGACCCGGCTACGATGGGCTCGGTGCCGAACGTCGGCCTGATGGCGCAGAAGGCCGAGGAATACGGCTCCCATCCGACAACTTTCGAGATACACGCTGACGGCGTGGTGCGCGTGACGGACGCCGACGGCAAGGTGCTGCTGGAGCACAAGGTGGAGAACGGCGACATCTGGCGCATGAGCCGCGTGAAAGATATTCCGGTGCAGGACTGGGTGAAGCTGGCGGTAAAGCGCGCCAGGGCCACCGGCGCGCCGGCGGTGTTCTGGCTGGACAAGAACCGCGCCCACGACGCCCAGGTCATAACCAAGGTGGAGAAATACCTTAAGGACCACGACACCTCCGGCCTGACTATAAAGATACTGCCGCCGGTGGAGGCCATACTTTATTCCACGGAGCGCATCCGCAAAGGCCTGGATACCATCTCGGTGACCGGCAACGTGCTGCGCGACTATCTCACCGACCTGTTCCCGATACTGGAGCTGAGCACCAGTGCGAAGATGCTTTCGGTGGTGCCGCTCTTGGCCGGCGGCGGCCTGTTCGAGACGGGCGCGGGCGGTTCGGCCCCGAAGCACGTGCAGCAGTTCCAGAAGGAAGGCTACCTGCGCTGGGACTCGCTGGGCGAGTTCTCGGCGCTGGGCGCGTCGCTGGAATATATCGGCAGCAGCTTCAAGAACGAGAAGGCCCTGGTGCTGGCCGAGACGCTGGACCAGGCCATTGCCAAGTTCCTGGACAATAACAAATCTCCAGCCCGCAAGGTGGGGGAGATAGACAACCGCGGCAGCCATTTCTACTTGGCCATGTATTGGGCGCAGGCGCTGGCCGGGCAGGTGAAGGACATGGGGCTCAAGACCCGGTTTTCCAATGTCGCCCGCCAGTTGGAGTTAAACGAGGCCAAGATAAACGCCGAGCTGATAGGCGCCCAGGGCAAGCCGGTGGATATGGGCGGCTACTACCACCCGGACCGCGTTAAGACCGCCGCGGCCATGCGGCCCAGCCCCACGCTGAACGCGATAATAGAGGAATTGGCCGGCCACCAAACCTACGCCCCGTCCCTGGCCGCTGCAAGCCGCAAGGCCTAAGCCGTCCTCACGGCACAAAAAAGCCCCCGTAGAAAGGCGGGGCTTTTTATTAGGAAGGCAACTCGGTGATGGGGTTGCCAAGGGTATGGGCCCGGCGGGCACCGCGTCGCGCACACCGTGCGCGCGCTCCTCTCACTGCAGGGGCCTTCGGCCACCCAGTTGCCGCGCTTACGCAAGCGGCTCCTTCCGACAGGGCCCGCCGAACCCATACCCTTGTACCACCTTAGTTCATCTTGCCCAGTTCGTGGTTGACCTGCGCGCCGGCCAGGATCATCAGGCCCATCATGTACAGCCAGGACATCAAGCCTACTATTCCTCCCGCCGCGCCGTAGAACACGTTGAAGGAGCCCGAGTTCTCGAGATAGTACCGGAAGAACTCGGAAAAAATGAACTGTCCGACCAGGGTGATAAAGGCGCCTGGGCTGAACACTTTGAAAGGGCGCTGGATGTTCGGTCCGTAGCTGAAAAGCATCGCCAGCACCAGGAACATCAGCGTTACCCATATTCCCCACCGGAAACCCCAGATAGCCATTCCCAGCAAGGACGAAAACCCCACCTTGGTTATCAGCCAGTTTCCGACTACGGGCCCCGTCACCACCAGTGTCACCGCCGTAAGGATGGCGCCGACCATTGTGATAGTGAGGATCAGGGAGATTCCGGTGGTCCGCCAGTAAGAGCGCTGTTCGCGGACGCAGTGTATTCTGTTGAGCGCGGCCATCAGGGACGAGATGGCGGAAGACCCGGACCAGAAAGCCAGGGCCAGGGTTCCGGCCGCCAGTAGTTTTCTGGGTGTAAAAATGAGGTCGATGAGCGTGGGCCCCGCCAGGGTGAAGAGGTAGTCCGGCAGGAATTCTTTCGCGGCGGCAAGGACCTTCCCCGGGCTGGAGGCTATCGGCAGGAAGCTGGTCATCGCCGCCAGGAAAATGAGCAAGGGAAAAAGGGAGTAAAGAAAATAAAACCCCAGCTCCGCCGCCATGTCGAAGCAGTAATTATGTCTAAGCCCTTTCCAGACCTTGGAAATAAGCCTGGAAGGACGCACTTTCTTCCTTTCCTTTTTAACTTCCTGCTCAGGCTCAGTTCCGCGTATCACATTTCCCTCCATGCCCCATCCCGCCTATTATAACCTTTGCCTCCCCGCCCGGGCAAAAAAAACCGCGGGCGGGAAGGGGGACGCTGGTGCCTTGATTCCTGATATGAACGAGCCAGTCAAGCCCGTTGGTTTTTAGCTCACCCTTCTTCCCGGTCCGTCGCGGGAAAGCCATGGCCGCGGAATCGAAGCGTATTTCGACGGTGAATCATCCTGATATTCGCGGATTATCCGCCAAAAGCGGACAGAGCTCGCATGATTATGATTCGTCGGGAGCTGCCTCGATCTAAGTTCGTGCGTCATAGATTCTCATCCATTGCACAAGGAATCAACGAGGGTTCTCCGTTCCGTTGCATCGCCTCCGGGACCATGACTCTCCTCTTTAACCGTCTCTACTCCGCAGCCGGTATGTGCTGCCCGATGGCCCACACGAATCCGGCCAGTTCCCGCGCCACCGCCACAACGGTCACCTGATACGGCTTGTTCCTGCCCGTCATTCTTAAGTACCGCCTGTGCAGCCGCGTCTGTGCTTTCTTCGCTATCCCCACGACTTCAGGCGGGCATCCCCTGCGCCGCTCAGCCAATGGCTTGCTCACTATATCACAATGGCGCTGCGCCCACGCCGCCTCCACCAGCACACGACGGATATGAGCGTTGCCGGCCTTCGTGATACTACCCCGCTTCACGTTCTCACCGGAACTGTATTCGGAACCGACCAGCCCCGTAAAGCTCATGAACTCGCCCGCTTTCATGAAGCGCCGGAAATCCTGTACCTCTACAGCCAATGTCAATGCACCCAGCGTGTCTATCCCTTTAAGTGTCCTCAGGTAATTCACCGCGGTGCGATACGCCGGCTGTTGGGCCAGATCGTGCGTCTGCTGCTCAAGCGTCTCCAGGCGCGCCTGCGCATCATCGTGCGCCCTCAGGCAGGCCTCGAACGTCTGCTGTAATGCCGGCCACTCTAACTTTTGACTCTTCAGCCATTCCAGGTGACGGGTAGTCCAATTGCTCGTGCCCTGGTACGCCCGCCCCTGCCTTAACAGGAGTTTCGACAGCCTGTGTCTGGCGCGCAGCCTGTCCTGAAGCGCGTCCTCGCGGGCCCGCGGCAAATCCCGTGCCGCCTCGGATTCGCACGTGGGGACGAGTATCTCCGTCAGATCGCCGGTCCGATAGAACCGTGCCAGGTTCTCCGCGTCGCGTGTGTCGGTCTTTACCCGGTCCCCGGGACGAACCGGTGTAAGCGACGGAGCAATAACCGCGCATTTGTGCCCAAGTTCCGAAATCTGCCGCTGTATCTGGTAACCGCAGGGCCCCGCCTCGTAGACGAACTCCGCGGGGCCGTGCCGGGTGATACGGTTCACCAGTTTCTCTACGGCCTTCGGATGGTTCTCTATGCTGAGCTTCTCTGTTACTTCGTTGCGACCATAGGGCAGCACTGCCGCCACTATAGATGCCTTGTGGACATCCAGCCCGACCACTGTTGTATAATTGTTCATGAGTCAGCGCCTCCGTGTTATATGCGGATAGGTTCCGGTTCCCCGGAATAACCCGCGTTATTATAACCTACTGGGGGCCGCTGGCTCGTTCATTTTATCTAATTATAAATAAGCAACCCCCAGACTGTCAGGGTCTGGGTTGAGTTTTCAGTAAAAAATGCTTTCAGGAAGATATCGCGTTCTGCAATACCAAGCCGGGGATGGATTAGTGTCCTCTTTGTTTGCGTTTGGGAAGATAGTAAACAGCACTCCCTGCGCCCACAGATAAGAACCGCCTCCGTGACCGGGGGGCGGTTCTTCTTTTATCCTTCTTGCCGAAGTCTCTGGGGGCCGGGTTAGTTGTTGCAAGGATTACCGGTATCCGTGCAGCCATGGGGAGAGCTGGTCGTATCCCAGTTGCAGTCGCACTCGTGATCCGAATTTACGTAGCATTCGCCGCACTGGGTAATCACGCACTCGTTCGCCCTGCCGTTCACGCAGACATACGTAGTGCTATCGTGGCAGCCGTTCCTGCAGGAATACCGGCTGTCCGCCGCACCTGTGGCGCGCCCGAAGGGCGAGATAGCGGCCGCCAGCTTATTCGGCGAGGCGAACTCGGGAGAAGTCCTCGCCATGCCGAGGGCGTATACTTTACTGTCCTTCCCTACGGCCCAGAGATCCTTGGAATCCGCCCCGGCCGCTTTGACCTGCACATAATATTTTACCTGCAGGTTCTTCTTTTGCACGCCGTCCTCGCTGTAGATCTTATTGGACAGGCCGGGTTTAAATGCGGCCGCCATATCGGCTTTCTGGGGCACGGGAACGGCTTTTGCGTCATTATCCTTAAGTTCATCCGCAAAGTTCACGGCGCGTCCTGTTTTGCCGTCAAAGTCGATCCCTATCTCCGCCTTAGCCGCCGAAACTGCCGCCAGAGTCACCGTGAAGACCGCTATCAGTATATTGCTCTTTTTCATATTTCCTCTTGCTATGTTCTGAGATTTTTTGCACCCTCATGTTCATCACAGAGCATTTTTTATGCCAAGCATACCCTATGCCATTTTTTCGGAATTTTATTGGGATTCGGCAAGGAAAAAAGTTAAAAACGGGTCGTATTGGCATACAAGATACAAGGAACTGACTAATTCAATACTACAAGCGCGCTAGCGCCCAGATCCCCACTGCGGCCCCTGATGGCGGCGAAAGCGGCAAAGGAAACGGATCGGGTCGTCCTTCAGGAAAATGTCGATAAGCTCAAAAAGAAGGCTAACTCCTGGTCCGCCTGTCTGGCACGGGTTTTTGAAGTGTTTCCACTGATCTGTCCCAAATATAAAATGGTAATGAAGCCCGTTGCAGTTATCCTCAATGACAAAGAACTTGTGCGCCTCTTAACCCACCTGGGGTTGTCCGCTGATTTCTCAAAGTGCAAACCTGCCCCTGAAGCGTCTCAAACCTGTGTAAAAAGTCTCCTGGTACCTTTTCCCTCCACAAACGCTTGTTACGTTCCTGTGGGGAAGGCGACGGTAAGATATATATTACAATTCCATAAGCAAATAGTTTCCGGATTTAGGGAGGGCTTGTGGAATTAAAAAATTTATTTCCTGTGTTATTCTTTACGGTTTTCGCGGGGGTGGTAGTTACATTCGTTTACAGGATATTTAAATATGGTGGTTTTAAGGCCGCGTTATTCGAGGCGCCTATTACACGGACGGTGGGGGAAGTGGCAGGTAACAACGGCTCTATGATAAAGAGCGCGGTGAAAGTGCACATTCTTGGCGACGCATCTTCCGGGAACGCAGTCGGCTTGGAGTTGGTTGCCAGAAGTGTTTTAAGTTATCAAATGCTCCCGATATCGCTCTCGAATGCGGAAGCTAACCGGCTTATAGCTTTGCTTCAGGAAGCAGTCAGAAATAATTAGTAGTTAGAGCTCGTAGTAACTAAGGATCGCCAGCCATGGCGGTTCCTGCTTTTTAACGAGGAACATAATGCGCGATAGCTGAGCTGGAGAGGGCGGACGGGGGGGCCGGGTAGCAAAACGCGCCGGATGCCCGAGCTTACGCAAGCGGCGCACGGAGAACTGTCGCTTCGCTCCATCCCGACAGAGCCCGCCGCGGGTACGCGGTCGGCCAGTCACGGATAAACCGCATAGCGGTTTTACGCGACCCCACCTCGGTAATTTCGCTTACGATGAAATTGCCTGCGGTCTTGCGGACCGGGAGCGAAACATAATTGTATTTCGCTCTTCGCCGGTCCTCACCGTGGCCAGGGTCAAAAGGAAAGACTTGACCACTTTTCTCCCCAAGCCGTAGGCACCACCCTTAACCCATCTGAGGCCGCCTGCTGATTTTCCAAGATTTACCCCCCCGTAGCGCCGCAAACCTGCGGCCGGCCCGGCCCATACCAGCCGCCGTCCATGAGCCGCGCCTTCCGTAATACTACAGTGATGCCCGGGCAGAAGTACTAATAGATACGGGACAGGGGATGGGATATACTTAAATATCATCGCAACTTCGGAAAATAGTAAGGGGGCACAAAAATGAGTTTTATCCAATCGGTTCTACGGCTATGCCGGTTGTTCATGGCGATTACTTTGCTGACCGGTCTTTCCGGTTCCGGCTACGCGGAGGCGGCGCTGTCATCCCCGCGCGCGCCGACGCTGCCTAACGGCCATTTAAAGACCCCTATGTATTTCGAGGTCAACCGCGGCCAGACCGACGCTTCGGTCAAGTTTTTTACCCGCGCCGGCGGCTACAACCTGTATCTAACCGGGTCCGAAGCCGTACTTGTCATACCCGGGACTGCCGCGGCCGGGCGCCGGTCCGGAGTGGTGCGCATGAAACTGAAAGGCGCCAACGCCAGCCCCTCGGCCCGGGGCCTGGAGATCCTGCCGGGGCGTACCAGCTATTTTATCGGCAGCGACCCCTCTAAATGGCAGACAGGCGTGGAGCAGTACGCCAAGGTGAAGTTCGGCCAGGTCTATCCCGGCATCGACATGGTCTACCGCTTCGACAAGGGCAGTGTGGAATACGACTTTGTAGTGGCGCCGGGAGCTAATCCCGGGCGCATACTCATGGGGTTTGAAGGCGCTGAAGCGCTCCGCCTGAATACCCGGGGCGACCTGGTACTGCGCGCCGAGGGCGGTGAGCTCACCTACAAGGCCCCCCGGCTGTACCAGGTGCTGGACAACCGGCGGGTCCCCGTAACAGGGCGTTACGTGCTGACGGCCAACAGCCATGCCCGGTTCGAAGTGGGAAACTATATAAAGAGCAAAGAACTGGTAATCGATCCCTCGCTGGCCTATTCCAGCTTTCTTGGCGGCGCGGAGGAGGATTACGCCAATGCGATCGCGGTAGATAATGCGGGAAACGCCTATCTGACCGGAACTACCACCTCTGCGGCTTTCCCGACGGCGGGAACCCAGAATCTGCCGCTTAAAACCGGCACAGCGGTGAAAGTGCTGTCGGACGTATTCGTTACCAAGGTCAACCCGGCCGGCACGGCGAAGCTATGGTCGGTCTATTTCGGCGGTTCAGGAAATGACGTCGTGCGCGGTATCGCGGTCGACGGCGCGACGCATAGAATATTCGTTGCGGGCGACACGACCGCCAGCGCGGATTTTCCCTATACAGCCTTGGTCGGGACCGGAGTAGGGACCGGGGGCGGGAACGACGCTTTCGTGGCGCGCATTGATGACGCCGGCGGCACGTCGCCGACCTTGGCTTACGCGAATGTTTTCGGCGGGGGCTTCGACGATTTCGCCTACGGCATCGCCATCGACGGGGCCGACAACGTCTATGTGACCGGGACTACCCAGTCTTTAGCCGATAACACTTTCCCCGTTTACCCGGCCCTGCCGTTGCTCAGCGCGGCCCAGCCCCACGCCGGCGCCGGCGCTACCCAGTCGTACGTGGTGAAGTTCAGCGCGGCATTAGCCCAGGTGTATGGCACCTACTTAGGCGGCGCGGGGGAGACTTTCGGGTACGCGATTGCCGTCGACAGCGCCCGCAACGCCTATGTTACCGGCAGAACCGAGGATGCGTTCTTAACCGCTTCGGACTGGCCTAATGTTTTTAAGAACACCGTAAGCGGGGCAAATGACGCGTTTATAGCTGAATTGAACCCGGCCGGAAGCAGTTATTTATATAAAACGTACATAGGCGGCTCCGGCATTAACATCGGCACAGCTATCGCCGTGGACGGCGCGAGCCCGGCCAACGTTTATATCGCCGGCTACACTTATTCCGGAGATTTTCCCGGCCCGGGGCTCGCCGGATACGACGCGCTCAGGCTTGGAGGGGCTCAGACTACGCCGATGTCCGGCAACCCGGCGGCGTTCGTGTTTAAGCTTCGTACCGCTATGACCGGGGCGACCGATGGCGTGTATTCCACCTATTTCGGCCGTTCGGGCGATACCCGTGCCACCGCTATCGCGGTGGACAGCGCAGGCCAGGCCTATGTTACCGGGACCAACACGGGGGGAGACATTCCCGCCATTGGGGGGTCCGCGTTCCAGGGGAGCCCGGACGCCTTCGTAGTGCAGCTCGATAACACAGGCGGAAGCTTCAAATTCATGACCTACCTGGGCGGAACCACGCAGAACTATGCCATGGGGCTGGCCCTGGACAGCGCAAAGAATATCTATGTGGCCGGCTATACAAGTTCAGACGCCGCAACTTTCCCCCTGGTAGCAGGCGGATTCCAGCAGGCGCGCGGAGGGGGCACGTACGACGCCTTTATAACCAAGATAGGCAAGCCCGCGCTGCCGCCTGCCTGCACGATCACCGGCATAAATCCCGCTTCCGGGTTTACGGTCGGCGGCACCACGGTTACAATCAACATCGCCAACTTCCCCGGCTTCGGCGGCCTGGGCGTGACTTTCGACGGGATAGCGGCCTTGTCCTACAAGGTCAATACCGCCTCCACTGTGGTCACCGCTATAACTCCCGCGCATTCACTCGGCTCTGTGCCCCTGGTCGTGAAGGCCATCACGGGCACATGCTCGCCGACGACCTATAACTATGTCGTAGCTGCATGCGGGAAAGACCGCTTCTTCCCGTCGCCGGCCACAGGCGCCACGGCTAGCTTCGCCTACTGCATGGCGCTGCCCGGCACGGTAAAGATCCGTGTCTACAATGTGGTCGGGGACCTGGTGGCCAAACTGGAGGATGCGCGGGCGGGCGGGCCCCAGCTCTCGCAGCTCAATACGGCCAGGCTGGCGCCGGGCGTATATCTCTACCGCCTGGAAAAGGACTACGGCGGCGGCAATACTACCACCTCAGACGTTAAGAAGTTCGTGGTAAAGCATTAACTGGAGGATTTTCATGAAAATACTATCAACCGGTATAGGATTTATCTGTGCCGCACTGCTTTGCGGCCAAGCCTCGGCCGTAGAAACCGACTATGACGCGGGCACCAAGGCCCTGCCGCTGCAGCAGGCGGGCGGAACGGCAAGAGCCGCGGCCATGGGGTCGGCCGTAGTGGCGGTCTCCCAGGGATCTGCCGCCCTGCTATGGAACCCGGCCGGGCTGAGCCGGCTGGGCGGCATGGAAATAGGCCTTCACCACAACTCCGGCCTGGGCGACACCATACAGGAAACAGCCATCTTCGGTATGCCCCTGGGGCAGGCTAAAGCCGATTGCACCGGGGGCTCCCTGGGGGGCCTGGCCGCCTCCTTTGGCTATGTGAACCACGGCAGCTTTGACGGCATGGACGCCCTCGACCAACCGACAGTCAGCTACCAGGCAGGGGATTTTTCAGGCAGCCTGGGTTGGGGCCGGGAATTATTGCCCGGCTTTTCCGGGGGCATAGCGCTGAAGGACAACCAGTCGCGCTTCGCCGGTAAGGGCTACAACGCCTTCAGCACGGACATAGGGTTCCTATATAACGTGATCCCCGGCTTGAACCTGGGCGCAACCTATTCCAATATCAACCTGGGCAGCAAGATAGGCGGCAAAGAACTGACCTCAGGCTGGCGCCTGGGAGCAGCGTTGGACCTGGGAAAACACCTGCTCCTGGCCGCTTCAGGCGAGCTGCAAAACCACGCGGTTAACCGCCTGCAGTTCGGGGCAGAATATCTGATCGGCAACATCGAGGAGAAATCCAATGTCCTGGCTCTCCGCGCCGGCGTCCAGGCTACCTATCCCGATCCCCAGCTTAGCGGCCTGACCGGCCTGACCCTGGGCCTTGGCTATACGCTCACCCGTGCGCTGACCCTGGACTACGCCATGGCCCCTTCGGGGGAATTGGGGACCTCGCACAGATTCAGCCTGACCTACAAGTTCGATTGCCAGGCGAAAAGATAAACCCGCGCATGAACAAAGTGTTCCTCCCCGCCGCGCTTACGCATCGGCGCACGGGGAACTGTCGCTTCGCTCCACCCGCGATAAGAATATAAAAAGAAACCCTGGGGAGGACCGAATTTTCATACGCTAAGCGGAGGATGATCTTTAAACGAACAATAGGAATCAAGGAAACAGCGTCCCCTGTGTCCGAAGAGCGTCCCTTGTTGCGGGTTTATGGAACCGCCGGGGCAGCCAGGGATTTTGTCCTATTGTGGAGCGGGTTTGCTAAAATGTGCGTATCGGGAAATTATCATTTAGGCCGCAACGGGGGTTGTTCTTATTCCGGAGGAAACCAGTATGAATGAAATTATAAAGGCATTGGTCGGCAGGCGCAGCGTTCGGGCTTTTAAGCCGGACCAGATCAAGGATGGAGAATTGAACCAGGTCCTGGAGGCGGGGAAATACGCGCCCAGCGCCGCTAATCAGCAGTCGGCTTTGTTAGTGGTGGTGCAGAATAAGGAGACCCTGGCGAAACTTTCAAAAATGAACGCCAAGGTGGCCGGCATGAAGAGCGACCCTTATTACGGCGCTCCCACAGTGGTCCTTGTGCTCGCGGAAAAAAGCGCGGCCGCGCCGGTAGAGGACGCCAGTCTGGCTATCGGCAATATGTCCAACGCGGCATACGCGCTGGGGCTGGGCTCCTGCTGGATCCATCGCGAGAAAGAAATGTTCGAGAGCGCAGAGGGTGAGGCGTTCCTGAAGGAATGGGGCATTAAAGGCGAGTATATAGGCGTGGGGGCGTGTATTCTGGGTTACCCGGCCGCCAAGCTGCCCAAGCCCGCGCCAAGGAAGGAAAAAAACATCGTATTCGTGAAATAGCGCGCGGAGAGCGTTGCCTGGAACCGCCGGGGGGGGCTAGGGAACGCTGTTTCCTTGTTTCCTAATTTTTATGCGCTAGGCCGGCGGACTATCTTTTAAGCCTGGCGCATCATGCTTTTTTTCCCACCTTGGGACTCAGCCACGGAAAACGAACAATAGGAATCAAGGAACCAGCGTCCCCAACCTCCGGTGTTGTTTCCTGGCCGCTGAGATTTTCAAATGAGAATATGTTTTTCACCCGAAAATACTCCCGCGAAAACGCCTGCCATTCAACCTTATCTTCCGCTTGATATCGCCAAAAACGGCCTTTTGGGCCGATTGGCATACAAATTGCTCTATATTAAGCAGAATCTGCAAGTATCACAGTACAGGAGCTATAAATGACTAAGTTTTTTTCCATATTACTCTTTATCGGGGCCGCGGTCTCTCCGGCTTACGCCATGGATCCCGCCGGCTTCAGCCGGGGGTTCGACCTCGCGTCGATCAGGCAGGAGGCCGCCGGGATTGCCGTGCCCCAGCCCGCGCAGCCCCAGGCGGATTTTTCCCAGGCGCCCTCAGTGCTTAAAGAATGGACAGTGCTGACGTTCCTGAACGGAGCGAACGACCGCGCGGACCTTTATTCGGAGAATTTAAGGGCGATGAGTGCTGTAGGCACGACCGAAAACGTGAACGTGGTGGTCGAGGCGGCGTTCAAGATGGAGAACCGCTCGCTGGTGCAGCGGATGCTGGTGCTGCCGGGCGACGGCAAGGAGATAAACAGCGAGGTCTATAAGACCTGGATCAACCGCGACATGGGCGACTGGCGCAACGCGGCCGACTTTTTCAAATGGGGCAAGGCCAAGTTCCCCGCCAAGAGGTACATCCTGATCATCCAGAACCACGGCGGCGGGTTTGTGGATGAAACCTCCGTGCCCAAGCCGGGGGACAAGGGCATCTCCTATGACTCGGTCAACCACAGCTATATAAAGGTGCCCGAACTGCCGCTGCTGCTGAAAGAGGCCGGCGGCGCCGATATTTTCATAATGAACGCCTGCGAAATGCAGATGGCCGAAGTGGCGTACGAGATAGGAACGAACGCGGGCGTGATTATAGCCTCGGAGGAGACCGATTCCTCCCTTTACTACCAGCATAAGGAAAGGCTGGTTTACCTTAATGCGAACCCGCAGGCGTCAGCGGAAAAGATAGCGGCGGCCTTTGTGGCCATGAGGAAAAAAATGCTGACACCCGGGAACACGTACTATTCGGAAGTCTTCACAAGCACCATTACGGTAGACAGTAGCGACAAGAATACGCTGTCGGCCATACGCACGTCGGAGTTGGCGGGCCTGCCCTCCGCGCTGGACGCGTGGACCAGCGTGGTCATGGCCGCCAACGAGCCCGAGGCCTTGAAGTTCGCCATAGCGTCGGCGATACGGTTCGGCGTGCAGACGCCCAGCGGCCAGCCTTTCTCCCGCTTCGCGGACCTGGGGGATTTCGCCGCCCGGATCTGGACCGCGTCGAAAAAGCAGGAGGTAAAGGACGCGACGGCGGAACTGCTTTCCTTTATAAGCAATAAACTGGTTATCGCCAACAGTGCGATGAACAGCAACGCGAACGGAACGGACTACGGCAAAAGCGTCAGGGGGATCGCGATAAAGATGATCCCGCTGACCCCCGTCAACCAGTCGGTGCTCTCCCTGAATTCCACGGTAGTCGTAGATACCAAATACGAAGACCTGCTGCTCTCAAAAGAAAGCCAATGGGACGAATTCCTGAAGTGGGCCGGTAACATCTATTATCAGCCGCGGTAGCTCCGGGCGGGAACTGTCGCTTCGCTCCATCCCGTGAGGGCCCGCCGCCCCCATACCTTTGGCAGCCCTCCAGGGCAAAGTAAAACCGCCGGTTTTCCCGGCGGTTCGGCGTGTAAAAGATTGTTGGATTTAATCCTCTATCATGGACCGCGCCCAATCGCGGTAGCGGAGCAGGTGCTTCCAAAGCATATCCACATCTTTGCGGGTATAAACCTCGCCTTCGTATGAGACGCGGTTCTTTTCGTTTATTATCCGTTCCAGGTGGCGCGCGCCGGCAAGGCCCTTTTCGTCCAGTGCCATCACCTGCCGCAGAAGCTCCACGGCGGCCATGTGGTCCTCGCCTTTGCTTTTGACGCCGCCGAATTTTATGGTTAAGGCGTCGGTATAGGCTATGGCGGCGTGGACTATAAGCACTCCCGCAGCGTTGTAGTATTCGAATTCCCGCGCAACTTCAGCGCCCTTGTAAAAATTGTCCCCGACCATGGCGTAGTCGGATCTCTTCGACTTAGGCACGGAAATACGTTTTGTAAGTTTTGGCGTCATCGGACTACATCCTTTAGTTTTTCTCCAAGGAGATCTATTCCGTGCGAAAGGATGTTTTTCAGCAAAGGATCGCCATTGCGGTATTTCGCCTTTGCCTCAGAGGTTGAATAGGTGATGGGGGAAAGCCTTATCCCGTATTTTTTTGTAAAGCCGCGGCCGAACTCCAGGGCTTTATCCGACAGGGAGGCTTTTGTGGCGGCGTCAGTTACCAGCAGCAGGTCGAGATCGCTGCCGGGCCTGTCTTCTTTCCTGGCCGCGCTGCCAAATATCGTGGCTGTCCTTGCCGCTTTCCCGAGGCTGTGCTTTATAGAGTCTCGCAGCGTGGCCTGAAATTCTTTTTCGGCCCGGAACAGCGGCAGCAGCGCGTCTTTGACCAGCGCATGGTCTAAATTAAGGCGGACCAGCTGCGTATGGCCGGAGCCCTGCCTTACTATAATGCCAATGCCTTCCAGCCTGTCCAGGGCCTGACGGCAGGCCTGGTGGTTTATTCCCGCGGCGCGCGCGGCTGCTCTGCCGCTCATGCCTTCCGCGCTGTCCTTAAGCGCCCGCAGCAGCGACACATGGCTAGGCGCCGAAAACACCCAGTCCAGCGGATACGAAATAAACGCCTTCTTCTTTCCCATATGCCTATTATAACAGCCAATTGACTTCTTTTCAAGCCTTATTTGAGAAGAGTTGGGGTATGATTTGTGGTCCGGGCTGCCAAGATTATGGGCCCGGCGGGCACCGCGTAGGCCACACCGTGACCGCGCTCCCCACGCTGCGGTGTCCGTGGTAAAAGCGAGAAGTAAAGTCCACCCGGCCGGCGCGCTTATGCAAGCGCCGGCCTCCGTGAGGGCCCGCCGAACCCATACCGTTGCACCTTTCCGGTTTGCTATTGCCGGGCAAGGTATCGCTATTGACAAATATAGCGTATGTGCTATAACATATTGAGAGAATTGAAACTATGAAAAAGAAAAAAGCAGGAATGCCTTTGGATGAAGTCTTTGGCAAGGCGGAGAAAGATCCGCGCTGGAAAGAGGCCTATGCCAAGGCCGATATAGAAGTGCGCCTGGCCTTAGAGATAGCCAATGCCCGCACCAAAGCCCGCATGACCCAGAGCCAGTTGGCCAAAGCCGTGGGCACCACCCAGTCCGTGATCTCCCGCATAGAGCGCGCCAACCAGAACCTCACCATCAAAACCCTCTCCAAGATCGCCGCCACCCTCCACACCGCCCTGATAATCCGCCTCCGTCACATGCGCTAAATACGGGAATATAAACTTAAAGTAAACTACATTTTACTTTAAGTTGAATTTAAAGTAGAATCTGTTTTATGGAAAAGATTAGGCTTTTTAAAAGGAAGATAATAGACGAGCTCGTCAAATATCTGAACACCCCTGATATTCTTGTACTGCATGGCGCCAGGCAGGTTGGAAAAACCTCCATCCTTTACTATCTTCAGAATATTCTGAAGACCAAAGGAAAACCCTGCTATTACGCGGACCTGGAAGATTCCCGGCTGAAGGCCGTTCTCGACGCCGGGCCGGAAGAATTTATAAAGCATTTAAAAGAAGAAGGGTATGACACGGCAAAAAAGACTTTCGTCTTTATAGACGAGATCCAGTACCTTTCAAACCCCTCTTCGTTCCTCAAACTGACAGCCGACCATTATCACAGCCTGAAACTTATAGTCTCCGGCTCCTCGAGTTTCGAGATAAAGAGCAAATTCAAGGACTCGCTTGTGGGCCGGACCCTGGAGTTCGAGGTCTTTAATCTGTCTTTCGAGGAATTCGCGCTTTTTAAGGGAAAGCCGCTGCCGGAAAACATAAAACATCCGACTGCCCGGAAGCTGGAAGAATTAAGATCGTTATATAAGGAATATACGCTTTACGGTGGCTACCCCAAGGTGGCCCTGGCCGGTCCCTTGGAGTTAAAGGAAAAATACCTCCAACAGCTAATAGACACTTACATCAAAAAAGACATAAGAGACCTGGCGGAGATAAAAGATATCCAGAAGTTCAACAAACTGCTTGAAGTCCTGGCCGCCCAAAGCGGGAATCTATTAAATGTACTGGAATTGTCCGGCACCTGCCAGTTGGCCAAGCAGACGGTGGAGAAATATCTTTTTATACTTGAGAACACCTACATCATAAAGCTGTTGCGTCCGTTCAGCGGAAATCTCCGCTCGGAATTGTTTAAAGTGCCGAAGATCTTTTTCTATGATACCGGGCTGATGCAGATGCTCTGGCTGAAATCGATTCCAAAAGAGATAATCGGCAATGTTTTCGAGACCAGCGTCTTTGCCGAACTGATAAAGAAGCATTCGCAAAAGAACGTTTTCTTCTGGCGGACGAAGGACAAAAAAGAGATCGACTTTATCCTTAAGTCCGGCGGCGCCGCACTGCCCGTGGAGGTGAAGTTGAATTTCTCCCAGTTCGCTCCCGGTGCGGTTAAATATTTCAACTTAAAATACGGCTCTAAAACATACCGGCTGGCGGGTCTGAATGGAAAGCCGGCGGATAAATTTTCGGTTTACCCGTGGCAATTATAGGCGCTTTCGTTGCGCGGGCCGGATAAACCGCCTCGCCCTCCAGATAGCGAAGGCCGGCACCAAAGCCCGCATGACCCAGGGCCAGCTGGCCAAAGCCGTGGGCACCACCCAGTCCGTGATCTCCCGCATAGAGCGCGCCAAGCAGAACCTCACCATCAAAACTCTCTCCAAGATCGCCGTCACCCTCCACACCGCCCTAACAATCCGCCTCCGCCCCACGCCCTAGCGATTAAACATACTGTCCCCGAATTTTACCCTTTAATGCTCTGTGAAAATAGCCATTGACAGGTGTAACTCTATGGGTTACACTATATATGTGATAGAGAATTTTAAACACAAAGGCCTGGAAAAATTCTTTTACACCGGCTCAAAAAAAGGGATTCAGCCGGACCAGGCGCAAAAATTGGCGGACATACTGGACCGTTTGGATGCCGCTACGATTATTTAACGATATGGACTATCCGGGTTCGCTGCTGCACCCGCTTAAAGGAAGCCTTAAAGGGTGTTGGGCGGTTAAAGTTTCAGGGAACTGGCGTATCGTATTCCGGTTTATCAATGGAAACGCCTATATAGTTGACTACATGGATTATCACTAAAGGATACCGGAATATATGAATAAAAAAACACGGCCCCCTACACATCCGGGCGGAATTCTTAAAAGGCACTATCTAGAACCGCTGCATCTTACGGTTTCCGCCACCGCAAAGGCTTTAAGTATCTCCCGGAAAACTCTTTCCGAAATCGTAAACGAGCGTTGCGCCATTACTCCGGACATGGCTTTACGCCTTTCTAAAGCGTTCCGCACCACCCCCACCCTTTGGACCAACCTTCAGCAGGCCTATGACCTTTGGCACGCTTCCCATAAATCCCACTCGTGGCAGCACGTGCGTATCCTTATGCCCCCGCCCAATCCGGCCGCTTACCATACATCCGGGCCTACATTCATGAGTTGCAACGAACCCAGGCCCAGCTCGCCAAAGCCGTAGGCACCACCCAGTCCGTAATCTCCCGCATAGAGCGCGCCAACCAGAACCTCACCATCAAAACCCTCTCCAAGATCGCCGCCACCCTCCACACCACCCTCCTAATCCACCTCCGCCACACGCATTAACGACTATTCATTCCTGGAGTTACAGGGCGTAGTATTTTTATTATACTATCCATATCCGCTATTCACTTCAGGGGGCTGGTTAATGACGAAAATAATTATTTCATTGCTGCTTATGGTAACCGTATTTGTTAAGGCTGCTCCAGCTGCCGATGTGAAAACCAACGTTTACCAGACAATTACCAGCGACCTTTTGAAAGATTGCACGGGCGTAGATAAAAAAATCGCCGTGGCAGGCTTTTCCTATTCCGACGACCGCGATTCCCACGACGGCGGCGTAGTAGCCGAAAGAATAACCACCGAACTGGTCAACGCCAAAAAATTCAAAGTGATCGAGCGCAAAGAAATAGAAAAAGTCTTTGAAGAACTAAAACTCCAGCGCTCCGGCGCTATAGACCCCGCCTTCGCTAAAGATATAGGTAAGATACTTGGGGCCGATTGGATAGTAGTGGGTACCCTAACCGAACTCCCAGATGGAAAATGAGAATTAAATATCCGCCTGGTCTCCGTAGAATCCGCCCAAATCCTCTCCGCCGCCTCCGGCCACATAGCCAAAGACTGGTTAGACCAATACAAACAACTCCTCGCTCACAAAACCAAGATTGTAGAATCAAATTCCAAAGACGCCCAGGCCTATTACGAACAGGGCGTAGTCTACTCCGACCTCGCCCAATACTACAACGCCATAGCCAGCTTTGGCATAGCGCTTAGCATTGATCCAAACGATTTTGAAGCTTTTTTAGCAAGAGGAAATGCCTACTATAAGATAAGCACACAATCTGTAGGTAAAAACATCGATAAGTTTCTTAACAAAGCAATTGCCGACTACTCTAGGGCAGTGGAAATTAACCCACAGAATGCTGTCGCCTACGCAAATCGTGGATTTGCATATCGGGAGAAAGCCGAGTTTGACAAGGCTGTTGATGATTGTTCTAAGGCGGTAGTAATTGACCCTAACTATATTCCAGCCTACCTTTACCGCGGATGGGCTTACAGCGGTAAGGGTGAATATGACAAAGCAATTGCAGATTATTCCAAGGCACTATCAATTGACCCACAAAATGCTGCGGCATATGCTAACCGCGGACTTAACTATTCTTTTAAGGAGTCAGATATCGCAATGGATCAGGCAATTGAAGATTATTCTAAGGCAATAGCAATTGATCCCCAATATTTTTCGGCGTATGTCTGGCGGGCGAATGCCTATAGTTTTAAGGGCGAGACGGAAGAGGCCGCAGCTGATAACGAAAAGTCCGCAAGTCTAAGGCGAAACTAATATTGTTTTATGGAGTATTCAAAATTGATTGCTGAATGGCATAAAAAAGCAGGAGAAGAGGGGGTAGATAACCCTTTCTCTGCTTTTGTTTTTGAGTATCTGGCGTTTATCGCTTTGCTTAAAACAGAATTGCATGAAGGGCCGCTAGATAGAACGTCTATTCAACGTCTTAAACAAGATAGAGAGACTAGAGAAAAATATCTTAAGTGTATTGGGAACGATAGGGATTTGGCTAATTGTTGGGAAAATATAAAGAGAGAACTGGATTCTAAGCCATTATCAAAGAATGCCACTAGTAATGGAAGGTTCTCTGAAACTGACCTAAAATGGTGGAACTGCTCAACTCTTAATCTGCCGACTCCTAACCCAAGGGAAACAGAAAAAAGGGGCGTTTTAAAGAGTATTAGTGACTGGGAGAATATGGTTGAATTTTGGTATTCCATTAGAAATAATATGTTCCATGGGACAAAAAATCCGGAAAATGAGCGTGACCAGTTTCTGGTTGAGAGAGGATATAAAACACTAAACCCGTTGATGGATATTCTCGTTCACTAGTATGGAGGGGGCGGGCGGGGGGAAACCGACGCAAGGGTTTCCTCGGCCCGGGTGAGCAGGGGTTTCCCCCCGGCCGACACCGACTGGGCTATCCTGCGGACCTAAACCCAAAGCTATATAAAAAATAAACCCCGGGGAGGCCCGGGGTTCTTTTTGGTTTGAGGGACCTTTACAGGTCCGTCATGTAGGCTATTTCGTCGTAGGGGGTGCGGTAGAGGGGCTGTTTCAGGCGTTTCTGGTCGAAGATGTGGCCGAAGATGCCGATGGAGCGGCCCACCACGAACAGGGCGTTAAGACAGCCCATGTTGACGATGTTGTCTATCTCGTCCTTCGTGAAAGAGCCCGCGCTCGACAGCATGTCCACGAAGCAGATGCCGATGCAGCCGTCCACGTTCAGGATCAGGTTGCCCTTCTTCTTGGTGGTCAGCTGTTCTACCTCAAGTGCGTAGTCCAGCAGGCTGGTATCCGTGAAGTTCTTCTTGCAGAAGGCCTTCAACTGCGTCACGCGCATGTCAGGGTTGCTCAGGCTCTTCACCTTGTGGCCGATGCCCGGCACGTTGATGCCCTTCGCCTTCATGTCGTTGATGAACTGCTCGGGCGTAAGGCCCGCGTCGTAGGCGCGTTTGAAGTGCTGCGCCGCGCCGTCGATAGCCCCGCCGAAGCGCGGCCCGATCGTCAGCAGACCCGAAGCCAGGCTGGAGATAATATCCTTGCCCGCGCGCGCCGCCACTATGGCGTTATGCGCGCCGCTCACCGCCGGGCCGTGGTCCGCCGTAAGCATCAGCGCCGTCTCCAGGAACTTGTTGCCGTAATCCGGCAGCTGGCGCTTGAACCACAGCAGGCCAATCACGCCGCCGATGCCCATGTTGCTTTCCAGCACCTTCGATATCGGGATGTTCAGGTATTCCAGCTCTTCCTTCTTCTCGTTCGAGATGGTGTTGATGAAGGTGGTAGCCTTGCGGATCTTGCCTTCCTTCAGCGCCTGCGCGAAGTCCATCGGCAGGGTCGGGGCCGGCACGTCGGCCGCGGGCTTTATCGTGCCCTTCTTCACCAATTTTTCGTACGTCTCGTTCACCTTCACGCCGTAGTCGTTGAAAGAATCGGGTACTATCGCGCCGGCGTCTTTCAGCGCCTTGTTCTTCGCCTGCGCGGTCTCCAGGTCGGAGCCCGCCTTGGCGCCAGCGTGGCCGAACTGCACGCCCGCGGGGAACATGGTGGAGCAGGTGCCGGTCACCCAGATCACCAGCGGCTTCTTTATCTTTTTGGCCTTCAGAGCTTCCACTATGCGCAGTTCCTCGGTGCCGCCTATCTCGCCCAGCGCCACTATCATCTTAACGGCCGGGATGGCCTCGTAGCGCAGGATGTGCTCCAGCAGGGTCGAGCCGGGGTAGGCGTCGCCGCCTATCGCAATGCCTTCGTACAGGCCGTCGGTATTGCGGGCGATGATGTTGTAGCACTCGTTGGACAGGCCGCCCGACTTGGACACGAAGCCCACGGAGCCGGGACGGTGCAGCCTGGACTCGACGATGTTTTCGTAAGTGCCGGCGGTGTTGGCTATCTTGAAGCAGCCGGCCTTGATGCCGCCCACGGTGGCGGGCCCGATCACCATCTTGTCCAGCTTCTTGGCCGTGGCCGCCAGGATGCGCGCGCGGCGCTCCGGTACGCCCTCGGCTATCACGCACACGGTGCGGATGTTCGGGTGGTTCAGCGCTTCCATGCTTGACTCGAAAGCGGAGCGGAAGGACGCGAAGTTCACGACCACGTCGGCCTTGGGGTGCTTCACGGCCGCGGCGGAGAAGTTCTTGTACATCGGGAGCAGCACTTCGCCCTTGCCGAAGAAGACCTTGTGCACGCCTTCGCTGCCGGGGTTCACTATGGCCGCCACCGACGGGGTCTTGCGGCCGGCTGCGTAGTCGAAGTCCAGCATGCGCTGGATGGCGTTGACGTGGTAGCCGTAAACTATCGCTGTGGTATCCTTGGTGAAAAGTTCGGGTTTCATTATTTCTTGCCTCCTGCGCGGGCCGGCTTGCAGGCCGGGGCTTTAGCCGGGGCCGGGTTGAGCGCCATAGAAACTACGGCGGTCATGTGGGTCTCGGGGCCGTACACTTCTATCGGCACGCCCAGCGTCTCGCCGAGCTTCCTCATATTGGCCAGGCCTTCCTTGTAGTTCGGGCCGCCGCGGCGCACGTAGATCCTCACTTTGCCTTCCACCAGCTTTGTCTTGTACTCGGTCAGGGCCTTGATGATGCCCTTGAAGGTTTTGGCCACATCTGTGAAGTTGGCTATGCCGCCGCCGATTATCAGCACCTTGCCGCGCGGGTCCTTCTTGCGGGTCAGCAGGTCCAGGACGGTACGCGCGTACTGGTAGGTGTCCTCGGCCGAGGGGTCGCCGGAGTATTCGCCGTAGTTCGCCAGCTCCTTGGAGTAGCCCAGGTCGCAGACCGTGTCCGCGTAGATCACGGATGCGCCGCCGCCGGCCACCATGTTCCAGATGCGGCCCTCGGGGTTCAGCATGGTCAGCTTTAGGCTGGCGCCGGTGCCTTCGTCTATGCCGCGGATGAATTCCTCTTCCTTGGTGAGGTGCTGGCCGAAGGAGGAGGGGAACTCCAGGTCGCCCCAGATCTTTACGCACTCGAAGGCCGCGGTGTCGTCCACGCGGGCCACCAGGTCCAGCGGCACTATCTCGTCGCCGAGGAACGTGAACGGGTTGATCTCAAGATAGGTGAAGTGGCCCTCGGCATAGACCTTGTACAGCGCGCGCACGAACTGCTCTATCTGCGCTTTGCGCTTGCCGAATTCGGGCATGTTGAGCTTCACGTCGTCTATGGTGGAAAGGATAGGGACGTGGGTCTCTTTTACCTTGTTCCAGTTCTCCTCCACGTAGATGCCGCCCTTGTTGGAGAGGTATATGGTGTCGAAGTCGCGGTAAGCGCGGATGGCCACGTAGCACTCTTCGGCGTCCTCTTTGTGAGGGGTGAACGGCTCTATCATGAAGGTGTTCAGTTCGCCGGTGGTCTTGCCCACGGTTACGGTCTTGTGCATCCGGTCGGAGATCCACTTCCAGGCGGTCTTCCAGTCGGCGTTCAGGCACAGCAGGCCGTGCTTGCCGCGCTTGCCGAACAGTTGGTCGGGCTTCGCCACCAGTTTGGTCTTGAGCAGCCAGGGGTGGTCCTTCACCAGTTGCTTGGGGTCCGTGTCCGGGCGCACCAGCGCCAGCTTCTCCGATTTCCCCTTGAAGGACGGGATGGTTTTGGCCAGCCCGTCGAATAGTATCTTCTTGCCTTCGTATTCTCTTATTCCGCGTTGTGCCATATTTTCCTTTTATTTGCCCGTAGTCTGGTTGAGCAGGCCGCCCGCAGTGAGAATGGCCTTCTGGCGCCCGGAAAGGGCGCAGACGCATTCTATAGAGGCGCCGGTGCGCTCGTTCCTGAGCAGCACGGGTTTGCCCTCGGTGAAAGCCGCGCGCCAGTCGCCGCAGGTCAGCTTGTCGCCGGCTTTGATGCCGGCGTAGTCGGCCTGGTTCTTGAACGTCAGCGGGGCTATGCCGAAATTTATCAGGTTAGCCGCGTGTATGCGTTCGAACGACTTGGCCACCACGGCCTTCACGCCCAGGTACATCGGGCACATGGCGGCGTGCTCGCGGCTGGAACCCTGGCCGTACGACTCGCCGGCCACTATCACGTTGTGATTGCCGGCGGCCTTGCTCTCCATGCAGCGCTGGTGGAAAGTTGGGTCCACGGCTTCGAACACGTACTTGGCGTAGGCGGGAACGTTGGAACGGTACTTCAGCCTGGCGCCGGCCGGCATGATGTGGTCTGTGGTGATCTTGTCGCCCACCACTATCATTACCGCGCCGTTCAAGCTTTCGGGCATCCTGTCGTTCTTCGGCGGCTCGCCTATGTTGGGGCCGCGGACCACCTCGGTATTCCTCAGTTCGGGCGCGGGCTTAACGAACATCACGTCGTCGGCCTTGAAAATAGAGGGTTCCTTGATGACGGGGTAAGGCATCCCGGCCTTGAGCGGGTCAACGAATTCGCCTTTGATGGCGGCCAGCGCGGCCACCTCGGGGCTTACCAGGTAGACCTGCGCGTCCTTGGTGCCGCTGCGGCCTTCGAAGTTGCGGTTGGAGGTGCGCAGGCTTACGCCGCCGCTCTTGGGAGAAAAGTGGTTGCCGATGCAGAAGCCGCAGGCGCTTTCCTGTATGCGGCAGCCGGCGTCCAGCAGGTCGGCCAGGCCGCCGTTGCGGGCCAGCATCTGCATCACCTGGCGCGAGCCGGGCGCTATGGCCACCGTCAGGCCGGGTTTTACTTTATGGCCCTTCATGATGGCGGCCACGGTCATCATGTCGCGGTAGGAGGAGTTGGTGCAGGAGCCGATGCAGACCTGGTCCACATGCACGCCGGCAAGTTCGGAGATCTTCTTGATATTGCCGGGGCTGTGCGGGCAGGCGGCCAGCGGTTCGATGGTGGAAAGGTCCAGGTCTATCACGCGGTCGTACTTGGCGCCGCGGTCGGCCTTCAGTTCGCTCCAATCGGTCTCGCGGCCCTGGGCCTTCATGAACTTCTTCGTGATATTGTCGGAAGGGAAGACGGAGCAGGTGACGCCCATTTCGGCGCCCATGTTGGCGATGGTGGCGCGCTGCGGCACGGACAGGGTCTTAACGCCCTTGCCGCCGTATTCCAGCATTACGCCCACGTTGCCCTTGGTGGTGAGCAGCTCGAGCATCTTGAGCACTACGTCTTTGGCGGTCACCCAGTCTTTAAGCTCGCCGGTGAGATTTACGAAGTACACCTTGGGGGCCGCGGTGTAGAACAGGCCGCCGCCCATGGCCACGGCCACGTCTATGCCGCCGGCGCCTATGGCGATCTGGCCTATGCCGCCGCCCGTAGGGGTGTGGGAATCGGAGCCAAGCAGCGTGGTGCCGGGACGCCCGAAGCGCTCCAGGTGCACCTGGTGGCAGATGCCGTTGCCCGGGCGGGAGAACACCACGCCGTAGCGGGCGGCCACGGTGCGCAGGTACCTGTGGTCGTCGGCGTTCTCGAAGCCGACCTGCACAGTGTTGTGGTCCACGTAAGAAACGGAAAGATCTGTTTTTATTTCCTTCAGGCCCATGGCCTCGAACTGCAGGTAAGCCATTGTGCCGGTCGCGTCCTGTGTCAGCGTCTGGTCTATGCGGATGCCAATTTCCTGGCCTTTGATGTACTCGCCTTCTTTGAGGTGGGAGGTAAGGATCTTCTCAACGATGTTTTGCGCCATGGTCACGCTCCTTGGATGCTGGTAGGTGCTTACTATCTATATTTTCTCATAAAAAAAGATATTTTGCATCTTGATGCCCGTCAGGGAGCCGTTAATAAGGGGATAGGGGACGTTGGTGACTTGATTCCTAATTGTTAAAGCACACACTATACTACATGAATTAGGAAACAATTCACCAGCGTCCCCTACCCCTCCTAATGTATAATTTCTATATGGATAAGCGGTCTCCCCGCGCTAAACTCTGGTCCGATGCGGGCCTTTTCTACTGTGCCGCCATCTGGGGCTCCACCTTCATAGTTACCAAGGGCGCGCTGGACGCGGTGGACCCGGTGGTGATGGTCGGTATACGCTTTCTGGTCTCGGCCGCGCTGCTGCTGCCTTGGGTGCTGAAGCGGAAGATCAAGACCGCCCATATGCGGGAGGGGTTTTTTCTTTCGCTTTTCCTGTCTACGCTGTACCTTACGCAGACCACCGGCCTGCTGTACACCTCAGCCTCCAATTCCGGCTTCATAACCGGCCTTTTCATAATCTTTATCCCGGTCTTCATGTTCCTGTTCAGGCGGCAGAAGCCCACCCGGCTGCAGGGAATGTCCGCGGTACTGGCGATAGCCGGCATGTGGCTGCTCACCGGCGGCGTCAACGGCTTCAACCTGGGCGACGCGCTTACGCTGGTGGCGGCGGCCGCCTACGCGGTTCACCTGATAGTGACGGACAAATACGTAAAAGCCGAGGCCGATACCGTGCTGCTGGCTTTCCACCAGTTCTGGATGGTCTCGGCCATCTCTTTCGTCATAGCGCTGCTTCGCGGCTCCTCCCTGGCCGTGGCCGGCATCAACGGCTGGGGCGTGATACTTTTCCTGGCCGTGTTCCCCACGCTTACCGCTTTTTTTATACAGATGCTGGCCCAGAAGCACTCTGAGCCTTTCAAGGTAGGGATAATCTTCACGCTGGAGCCGGTGTTCGCCGCGCTCTTCGCCTGGACCTGGGGAGGGGAGGAATTCGTGTGGGCAAAGGCCGCCGGCGGCCTGCTGATAGTCTCCGGCATGATAATAGGGGAGCTCTCTAAATTCAATTTCAGAAGGGCGGTCAGGAAAGAAGTGCTGCCGGTGTGAACAGGGGAGGAAACATGAAAAAAGTATTTTTAGCGGCCATTCTGGCTTTGGCGGCGCTGCCGCTTAAAGCCGCGGAGCTGCAGTTCGTGGAAAGCGTGCCGGACGAGACCGTGTACGGCTCCACCATGACCGCGCGGCCGCAGGCCGTCTGGCTTGAGATGATAGGCTCGGCGAAGAAGACCCTGGATATAGAACAGTTCTACATAGCCGACCAAAGCGGCGAGGTGCTTGAGCCGGTGCTCGGGGCCGTGAAGGACGCGGCCAAAAGAGGCGTGCATGTGCGCTTTATCGTAGAGAAAGCGATGGCGAAGGAAAGCGAGGCCTCCCTGCCGGCCCTTAAAGAGGCCGGCGTGGCCGCCCGTGTGCTGGAATTCAAAAAGGCCGGCGGCGGCATACAGCATGCCAAGTTCTTTGTGGTGGACGGGGCCGAAGTCTACGTCGGCAGCCAGAACTTCGACTGGCGCTCCCTCAAGCACATCCACGAACTGGGACTGCGGATAAAGAGCGAAAAGGCCGCCGCGGACCTTCACAGGATTTTCGAGGGCGACTGGGCCCTGGCCGGCGGCGCCGAGACCAAGAAAATGTTCTCCAAGGCGGGGAAGGCGGAGATAACTTCGGCCAAGCCCGAAAAGGCAACACTCAACGGCGCGGAGGTTTCCTACAGCCTGGCCTTCAGCCCGGCTGGTTTGCTGCCCAAAGAGGCGGATTCTGAAATAACCGAACTGATCAACCGGCTGAATATGGCGAAAAAGACGGTGAGGGGCCAGGTGATGACCTACTCGCTTGAGGAACACGCCTCCAAGCGCTGGGCCGAACTGGATTCCGCCTTCAGGAAGGCCGCCGCGCGCGGCGCCAAGGTGGAGCTGGTCTTTGCCGACTGGGGCATGGGCGGCCATGCCGACCGGGACATAAAGGCGCTGGCCAGGACCGAGAACATAAGCGTAAAGATATCCTCTCTGCCGCAGCACAGCGCGGGTTTCATCCCGTTCTCACGGGTGGAACACCTCAAGTATATTGTGATCGACGGGGAAACCTGCTACGTCACCACCAATAACTGGGGCCCGGGCTACTTCCTTACCACGCGCGGCGCGGCGGTCTTTATAAACGGGGGCCCCGCGGCCGCCGTACTGGAAGACATCTTCGCTCGTACCTGGACCGGCCCCTACGTGCAGCCGGTTGACCCGCTGAAAGAATACCGGTCGGTGAAACGGATCTAGCTCCGAACCGCAGTTGGTTACGCGGCGGGCGCCAGCTTGTGCAGTTTTATCTTCGGCTTCGTGTCGCTGAAGTATTTCAGCGCCCAGTCGGTGGGGAAGAAGATCACGGGCTTGCCCTGGGAGTCTTCGCCAAGGCGCACGTTGTCGGCCAGGTGCGCGCCTTCCGCCGACAGTTCCTTCACGCCTTCCGCGTCCAGCCAGCGCACGTGCTGCCACGGCGCGGCCTCCAGCTTGGATTCCACTCCGTATTCGGCTTCCAGCCTGTACTGCGTCACTTCGAATTGCAGCGGCCCTACCGCGGCCAAGAGCGGGCTGGAGGTGGGGGCGTCCTTTACGGCGAACTGCTGCACCACGCCTTCCAGTATCAGCTGTTCCAGGCCTTTGCGGAAGGGCTTGAACTTGGACGGTATCGGGTTGTAGAGAAAAGTGAAACACTCCGGCGGGAAGCGCGGGATCTCGCGAAAAACAATGCCGGGGTCCTCGGTGAGGGTGTCGCCTATCTGGAAATCCTGGTGGCCCACCAGCCCCACTATGTCGCCGGGCCAGGCAACGTCCATGGTCTCGCGCTCCTGGCCGAAAAGTTTATTGGAGTTGGACAGCCGCACGGTGTGTCCAGTTGAGGTCTGTGTCACGGTCATGTCGCGCGTGAACTTGCCGGAGCAGACCCGCAGGAAAGCCACCTTGTCGCGGTGGCGCGGGTTCATATTGCCCTGTATCTTGAAAATGAAGCCCGAGAAGGCCGGCAATTCCGGGTCTATGGGGCCTTTGGAGGCGTTGCGCGGGCCGGGCGGGGCGGAATGCTCCAGAAAGCCGTCCAGCAGCAGCTGTATGCCGAAATTATTGGAGGCGCTGCCGAAGAACACCGGGGTGGTCTCGCCGGCCAGCACGGCGGCCGGGGCGAACTCGGTGCCCGCCAGGTCCAGCATGCCCACTTCTTCCACGAACCGGCCGTAGCTTATCTTGTCCATCGCGGACTCTATCAGCGGGTCGTTCATGTCGCGCACGGCGGCCGGGGCTTTGTAGGCGCCGCCGGGGGTGCGCTCGAAAAGGTGCGCCTGGCTGGTGAGGCGGTCGTAAACGCCGCGGAAATCCGTGCCGTTGCCCATGGGCCAGTTAACCGGGAATGGCTTCAGGCCCAGCACGCTTTCCAGCTCGTCTATCAGCTCCAGCGGGTCCCGGGACGGGCGGTCCAGCTTGTTCATGAAGGTGAAAATGGGGATCTTGCGCTGGCGGCAGACCTCAAAGAGCTTAAGCGTCTGCTTCTCTATGCCCTTGCCGGCGTCAATAACCATGATGGCCGCGTCTACGGCCGTGAGTACGCGGTAGGTGTCCTCGGAAAAGTCGCGGTGGCCCGGGGTGTCCAGCAGGTTCACCTTGAAATTCTTGTAATCGAACTGCAGCACGGTGGAACTTATGGAAATGCCGCGCTTCTTCTCCAGCTCCATCCAGTCGGAGGCGGTGGCGCGCTGGTTCTTGCGGGCCGTCACGGTGCCGGCCAAATGCAGCGCCCCGCCGTAAAGCAGTAGTTTTTCGGTAAGGGTGGTTTTGCCGGCGTCGGGATGCGAGATTATCGCGAAAGTGCGCCTGCGTTCGATTTCATTGAGCATGGAAGTATAGCTATATTATATGAATTTGCCGGGGTGGTCCGCTTGCCGGGGAATAAAAAAGCCGCGCGGAGCGCGGCTTTTCGGGGTAGGTCTGCGTTTAAGGCCTGGCCAGATGGTTCTTGAGGATCTCCGTCGCAGAGGCGATCAAGGCGTTCTTCTCTTTCGCAGCGGCGCCGGAGGCTTGCTTAAGCAGCGGGCCTACTTTGTTGATCACCACGTCCGCGTCGGCCTCCGACATGCCTTCCAGCAGCATGGCCTTTATGCGCTTCTCTATCAGCGCGCGCTGTTCGGGATATTTATCTGAAACCACCCGGGCGGCTATTTCCCGGTTGCCCCTAGTATCTACCAGGAGGACCCAGACCGCTTGGTTCTCGTCGGTGCAGGCTCGTTCCATCGTTACATTCTCGCTAATGCCACCCACGGAAAGGGACATTAGAAAGGGCCTGCAGCCGGAGGCTTTAACCTCGGCCACGGGAATGGGGCGGGCGGCGGGGAGCTCTATGGAAGGGAGCGAGTTCTTCAGGTCCGATCCGCCGGAGCTGCCGTCGAAATCGAGGGCGCGCGCCTGCGGGGCGAAGGAAACAGCTGCGAACAGAACGAAAAGTATCTTCTTTAACATTAAACCTCCGGCTGCCTTAATTATATTATGGCTGAACCGGAGGTTTATTAGGAGGGTCCAAAGGGGAAGGGTGTGGCGGTATTTAGACCCGTCCCGGATAGGCCTTTGTGTCAGTTGTTCTTTATGAATTCATCCACCGCCCTTGCTATGGCCTGTATCAGCGGCCTGCTCTGGGGGCCGGGGAGCTGGGTGTAGATCACCAGCACGTATTCCCGGCCGGGGGCCTTTACTATGGCGGCGTCGTTCCTGGCAGCGGAAAGCTCGCCGGTCTTGCCGGCGTAAACGGCGTCGGGCGGCAGGGTCTCGGCTATCAGTTCCCTGTCCAGCTGGCCGGCCAGCATGGCGTACATGGCTTCGGAGGCTTCCGCCGACACCAGCTTCTTCTGGGCTATCAGCATAAGCAGCGTGGCCGCGTCGCGCGCCGGCATCTGGTTGTAGCCGGTGGCGTCGGGATCGTCCACGTCGGTGCCGCTGGAAAGCTTGTGGCGCACGTACGTGGAGGCCAGCCCCGCGCCCCGCACGAAGTCCGTCACTTTTTTCCTGCCGAGGAAATCTATCAGGGTATTGGTGGCCACGTTGTCGCTGCGCCTTATCATCACCTCCACCAGCTTCCCGAAGGTCCAGGTGTCGCCCAACTTTATGGGCGGGTTCGGGTCGTGGAGGCCGTCGTACACCGGGTCCCAGGTGCCAGTCCAGTTGTTCTTCGTTATTTTGATGCCGGAGTCGAACGGCACCCCGGCGGCCTTCGCGTTGTACGCGCCGGCCAGCAGGTTCAGCTTTATCACGCTGGCCGTGGGTTTTATTTCCGTGTCGCGCCAGCCGCCGCGCTGCGGGTTGGCCGTGTCGCGCAGGTCCACTATGGAGACGCAGGCCTGGGTCATATCCAGCCTGCAGGAAAGGTCTTTAAGGAAAGCGTTTGTTTTGTCGTTCTCGGCCCGCGCTTTCATTTTGCCTGGGGCGCCGCGCTGAAAACCGGGCCGGGGAACCAGAACAGGCGCCCGGCTAGAGGGTTGAGCAGCAGCGCGAAAGCTATCCACAGGGCCGTCAGGCCCAGCAGGATGGTCAGCGCGGCTATCGGCATGGCCAGGGCCATGGTGCCGGTGACGGCGGCTGCCACCTTGAAGACGTACATGAGGTCTATGATCAGCAGGAAAAAGAAAAGCAGGCCGCTGAAGAAGCCGAAGCCGTAGGTCATGGCAACGAAGATAATAAGGGAGCAAATATCCACCGAAAGCATTACCGTGTGGTCGGGGATCACGCCGCCGGCTACGGAACTGAGCATCCACCAGTTCAGCACCCAGTTGAAGGCGAAAGCCGTGAACAGAGTGCCGCCGAAGAGGTTGCGGTTGGCGAGGCTCATGGTGCCCGCCAGGAATTGGCAGCCGCCGCCGAAAAGCAGGCATATTATAGCGGCTGTCTTCAGGGCGGCCGGCGTTATGGTGAGGCCCAGCGCTATGGGCGCCAGGGCCGCGCAGCCGATGGCCAGGCCTATCAGACCCAGCGGCGTGGGGTCGGCAAAAACAGCGGATGCGTTATTGGTGTCGCTCATCGTTCCTCCCTGTATACTGTCCAGCTAGATTGTGTCAAAGGTAAAAATCAGAACCCGCTGTATTTGCGCAGGCTGACCATGCGGGCGAAATAGTAGGGGTTGTAAACGGAGTCTATGTGCACGCCGTTGGTGAAGGAGGCGTGCACGAAAAAGCCTTTCCCGACGTAGATCCCGACATGGTCCACGTGGGCCGTGCCGGGCTTTTTCATAGCGAAGAAGATCAGGTCCCCGGGCAGTACCGAAGAGGGGGAAAGATGGAGGGTCTGCGCGAACTGGTCCCTGGCCACGCGCGGCAGGTTCAGCCCGGCCTTGGCGTAGACCAGCTTGGTGAAGGCGGAGCAGTCCATGCCGGTAACAGGGTGCATGCCGCCCCACAGGTAGGGCGTGTTAAGGAACGTCATGGTCTCCCTGACCACCGAAGCGCGCGCGTCCGCTATGGAAACGGCGAAGGCCCGGCCCGGGGCAAGAAGGGCCGCGGCAAGCAGCGCGGCGGCAAGGATACTTTTAGCGGTCATTTTTGTATTATATACAAATCTGATGAAAAAAAACTTCATAACTGTTTTGCTGCTGCTGGGCGTTGCCGTCTCCGCGCGCTGCGCATCCCTGCCGGACCTGCACAACCAGGCGGCCTGGGGCGAAAAAGAAAAACAGGAATTTATCGGTTTTGTAAAATCGAACCAGCCCCTGCCGGCCAACGGCCAGGTCAAATATGTGGCTTCGGAGAGCGGCGGCGGGAACCGCGCCCCATCCAAGGCGCGCTACGCCTCGCTGGCGCTGGTAGCGGACACGATGATGCTGGACTCCGGTGTAGGCCGCACCAAGACCGAGACCACTACTCTCGGGCCTAAGCTGCTTGTCGGCGGGCATCTTTTTTCCTGGGTGCGCTATTACACCGGCGTGCAGTACAACTACGTAGGGCAGGATAAGATGGACGGCACCCGGGCCCATCTGTCGCATTTTCAGATTCCGGCGGGGCTGGAGCTGGCGCTTATCCCGCTGGGCACGCCGCATACCCGCTACGTGCTGCTGCGCGGCGGGGTTTCAGAACATTATTTTTCAGGCCCGGCAAAAAGCGCCGACTTTAAGGCCCCGCTGCTGGGCTGGCATTCGGCCTGGAACCTGGGCCTGGGCTACGAATGGCAGTTCGATAATTCCAACTGGCGCTTCCATTCCCTAGCCGAGGGCTACCGCTCGTTCGCTGGCGGCGGCGCCAAATTCGACGGCATAACTCTTACCGCGGGTTTCGTGCGAACTTTCTAAAAGCCCCCAAAAAAGAAGAACACCCGGTGTGGTTCCCGGGTGTTCTTCTTTTTTATGTTAGCCGCCTTCCGCGGCCTTCAATGCACGCCGTGCATCCACTTGCGCAGTTTCGGGGTTATCAGCAGCAGCAGCAGGGCCGCGCCGATGCCGGTGGCCGTTGGTATCATGTAGAAGTTCACGTGGTTTATGACGTCGTAATTGCCGGCGAAGAAGCCGCCTACGAAGTTGGCGGCGAACGTGGACAGCAGCCACACGCCCATCAGCAGCGAGCCGAACTGCGCCGGGGCCAGCTTGGTTATCAGCGAAAGTCCCACAGGGGAGAGGCACAGCTCGCCCAGGGTGTGGAAGAAGTAGGCGCCGAACAGCCACAGCATGCTGACCGGGCCGTGCTGCTGGTAGGCCCCGGCGGCGGCTATCATCACCACGAAGCCGACGGCCAGCAAGCCCAGCCCCATTACGAATTTCATCGGGCTGGAAGGTTCCCTGTTGGTCTCGCCCAAGTTCACCCACATCTTGGAGAAGAACGGCGCCAGCAGGATGATGAACAGCGGGTTCACCGATTGGAACCAACTGGCCGGCATAGTCCAGGCCCGGCCGAACAGGGTTATCGCTCGGTTGGTCTCGTTCCTGGCGAACAGTGTCAGCGAGCTGCCGGCCTGCTCGAAGGCGGACCAGAAGAAGATGGCGAAGAACACCATGATGAAGATGACGGCTACGCGCTGTTTCTCCACCTGCGTCAACGTAGACTTCGGTGAGGAGGCATAGGCGTAGGCCAGGCCGATGGCGGCAAGCGTAGCCGCGGTCCCGTAAACCCAGCCGGGGATCATTCCCATGATGTTATAGCCGCTGAACTGGAAAGAGCTGGATATAAGGAATACCAGCAGCACGGCTATCATTCCCGCCGGCACCCAGTAATTCGCGCTCGGGGCTACCGGTTTCAGCCCCTTATCTCCAAGCATGGCCTTCTGGCCCCAAAGGTACATGGCCAGGCCCAGCACCATGCCCACACCGGCCGCGCCGAAGCCGTAATGCCAGCCCACTTTCTCGCCCAGCGTGCCGCAGACGAGGGGGGAGAACACGGCTCCCAGGTTGATGCCCATGTAGAAGATCGTAAATCCTCCGTCGCGGCGCGGGTCGTTCTCTTCGTAGAGTTTGCCTACCACGGTGGAGATGTTGGGCTTGAAGAAACCGTTGCCCAGTATCAGCAGAATCATGGCGCCGAAGAAGAAAGGCAGCGCCGGGAAAGCCATGGCGAAATGGCCCAGCGCCATCAGTACCGCGCCTATCACTATGCACTTGCGCTGGCCGAGGTAGCGGTCGGCTATATAGCCGCCGATCAGCGGCGTCATGTACACCATGCCGGTGTACCAGCCGTACACCTGCCCCGATTTCTCCGTGGAGAAAGCCAGGTGGTCCACCATGTAAAGCACGAGGAGCGCCCTCATGCCGTAATAAGAGAAGCGCTCCCACATTTCCACGAAGAATAAAAGGAATAGTCCCTTGGGCTGGTTATGGTGTATGCTCATAAGCCTCCGTAAACCTGTTTAATACAGTTTTCGATTATACATAATTTGATGGAATTGTACGCAAAAACAGGCCGATTTCTGCGTTTTCTCTTTTTCTATAATATTATAATT
>CAIXBR010000029.1 GCA_903917735.1 uncultured Elusimicrobia bacterium | reverse complement strand
GCTCCATCTCCAGCCGCTGCCCTCCGCCGCCATCCTGCCCCTGGGCGCAGAGCAGCGCTTCCGCCGCCGCGAACGCCGTCAGGATCGCTATTATTTTAAATTTCATATTTCCTCCGGTCTGATGATGTCCACTCTGTTAAACCGTAAAACGCGTAAAAAGTTCCGTGATCGCTCCACAACAGCGACATTACCGCCCCTCCCCCTGAGGAGGAGCGGGCGGTTCCCCTTCCGTGCCGCCGTCCGGCGCCGGGAACCGGGTATACACCACGCTTAATCTGGCTGTGCCGAGAATGAGCCTCTTCATGGCCGAGAGCAGGACTTCGCGGTTCACTTCGGCGGGCTTAACTTTTATCTTCGGCGGCGCGGACAGGGCGTAGAGGGTTAAGATGTATGTTTTGGGCCCCGGGCCTTTTGAATGCGGCGGGGCGTACCCCATGCGGCCGTTCACGCTGTTGTTACCCATAATGCCTACGCCTTTGACGTTCTTAGGGAGATTTTTGACCCCAGGCGGTATATCGTAGATGATCCAATACCACTTGGTCTTGTCCGGCGCGATGTGGTGCATGATCAGCGCGAAGCTTTTGGTCCCCGCTGGGGCGCCGCTCCATTCCAGAGGCAGCGTTGAACTGGTTCCGTCTCCCGTGTAATCCACCGGCAATTGCCCATCGTTCTCGACTGCGGGGCTCTTAAGGACAAAATCGGGCGCGGAACTTTTTTTCTCCGCGCCTTTCTCAGACTGCGCCAGAGCGGCGCCACCCTGAAGTGAGAGGACCAGCATCCAGCCAAGCGCTAAAATTGTAAGCCGTTTCATAATCCCTCCTAAAGATTAAACCGCTATACCCGAAAAAAGTCCACCCTGTCAGCCGTGCCGACTTTTCTTCACGGCGTAGGTGTAGCATGGGTCAGCGTCATGGTCGCCGAACTTATTGTGATGCCGCTGAGCGCGGCCGTAAGAACTGAACCTGTCACCGGGGATGAGAGTGATGGCGCTGCGGACACTGCGTAGAGCCTGTATGTATAAACCCTGTTGCCGCCGCAGGGCGGGTTGTAGGCCGCCCCCAACGGCCCGTCGCTGATTCCCAGGGTCCCGCCGCCTGTGCTATTACTGATAAATCCGGAACTGCGGCTGGGTATTCCGTACAGGACCCAGTTATACTTTGTCTCGCCCTCCGGAGTTAGTTCAGACATGGTCAGCGCGAACTGCTGCGTCCCTGAGGGCGCGTTGGTCCAGGCCATGGCGGGAGATGAACTGGAGCCGAAACAGGTATAGGTCAGCGCCATCGCCCCGCCGGTGGTGCCCGCGCCGCTCGTCAGGGTAAATATCCCCTGGCTGACCGTCACCGCATGACTTGCGCTGCTGGAGCCGGCGGAATTAGTGGCTGTCAGTGATACAGTGTATGTTCCGGACGAGGCGTAAGAATGCGTCGGGTTATGCGATGCGCTGGTACCGCCGTCCCCGAAAGTCCACGACCATGAGGTCGGTGGGCCTTCGGAGGAGTCAGTGAAAGTTATCGTCTGACCGACAGTCGGCAGGGCCGGCGAGAAGGAGAATTCCGCCGTGGGGACATCGGTGGCGAACAGGTAGTCGGTATCATTTATATACGTCGTTATCTGGGCTAGGACGGCAGGGTCGGTGGTGGTGTCGGAATAGAGATAGGTGGATTTGCAGATCGCGTAATCGTAAGGGTCCCCGTTGGAATAGGTGCCTACAAGCAGTCCGTCCCAAAAATCCGTCTTCAGTTTGGTCCGCTGGCTGACGCTCAGGGTGTCGGCGACCTGCTTGAAGGTAGTGGCGTAATAATAGTTGTTCCGGCCGTCCAGCGTGCCGTAGGTGGCCGAGGACAGCGCCAGCACCTGCGCCCTTACGGCGTCGCTGGAGGAGGTTGAGACGAGCAGGGTGCGCAACAGTGCCGCTATCTGCGTGCGCACCGCGACTATACCCGCCATATTGCTCCTCTGGACGTCGATGAGGTTCGTCATGACAGCGGCCTGCGTGGACACGACATAGCCCAGCGAACTGTCGAGCAGGGCGGACCCGGCGTTCCCGGTCAGAGCCGAGTCTATGGTATAGCTGACGCCATGCGGCGCGTTCATGGCCGGCGCATCCTTGATGTAGAACCCGCCGTAATAGGTTCCCTGCCGCTCCGGGCAGAAATATACGTCCGCCTCCACCGTGCCGGAATACCAGCTGAAGAGGTCGCCGGCGTAGGTCATCACCAGGGTATTCATCGTCGTATTGGACTTATATGTTCCCAGCGCGGTCTCTACCCGGGCCTTCATATAATTGGCGTCGGTTACGGTCCAGGAGGAAGCGCCCACCCCTTTCATGGCGTCCAGCTCAGCCAGTTGGGCGCGCGTCATAGACTTGTAGACGTTGGCGTAGAGCAGGGCCCGGTCAAAGGCGATTTGGCCGTCCATGAGGTAGAGTTCCTGCGACACGGCCGTCACCGCGCTCATGCTCAGGCCGGCGGCGCCGTCAGGGATGTTCCCGTCCATCAGGCGCCGGAAGGCCTTTATCAGTCTGAAACGGTGGTATCCGTAATCGTTGACCAGGTCCGCCTGACTGACAGCCAGGGCCGCCAGAGCCGCCAGCTGGCTGTCGGTAAGTATCCGGATGACGCTGTTGGAGGTCAGGCCAGTAAAATCCGGGTTGTGGCCCATATTGCTGGGGTCGCTGTCGCGCAGGAACTGGAAGCCGGTGTAATCGGCCACCTTGCCCGGCGGGAAGTACGACTGCGAGCCCAGGTTGGCGTTCATCAGGCCGAGGGCGTCGAAGGCCAGGGTGGTGCCCTGG
>CAIXBR010000028.1 GCA_903917735.1 uncultured Elusimicrobia bacterium | reverse complement strand
TGTATCGCCGTAGCCTTGAACCTGATGAGTGGCTGGTGCGGCTTCGTGCCGACACCAAATATTAGAGAACCCGGACGCGGATGCGCCTTGAACAGCAGAGATGGAACTAATTTTTATGAAAAGAGAAACCACAACCTGTGGGCGGGTATTTTATTGCCTCTTGACTAGGGGACCTCTAATGAGTGGATACTCTGGGGCCAATCCCCCAAATTACAAGGAAGACTACTATTTAAGTCTAACATAACTCCTTCGCATCCGAAAGAGTCATAAGTCCCGCCATTGCATAGGCCTTTAGGGCACTACTTCCCCGAAACAGTTATTCCCGAAAAAACTATCCATGGATATATTGAATGGCCGGAATTTATCCGTTCCTTTGATATTCCATTGATACTCAAAAGTATCGCCGGGATATTTCCCGATATCATAGTTTCAGACACAGGGAATTTTATTTTCCCGTCTTCGATATAAAAGCTGTTTTTGGCAACTCCGGAGAAATCACCTGCCCCATTAGGGCCGCCGCTGGAAAACCTGGTAACAAGCAATCCTCTTTTTACGCCTCTTACCATTTCCGCGTAACTTTTAATCCCGCCTTCAATAACATAGCACCCTCCGGAACTTGCAGCCCGCGGCAGTCCTGTCTTTGCAGCACCGTACCGGCTCAGAATAAAACTCTTCAGCAGGCCTTTTTCTATAATCGCGAGGTCCCCGGCCTTATAGCCGTCAGAGGTAATAAAATATCCGGATGGGATCTCAGAATCTAGAGGCGAGGAACGAAGAGTGAATTCCTTTTTAGCCACTTTCCGCCCTATTTTTTCCCGGTAAACGCTCGTCCCGCTTACGGCCATGCTGTCGCGAAGCGCCTGATCCGTGATGAATTGCAGGAAACCATCCATGCACTCAGGAGAAACTATTATATCTCCGACGAATTTAGCGCCTATCGGTTTGACCCCTATAGACTGCCCGGACTGCTTCAGGAGCAATGAGATCGAACCGCACTTTAACAGCGGTTTCTCAAGATCTTTCAGAGAAACATAGGTAAAGTTAATGGAAGACGACTTCTCGGCGGCCTGGGATGAAAAATCCACATAAAAATCATACATTCCGACAGAGCTTGAAAAGTAAACCCCGTTTGAGTTGGCGAAGACTTTCTTTTCCAACACAAAATCCACTCCGGCCCAGCTGAGCTTAAGTTTTGGATATCTTCCGGTTTCTCTGATAAATTCGGAAAGCCTGAAATGCATGCGGGCAGGATCATGGGCCTGATCTCCGCGTTCGAAAGATTCTTTTGGCTGGAACTCCGAGACGGAATAAGCCGCATCACGGGGGGAAGCCTCGGCCGCTGTCACGGCCCGCCTGGCGGCCTGCATCAGCACATCCTTGTTCAAAGAATTGACGACAACCACCCCCTGCCTATGCCCGCTGATCGCCAGCATACGCAGTTCTATGTTCCTGACTGTCCGGAACAATGACATTTTACCGGCCAACGCGCTTATGTCATATTTGTTCGTTTCGGTAAGGACGCATTGAGCTTCTGATGCGCCGGCTTCCTTAAGCAGGCGAAGGCAAAGAGCTGTGATATCGCCGTTGACAGCCATATTACCGCCCCCCGATATTGACTTGGCATTTTATCGCCGGCCCCCCCATGCTTAACAGCATAGGTTGCGATTTGGTGCAAAAGCCGAACGTGCGCCAATACATATCGTCAGATACCATAGAAACAGTTTTCAGCACATCATACGCCACGCCAGAAACCGTTGTGTCCCTTATCGCTCTGCCAAGTTTCCCGTTCTTGATCTCATATCCGAGCGTTACCCCGAACATGAATTCGCTCGTAAGGTCAGCCTGGCCGTTGCTCCTGCGCATAAGGTAATACCCGTTCTTGACCGAAGCTATCATTTCATCCAGCTTGTCATGGCCCGGGACTATGGCCGTATTGCGCATGCGTATCATCGGCTCATCTGAAAAAGAGAAAGCGCGGGCATTTCCCGCAGGACTGACCCCGAAGCGCAGAGCTGTTTCTTTATTGTGCATATAGGACCTAAGCACACCCTTATCGATCAATACGACATCCTCCGCCTTGGTCCCCTCATCGTCCGCATACACTGGGGTCTGGCAGGTCTTTCCCATGGCCATGTTCGCAAAGTCCACGATCGTCACCATCGGGCTCGCCACTTTCTTCCCCAGCAGTTTCTCCGCTATTGAACCGGACAGGACGTAATCAGCCTCTGTCGTATGACCTATCGCTTCATGCGCCAAGACCCCTGCCAGTTCCGGGGCTAATACACACTCTTTTTTGCCGCCTTCCGGGAAAACGCCTTCAGCCTTTCTGAGCAAATGCTCATATTGCTGGTCTAGTTTTTGAAAAAGATCCGAGGGTTCATGAAAAACATCCTCGAACTGCCCCCCGCCGCCCCAGGTCTCGAAAAAATCCTTATTACGGCCGCCGGCCTCCACCGAAAGGTTTACCATGCCGTTGGAACGCGGCAGAAAAGAGTAGACATCTGAACCATCCGAATTTAAGAACTGTTTTTCCATGTCCAAAGAGTCAAAAAGCATCCGGCGGCTTTTTACTTTTTTATACTTCGCAGCTATATGCGCGTCGACCTCGCGGACGAACTCGATTATTTCTTTTCGTGACCTGCGTGTTAGTTTTGTCGACAGATTGCTCTTGATCTGAATCCGTGCTTTTGGGAACGCGCCTACGGCGGATTCGCTCTTCGATGCCATAAAAGAGGCATTGTGCACCGCTTCACACAACAGGCGCGAAACCTCGCCTTCTCCCGTAACAGGGGATGAGGCAAAGCCCCAAAAACCATTTTTATATGAACGCGCCGAAAATCCACTCAGTGAATTTTCCTCGTTCATAACGAGTGCCCCATTAAGAAAAGAAATCCTGCTTATACGGTTTTCCTGATACCGCAGTTCAGTGTAGCCTTTGAAGTACTTGGCGTATCTTTTTAAATCTTTTTCGATCATAATTGTCCCCGGAAGACAAATTGTAGCGTTTTTGGACGGGAAACACGAAGAGTCGTAAAATGGAGAGGAAAGCGGCAATCGCTTTCCTCTCTGTCCATTCACACCCGAAGCGAACGTTTTGTCTAAATCCGCCTGTTTATTTCCCCGCTTTGCGCAGGGAGATGTTGCCGGAGCCGGCTTCGGCGGAGACGGGGAACTTGCCGCTGTTGTCGAAATCGTTGCTGACGCGGCCGGAGCTGGTCTCGAGTTTGGAGGACAGTTTGGCGGAATCGGGAAAAGTCAGAATGATATTGCCGGAGCCGGTCTCCGCGCGCACCTGGCCGGAAGAGGGGACCTTGTCCCACTGCAGGCGGATGGCGCCGCTGCCGGCGTCGGCGTCCACGGGGCCGCAAAGGCCTTTTATGTTTATTCCGCCCGATCCTGTATCGGCGTGCAAGTTCTTGGCGCAGCAGGTGCCGGAGATCCCGCCGGAACCGTTATCAGCCGAGAGATTCCCGGTCAGCCCCTCAAAAGAGATAGGCCCGCTGCCGTTGTCCGCCGCCACATCGCCGCTCATGGCGGAGATGTTTATCCTTCCCGAACCGTTGTCGGCTTTGATATTAAGCGCCGGCGGGGCGGTGACATTGAACCCGGCCCGGCAGCCGGAAACGGAGCGCGGGCCCTTTGAAAAAAGCATTTTCCAGAAGCCCTGCTTTACGGAGATATCCTCGGCTTTAAGAATAAGCCTGGCCCCGTCGGTCTTCATGGTAAGGGCGCATTTCTCCGGCTCGTTATCGGTGACTTCCACCTGTATGTCGCCTGGAGCTCCCTTTACCGAGATGGCCCCGGCCCCGGTGTCCAGGGATATTTCCTTAAGGCCAGCGGCCGGAAAGGTTTTGACAGAGTCTTCGGCGCAATAACCGGCGCCCGCGGCGGCGAGCAGTATCGCGGTCATTAATATTTTATTCATTGTTCTTCCTCCTGAAAAGTTGTCGCCGGCATTACCGGCCTTTATTATTACGCGCGGGCCTCCCCGACGGTTGCGCCGCTGCGGATCAGTTCAGGTCTCCGGCGGCTTCCCTGGAGCCGGAGGCGGCCAGGTGCAGGTCTTTGCGGTACTGGGCTACGGAGCGGCGGGACAGGTCCACGCCGTGACGGGAGCGCAGCTCCACGCGGAGCTTCTCGTCGCTCAGCTCCGGCTTTTCCGCGGCTATGGAATAAAGCCGTTCCAGGTTGACTTCCTTGGAACTGGGCAGCAGCACCGTCATCGGCGCTTCCATGCCCCACGGCATTTGTATGGATTTGTTGGAGACAAGGCGGTTTATTACGCTCGGGTCCACTTCCAGGTTCTTGGCCAGCGTTTTCTGCGAGAGCGGGCGGCGGCGGGCGGGATCGCCGCTGGTGAGGTACTCCGTCTGAACGTTCATCAGGATCTCGAGCGCGCGGTACAGCGTGGTTTTGCGCTTGTCGGCGAATTCTATCTTGCGGAGCAGCTTCTCAACGCGGTTCTTCTCGGCCGGCTCAAGGCCGGGCAGCAGCTGCGCCAGTTTTTCGGCGTCCACCTTGTACTGGCCTTTCCAGATCTCGCGGTGGAAGAAGGCCAGCACCGGAGAGCCCTCCTCTATCTCTACCCCGGCCACGGCGCTGAACACCTTGGCCGCCGGGGCCTCTGTTTTTCCCTCGAATTCGGCCTGGATGAAGGCCCGGTTCACAAAATCCCGCAGGCGGGCGGAATCCTGCACTGTGATATCGCACTCTTCGGCCCGCTCCACATCGCTCATCACGGCGTCCTTAAGGAAGCAGGCTTCGAACTTCTCCTGGCCGATGCCCTGTATAAGGGGCACAAGGTCGCCGTTGCCGTCGGCGAGTTCCGGCAGGTCGCCACCCGAAAGCTTAAGGCCGTAGCCGGCGTACTTGCGCGCCGCGTAGCGGGCTGACGGAAATTCGCTTAGGTTTATCGCGCCGGAGGTTTTAAGCAGCTGAAAAACCCGGCCCCCTTCCATTTCCTTTATAAGTTTCTCAAATTCTTCTTCCGGCATTTCGGCCATCTGCGCCATTTTAAGCGCGCCCAGCACCGCCGCCGAGGTTCTTGCGCCCGTGGACGCGGTAAGTTTAAAGCCGAAGTGTTTCATATTAGAGCTCCTGTTGCATATTATAGCCATTACTACTAACTTAGAGCAATTTTTATGCCAATTTGTGCGGATGGCCAGGCCCGCGCCTTTCTCATTGAGGCCGGCTAGCGCCCGCGTTTTTGTATAATATTTATAAGCTAAATCTTTTCAAATGAAAATATTTCTTTTCATTTGAAAATGCACAGCCTGCTCTCGGGGGGAGTCATGGAAAAGCTCAATATACTTGTTCTGGAAGACGACAAGCTGGCGCAGAAAGTGATGGCGGCCCATCTGGCCGCGCACAGCGTGGACATGGCCGGAGACCTTAAGGCCGCCCTTAAAAAGATAGAGGCCTCCAAATACGACATAGGCTTCTTCGACCTTATGCTGGGACCGGACGACGACTACTCCGGCCTTAAAGCCATAACCGCCGCCGCGGCCAAAGGCATCTATTGCGTAGTGGTCTCAAGCTCCGATTCGGACGAGATGATAGACCGGGCCTACGCCCTGGGCGCGAACGACTTCTACGCCAAGGGCAACGAAAAAGCGAATATAGAGGACATCCTGCGCAAGTTCCTGCAGAACAGGAAAGCCGCCGCCTCCGGGGACATCTTCGCCTCCGCTTTTATTACCGAAGACGCGGAAACCCGGGCCGCAGCCGCCGAAGCCCTTAAATACGCCCCCACCGAGCTGCCGATACTTATACTGGGGCCGTCCGGCACCGGCAAGACCTCGCTGGCCAAGATCCTGCACGAACACTCCGGCCGGGACGGCGCTTTCGTCTCCATAAACTGCTCGGCCTACACCGAAGACCTGCTGGAGGCCGAATTGTTCGGCTTCAGAAAAGGCGCTTTCACCGGCGCGGCGGAAGCCCGGAAAGGCCGCCTGCTGGAGGCGCACAAGGGCACGCTGTTCCTTGATGAAATAGGCACGATGAGCCTGAACATGCAGATGAAGCTGCTCAAATCCATAGAGGAACGCACGTTCTACCCGCTGGGCTCCGAAAAACCGGAGCACTCCGAGTTCCGCATAATAAGCGCCACGCTGGAGGATCCGCAGGCGCTGATAGCGCAGGGTAAGATGCGCTTCGACCTGTTCCAGCGCATACACGGCTACAACATAACCCTGAAGCCGCTGGCCCGGCGCCGCGCCGACATCTTCCCGCTGGTGCAGCACTTCACCAAGGGGCGGCGGCGGCTGTCGTTCTCGCCCGAGGCCAAAGCCTTCATGGAAGCCTATTCCTGGCCCGGCAACGTGCGGGAACTGAAAAAGTTCACCGACCTGGTCTCCAGCGGCCGGGAAGGCCGGGTGGACCTGGAGACCGCGCGCAAGCACCTGAAGGAAACCTCTTGCGCGCAGACGGCGGCCGCGGCGGACGGCGGGCTGTACGCCTATGCGCTGGCCAACGGCCTTGAAGCCGCGCTGGACAAGGTCTCCGCCGAGCTGATAACGCGCAGCCTCAGGGAGAACGGCGGCATACGCACCAAGACTTTGGCCGACCTGAAGATCTCCACGCGCCTTTTGTATGCCACGCTTAAAAAACAGGGGATAGATATTGAAGGGGGAAATAAATGACTACCAGCACCGACAACAGCAAGCTGCTGCACGACCTGCGCTCGAAGTGTTCAAGCCTTAAAAGCGCCGCCGAACTGTACAAAGACTGCTCGGCCGCCGAGAAAAAAGAGATGCTGGCCCTGATGAACGCCGCCGCGGCCGAGATCTCAAAACTGCTGGTCCAGCTGGAAAAGGCCGCTTAAACCCGCAGCCGCCAGGATAGCGGCAGTCCCGTGTCTTTTTATGGAAGAAATAATTAAATCCACCGACCACTCAACTCTTCCGCCCTCCGCCGAAAGCGGCGGCGGCCTCCCGCCGGGGGCTGCCGTGGAAAAAGATCCGAAGTATCCCCCGGTAGTCTCCTATACGCTGAAGAACGGGCTTAAGCTCCTGATATTGGAAAAGAAATTCGTGCCCACCGTCTCTTTCACGATGATGTTCAAGGTGGGCAACGTGGATGGCCAGCAGGGCAAGACCGGCCTGGCCCACCTGTTCGAGCACATGGCCTTTAAAGGCACCAAAACCATAAACTCCGCCGGCTACGCCAAGGAAAAACCGGCCCTGGACCAGGTGGAAGCCGCGGCCAGGGACCTGATAGCCGAGGAATCCGCGGCGTCCCCCCGCCCGGAAAAGCTGGAGGAATTGCGCGGAAACCTGGACAGCGCCGAAAAAGAGGCGGACAAGTTCATAGTCAAGGACGAATACCTGCGACTTTATAAAAGCCTGGGCGAATCCGGGATGAACGCGATGACCTCCACCGACTACACCGGCTACGTGGTCTCGCTGCCCTCGGACAGGCTGGAAGCCTGGATGATGATAGAGTCGGACCGCTTCAGGAACGCGGTGCTGCGGGAATTTTACCGCGAGCGCAGCGTTGTGATGGAGGAGCGCCGCATGGGCGAATCCGACCCGAACCGCCTGCTGTGGGAGGCGCTGTTCACCAACGCCTTCTCCGCGCACCCTTACCATAACCCCACTATCGGCTGGATGGACGACATCACCCGCCTCACCCGCACCGACGCGGAACAGTTCTTCAACACCTTCTACGTGCCCAACAACGCCGCGCTGGCGGTGGTGGGCGATGTGGCCCCCGCGGAAGTTATAAGGCTGGCGGAAAAGCATTTCGGCATCTGGGAAAAGCGCGCGCTCCCGGACAGGACGCATACGAAGGAGCCGCCGCAGAAGTCGGAAAAGCTGATCAATGTTTTCTTCAAGGCCCAGCCGGCCCTGCGCATAGGCTTCCACAACCCCGGCATGGGCCACCCGGATATTTACCCGCTGATAATGGCCGGGGAAGTGCTGGCCAACGGCAAGACCGGCCGCTTCTATAAGAACCTGGTGGAAGGCAGGGAGCTGGCCCTCTACGCCGACGTACATCCCTCGCTGCCCGGGGACAGGTACCCGTCGCTGACAGTGGTCTACGGGGCGCCGAAGGCGCCGCATACCGTGGAGGAACTGGACGCCGCCCTACTGGAAGAGATAAGGAAGCTGGGAACTGAACCGCCCACCCGGTGGGAACTGGACAAGATAATAAACAATTACCAGGCCGAGATGATCAAGCAGCTGGAGTCCAACTCGGGCCTGGCCATGAGCCTGGCCCACAGCGAGGAGATAATGGGCGACTGGCGCTACGACTGGAAGGCCGGGGATGAACTGCGCAAGGTGAAGCCGGAAGACATCTCCAGGGTGGCCGCCAAATACCTCACCCGCGACAACCGCACGGCGGTATTCTTAAGGGAACCGCTTAACCAGGAGGCGTACTGATGCCTATATCGCGCGCCGCCACCTCTTTCGCGCTGCCCCCCGGCCTTCCGGAAATACGCGGCCTCGATTTCAAGCCGCCGAAGGGCGACCGCGCGGTGCTGGACAACGGCCTGGTGGTTTACCTGATGAAGGATAACACCCTGCCGGTGTTGCACATGACGGCTTACATAAGGACCGGCAAGATAAACGATTCCCTGGGAAAGAGGGGCCTGGGCGAGCTCACGGCCAGCCTGCTGAAAGACGGCGGCACGCTTAAATACACGCCGGGTGAGATAGACAGAACGTTGGAGTTCCTGGGCGCCTCGGTTGAAAGTTCCATGGGTATTGAAGAGGCCAGGGCCGACCTGACCGCGCTGTCGAAGGATCTGGACGCCGCGCTGGATATTTACGCCGACATGCTTATGAATCCGGCCTTCGCCCCGGGCAAGGTAAAACTGAAGCGCGCCGAACTTTTGGAGATGCTGCGCCGCCGCAACGACGACAGCGGCCGCGCCGTAGTACGCGAAGCCCTGCGCGCCTTTTACGGGCCTTCCCATCCTTACGGCTGGCGCAGCGAGGAAGACACCATCATCGCCGTGACCATAGAAGACATTAAGGCCTACCACGCCAATTACTACAGGCCCAACAACATGATCCTGGCCGCGGCCGGGGACTTCACCTCCAACGGTGAGATGCTGGCCGGACTCAACGCCAGGTTCGGCTCCTGGCGGCGCGGCAAAGTGGAATTCCCGGTCATCCCCCCGGTGCAGATAGAGGCGAAGCGGCGCGTCTACCACGTCGAGAAGGATATCGCCCAGGCCTACATAGTAATGCTGCAGCGGGGGATAAAGCGGCACGACCCGGCGGAATATCCGCTTACCGTGGCCAATGAGATAATAGGCGGCGGCTCAGGACTGTCCTCAAGGCTGGCCGCCGAGATACGCTCCCGGCGGGGGCTGGCCTATACGGTTTACAGCTATTCCGTAAAAAAGCCGGATTACGGCTACACGCTGACCTACTGCGGCACAAAGCCGGAAACCTGTTCGCAGGCGCTGACCGAGATACTGCGCCAGTTCAAAGAGATAGGCCGGGAAGCCGCGCCGGCCGAAGAGGTGAAGAACGCGAAAGACGCCATAGTGAATTCTTTCGTGTTCAAGTTCCCCACCCCCTTCGAGCTGATAACCGAAAGGGCCTCCTACGAGTACTACGGCTACAGCCCCGAGTACCTGGACACCTATGTGCAGAAGCTGTCCGCCGCGGGGCCGGCGGAAGTGCTGGAAACCGCTAAGAAGCTTTACCGCCCGGACGAGGCCATGATCCTGGTGATAGGCAATTCCAGAAAGTTCGACAAGCCGCTGTCGGAGTTCGGCCCGGTGACGGAGCTTAGGGAAGATTAAAAGGCGTCCTTCCCTAAAAGAAAAGGCCCCTAACGGGGCCTTTTCTTTTTGCGGCGCCGCTGCTACATCACTATCCAGTGATAGAACCGTTTGGCAAGATAGCCGAAATGCGTCAGCGAGCGGATCTGCATGAGGTTCCTGAGCATGACCCGCGGCCTGAAGTAGAAGCGGAGAAAAGCCTCGCGCTGCAGGTTACGGAGTTTTTCGCGGGTAACGCCCTTCGGCGCGTAAGGCACCTTCTGGAAGATCAGGCCGTCCACGTCCATGTGACCGATCTCGCCTTTCTCTATCAGGCGCAGGGTCACCGGCGTCATCGGCAGCGGCAGGAAGGTGAAGAAGTTGGCGCGCAGCAGCGGCAGTTCCAGCGAGAACTTTATGGTCTCCCGCATGTCCTCCACCGTCTCGTCGGGGAAGCCGAGGATGAAGAAGGCGGCCAGGTCTATGCCCTTGCGCTCTATCAGCGCCACCTTCTCGCGGATCAGCGCCACGTTGAGCTGCTTGTCCATGCGCTTCAGCGTTTTGTCGGAGCCCGACTCTATTCCCACGGAAATAAGGTAGACGCCAGCCTGCTTCATCAGGTCCAGCAGCTCTTCGTCCAGCGTGCCGATGCGCACCCCGTTGGGGAAGGCCAGCGAAATGGGCAGCCCGCTGTCTATGATCTTCTTCAGGATGGAGACGGCGTGCGCCTTGTCCAGCGTGAAGTTGTCGTCCACTATGTGTATTTCCCTTATGCCGAACTTGTGGTAGAGCAGCTCTATCTCCGCCATCACGGTCCCGGCGCTGCGCTTGCGCATCTGCCGGCCGCTCAGTATGGGGGCCGTGCAGAAGCCGCAGGCGAAAGGGCAGCCGCGGGTGGTGATGATGGGCGCTATCGGGAATTTGTTAAAGAAGGCCCCGTGCTGGGCCGGCGGGTATTCCTGCGGGTTTATCAGGTCCCACGACGGCTGCGGCAGGGCGTTGATGTCCTGGATGGGACGCATCTCGTTGACGCGCACCGCGCCGTTCTCCGTCCAGACCAGACCCTGGACGCCGGCGGCGGCGCCTTTCCCTCCGAGCAGGTCCAGGAACAGCGGGAAGCTTTCTTCGGTCTCACCGCGCAGCAGATAGTTGATCTCCGGCGCGAGCTTCTTCATGGTCTCTTCGGGACAAAGCGTGGGATGCGGGCCGCCGGCGATGATGACGGCCCGGGGCAGCGCCGACCGCACGATAACGGAAAGGCGCTTAACCTCGCCTATTTCCGGGGAATAACACTGGAAACCGACCACGTCCGGGGAAAAATCTTTGACCATTCCGGTAAACAGGCCGTCGTTGCGGCCCATCTTGCCGAAGTCCAGCACGCGCACCTCGTGCTTTTCGCGGAGGCTGCTGGCCAGATAGGCTATGCCCAGGGGCGGCTGAATATGGTCGCCCAGCGCTATGCCGGGCTTTATTAAGAGTATCTTCATTTTTTTCCCGATCTCAAATCCAGAATATAATAGCAAACTTCCGGCGGCGGGTCATTGCCGCAGCGCGGCCTTTATCTCCTCCGGCAGTTCCAGCAGCTTCAGGTCGCGCCCGACGCAGACCAGGTCCGTTTCGGCTTTGCCCAGCAGTTTGCCGTCCTGGTTGTGCAGGGTATAGGCGAAAACGATGCGGTACGGGGTGTACTCTTTCACCCCAACCTGCACTTCCAGGATGTCGCCGAAAAAAGCCGGAAACTTGTATTCCATCTCCTGGCGCCTCACGGCGAAGCCGATGCCTTTTTCGAGCAGGGCCTTTACGGTCAGCCCGCGCGCCTCAAGATATTCGGAGCGGGCCTCTTCCAAGTACTTCAGATAGTTGGCGTGGTAAACGGCACCGCTGAAATCCGTATCGTGGTAGTAAATGCGCTTTTTCACTTTTATTCTCCTATTATCTTTATCAGCAGGCGTTTGCTGCGACGGCCGTCGAATTCGCCGTAAAAGATCCGCTCCCAGGGGCCAAAGTCCAGCTCCCCTCCGGTAACGGCCACCACCACCTCGCGGCCCATGATGGTGCGTTTCAGGTGCGCGTCGCCGTTATCCTCACCGGTCAGATTGTGCCTGTAGCCGCGCGCGCTGTACGGAGCCAGTTTCTCCGCCCACTCCAGGAAATCCTGGTGCAGACCAGGCTCGTTGTCGTTGATGAACACACTGGAGGTGATATGCATGGAGTTGACCAGGCACAGCCCCTCTTTTATGCCGCTCTTGGCCAGTTCGGCCTCCACTTTCGTGGTGATATTCACTATGGCGCAGCGCTCGGGGGTGTTTATGGTAAGATAGGCCGTGTGGGATTTCATAATGTAGCTATTCTACAAATTTGGAATAAGCCGTCCGCTATTTGGTATAATAAAGGCATGTCTTACAAATGCGAACTTTGCGGCAAAAAGCCCGTTTCCGGTAACTCCTACAGCCATTCCAATAGGGCTACCAAACGGCTTTTTAAGCCCAACCTTCAGAAACAGAAAGTGACGCTGGACGGCAAGACGCAGTCCATTTACGTCTGCACCATCTGCATAAAGAGCGGCAAAGCAATACGCCCGGCTAAATAAGCCCTTTAAGTAACTTTCTTTGTTTCGGCAAGGCCTCCCCGATTTTTGGGGGGGCCGCACTTATTTGTCACGGCCTACCCCTCCCGGTACGCCCCTGAGCAACCAGGAAACAAGAATTTAATATTTTATAAACAAGCCTTTTGTATAATTTCTTTGATGTTATAAAGGGATTTCATATTAGGTTTCCCTATTTCTTTACGTTTTTCTAACGTTCGCTAATTGCCGTCTCCGGGGCTAAGCCCCTCAGACGGCCAGAATTCAACCGGAGGATTTAAATGGAGCAGGAACCCAAACTTGACCCGTCCACCATAACGGACGTGGAAACAGCCAAACTGGCGCTTCGCTGGGCCGTGGAGAAGATCCACGGCCTGCAGGAGGAAGTGGGCCGCCTGCGCGAGGACAACCGCAACAAGACCGCCATTTCCCGCTCCCTTACCGAGCAGGTGGAGCAGAAGACCGAAGTTTTGAAAAAATGGCAGGGCACCATAAAGACCTGGGAAGAGAACTGGAAAACCCAGACCGCCATGGAGGCGGACCTAAAGGCCAAGTTGCGCGAGCAGATCCTCAACGAGGAAAGCACCAACTGGCGGGCCGCGCGGGTACAGCTGGAAAAAGAGATCTTCGCCCTCAAGAACGAGCTGGGCGCCAAAGAAGCCGAAATAGGCCGGGTAAAGCTGGCCATGATAGACGAGCACCGGAAGTCCGCCGAGATAAAGGAAGAGGAATTCAACACCCTTCTCTCCAAGCACCAAGACAACCTTACCGTCAGGGAAGTGGCCCTGCGCGACAAATACGATCGCCTGGAGCATGAGTTCCTTGAAAACCAGCGCCTCCGCGCCGAGCAGGAGGAGCTGTCGCTGCGCGCCAGGTACGAGGCCAAAGCCCAGGAGCTATCCAAGCTGCACGAGCAAAAAGAAGCGCAGCTTGAAACCTTCCGCAAACAGGTGGAAGACGAGCGTTTTGAAAAACTGGAGGCCCTGAAGGCCCAAGCGGAAAAGGACAGGGAAGCCCGCCGCCAGGAGTTCGAGGAGACCTCCGGGGCGAAAGCGGCGGAACGCGCTGCCGCGGCCGAAGCCAGGATACAGGAAGCCCGCGCCGCCACGGAAACCCGGCTGGCCGCGCTGGAAAAAGATTACGACGCGCGCATCGCCCGGGCCGAAGAGGAAAAGAAAGCGGAACTGGAAGCCTTCAAGGCGGCGGGGCAGCGGGAGCTGGAAACGCTGCGTGCGCGCATGAAAGAGGCTACGGAAAAGCGCGAACAGGAATACGTGAACCTGCGCCTGGAAATGGAAGGCCAGCTGGTGGAACTGGTAAAGAAGCGCGAGGAGGAGATCCGCGCGCGCTACGAAAGGTCCCTGGAAGAGGCTCGCGCGCAATGGGGCAGGGCCGTGGACGAAAGCCGCGCGCTCCACGATCAGGAGGCAGTAAAGGCCGCCGCCACCATGGAGGCCGACTTCAAGAAGCGCGAAGAGAGCCTGCGCGACCAGTTGAAGAAAGAATTCAACGATTTCCGCGAAAAGACCGAAACCGAAGCCCGCGCCCGTGAGGAGGCGCTCCGTGCCGCGATGCTGGAGGAGCAGAGCGCCTGGGCCGTGCGCCAGCAGAAGGCCTCCGACGACACCCGGCACGCGCTGGAAGCCAGCCACGCCGAAAGGCTCGAGAGCCTGAAGGCCGGCCTGGAAGAAGCCTATATTATGAAGGAAAAGGCGCTGGAGACCCGCGTGGCCTCCGTGCAGCGCAGGGTCAGGGCCGAATGGCTGGCGCGCGAGGACGAGTGGTGCCTGGAGAAGGAAGCCGACCTGCACGAGGAAAAAGAAAAGCTCAAGGCCGAGTTCGAGGCGCACCGCTCCCTGCTGCACAATAAGCTTTCGCAGTTCGAGGACGAACTGAAACTGAAATTCGCCCAGAAGGAGAACGAAGCCGAAGCCGCCCGCAGGGCCGCTTTGGCAGCCGAGGCCGGAGAACTGAAGCAGGAGATCGAAACCGAAAAAGCGCGCCTGCGCGATCAGGCCGCTGCGGCCCTCAGGGAACTGGAAGCTAAAGAAGCGGCCCTCCGCCTTGAAACGGAAGCGGCCGGCGCGGCCATGGCCGAGGATTTACGCAAGCAGGAAGAAGAGATAAAGGACCGGCTGCGCCGCAAGCTGGAAGAAGCGGAAGCCGCTTTCAATCCCCGGCTTGAGGCGGAACGGGCGCGGCTCGCCGCGGAATTCTCGGCCCGCGCTGCCGCGGCCGAACGCGAAAGGCTGAAGGTCCTTGAGGAGAAATCAGCCCTTGAAGAGGCGCACGCGGCCAAAGTGCGCGACCTCGAAGCCGCCGGCGAAGAGCGCGTGAGGCAGGAGCGCGCGAAAGCGGAGGAATCTTTCCGTTCGAAGGAACTTCACCTTAAATCCAAAGAGACGGAACTGGACAAGCTGAAGAACTCGCTTGAGCAGCAGCAGAACGACCTCAAGATACAGCTTTACACCGAACTGCAGGAGAAGGAGCACGAACTATTCGACAAACTGGCGGCGGCAAAAGAGGAAATGTACCGCGCCCTCAACACCCACCGGGAGGTGTTGGACAAGGAACACGAGGCGCGCATTGCCGGCCTGATGCAGAAGGAAGAGCAGATACAGAGCCGGTTCGACGAGAAATTCAAGGCCGCCGAAGCCGCCCTGAAGCAGCATCTGCAGGACGAGGCCGACAAGCTGGCGGTGGATTTTGAAAGGCGCAAGACCGACATGGAGAACGCGTTAAAGGGCAAAGAACAGGCCTTTGTTTCCGCTTTCTCCGAAAAAGAGGCGCGCCTGGAATCGGAAGCCTCCATCCGCGAAAAGAGCGCCCTAGCGGCGCAGGAAAAGGCCGCCGACATGAGACAGCAGGAGATCGAGAGTTCGCTCGCCCGCCGCGACAGGGAGCTGGACAAGAAATATTCGGAACTCTCCGAAAAACTGAACACCCAGTTCCGGGGCGAGAAGGCCGCGTGGGAAGCACAGAAGCTTTCCGTGCTCAACGCTGACCGCCAGACCCTGAGGTCCGAATTTGAGAAAAAGGAAGCCGCGCTGAACCAGAAATTCGACGACGAACTGGCCAGGAACCGGCAGGAGAAGTCCCGCATGGACGAGGAGCTCTCCGCGAAAGAAGAGGAGCTGGAAAAAACCTACTACGCCGAACTGGAACGCAGCCGGGCCGCCTTCGAAAAGACCAAGAAGGGGTACGAGGCGCAGCTGCAGGGGAAATTTGAAGATCTTGAAAAAGAGCAGAACCGCCTGACCGCCTGGATGCTGCAGAAAGAGGAAGAATACGCCCGGAAATACCAAGCCAGGGAGACGGAGCTTATACGGCTCTGGGAAGAAAAACAGGCCGCGCTGGAAAAAGCGAACGAGGCCAGGATAAAGGAGTTGGAGACGAAACTGGGCGGCAAGTAGTCCCCCCTCCCCGCGGCAGGCCAAGGCTATGGACAACAGAGTTCCGCACGATTTTGAGGACATCCTTAAAGAGACCGAACTGGATTCGGCCAAGATGATCCTGCGCCTGACCTCCGAACTCCGCGAGAAGGAGATCGAGGTGGCTTCCACGCGCTCAAGGAGCTTTGACGAGATACAGCACAACAACAAGGCCAAAGAGGCCGAATTCGAGGCGCTGATGCGCGCCCAGGAAGACAGGATAGCCAAGCGTGAGCAGAAACTGGCCCGGCTGCTGGTAGAAAAAGAATCCGCCCTGTGGCAGAAATACCAGACCATGCTCGACGACGCGGTTACGCGCCAGCGCGCCGAGTTCGAATCCGAGCGCGAACTGCTCAAGGCCGACATAAACAAAAAGGAGGCCGAGCTGGCCGCGCAGAAAAAGAACCTGCGCCTGGAGATGGAAGCCCTTTTCAAGAAGTGGGAAGCGGAGCGCGAGGCGGATTTCAAGACCGAGCGGGAAACCTTCATAGAAGAGCTCAAGCTTGGGCGGGAAACGGCAAAAAAAGAGGCCCTGGAACGCGCCCGCCAGATGGAAGAGCTCTGGCGCCAGAAACTTATCCAGCAGGAAGCCGACTTCCGCAACCGCGAGGTGATGACGGCGGAGGAAATACGGAGCCAGATGCGGCGCAAAAGGGTGGAGGAGCTCAGGACCCTTAACGACCGCCTCAACGCTGATTTCTCGAAGCGCGAGCAGGAACTTTACGCTCATTACGCGGCCTGGCTGGAAGAGAACAAGAAGCTTATCGGAGACAAGCACGCGCGCCGCGCGGAGGCGGTGGAGGCGGAACACAGCGAAAGGAAAGCCCGCCTGGAAGATTCGCTGGCCAAGGCCCGCCTGGAACTGGAGGCCCGCGAGAAATCCTGGGAAGAGAAATACGCCGAGCTGAAAACAGCTTACGAGGGAAAAGAAGCCTCGCTTGAAGCGGCCGCCAAGGACCTGCAGGCGCAGCACCTGGCCCGGGAGCGCGAGCTTTCGGAAAAATACGCTGAGCTCTCGCGCGGTGCAAAGGAAGAGACGGCCCGCCGCAAGGACGCCCTTATAAAGAAGGAAAGGGGCCTTGAGCAGCAGTACGCGGCAAACGTGGCGGATCTCGCTGCAGAAAGCGAAAGACGCCTGCGCGCGGCAGAAGACAGGGAAGCCAAGTCCGCGGCGGAGCGCGGTGAGCTGGCCGCCCTGCGCGCCCAGATAGGCTCGCTGCTTTCGCAGAAACAGCAGGAGCTGGAAAAGACTTTTGAGGAGCGCAACTCCCTGGCCATGCAGTCCCTTGAGGAGTCCTTCAAGATCAAAGAATTAAGCCTGGCTAAAAAATACGAGGACCTGGACCGGCACTACGCCGCCCTGGACGAGCAGAAGGAAGGCGCGCTGGCCAGGATCAAGGCTCTCGCCGAAGAGAATTTGCGCCTTAAGGACGCGCTTGTCTCAAAGGACTCCGACGCCCGCGGCGCGGTAGAAGCCGAGCGGGCGCGCCTGGAAGAGGAGCGCAAACGCCTCGAAGAAGAATTCCAGGACAAAGCGGAACGCCTGAAAGAAGAGGCCCGCGCGCGGGAGCAGGCCGTCCGGGCCGGCTACGCTGAAAAGATAGACGCGGAAAGCGCCCGGCTGTCCGCCCAGCTGCGCATAAAAGAAGAGGCCCTGGCCAAAGAGCGCGCGGAGCTGAACAGGCGCGCGGCCGAAATGGAAGCCAACTTCCTGAAAGCCCTGAAAGAAAGGGAAACCGAAGTCACCGGGAATTTTTTAAGGCACACCGGAACTCTTAAGACGCAGGCGGACGCGGCCCGCCGCGCCTGGGAAGAGGAGCGGGCCGCGCTGACCGCGGCCGCAGACTCGGAGGCGGTGAAAGCGCGCGAGCAGGAACGGGAAGCCGCCGCCAGGCGTGAAGCCGAAATGAAAGCTTTTTACGAAGCCCGGGAGAAAGACTGCCGGGCCGCCGCGGGAGAGGCGGCGAAAGCCGCCGAACGCCACCTGGCGGAGAATTTCGCCATAAAGGAAACCGCCCTGGCCGGAAGGGTGAAGAACCTTGAAGAGAACCTGGGCAGGATCTCCGCGGAAAGCGAAAGCGACGCCCGGGAGCTGGCCACGACCAAAGGGGAAATGGAGCTCCTGTCCGGCCGGCTTGAGGAGGTCGCGCGCGAAAAGCAGAAACTGATACAGGAGAACCTTACCAAGGCCCGCGACCTGCGCCAAACCCTGGAGAGGGAATTCCTGGACAAGCTCAAGGAGATAGAACAGAACTATCTGGGCCAGCTCACGGACTTCGCCAAGCGGTCCGAGGAGTCGCGCCGCGCCGACCAGGACGAATATTTCCGCAAACTTCAGTTCGTAAAAGACGATTTCAACGCCAGACAGGCCGGGCAGGCAAAAGAGATGGAAACAGCCTACCTGGAGCGGGAAAAGAACCTGGCGGACGCCATGGAGCAGTCTTTCAGACTTAAAGAAAAAGCGATAGAGGTCCGCCAGTCCCAGTTCGAGAAGAACTACCAGGCACTGCTGTCGGAAAAAGCCTCGGTAATAGAGAGCGACCGCACGCTGACGGAGAACGTAGGCCGCATGCAGACCGAACTGGAAACCAAGAACCGCCAGCTTAAGGAGACCATCGACTCCTACAACACCCGTCTTGCGGAGCTGGAAAGCAAGCTCCGCTCCGAGTTCGAGGCCCGTAGGAAAGACCTGGAGGACGGCCAGCGTATGCGCGCCGCCCAGCTGGAAACCGAGCGGGGCAAATTGAAGGCCGTTCTGGAACAGGAACAGCAACTGGTGACCGACCTGCAGAAACGCGAGGCCGCGCTGCAGGAGAGCTACGCCGCCCGCGAGGCCGACCTGGCCCGCCGCTTCAAGGAAACCCGCGAACGCCTGGAGAAAGATTATCAGGACAAGCTGAAGGAACTCGGCAAATAATAACAGCGGTCCGCCCCCTCCGCGCAGCCGCGATTCGGGGACGAAATAAGCAAGCCCGTCCCTTACGGACGGGCTTGCTTATTTTCCCGTCAGGCCGCGCGCAGGTTCCTCGTCGTGAATTTTTATGATTTTCTTTATTTATATTATAATTTCTCTAATGCAACTTTAGTGTTCGGCCTGCGGAGGCCGGCGGGAATTTTCAAAGCGTGAGCAAGCCGGCAAGCACAGCGATCCTCAACTTTACAAGGCGGTGCAACTATGAAACAGTTCGACAAAAAAATATTGTTCGTGGGCTACGGCTCCGTAGCGCAGTGCGCCCTGCCCATGCTGTTCAAGCTGATCAAGGTCCCGGCTAAGAACATCACTGTTATGGATTTCGAGGACAAGAAGGACGCGCTCAAACCGATGCTGGCCAAAGGCGTAAAATACGTGCGCGCTAAAATTGAGAAAGGGAACATGAGCGCCCTCCTCGGCAAATACCTATCCGCCGGGGACCTGCTGATAGACCTGGCCTGGAACATAGATGCCTGCGAGATCCTGCAGTGGTGCCACGACCGCGGCGTCCTCTATATCAACACCTCCACGGAACTGTGGGACCCCTACAAGAACGCCGTCGACAAACACCCCACCGAACGCACCCTTTACGTCCGGCACATGGCCATGCGCAAGATGATAGCCAAGTGGAAGACTCCCGGCCCTACGGCGGTGATAGAACACGGCGCCAACCCCGGTCTGATCTCCCATTTCGCGAAGAAAGGCATCCTCGACATCGCCAACAAACTTCTCTCCGACAGGAAAGTGAAAGGCGCCAGGGCCGAAAAACTCCGCCAGCTGATAAAAGACCAGACCTTCAACGAACTTGCCAAAGAGATTGGCGTGAAAGTCATACACGTCAGCGAGCGCGACACCCAGATCTCCGACAAGCCCAAGCAGGTCAACGAATTCGTCAACACCTGGAGCGTGGAAGGTTTCCGCGAGGAAGGCGTGGCGCCGGCTGAGCTGGGCTGGGGCACGCATGAGAAGGAACTCCCCCCCATGGCCTGCCAGCACAAGAACGGCCCCAAGAACCAGATCTGCCTGGCCCGCATGGGCATGAACACCTGGATCTCCACCTGGGTGCCGGATTACTGCATACACGGCATGCTGGTCCGCCATGGCGAGGCCTTCACGCTGTCCAACAAGCTGACGGTGTGGAAAAACGGCAAAGCTGTGTACCGCCCCACCGTGCATTACGCCTACTGCCCCACGGACGCGGCCATCGCCTCCCTGAACGAGCTGCGCGGCTACGACTACGCGCTGCAGCCGAAGCTCCGCATCATGGGCGACGAGATAATCAGCGGCTACGACACGCTCGGCGCCCTGCTGATGGGCCACGACTACAATGCCTGGTGGACCGGCACTATCCTTGACATCCACGAGTCCCGCGAGCTTATCCCGCACCAGAACGCCACCACCATCCAGGTGGCCATCGGAGTGCTCTCGGCGGCCATGTGGATGATGGACAACCCGGCTGAAGGCTTCAAAGTGCCCGACGAACTCCCGCACGAATACATCCTTAAAATATCCAAGCCCTGGCTGGGCAAGCTGCACTCGGCGCAGTCCGACTGGACGCCGCTCAAGCATTACACCAACGCCTTCAAGGGCTACAATAACCCTTCCATAGACAAGAAGGATCCCTGGCAGTTCAAGAACTTCCTGATCACTGACTCGGACTAAGAAAAGGTTTGCTAAATCAAAAAAAACGGGAAACCGGAGGAGAGAGAAGACTAGAAATATGATCACAAAAAAACAGATGCAGGACCTCGCCAGGAAGCACGGCACGCCGCTGTTCATCATGGACCATGATGAGATACGCAAGAACTACGCGCAGTTCAAGAAGTACCTGCCGCGCGTGCAGGCCTACTACGCCGTAAAAGCCGAGCCTATGCCGGAGATAGTGAAGACTCTCTACAAGGCGGGCGCCAGCTTCGACGTGGCCTCCATGCCCGAGTTCATGATCGTACACGAGTACATCAAAGGTATGCCGAACAAGAAGCGGCTGGCCTGGATCTGGGACAAGATCATATACGCGAACCCTATAAAGCCGAACGAGACGCTGACGGAGCTGGACCAGTACAGGCCGCTAGTCACGTTCGACAACCTGGAAGAGATCCACAAGATTAAAAAATATGCCCCGCACGCCGGCCTCTGCCTGCGCATCCGGGTGCCCAACACCGGCGCGGTGGTGGAGTTGTCCTCCAAGTTCGGCGCCGCCCCCGGCGAAGCCGTGGACCTTATACTGGAGGCCGTGAAGCAGGGCCTCGGCGTAGAGGGCCTGAGCTTCCACGTGGGCAGCCAGACCACCAACTTCGAGAACTACGTGCAGGCCATCAACCTGTCCGCGGACATCTTCAAGGAAGCGCGTGAGCGCGGCTACGACAAGATGAACCTGCTGGACATCGGCGGCGGCTTCCCCGCCCCGTACGACTCTTCCGTGAAGCCGTTCCAGGAGCTGGCCAAGAAGATCAACTCCGAGTTGGAGCGCCTGTTCCCGGACCCGAAGGTGGAGATCTTGGCCGAGCCCGGCCGCTTCATGATAGCGACGGCCGGCACCTCGGTGGTGCGCATCAACGGCAAGACGGTGCGCGACGGCAAAACCTGCTACTACGTCAACGACGGCGCCTACCATACATACTCCGGCATCATCTTCGACCACCAGCACTGCAACATGTTCTCCTTCCGCAAAGGCAAGAAGGTGGAGAACTGCAGCGTGTTCGGCCCCACCTGCGACGCGCTGGACGTAATCTCCTCGGCAATGAGCCTGCCTACGGACCTGAAGCTGGGCGAGCTGATGTACAGCACAAACATGGGCGCGTACAGCCACGCCTCGTCCACCTGGTTCAACGGCTTCCCGCCCGCCAAAGTGGTGCACATCAACAAGTAACACCCCGGGACGTCCCGGAACCAAATACCGCGGGCCCTCGCCCGCGGTATTTTTTTACCCACTAGGTAAGAACCGCGAGATGCCCGTCGGGGCAGTGAGGGTATGGGACCAGCGGGCACCGCGTCGGGCACACCGTGGCCGCGCGCGTTTTGCGTTCCGGTCACCCGCCGGGGACGGGATGCACCAACCCCCGCCGGATTTAATATAATTTAGGCATGTCATTATTCCTCGTTCCCAAAGAAGTATTCCTCACCAAGGGCCTCGGGCGCCACAAAGAGAAGCTGGCGAGCTTCGAGGAAGCCCTCCGGGACGCGAAAATAGCGAAATACAACTTGGTTCACGTCTCCAGCATCTTCCCCCCCCACTGCAAGGTCATACCCAGCAAGAAGGGCATAGCCAAGCTCAGCGACGGCCAGATACTGCACTGCGTGCTGAGCCGCAACGCTATCAACGAGAACCACCGCCTGATAGCCTCCTCGGTGGGCCTGGCAGTCCCGAAGGACCGCTCGCATTACGGCTACATCTCCGAGCACCACACTTTCGGCGAGACCGACGAGAAGACCGGCGACTACGCCGAAGACCTGGCCGCGCTGATGTTATCCACCATCCAGGGCGTAGAGTTCGGCAGCGAGACGACCTGGGACCAGAAAGAAGAGATCTGGAAGCTGAGCGGCAAAATAGTACGGGCCGCAAACATAACACAGTCCGCCATAGGGACCGAAGGCGTCTGGACCACCACCGTGGCGGCCGCGGTATTCGTTTTCTGACGCTGTACTGAATTAAACAAAGATCGGACCCGCCTAGGGCCCGGCTTTCACGAAACCCGGAGCGATTATGCCTTTCAAACCGGCAAAAAAACAGTTCGTTCTTCGCAAAGCTATAGACCTCAAAGACGCCGCCTTCGTGGTAGTGCCGGTGCCTTATGAGAAGACCACTTCCTACGGCCAGGGCACCAAGTACGGCCCGGCGGCGTTAATAGACGCCTCCTGGCAGCTGGAACTGTGGGACGAGGAAACCAAGACCGATACCTGGAAGAAGGGGATTTTCACCACGCAGCCGGTTAACTGCGCCCTTCCCGAGAAAAAGTTCTTCCCGCAACTTGAAAGAACGGTGGAAGAACTGCTTTCCACCTCCAAGGCCCTGCCTTTCTTCATAGGCGGCGAGCACAGCGTCACCCAGGGGCTCCTGCCGCCGTTCATAAAGCGGCACAAGAACCTCTCTATACTCCATTTCGACGCGCACGCCGACCTGCGCCTTACCTATGAGGGTTCGCAGCACAGCCACGCCTGTGCGGTTTACCCGGCTTCACGCACCAACCGGCTGGTGCAGATAGGCATACGCAGCGTAGGCGCGGACGAGAAGCAATTCCACAACACCGGCAATGTGAAGACCCATCTGATGCACGAGAACCTGGACCTCAAGAAGCTGGAGCGCGATATTCTGCACGAGCTGACGGACACGGTCTACCTGACCATAGACGTGGACGGCTTCGACCCGTCCGTGATGCCGGGCACCGGCACCCCACAGCCCGGCGGCTTCATGTGGTACGACGCCATGAAACTGTTCAAGGCCGTATGCGTGAATAAGAAAATTGTGGGCGTGGACGTCATGGAAGCCTTGCCGGTGAACGGCTCCAATATCACGGAGCTGGCCGCCGCAAAACTTATCTATCGCCTGATGGGCTATTTGAACGCTTAGCGCAAAACCCCGGCGAGCAGCGACTTGCCGGGGTTATTTTTTCAGCGTCCTGGGGACTTTTAAGATGCACATCCTTACGCGCGTTCTAATTCTGTTCCTGTGCCTGCCGGCGCTTTGCGCCGCGGCTTCGCCCTTTGACCGCCTGGCCGGCGAATGGGGCGGCACAGTAGACTCCGGAAACAACTGCGCATGGAAGGTCAGGGCGTCCCTGAAGCCCGGAGACCCCGACTTCACCGGGGATTTCTCCTATGAGGGGGATTGCTCCGAAGAGGCCAAACAGGCGCAATTCACGATAAAGCGCACCGGCGCCTCCTGTTTCAGCACCACGGTAGAGATTGGCGACGAGGAACCTATCCCGGTGGCCGGCTGCGCCGACAAAGCCGGGAACATAACTTTTAAAACCGACGCTTTCACCGGCAGCCTTACCTTCTCCAAAGGCGGCAACTCGCTTACCCTCACGGTTAAGGCCGAGGCCGGATCGGTCAGCGGCAAATTCCGCCGCATGGCGCGCAAAAAGAAGCGCGGCGCCGCGAAGGGCAGGACGAAAACGGCGGGAAAAGCGAAAGCGAAGAGCGAAGACTCCGAAGTTATGATCGGCGGCTACTAAAGCCCCACCCCGGCCCCAAAGAGGGCCGATAAAAAAGCCGCGGGCTTCCCCGCGGTTTTTTTATTGTAAAGGGCCTTTTGATCAGTGCAGTACCAGGGGCACCCAGAGGACTTTAGCTTTGGCGGAGGCTATGGCGGCGTCGAGGCTGGCGAACTCTTCGGGCGGCTCCTTGCTGAGAGGCTGCCAGACCATATCAAGCAGCTTGTCGTTGAAACCCTCTTCCTGGAAACCGAAGATGCCGCCGTCCGTGCGCAGAAAGCGGATGCGCTGCTTCCCGTCCGGCGCGTAAACGGTCTTCACCACGGACACCATCTCGGAGCTGTGGTCAAGCATGAAAGGCGAAATAAGAACCCTGAATAGCCTGGCGCCCAGCGACCGTTTTATCATTAGATCTTCCCCTCCACTGCCAACCGTTAAAACGTATCCAGCTTGTCGAACTCAGACACTTTTTTCTTCTCCAGCAGGCGCGCGAGGTCGCGCCCGTAGGCGAACGGACCCTTAGGCCAGCCGAAGCCCAGTTTGACAGCCGTCTCTATGTCGTATTCCGAAGCCATGATCTCGGAAGCGAGTATTTTTGCCTCTTCGATGACGGGGCGCATTATTTCCGCAAAAATATCTTCCTTGAAGATCTTTTTCAGGCCCAGGTACTTTATCATGTTGGGCAGTATGGGGTTCTCCCCCACTATGCGGCCGTCCTCGTAGATGTAGAAGCCGATGGTGGCCTTGCGGCCCAGCTGCCCGTACTGCACCAGGCGGACCTGCGTGGGCGAGGGGGCCAGCCGTTCCGGTTTGCCCAGCGCGTTATAAATGGACTCCGTGGCGTGCAGGTCCGAATCCAGCCCGACAAAGTCGGCCATCTCGAACGGGCCCATAGCGGACTCCGCCACTTCCTTAAAGGCGGCGTCTATCTCGTGCGGGTAGCCCTTCCCCGACTCAAGCAGTTTCAGGGCGGAAAGGATGAAAGGCCTGGTGAGGCGCTCCACTATCTGCCCGGGGTTGTCCTTCACCATTATCGGGGTTTTGCCGATCTTCCGCAGCACGTTTACTACCGCTTCCACGTATTCGTCCCCGGTATACTCCGTGCGCACCAGCTCCACCAGCTGGTTGGAGCGCACCGGTTTGAGAAAATGCAAACCCAGCACCCGCTCTTTCGGCAGCTCCGTGTATTCCAGCATTTCCCTGAGCGGCTGCACGGCGCAGCGCGCCGCCACCACGCAGTGCTGGTCCAGGTGCTTGCGCAGCTTGGAGAATATCAGCTTGCGCTCCTCCGTCTGCTTGGAAGCCACCTCTATCACAATATCGGCGCCGTTGAACTTGGAAAGGTCCTGTATGCCCTCGATATTGGACATCAGTTCTTCCTTGCCGGCCAGCTTCAGCGACCATGATATCTTGGCCAGCGCCACGTTAAGGCTGTCCTTGAAATCGTCGTACAGCCGCACTTGGTAGCCGTTCTTCAAGAACAGTTCCGCCGCGGCGGTGCCCACAGCATTGGCGCCCATTATCCCGATAGCGTTTATTTCCATGGCAGAAAACTCCTTATCTTACCCCACCCGCACTTCTTCCAGCCGCACTATGCCGTCCTTGCTCAGGACTATGCGTATGCGTTCATAGTGTATGGTCACCTGCCCATCCCTGTTGAAGTAGGTGTACTTCAGGACCATGTTCAGGTGATAGACGCGCGCGCACTTCTCTACGCGCACGTCGCCGCTGTCCGGGTCCACGTAAGGGTAATCCACCGCCGCGTCGTCCGCCTGCTCCACCATCTCGCGGATGTTGAAGCGCATTATGTCGTTCAGGTCGCGCCGGCGCTCGTGGCTCTTTATGATGATCTCGGGGTAAAGGACGATCTCCTTCTTGTACTTAAAGGCGCGCTCCGGCTTGCCCTCTTCGTCCACGGAGGTGATGTTGTCTATGCGGCGCAGCCGGGCGATGTCGGGCGGGATGTCGCGGTCGGAAAGGAAAGTGAAGGCTTCTTTGAGCAGCCCTATGCGCTCCCCGCCCCCGGAGGAATCAAGTATGTCAATCTTGCGGTCGGAGATCCAGCGGGTGAGGCTCTTGGAGAACAGCAGTTTCAGCCAGTCCTTTATGCGGTCCTTAAAAATATAGCTTATCACCACGGCCAGCACGAAGGGCAGGCTGTTGACGGCGTAGCGCCGCCCTACGAAGAATGTCACCATCACGGCGAAGAACATGGCCGCACCGGCCGCCAGGCCGAAGAACACCTGGGTCAGCCCTTCCCACTCCGAGAATTCAGCCTTGAGGTACAGCACGCTGGAGATGAATTTTTTCAGCACGCCCCTGCGGTAGATCAGCTCCTCGTTGGAGGACCCCGGCGCCAGTACGGACGGGTACTTCATTGCCTGGCGGTAGCGGTTCTGGGCGGTCACTATGGCGAGCACCCCGCGCTCCACGTCGTCAAAGCGGCCGCGCGCGCCGGGATTGTTCCTTATGGCCTCCACCAGCGAGGTAAGGTACTCCTCCAGAATCAGGCTCATGTACTCGTCGAAAAAGGCAGCGGTCTCGCGGATCTTAACCGGCACGGCCGGATCGGAAAGCTCGGCCTTCAGGGAGGAGAGGGCCGTCTCCAGCGTCTTCAGGTCGCCCAGGAAATTATCCAAGCCCTCGCCCACGAAAAGCTTGCGCTGGGCCGCCGGCACCGCGGAGCTGTAAGTGGCCAGGCCCTCCACGAAGATCTTAACGTAATCCCTTATCTCGCCGCGGATGATGCAGCCCAGCAGGCGGAACTCGTCGCAGATCTTGTTGGTGAGCGCGGAATCGCCCGCCCCGGACAGCACGCGGGCCATGTCCTCGCGTATGCGGTTCAGCGGGGAGGTGGAGAGCGCCGGGTCGCAGAGCTTGCCCAGGCTGATCTTGGGGGTGCGGAAACGGATATAGCGCTGGCAGGAGTTGTAGAACTTTTCTTTGTTGTAGTTGTGCGGTCCTATATTGAGGGCCCGCGGCACGAAGAAATACGTCTCCACTTCATAGGAGCTCTTGGCCGCCGCGTCCAGGTCTATGTCGAGCTTGATCTCGAAGCGATGCCTGTCGTGCTGTTTTATCCGCGCATCAAAAATATCGTTCTGGTCTTCTATCACTGATCAGCTCCTTGCGCCGCAAGTTTACTTATCGGGGTGAAATTTTTCGTGCGCGCGTTTTATGTCGCCCTTGTCCACGTGGGCGTAGATCTGCGTGGTGTTGAGGCTCGCGTGCCCCAGCATCTCCTGCACCGAGCGCAGGTCCGCGCCGCCCTGCACCAGGTGGCTGGCGAAGGTGTGCCTGAACAAATGCGGATGCGGTTTTATCTCCACCCCCGCCTCCCGGCCATAGGCCACTATGTCCTTCCACATCTGCTGCCGGCTCAGTTTGACCCCGGAGCGGTTAAGAAAAAGCTCGTCGGCCACGGCCTGCCCGCCAAATTTAAATTGCCGCGCGGCCAGGTATTCCTTCAGCCTGGAAAGCGCCGCGGCGTTCACCGGCACCATGCGCTCCTTAGAGCCCTTGCCGAAAACCCTCAGCCAGCCCTGCTGGAAATTAACTGACTCAAGCCGGAGTCCCAGCAGTTCGGACACCCGCATCCCGCTGGCGTAAAGCAGTTCAACAGCGGCGGCGGCCCGCATCTTGGCGAAAGCCTCGCCCGAAGGGTAGCTAAGCAGCTTCTCCATGTCCCGCTTGTCCAGAAAGCGCGGCACCTTGCGGGGCAGCTTGGGCGCGTGGAAATTGGCTGTAGGGTCCTTCTGCGCCTTGCCCTCAAGTCGCAGGTAGCGGTAAAACGCCCGCAGGGCCTCCGTCTTGCGGAAGATGGACGCGGGCCCCAAACCCTTCTCTTTCTTCAAAGACCACAAATAGGCTTCCACAAAGGGAGCCTCCGCCAGGGCCGGATCCGTCTTCCTGGCCTCGCAATAAGCCAGGAAGCCTTCGGCGTCACCGGTGTAGGCCAGGCAGGTGTTCTTTGCTAAGCCGCGCTCCATAGCGAGATGCCGCGAAAAATCTAACGCTAAGGGGCGCATTTATCCATATCTTACCACTTCGGGGTTCAACCTCAAAGACGCGCGAAAGGCGCAAAAGCTAAAAAAAGGACTTTTAGCTTGTTGCGCCTTTCCGCGTACCGTTTATTTCTTGGCGACTTTTTCCTTCTTCTCGGCGTAAGCCTTGTCGGCGGCTTTCTCGGCCGCTTTCTCTGTAGCTATCTTCTCGGCCCGCTCTATGGAGGCAGGTGTGGGCTTCATGCCCGGCATCAGGAAACGGCTGCGCAGCTCGGTCTCTATCTCGGCGGCCTTGTCCTTGTTGGTCTTGAGGTAGATCTTGGCGTTCTCACGGCCCTGGCCCATGCGGTCGCCTTTATAGATGTACCAGGTGCCGGATTTCTCCAGCAGGCCGGTCTCCACGCCCATGTCCAGCAGGCAGCCCTCGGTGGAGATGCCCTCGCCGTTCACCATTTCGAACTCGGCCTGGCGGTAAGGGGGCGCTACCTTGTTCTTTACCACCTTCACGCGGATGCGCGCGCCGGTCACCACGTCGGCAACCTTGATGGTCTCTATCTTGCGGATGTCGAGGCGGACGGAGGAATAGAACTTCAGCGCCAAGCCGCCGGGGGTGGTTTCGGGGTTGCCGAACATCACGCCTATCTTGTGGCGGAGCTGGTTGATGAACATCACGGAAGTTTTGGTGGAAGCCACTATGGAGGTGAGCTTCCTGAGCGCCTGGCTCATCAGCCTGGCCTGCAGGCCCACATGCATGTCGCCCATCTCGCCTTCTATCTCTGCCCTCGGGACCAGCGCGGCCACGGAGTCTATAACGATGATGTCCAGCGCGCCGGAGCGCACCAGTTTCTCGCATATCTCCAGGGCCTGTTCGCCGCTGTCGGGCTGGGAGATAAGGAGGTTGTCCACGTCCACGCCCAGCTTCTGCGCGTATACGGGGTCCAGCGCGTGCTCGGCGTCTATAAAGGCCGCCATGCCGCCTTTCTTCTGCGCTTCGGCTATAACGTGCAGTGTCAGCGTGGTCTTGCCGGAGGATTCCGGCCCGTAAATTTCTATAACGCGGCCGCGGGGCAACCCGCCCACGCCGAGCGCCAAGTCCAGGCTGAGCGCGCCGGTGGGAATGGTCTCTATCTTCATTCGGCCGGCGCGATCGCCCATCTTCATGATCGCTTCTTTGCCGTAGCTCTTTTCTATCTGCGCCAGCGCCGCTTCCAGCGCCTTGTTCTTTTCGTCGGTAGCCATAGTTTTAAAACCTCCGTTAAATTTTTATTACCTCAATAGTCTACAACACCAACCCGACAGCGTAGTGTCGGGTTGAAACCGGCACTTTTATTTTTTCAACGGCCCGTTTTCATGTATTATGTTAACATTTTCGCCGCGTTTCAAAAACCGCGGCCCGCTTTGCTTCCCTGCTAGTATAGAAGATTCCGGCCCCTCTGTCAAGTATTAAGGAGATATAGCCTTTACCGGGATTGTATGCTATAATCTGGATATGCACCCTATACAAGAGAAGCTCCTGCATCTTTCCAAAGAGCAAAATCTGGCCCAGGTCAGCCTGCGCGAAATGGCCAGGGCCATAGGCCTGCCCGACGAATCCCCGCAGAAGATAAAGCACCATCTGCAGCAGCTCGAGAAAAAAGGTTTTTTCACTATCGACCGCGATAAGGGCTTGATGGAGAAGACCTCTTTGATCCCCGGCTGGGCCAATGGCCTGCTGAAAAGCGCTTCCTCCCTGTTCTCTATACCTATAGTAGGCACGGCCAGCTGCGGGCCGGCCACCATCTTCGCCGAGGAGAATTTTCAGGGCTTTCTGCGCGTGTCGGGGCGGCTGCTGGGCCGCTCCACCCCGGCGGGTCTTTACGGGATAAAGACCAACGGCGCCTCCATGAACCGCGCCGAGATAGCCGGCAAGAAGATAGAGGACGGCGATTACGTGATCATCGACAGCAACAGGAAGGAAGTGGTCAACAACGACATAGTGCTGGCCATCATAGACAACAAGGCCACCATCAAGCGCTTCATCGACGACCGCAAGAACGGCCAGGTGATCCTGAAGGCTGACTCTTCCTACGACTACGACCCCATCTACCTCCACCCCGACGACGACTTCCTGATCAGCGGCAAAGCCGTAGCCGTGATCAAAAGATAAACCGCGGCACGGGTTCAAACAAAACCCCCGGTTTCTGTCCGGGGGTTTTATTCAGCCCTTACACTTATTAGCACCGAGCAGCACCACATCGTGAAGAAATAATCACACAATCATCAGCGTCCCCTCGTCTCCGTTATTTTACCTGTTATTTCTGCACGCGCACTTGCCAGATTTCCTGGATCTCCGCAGTACGATCTTTCATCTTCGTAATGTGCGGGCCCATCAGGAACTTTTGGTCTTTTTCGCTGCTGCCGATAGATATGAAATTCGGGTGATAGAGATAGTCTCCGGAGGAGCGCACATTGTAAGAGTCGAAACAGATGAGGGACGTCCTGTCCGGGCCGATCTTCTCCGCGCGTGACAGCGCTTCCTGGACCATTTTATCTATTCCGCCGAAATACGCCTGAAATTCCTGTTCAAGGTCTGGAAGCGCTGCCGATCCGGTGAAAGCAGTTTTACTTTCTTCCCGCCAATCCACTGGAGGAAGACCGTTTTCGCGCAGCAAGCCGGCTATCAGGGCGCCGGAGTCGTACGAGAGCAGGCGGACATCAAAAACTTTCTCCCGGGAGCGCAGGTTATTTAGCGCCCTGGCCATTTTTTTACCGTAAGCCTCGGCATTTATTCTCTTGAGTACCTGCAATTCCACGTAGGTAGCCGTTCCCTCCAGCGCTTCAGTTTTGAGTTCATACTCGACCGCATCTGGATAAAGTTTCATGCGTTCCGCCCGCATGGCTTTGAATTCCCGCCAGGCTGCGGGATCGAACCTTTCCACCAGCGAGGCAAGCAGAAAGTCCTCGCGGTGTTTCAGACTGAAATTCCGGAACTCGCGGGGATAGAAAGGCCCGTACATCTTGTCAGGCAACAGCAGCTGACCTGTTTCGTCCTGGTACGCGTGGAACATTTCGTGGACAATGCAGGCGCACAACCCGTCGAACACGCTATACGGAGAAGGCAAGTTCCAGATGGCGATTCTTTCCCCGTTGTAGTTTATGGAAGTATTCCCGATGAAGCGTTCATCCCAAGGAATCTCGGAGCCCGCGAAGAATACATGGCTGGCATCGTAAAGGGCGAAACGGAACGGGTGAAACCCCGGCCAGACGGATCGGAGATCCAGGCCGGAGAGGCGGCGGCTGATCTCCAAATGCGCCGCCTTCAGACTTGTGTTTTCGGTATCAGGCGTTGTCATAGTGCGTATCGATATTCTTTAAACGATCCTATATAGGGAGAGGGGACGCTGTTGACTTGATTCCTAATTTCAGCTGGCGCCACAGGCTGTGGGGAACAGGAAACAATTCACCAGCGTCCCCTACGCCCCCCCAAGGGCGCCTATTTCGTCTTTTTCTCCGCCTTCATTTTCCGGCGTGACTCGGCCAGCATCTTCTTGGCCTGCGGCGTTTCCGCAAGGTCCAGGGCGCCCTGGAAGTTCCTGGCGGCCTTAGAGTACTGCTGGCCCTTGTACGCGCGCATGCCGGCCGCAAAGAGTTTCTTGTACAGGGCGTCGTCTTCTTCTTCATCCGCGGCGGCGCCCTGGCGCGCGGCGGCCGTCTCTTCGTCCTTGCCCGCCAGCAGGTTCTTCGCGGCCGTCATGGAGGCGGCGTTCAGCGAATCCTTACTGGACGGGTCGAAAGGCTCGGACATGGATTTGAGCACTTTGCCGCTGACCGCGTCTATCAGCTTCAGGTCTATCTTCAGGCCCTTGTCATCTCCGGGCTGCACCATATTTATAGCGGCGTCAAGTTTAAGTCCCCGCCCGAGGAACTTGTCATTGCCTTTTATCTCGCAGCTGCTGTTGGTGCAGTTGGAGAGGCTGGAGATGAGTTGAGAGGCGGTTTCGTAGTCGGCATCGCTGCCCCCAATCTCCGCCCCAACGCCGCTCTTCGACTCCTGCACGGCCTTGACGATGGCTTCCAGCGGAATCTGTCCGTTGAAGCCGGTTTTCCAATCGGTCTTGGCTCCGGCGCCGCTGTCCTGTATTATCTTTTCAAGCGCCGCGTCCTGCGCTCGCGCCGCCCCGGTGAGAAGCAGCAGCGCCGCCAGCAATAATAGTCCTTTCATGATGAGTATCCCTCCAGCCTGCCCGGCGAGTTTTTAGTTCAATCGCAACTTTTGTCGTAATGCCCGCTCTTGCCGCCAAGTTTCCCGAGTTAGATAGGGGGACGCAGACAACTATTGATTATTGAAAATTTGCCCCGTATCCCGGCAAGAGTATTCTATCAAATGGATTATCTTATCAGGGTTGCAGGAAGGGATTAGGCGGAGGGCTGCCCGATCAGAACATTATTTTACAACGGTAAAGCCGACGGCGCGGGACTTTGTAGTTTTGCCGTCTTTTTCTGCGGTGAAATAGATGTGGTGGCGGCCGGGGGACAGGGGCCAGGACACGCTCATGCCGCGCTCGGGCAGAGAGGACCCGTCCACTGTCCAGGTTATTTCGCCCGGAGCTGAGGATTTAAAGAAAAGAGCCTGCGCGGCGCGGGGGGTTTGGGGGTCTATGCGGAAGATGTCGCCGTTCTTTGGGAATTCCACTTCAAGTTTTTCCGGCTTCGCCGCTGGCGAGGATGAAGCCGGGGGGCCGTGCAGGGCGCACTGGCCTGAAGGCAGGTTGACCGCGGTATAAACTTCCTCCATCGTAGAGGGACAGAAAGCCGACGGGAGCTGGCCGGACAGCGGGCAGACGCGGACGGTCTTTATGCCGGCGGGACGCTTGAACGGGGTGGAGCCGTAAAGCTTTTCCAGTGTCAACGCCACCTCTTTCAGCACCGGGGCGGCCCCGGTTATGCCGGAGACCTTGCGCATGGGCGCGCCGTCGAAATTACCCACCCACACGCCCACGGTCCATTCCGGGGTGAAGCCCACGGCCCAGTTGTCGCGGTAATCCTTGGTGGTGCCGGTCTTGGCGGCCAAGTCGAAGGGCAGGTTGAAAGCGGAGTTCACGCCGAAGGCAGGCGCCCTCGCCGTGTTGTCCGAAAGCATGGAGGAAACGATGTACGCCTCCCCCCGGCCCATGGCCCTGCGGGCCGGAGCCGCGCCGCTTTCGTCGAAGCGCGCCGGCAGCCACACGCCGCCGCGCGCCAGCGTGGCGTAACCGTTCGTAAGCTCCAGCAGCGTCACTTCGCCGTTCCCTAACGCCAGGCCCTCGCCGTAGAACTCGGCGGGCTTTTCCAGCGAGGCGAAGCCGAAATCCCTTAGCTTGGACAGCAAGGCCGGCACGCCCACCTTCTGCGCCAGGCGCACCGCCGGCACGTTGTACGAACAGGCCAGAGCCTCCCTCAGGCGCACCTTCCCGTGGTAGGTCTTGTCGTAGTTCTCCGGGGCGTGGCCGCCCGGCACGTAAAGCGGGGAGTCGTCCACCAGGTCGGAGGCCCGCGCGCCTTTAGAAAGCGCCAGCGCGTACAGGAAGGGCTTCAGGGACGAACCCGGCTGGCGCGGGGCCCTAACCCCGTCCACCTGGCCGCCGTTGACGGTGTCAAAGAAATCGCTCGATCCCACCCAGGCCAGGATGGCGCCGGTGGCGTTGTCCAGCACAACCACAGCGCCGTTCTTGATGTTGTTGCGGTAGCGCAGTTCCGTCAGGTGATTTTTAAGCGCCTGGGCGGCCGCCTCCTGCACGCGGCCGTCCAGAGTGGTGGTTATAGTCCCCCCACTGCGCGCCGAATGCCGCAGCACGTAGTCCGAGAACTGCGGCGCGTCGAAATATTTCTCTTTTTCCCTGGCCCCCGTCTTCTCGGCCAGGGCCAGGCGGTAGGTCTCCGCGTCCAGCAGGCCCAGGTCCAGCATGCGGCGCAGGATCAGGCGCTGGCGCTCGGCGGCGGCCAGCGGGTTCTTGCGCGGGTCGTAATTCACCGGCGATTTGGGGATGCCCGCCAAAAGCGCCGCCTGTGCCGGACTCAGGTCACGCGCGGGCTGGCCGAAATAATCCAGCGAGGCCGCTCCCGCCCCGGTGATAAGCGCCCCGTAGGAAACCCCGTTGAAGTAGGCCTCCAGGATCTCCTCCTTGCTGTGGCCGGCCTCCAGCCGCATGGCGGAGAACATTTCCGAAAGCTTGCCCAGCATGGTGCGGGGGTGCGGCTCCAGCGCGCGGGCCAGCTGCTGGGTTATGGTAGAGGCGCCCGAGACCGTATGCCCGCGCTTGGAGTTCTGCAGAAAAGCGCGCGTCACGGAGCGGAAGTCCACCCCGGGATGTGCGAAGAAGCGCTTGTCCTCGGCGGCCACGGTGGCTAGCACCAGCCAGGGGGAAATTTCTGAGAGTTTCAGAGGAACGCAGGAGGAAGCGGCGGCCCCGTCCAAGTAGGAGCGCAGCGGGCGGCCGAAGCGGTCGGTCACCAGCGTGGAAGCCTTAGGCGCGTCAATTACGGCAGCCGCGGCCGGCTGAAGCGCCGCGGCAAAAAAGATAAAGGCTAAACAGCGGCTAATCGCAGTAGAAGTCATGCTCGGCAAAAGTGTTCAGGGTTATGGCGTAATCCGGCCTGATGACAGCCACCGTCTTAGGAAGTTCTTTCTTGTCGGCTTTGCGGTGATAGGCGGAAAAAGACAATACAGGCTTGTACTTGCGTATTAGCCCGGCCGCCCCCAGCAGCACGTTCGCCTCATAACCTTCCACATCCATCTTTATGAAATCCAGCCGGCCTTTCACCAGCGAGTCCAGCGGGGCCACGGGGACAAAGCGCCGCCCGGAGTAAACTACGGCGCGGTTAACCTCCACGCCGGCCCCCTTTATCATGGCCGAGCCTTCGCCGCGGGTGTTGAACTGTATTTCGGCCTGGCCTTTTTCCTTCCCCAGGGCTATGTTGACCGCCTTAATGGCCGCGCCGGCGCGGTTAAGGACCAGATTGGCCTTCAATAATTCGAAAGTTTCCTTTACTGGCTCGTAGGCGTATACTTTTTTCGCCCCGAGGGCCCTGGCGTAAAGCGAAAAAACACCTATATTAGCCCCGGCGTCGGCCACTAGCCCGCCTTTCACCTTGGCCGCATTGTACTGGTCGCGCACTATGAGGCAGTCTATGTCGTTTATGAAATTCCCGAGGTCTGCGGACACATGGAAAGATATTTTTTTCCCGTTCCAGAGGCCGACTTCAAGCCGGACCGGGACCAAGCCGAAGAGTTTTTCAAGCGCGCGCGCGCAAAGAACAGGCTTGCCCGGCAGGGCCCGCTTCAGGCGCAGGGCGGCCTCCAGCCTGGCGGCGTCCAGCCGCAGGATTTCGCCGTCAGCGCCATACAGAGCTATGGCCAGCCCGCGCCCATGCCTGTCCTTTATTGGCTTCATAAAAACAATTATAACCCTTTTTGAGTTGGACGGTGGTATTGCTTCTCTACTCCCATTTTTTGCTAGTATCTAGGCATACCCGCTTTTCAACCAAACAACGATCGCGGTAAGTTTAAGGAGAAACACTATGGCAAACGCTAAATTCATGAAACCTGTGCAGCCGGACGCGGACCTGGCGGCGGTGGTGGGCAGCGCCCCCATTCCCCGGACCGAGATAATCAAGAAGATGTGGGACTACATAAAGGCGAAGGGCCTTCAGGACAAGGTCAACAAGCGCAACATCAACGGCGACGAAAAGCTGCTGAAGCTCTTCGGAAAGCCCCAGGTCACCATGTTCGAACTGGCCGGCATCATCTCCAAGCACGTGAAATAAGCCGTTCCCGCTGCAATTAAGGGCTTCCCGTTAACCCGGGAGGCCCTTTTTACACGATTATGGAAACTCCAGAAGCGCCTAAACCGCACAAGCGCCGCATACGCTACAGCGGCACACACCCCCGCAGCTTCTCGGAGAAGTACAAGGAACTGGACCCGGATAAATACGCGGCCCAGGTGGAACACATAATCTCCAAGGGCCAGACCCCTGTGGGCACGCACAGGCCCATTTGCGTGGACGAGATCCTTAAGATCCTGGACCCCAAGCCGGGCGAGGTCTGCCTGGACGCCACGCTGGGCTACGGCGGCCATACCCAGAAGCTGCTGCCCAGGCTGCTGCCGGGCGGAAAGCTTTTCGCCGTGGACGTGGACCCGGTAGAACTGCCGAAAACCGAGGCCCGCCTGCGCGCGCTTGGTTTCGGCCCGGACGCGCTTATAATAAGGAAGATGAATTTTGCCGGCATAGCCGGCCTGGCGCCAGAGGCCGGCGGCGGCTTCGACTGTGTGCTGGCGGACCTGGGCGTGTCCTCCATGCAGCTGGACAACCCGGAACGCGGCTTCACCTATAAAGCTGACGGCCCGCTGGACCTGCGGCTTAACCCCGAGCGCGGCAGACCCGCTTCGGAAATGCTGAAAGCCCTTAGCGCCGAAGCGCTGGAAAAGATGCTTTTTGACTATGCGGACGAACCCCACGCGCTGACCATAGCCCGGGCTATCAAAGAGAGCCCCGTGCCGGTGGCCACCACGGGCCAGCTGGCCAAAACCGTGCGCGACGGACTGAAGAAAGCCCATGCCAAGTTGGGCGAAGATATTATCAAGAAATCCCTGCAGCGCACCTTCATGGCGCTGCGTATAGGCGCCAACGAAGAACTTAGCGTCCTCGACCGCTTCCTTGACATCCTGCCCTGGTACCTAAAACCCGGCGGCCGCGTGGCCATCCTTTCCTTCCACTCCGGAGAGGACCGCAGGGTAAAAAAGGCCTTCGCCCGCGGCGAGGAGACCGGCGTCTATTCTTCCGTGGCCTCCACCCCCGCGCGCCCTTCCCCCCAGGAGCGCCGCTCCAACCCGCGCTCCGCCTGCGCCAAGCTGCGCTGGGCCGTCCGCTCGGCGGCACCGGTACAATAACCTAAATTACATCCGCTTACGCATTATCGCAAAGTATACCACCAGCGCCAACTTGTGCGCAAAACGAACAGGTTGACTAATGAATATCCAATCCAATATACTTTGTCATAGGACCTCCTTGCGTTTCGCTATTGCTCCAATAATAGCGGTATTACTGAGAGCTTAAAAGACCTGTCCGCTAAGGACCAGAGGCCTTTTACGCAAGCAAGGCCCTTTTCATATTACCAGTCGTCAGCCGGGGCGCGTTCTATTGCTTCGTATACGTCGCCTTTCAGGTCCGGCTGGCAGTCTTCGTCTTGCGGGCCGCAGGTTTGCGGCGCTTTTGCGGCAGGCTTGAACTTCGGGAAATCAGCGAGAAGGCCCAAATGGGTTAAGAGCCGCACTAGTTCCTTGTCGCTAAGGATAACAGCCACCGGCTTCATTTCCAGTTTGCATTTGGGGCAGATATATCGGCTTGGTGGGCGAATACATACTGAGTATCGCCATAAGGATAACCAAAAAGCCTCTGGTAGTGGAAGAGAAAAGAATAAATTTTTAGATGGGGCCGCTTTTGTCAGTTCGCGCTCTTAAAGCAATTATATGTATGCAATAGATAGATGTCCCTGTTGTAACTCCCGAGAAAACAGATCATTCCCGGCTATTGTAGCGCCGTTTATAAGCGATTATGTCTTAGGACAAAATGCGCTCCGGTTTTGCAAACTGGTGGAATGCGGAAACTGCACTTTCAGATACTTCGATCTTAGGTATGACGAAAAAGAAACCGCAGCCCTTTACCGCAACTACAGAGGCGAATCGTATTATCTGGCAAGACATAGGCACGAATTCTGGTATAGAAGGAAGGATAACGACGGAATCGGACACAATGCCGATGAGATAAAAAACAGAAAGGATTTCGTCTCCGGCATGATACTGCCGCATTTGGACAACAGCAAAATTGTAAACGTCCTTGATTACGGCGGGGACAAGGGCCAGTTTATCCCCGAAGGCATAGGCGCAAACAAATACGTCTACGAACTGTCCGATGTTCTTCCGCTGCCGGGCACGGTAAAACTTAATGACGGCAATATTCATGACCACAGGTATGACCTTATAATGCTGTGCCATGTGTTAGAGCACTGTTCCGACCCTTCTGGAATGCTGGGTAAAATAAAGCAACTTGTACAAGGTACTACATTTTTTTATTTTGAGGTCCCCTTTGAAAATTATCCAATACCTCCCAATTGGGCCAGCGCTGCTTATGAAAGATATCTGCATATAATCGCCGGGGCGGGCACGATGGTCGTTTTGTGCGATTGTATCTCTACGGTCTCCAGGCTTTTGCTGGGAAGATTCCCCCGATGGGGATTTGCAAAGCTTCACGAGCATATCAATTATTACAATGAAAAATCCCTGGCTGAACTTCTGCTGAGGGAAGGGTTCCGGATCATCGCCTGCAAAGGCGACGACTGTAAATCCCATTCGCATATAGCGAGAAAGATAGGGTGTCTCGCAAGTTTCAGCAAGCAATAGACAAGTTTCGCCATGTACAGCTTAATTTTCCTGGGTCGCAGACAAATTTATCGGCACTGTCTACTAGCGGACGCTTAAAAAGACCGGACCGTAAAATGGATAAACTTTTGAACAGGATTCCAGACCATGCACGCAAGGTCAGGTTCCTTATTGTGGGCGGGTGGAACACATTTTTTGGCTACGGAGTATTTGTCGCTTTTGACACCGGCTTTGCGGCATTATTCGCTTCCAGGCGACTGGCCTATATGTCCGCCATCTTCGTGTCCAGTATTGTCGCCGTATTGAGCGCTTATATTATGCACCGGCGCATTACTTTTAGATCCGTTTCCAAAGGGCGGCTGAAGTTTATGGAATTTTTTAGATTCTGCGCCACTTACGCCTTTACAATAGCGTTGAGCATAATTTTACTGCCGGTATTTGTGGAAATATTCCGTTTTTCCCCGAAATCCGCGGGATTGCTGGTTACTCTTCTGTGCGCTATCCTCAGCTATTTCAGCCACGCCAAATTCTCTTTCAAAGATAACAAATAAGTGGACTCTAACATCGCTCTGGCGGCTCGTAATTTACACCTTAAAATATTGTATGCTCTTCTTGGGTGAGGGGTACGTCAATCAACATGCTGCTCTGCTAACCTCTTTGCTAATAACAGGGGGATGCTATGCTTTTAATGAAGAGAGAGGAACTGAAGGAATTAACGGACGAAAGGACGGGGCCGTGCGTTTCCATCTATATGCCCACGGTGAAGGGCAGTATAGAGACGAAACAAAATCCGATAAGGTACAGGAAACTGCTGCGCGAGGCGGAACGGAAACTGGCGGCATCGGGCCTTAGGCCCTACGAGGTCACCACCCTGATGGCGCCGGCGCAGCCCATGCTTGAGGACCACATGTTCTGGCAGTACCAGAGCGGCGGCCTGGCGGTATTCCTGTCGAAAAAGATCAAGCGCGCCTATACGCTGCCGCTTAACTTCAACGAGCTGGCGGCCGTGGGCGACAGGTTCTGTGTGAAGCAGCTGCTGCCGCTCTTCTCCGAGGACGGCAGGTTCTGCGTACTGGCGCTGAGCCAGCGGTCGGCAAAACTGTACCAGTGCAGCCGCTACAGCGTAGCTGAGGTGGACCTGCGGCAGGCCCCGAAGGGGATAGCCGAGTTGCTGGAACTGAATCCTAAGGAAAAACAACTGCAGTACCACGCCCAGACCGAAGGACACGGCGGGGGCCGTGGCCAGACCGGGATGTTCCACGGGCACGCCGAAGACTCGGACGAGAACAAGGACAACATCCTCGTCTATTTCCACAACGTCAACAAAGCGGTCAACGCGGTGCTTAACAGCGCCGGCGGCCCGCTGGTGCTGGCCGGGGTAGACTACCTTACCCGCATCTACGAAAAAGCCAGTACCTACCCGCAGCTGCAGGAAGGGCGCATAACGGGCAACCCTTCTGAGCTGAAACCCGAAGAGCTTAAGGACAAAGGCTGGGAGATAGTGAAACCGGGCTTCGAGGAAGGGGCGCGCAAGGCCGTGAAGCAGTTCGAGCGCTTGCAGGGCACACCCAAGGCCTCTAACCACCTGAAGACCATCCTCCAGGCCGCCAACGACGGCCGGGTGGCCGCCCTGTTCGTCTCTTCAAAGGACCAGTGCTGGGGGTTTTTCGACTACGAGTCAGGGGTGGTGGACGTACATGAGAAGCCGGAAACCTCCGACTTGGAACTGCTGGAGCTGTGCGCGGCGCGCACGCTGGACCACGCCGGGCAGGTGTATGCGCTGGAACCTGACCGGATGCCCGGGCTGGCGCCTACGGCGGCCATCTTCAGATACTAAAAGACTGTGTCAGCGGCTTAACTATAAAACCGCCGGGAAACCGGCGGTTTTTCGTTTGCTGGCTTCAACTGACCATTTCCAGCGCGTCGCAGGTGTGGGCGCCGCGCGCGGGCTCAAGCCTGCGCCAGACGCCCAGCGTGAAAAGCAGCGCCGCCCAGCCAGGAAAATATAGGGGCACCCGCGTTTTCATCCAGAACTCCTCTGGTTTTTCAGGTGAGTTTTTCTATCAGCTCTTTTGCCTGCGGAAATTGTTCAACAAGGGCGGCGCGCTCCCCCAGTTCCAAGTCGGAGAAGTCAAAGCCCGGGGCTACGGTACAGCCCACGAACGAAAAAGCGGTCCCCTCTTCGGGATAAGCGCCGAACCAGCAGCCGGCAGGCACCATGTGCTGCACTCTCCCGCCAGCGGCCGCATCTCCGCCCAGCACGGCGCGCGCTACGCGCCCGTCGGTGGATATGCTTGCTACGGTCAGCGGCCCGCCGAGGTAAAAATGCCAGAGCTCGTCCGACTTTATACGGTGCAGCCGGGACCTGTGTCCGGCCGGGAGCAGGAAATATATAGCCGTGCAGAAATTCTTGCCGCCTGTTTTTCCCTCGGACCTGTAACTCTCCCTGAAAAAGCCGCCCTCCGGATGCGGCTCAAGGCCGTACAGCCGTATCAGTTCTTCAGCGGTGATATCCATAGTCACATGTTCGCTTCGGCTTCGCCGCTCTCTATCAGTTTGACCGTCTTTTCAGCCACTTCCAGGGCGGTGTCCACCCTGGGCGCGCGCTGCCCGTCCGCCCTGCTGTCGGCCGGGTTGCCGCCCACCGCGTTCACGCCGAAGCGCGTAGCCGTCATTTTGGGGTGCATTACGCTGACCACGATACCGTCACCAGCCAGTTCCTTGCGCGCGGTCAGCGAAAGCGCGTTCAAGGCGTACTTGGTGGAGGCATAGGCGGAAAGGTTGGGGTAGCAGTTCTTTGAGACCATCGAACTTACATTGATTATCCTGCCGCCGCCCTGTTTGCGCATTATGGGGATGACCTGCTGGATCAGGTCCGCCACGGAGAACACGTTCAAGTCCATGACCCGCCGGTAAGCGGCGAGGTCTATTTTTTCGAGCGGGCCGTAAATACCCTGCCCGGCGTTATTTACTAGTATGTCTATCCTGCCGAAGCGCTGCATGGTGCCGGCGATCAGGCTCTTTATGTCTTCCGGCTTGCGCAGGTCGGCCGGCAACGCAACGGAGCCCGCCAGTTCCGCAGCGGCTTTTTTCAGCTTCTCCGCTGAGCGCGCGGCCAGCACCACCTTGGCCCCGCCGGCGGCCAGCAGGCGCGCCACTTCAAGCCCTATACCTTCCGACGCGCCTGTCACAATGACTATTTTATCTTTCAGAAAATAGCTCATAATTGAATATCCGTTCTATAAGCCGGGAACGCGGCTCCCGCATTTTAAGTCCTTCGCCTTCATTTAAACGAATTATACTAACCTTGAATTGCGCGCAACATACCGGGATCCGGTTCAAAGCGGCGGCTGGCCTGGCTTTACAGCATCATTTGCCGATTTCTGCATGGACCTGGCGATAAAAGGATTTATTTGAAAGGGGTGGGGCAGTCCCACAGGATCGTCCCCATAAATTACTGCGTAGAAAACGCAGGCGGCCAGGTACGTCCCGGCGGGGTTAGGGTGCACTTCGTCATTGTAAAGGTCCAGGGATGGATGCTGCGCGCGGACCTTTTGCCAGACCTCTCCCACCGGGACAAGAACCCCCTGGTTCTCTAGTGCCATTTGGGTGTAGGCGTCGTTAAGCCTCTTCTGCATCCCGTCGTAAGTGCCGACTTCAGGGCAGTAGCGCGCGTTCTGGGCGTCACCGTTCTTCCTGGCCATGGTCTGATAAAAGGCCACGTTAACGCCTGGATTGGCAGCCCTGATCAGCTGGCTGAGCTTTTGCGCGTACGGGAAAACCTGCGTTTTAGCCCAGGGAAAAGCGGGGATCTGGCTTTGTTCCTGCAGCACTACAAAGTCCCAGTGCCCCTTGTTTATAATTTCCAGCAGCCTGGGGTCCGCCGCATGCTGGGCCAGGGTATACGCTCCCGGAGCGTACATCGCGTACTCCATTGCGGAGTTGCGCGATTTCGCCAGCCCCGCAATAACCCCCGGCAGGTCGTTAGCGTAGGTTAGACTGTTTCCTACGAACAGAACGCGCTCCGTCTTGCCGATCCTGGGCGCTTTTCTGCAGGAGACAAAAGAGAACGAAACGAACAGCGCGGCCAAAAGCGTAAACCCGCACTTTATGCGGTTGTATTTTTTCATACTGGTTTTCAGCTGTCCTGCAGGCGGCGCAGTTCGCGGTCGGCCTCGCGCAGGCGCACCGCCTCCACGCTGGCGAGGCGCTGGTAGAACACAGCACTGACAGCGGGGTCCCGGCGCGAGATGGCGTCGAAAGCCTCCCGGCCGATGACGTAGAGGTCGGTGTCGATCAAGGCGATGGCGTCGGCCGTGCGCAGCGCGCGGACCAGGAAAGCCACCTCGCCGAAGAAGTCGCCCGGCCCGAAAACGGCAAGGTGATGCTGGCGGTGGGTTTCTTTCAGCGGCAGCACTATGCGCACGCGCCCGCGGCGGATGAGGAAAAGCTCCTCGCCCTGGCCATTACGGGCGAACAAGTGCTTGCCGGCTTCCACATGGCGCTCTACAAAGACCGAGCGCAGCCCCTCCAGAGAGGCTGAGTCTATCTCGCGCAAAAAATCTATCTGCGAAAGGTCCAGGAGCTCTTCGGGGGCCGGGCGCTCCAGGCCGGCCTCTTCTATGGCGCAGTCCTCGGCCCATTCAAGCGCGTCATGAAGGGTTTCAAAAACACGCCCCGCGCCCTCATGATGGGTCAGCTTAAGATGTTTGAAATAAGCCCGCAGGTCCTGTCCGGTGGGCAGGCTGACCGGCAGATGGGAGAAGACGAGCGAGCCGCCGCGCTCCGCCAGCATGGCCCCCACCTGCTCGAGCATATGCACGGCCGTGAAGTCCACCGAGGTGACGCGGCGCATGTCCAGGATAAGGCGCCGGCAGGAGCGCATGTCGCTCTCTATTTCCAAGAACAACTGGTCGGTGGTGCCGAAGAACAGGCTGCCTTGCAGCTCTACCACAAGCGTTTCGGCGCCGCGGGCGGTCAGCGCCGCGCGTTCCCCCGGCAGGCGCTGCTGCGTTGAGGACAGTTCCGCACCGGTGGCTTTGCGCCGGATAACGCTGCTGCGCATCTGCTCGCGGATGAAAAGCAGGATGGAGAGGGCTATGCCCACTCCGGCGGCCGCTATAAGGTCCACCGCCAGCGCCGTGCCGACCACCGCCACGATAACGGCGAAATCCAGCATGGTGGCGCGGCGCAGGACCAGCCGCACGCTGGAGCGGTCTATCATGCGCACTCCCACAACTACCAATATCCCGGCCAGAGCGGCTAGCGGGATACGTCCTATGGCGCTGCCCAGCGCTAGCGCGGCTATCAGGGCGAAAGCGCCTTCGAATAAACCCGCGCCGCGGGTACGGCCGCCGCTGGCCAGGCTTACCATGGTGGCGCCCATGGTGCCGGCGCCCGGCATGCCGCCCAGCAGGGCGGAGGCGATGTTGCCGGCGCCCTGGCCCGTCAGTTCCCGGTTGGAATCGTGGCGGGAGCGGACAAGGGAGTCGGTGACTACGCAGGTTTTAAGCGTATCGATGGAAAGGAGGACGGACAGCGTGAGCGCCGGACCGACAAGCAGGTATATCTCCCGCGCGCCCATAAGGCGCAGCGCGCCGAAATTGGAAACGATGCCCTTAAAAATGACGCCCGGGCTGGTGGAGATGACGCCGATAATGAATGGGTTGGCCTCCAGCGCCAGCAATTGGGGGCGGACTAGCCCCGCCGCGAAGTGCGCCGCTATGCCGGCCGCCAGGCCCAGTATGGCCGCCGGAACTTTTTTTGTAAGGCGCGGCGCCGCTACAGTAACCGCTACCGTGACAAGAGCCACGCAAAGCGCGGGCCATTGCCAGGCTCCTGGGGAGAACAACCCGGCCAGCGGGGAGACCTCCTTCGCAAGCCCGAGGAACGGGCCGATCTGCTTGAACATTATCAGCAGGCCGACCCCGCTCATATACCCGGTCACAACCGGATAGGGAATGTATTTTATCAGGCGCCCGCCGCCGAGCGCGCCGTAAACCGCCTGCAGTATGCCGGAGAACAGCCCGACAAGAACGAGGGAAACGATGACGCTTTCCGCGGACGCGCCGCCGGCCAGCAGTCGGGCGCACAGCGCCGCCATTACGGCCGCCGCCGGCGCGCAGGGAGCAGAGATCAGCCGCGGGGCGCCGCCAAGGGCCGGAGCCAGCAGCCCTACGGCCACGGTCCCTATAATACCCACAAGCGCGCCGGCGCCTAAGAAGCCGGGCCCGAGCGGCGCGTACATGGCTACGCCGAATGCTATGGCCGAGGGCAGCGCCACCAGCATAGCCGCCATCCCGCCCCACGCATCCGCCAACTCAATCTTCGGTGCTGGTGAAGAAATATTCTCTGTTGTCGTCATAGGCCGAATATAAATACTTTTACCCGCATATTTCCAAATATCCAACAACTATACCAAACAAAAAGACCCCGGTAAAAACCGCCGGGCCGCGCCTCTCCTTTTTCCGACCATAAAATTTGTAATATATTTATGGCCGCGGACCAGTTTCCGCGGACTTTCAGCAAGTCCCGGGCGGCGGAATTCGCGACAAGCACCCTCTATTTCCCAGGAGCCTAAAGGATATTTATGTCCAGATTCGACCAGCAGATCATCCGCGCGGTACAGGGCCGCAATCCCCTGATCTATCTGCACACGTCCGAGGAAAGCCGCGTCACCGACCGCCTTAGGCCCCTGGCGCCGCATTGTTTCCAGGGCGGCTCAATGACCACCTGGAGCTGCGTCCGCGGGCTGGAGCCGGCCGTGGAAGGCGTAGACACGCGCGACCCCGTAGCCGCGCTGCAGCAGATAACCGCCCACCCCAGGCGCGGGTTCTGGGTGATGAAGGACCTCTCGGATTTCATGAACGACCCGAAGGTGGTCCGCGCACTGCGCGAAGCTTACTTCGCCTTCTCGCGCGACTATCAGTCGGCCGTGGTGCTCATCTCGCCGGTAGCCGGCATGCCGGAATCACTGGAGAAGGAGCTGTGCTACGTGGAGCTCGACACGCCTTCGTCCGAAGAGCTGATGGAGCGCGTGCTGGAGATAGAAAAGCAGTTCCCCGGCTCGGCCCTGCCGGCGGACCTGAAGCCGCAGATCATCCTGGCCCTGCGCGGGCTGACCATGACGGAAGTAAGCCACATCCTTTACCGCGTTCTGAGTTCCGGCACCGTCAGGGAAAAAGTTCTTGAAGAGATCTTCGCCGAAAAAGGGATGCTGGCCAAAAAATCCGGCTTCCTGGAATTCATCCCGCTCAAGTTCGATACCAGCGTGGTCGGCGGGCTGGAGAACGTAAAGAGCTGGGCCGGCAAGCGCAAGGACCTGTTCAACCAGGAGGCGGTCAACTCCGGGATGCCCATACCGAAGGGCGTGCTTGTCATGGGAGTCAGCGGCTGCGGAAAAAGCCTGCTGGCCAAGGCCATAGCGGGGCTCTGGCACGTGCCGCTGTTCCGCCTGAACATGAGCATGGTCTTCTCGGGCCAGTACGGCAGCCCCGAGACCGCCTTCCGCAGGGCGCTTCAGACCATAGAGAGCCTGGCGCCCGCCGTGCTCTGGATAGACGAGATGGAAAGCAGCCTGAGCATCCCCAAGGAAGCCGCCACGCCGCAGTCCATGATCTTCTCGGAGTTCCTGACCTGGATGCAGGAAAAACCCCCCCTCATCTTCGTGGCCGCCACGGCCAACCGCATAGAGATGCTCCCGGCCGAGGTCATCCGCAAGGGCCGCTTCGACCAGGTGTTCTTCTGCGACCTGCCCGACACGGACGAGCGCGCCCAGATCTTCAAGATACACCTGGAGCGCAACTTCGGGGATTCCAAGATCTTCGACATCAACCGCCTGCTGGCCTGCACCAACGGCTGGAGCGGCGCTGAAATAGAGCAGGCCATTATCGCCACGCGCATCGACGCGCGCCAATTGGGGCGCCCGGCGACCACGGACGACATCTGGCTGCAGACCCACAACATGGTGCCGCTCTCCAAGACCATGGCCGAGCAGGTCAAGGTCATCCGCGACTGGGCCTTCAAGCGCGCCACCCCGGCTTCTATAAAGAAGGAAGCCTGACAAGGTTTCAAGCCATGCTTTCCGCTTTTCGCCGTAAACAGGCCGCGCCAGCTGTCCCCGCCCGGCAGTATAACCCGGGGGCGGACGGCCTGCGCGCCTTCCGCGTGTGCTGGATAGCGTTCATGATAGTGGCGACGTCCCTCCCTTACGTGCTGAACTGGCTTTCAGCCCCGCCCGGCTATCATTACACCTGGATCCTGCCTCCTTACCCGGAGGACTCCTTCGGCTATATGGCCTGGTCGCAGCAGGCCGCCCGCGGAAGCCTGTTATTCCGATTAAAGTACACGGCGCTGCCCCACCCCGCTTTCCTGTTCCATCCGCTTTTCCTGCTCTGCGGCTGGACCAGCTCGCTGTTCGCCTGCGACATCGGCATAGCCCATTTAGCGCTGAAGATGGCCGGGGTCGCCCTCTTTTTCCTTGCGTTTTACAGGTACACCGACTATCTGGGGCTTGACGCCCCTACCTCTGCCGCCGCTTCGGTCCTTGTCGGGATCTCATCCGGGTTCGGCGGGCTTCTCTCCATCCTGGGCCTTGCCGGTCGTCTGCCCGGCGGCCCGGTGGATCTGTGGCTGGTGGACATGAACACCTACTGGTCCCTATTATGGAACACGCTGTTCCCCTACTCCCTGACCTTGATGCTGCTTGCGGTCTATTGGGCGGACCGGGGAACGCGCGACGGGAACAAGACCGACCTGTGGCTCAGCGGCCTTTCAGCCGGCGTCCTGGCCCTGCTCCACCCCTACTCGCAGCCGCTCCTGTTCACTTATGTGGCGCTGCTTGCGGCAGCGCGGAGAAAGGCGGACGTTGCGGGCTATCTGTTCAGGTTCGCTTTGGCCGCGCTCCCGTTTATTTTTTACATGGGCCTGGTGACGGAATTACATCCGCTCCTGGCCAGGCACAGTTTTATGGGGGAAATGAAAAGCCCCCCTCTTGCCGCCTATCTTCTGGGTTTCGGGTTCCCGCTGTTGTTCGCCGCCGCCGGCCTGGCGGCCAGCCGCGGCGAATGGGTGAAACGCTACTGGCAGGTGATTGCGTGGTTCTTGCTTGCTGTGTCATTAGCTTACCTGCCGGTCTGGTTCCAGCGAAAGCTCATTTTCGGCGCCCATGTCCCGCTGTGCATCCTGGCCGCCATTTCCCTGAAGTCGCTCTTCGCCTGGTGCTCCGGGCCGCGCCGGCGGCGGACTATCCTGGCCGCCGCCGTCATTTTCACGCCTTTGTTAGCGTCCACCCCGGCCTATCTGCTTATCCGGGAAAGCGGGACCGTGAAACGCAATACGGCGGGAGTTTATTTTGTCAGCGACGAGACAATGGACGGTTTTAAATTCCTCAAAAGAACCAGCGACCCGGCGGAAGTGGTCTTTGCCGCGCCCGCTATAAGCAGCATGCTCCCGGCCTTCTCAGGCAATACGGCGATATGGGGCCATTGGGCCCAGTCCGTTGACGGCGAAGAGAGGAAAGCCTGGATCTCGGGGCTGTTCAATAAACACGCCGATTTTGAAGACCCCGGCCGGGCGCGCGCATTTTGGGGTACCGGGGTACAGTATGTTTTCGCCGACGCGGACCTGAAACAGCGGATGGCGGACAGTCCCCGCGCGTGGCGGGTCATTCTCAAAGAGGCGGATAAAGTGTTCGACAAAGGCTCTACGGCGATCTATCGCCATCGCCCCTGATCCCGGGGATTTATGTTTTTAGCGCGCGGGTCGCGATAAAATGAGGGAAGAAGCGGTCTTCGATATTCCCGTCCCCCCAGACATCCTCGTAAAAATCCGAGAGCAAAAAGCCCGCCTTGAGCTGGCCGCCGATCTGGTCTCCCAGCGAATGGCCGAACTCCAGCGGTTCATTACGCCCGATAAACTCCTGCCGTTCGGCGTCGGTAAGCGAGGTAAGGTCGCTGTACGGGATAGGATATTTCAATTGGAGCGTGCCTTTTTCCGAAAGCTGCCGGTCAAAACTGTAGGTGAAAGGGTTATTGAACCCGCTCAGCAGGCTCCCGCCGGGCCGCAGCACGCGGAAACATTCTTTCCAGACCGGCGCCACGTCGGGGATGAAACAGTTGGAAACAGGGTGGATGATAAGGTCAAAACTCTTGTCCGCGAACCGGCTCAAATCGCGCATGTCCCCGAGGTGAATGGTGATCTTTAGTCCTTCGCGGTCCGCCACCATGCTGTCCCGGGCAAGCTGCTCCGGCGAAGCGTCCAGCACCGTTACGCGCGCACCCGCGGCGGCGAGCAAAGGCCCCTGCTGCCCGCCGCCGGAGGCGAGGCAAAGAATATCCCTGTCCCGCACGGTCCCCAACCAGTCCCCGGGCACGGGCTTTACAGGGCTGAGAAGTATCCTGAATTCCCCCGCCCGCGCCTTCGCTACTTCCTCCGGAGAAACAGGCCTGCTCCAGGGATTCCCTTTTCCGACCTCCGCGTCCCAAGCCTCGGAATTGTATTTATAAACGTCCATTTATGTTCTCAACCTGCAAGCACTAAAATTAGCCGTCAAAACCCCGGCAGCCCGCTCCGTATTGCTTCGCAATATTGAGGGTCGCCATCCGCGGCCCTGCTGCGCTCGTTTATCCGGCTGCGCTTCTTCAGCTCCGGCAGGGACAGGGTTTTATCCACTACACCGAGTTCGTAGATCATCTCCGGGATATGCGAGCTGGCAAGAATGCGCCAGTCCAGCTTGGCCTTCGGATAGTAGGGGAACACGTGTCCCCAGATGGCCGTGGTGCAGTTAGCGGTCACGGCGTTATACCACCGCGGCCGCTCCTTAAGGCTGTTCACCGCGCGCAGGTAAGCCAGGAAGATCTCCTTTATGATCCCGGGGTCCGCTTTAATGTGGTAGAGGTAAACTTCCTCGCCTTTGCGGTAATTGGCGCGCAGCCGCACCGCGTCGCGCTCGTCCGCCACCACGTAGGTAAGCTCGTACTGCCTGAAAAAACCTTTTGCGGCGGAATACTCCTCCCCTTTCTTCTTGCGGGTCTCGATGGAGAAACAGAGGCGCCTATCCCCGCCGAACCCGAAGCTGAGCATGGCGTGGGCTATGTGCGGCAAGCCCCAGTCCACCAGAAACAGGTCCATGCTTCGCAGGGAACCCAGCTCGAAAGTCCGGTCGTAGCTATTTACCGTATAATCCTTCTCTGTGCGGTAATCGCAGTTGCGGATGTTGTGGACGGTGACGCTGCTGCCGCCTATCTCGGCGTAAGGAAGCACGGCCACGTCTGGCTCCCAGTCCCGGTCGTTGCTCGGCTGGAGGGTGAGCCACCAGACCAGGACCAGCGCGAACAGAGAGAGAAACCAGGTCATTTTCCTGCCGCGCCTTTTGGGAAGCATAAAGCATAAAAGCGCGGCCATGACGAAAGCGGCCGCCCCGGCGAACCGAGGGCCCGCGGGGAAATTAGTAAAAACAATCGCCAGCACCGCCCAGGATGACAGCGCGGCGAAACCAAGTCCGGCGATGAGATTTGCAGGAGTCATAAGTACGCTTCCTAACGCTATAATAACAAAAAGCGTGGCTTTTCTTTGAAATTTTGCAGGTTTCCCCCGCGCCCGGCGGCGGCCGGGCGTGTCGGGCGGTGGTTTGGCGGGTCAGTCGTCAGTCGGGGCGGGTTCTATAACTCCCGACCGCCCGGCCACCGCCGGGAGAGAGGAACTTTTTTAATTTTCAAAAAAATGCGCCGGCTTTTAGCCGTCCGATGGTAATATGAAAAGGGTGGCTTCCTTCCGAGAGGCTTAGTGGCGCGCGAGGCGCAAAGCCCTTTTAGATATCAGATATCCTACTCCGTGTAATACAATGGAATGGCTAATATGCGTTAGTTGCAAAGAATCTGCACATTCATATGGAAATCCATTCAGTCCCCGAAGCAAATTCCCAGATCTCGCGCGGAAAGGATGGTGTCGCAGTCAAGCGGGACAGTCTTCATCCGGCTGGTAGCTTCTTTCAGCGGCACATACTGTACCGTCGGCGGCGCTAGCGCCACCATAACACCCGACCTTCCCTCTTCAAGCGCGCGCACGGCGGCCGCGCCGAACCTGAGCGAAATTAACCGATCAAAAGTGGTAGGGCTTCCCCCGCGCAGTAAATGCCCCAAAACCACCGTGCGGCATTCCTTTCCCGCCAGCGGTTGCAGTTCCGCGGCCACGCGTTCTCCCGCGCCGCCAAGCTTTTCGGCCCGTCCGAGTTCCTTGCCGAGTACGGATACGGTTCCACCTTTAGGCTTCGCCCCCTCTGCCACCACAACAATGCCGTAATGTTTGCCGCGTTTCACAAGCGCCTTCATGCAGTCGGCCACTTTATTTATATCGTAAGGGATCTCAGGTATCAAAATAGCGTCGGCCGTGCCGGATATGCCCGCGTTTAGAGCTATCCAGCCCGCATAGCGGCCCATGACCTCAACCACCATTATCCGGCGGTGCGCTTCGGCCGTGGAATGCAGCCGGTCCAGGCATTCGGTGGCAAACGAAACCGCCGAATCGAACCCGAAGGTTATCACGGTTTTGTCCAAGTCGTTGTCTATTGTTTTAGGCACCCCCACCGTTCGTAAGCCTTTTTCCGAAAGCACATTGGCAATACCAAGCGACCCATCCCCGCCCAAAGCAACAAGAGCGTCGATATTATTTTTTTTAAAAGCAGCGACCAGTTCGTCCGAACGGTCCTTTTCGAACATCTTGCCGCCGGGACCCTTTGTGGGATACTTCAGCGGATTGCCTTTGTTCGTGGTGCCCAGTATCGTTCCGCCCAAGTGAGTTATCCCGCGCACACTTTGGCGGGTCAGCGGTATAAGCCCGCCCTCGGGATAATCACCCGGCATCATAAGGCCGTTATAGCCGTCCCGTATACCGAAGCATTCCCAGCCCTTGTTGATGGCGGATACGACCACAGCTCGTATCACGGCATTAAGCCCTGGAGCATCCCCCCCACCGGTATTAATAGCAATTCTTTTAATATTTTTTTTCATAATCCCCCCCGATCGCGCTTAACTTTACATTTCAGACAATGTCTAGCCTATGGCTGTGCCGTATCAAGGGCTATGCCCCTCAGACGGCCTAAAGTGTAAAGTTAAGGCTTTTATGTTAGCGTTCACGCATAAAACCGCTAAAGACCACCACAGTATTTTTTCTATTATTTTACACTCCTAACCAGTTTAAACGACCCTGTTTTATTATCTGCGCGGAGATCTTATTGGCTTTTTCCGCCAGCTTGAATTTGTCCACGTTCATCAGATGGCCATTTAATCTGTAGCAACATGAACGCGGTTATCGACTGTTATCCGCTGTTTTTTCCGGAGAGCCGCCACTTTTCCTTCGCCTGAAAGCTGCTAAAACTGCGCCCTACCGCTATAATAACAAAAAGCGGAGCTTTTCTTTAAGATTTCGCAGGTTTCCCCCAGCCCGGCGGTGGCCAGGCGTGTCGGGCGGTGGTTGGGCGGTCGTCAGTCGGGGGCGGGTTCTATATCTCGATTCCGCTGAAAACCCCCCTGTTTTAATTTGCGGGGGAGCTTAATATAATTTTATTTTTGCTCCGCTGATATTTTTATCATTCTGTCCCACTTTTTTCGTAAAACACTTTCTATTGCTGATGTCCCGTGACCCGCAACACACGGTAGCGGTCGCCCTT
>CAIXBR010000027.1 GCA_903917735.1 uncultured Elusimicrobia bacterium | reverse complement strand
GGTTTGTTGCCGCCCCGCGTGCGGGATTGAATGTTGGGCTGGCTGCTGACCTTTACCCAAGCCGGACTTCCCGCCCGTCCGACTGCGACAGGCGGGGCACCGGCAAGAACATGACACATTTACCTCGGCACACCGCAGAAATTATTTCCCGCGCGCATCAACTCTTTGTTGTTGTAAGGCGCAGAATACCTTTCGTTCGTTAAGCACAGTATACTTATTTTTTAGGGTTATTGCCAGCAAACTTCCGATAAATTTCCGATAACCGGTAGGCACGCGCGCGGTTGGAGGCGTTGGCAACCACAAGCCAGCCGTCTTTCACCCAGGCCGTAAGGATGTTTCTTACCATACGCCCCGAAAGACCGAGAGCTGCCGCCACCTCCTGCGCCGTTATGGTGTCCTTGCGGGCGAACATGCCCAAAACAGCCCTTGCCCGCCGGTCCAACCTCCGGAGCGGCTCAGGCTCAAGCGGGATACCCTCCTTGGCGTATTTTGCGGCCTCATCCCTGGCGCCGCTAAAAACAACAGCCAAAAGAGTTATAAAATACTCAAGCCAGCCGGTAAGGTCCGCTTGAGCGCGGCCCCCATGGTAATTATGATGCTTGTGAACGGCCAGGGAAGTGTAATATGCCTGAAGGTCCCTGGCGTGGGACTCTTCCATTGAGAAAAAGCCGCGCAGGCCGTAGCCGTCCCGCTGGAGCAGGAAAGTAGCAAGCAGGCGGGCCGTCCTGCCGTTGCCGTCGTAATAAGGATGGATCTTTACAAATTGATAATGCGCCAGCGCCGCTATTATGGGGCCGGGCATGCCGCTGCGCTCAGCCTGGCGCACCCAAGCCGCCATTTCAGACATAAGCTTGGGCACTTCTTTGGCTTCCGGCGGCATGTAAACAACGGCGCCGGAGGCTGAATCTTTTATTACGTTCTGCCCGGTCCTGTATGGCGTGGGTTTTGAGCGTTTGCCTTTCTCTACAATAGCGTGAAGCCGTTTAATCAGATCTTCGGTAAACTCAGCCTTCTTTACAGCCCATTCTTCAACCTTTAACAGGGCGTTCCAGTAATTTCGCACTTCGCCGGTGTCGCGCTCACGGCCGTGGAAAGATGTTTTTTTATCTTCAATTACTTCCTGCGCCTCTTTCAGGGTAAGGTGGTTGCCCTCAATGCGGGTTGAACAGTGCGTAGACCGCACCCTGGCCGCGCGCCTGAGCTCCGCCTCAGCAGCCGGCGGCAAAGCCGTCCGCTCCACAATGGTCTTTGCGGCCTCAATGTCCATAAGAGCCCTGGCAATTTTAGGACTAATCTTATAAACCGGCACCCAGATATTTGATTTTTTCATTTTTTATTCGGCTGCTGAAAACTTAAAAACTCCAGTCAGTTCTTCATTGTACGCAGAAACCGTCTGCGTGGATCTGCAAAAATTACCTCTTTAGTGTTAAATCTCTCCGGCTGCCAGTCACCCAGCCAGACCTTCAACTGCCGGGCGTCGGCTTCATTTTCAAAAGAATGCTTTCCTGCCGTCATATCCACACACGCCTGGTAGCCGTCAATACCGCCGCAATCTTCCGGAGGGCAGGCTCTTTGTCCGTCAAGGCAGAGAGGGTACTTTACCCCGGATTTTTTGAGCACTATATCCTCAAGCAAGATCTCATGCCGCCAGCTGTCGCCGAAATCATATTCATAAACGGCGGCGTCTTTCTCTTTGCCGAAGAACCGGGCAAGCCGGGTATTGGGGGTAAAATATTTCGCTTCCTCAAATAACTCATCCACCGCATACGGGGATTCTATGCGGACAAGGCGCTTTTTTCCTATTTCATAGGCGTGCAGATGGCTGTCGGTCCAGCCCATGGCGCTCTGTATGGCCACATGCAGATCGTAAAAGGTATAGTAGCCCGGCACCTGGATGCGGCGCCACACCGGCGGCTCCGATTCGAGGAGCGTTATTTTAAACTGGAAAACCGTTTTAAACACGCCCTTTCGCGGTGTTATAAACGAAACCTCTCTTCCCCTGGTCATTTTGCCTCCTTTACCCCGCGCAGTCTGTACTTTCCCGCCAGCCTTTTTGCCGCAGTCACGCCGGTTCAGGCAGTAAAGCCGCGGCCTCTTGTGGCGGCGGCAAGCGCCTTGCGGGCGCCGATTATGGACTGGAGGCGTTTTTTACGCTCAAAAACCAGCCCCAGCGCCTTTCCAAGGGGAGCAAGCGCAGCCGCGGTCGCCTCGGCCTTAACGTAAATTATAGTCGCGGCAAAGGAATGCTCAAGCATTGCTCCCACAATGGCGTCACCCAGCGCCTGCAACTCATCCAGGCCCGCCTCGATAACCGAGGCGTGGAACATGAACCCGGAAGCCTGATGTGCGACCATGATCATTTTAGGAATATAAGGCCGGTCTTTGTCGCCTATAACCATTCCCGAGTCGAACACGTCCGCCTCCCAGGGGCCGTTGTCCGGGAGGCCCGCTGAGACAATTTTGTTTATCTTCACCATGTCGGGGACATAAGCCGCCGGCGGCGGAGGTTGATATTTAGGGAGAGCCTCCCAGCGCGTTTCTATCTCCGGCCGGCCGCCCGCGCCGGCCTTTGGAAGATACACAAGGCATTTTTCCGGCCGGGAATCCGTGTTCAGCCGCCCCGCTAGGGTTTGGGAAACCGCGTCGCAGGCGCAGTCAAGCGCAAGCGTAAGAAAGCGGGCTTCGGCTTCGGTCAGGAACCAGGGCGCATGGCCGGGCAGATAGCTGCTGAAAGCCGGCCAAGCATGCCCGCCGCGGAAAGAAAGCCCCAACTCCTTTATAACGGCCAGATCCTCTTTTTGCAGCTCCTTCTTGCCGGTGAACTCCGCCATTAGACAATTTTGCATTGAAAGAAGGTCGCCCTGTTTAAAGTCTAGCTTCCCTTTTTGCGCCTTTAGGTGAAAATCCAGCCCCTCCGCTCCCCGGTAAAGGCAAAGGGCCAGCACCTGGCCCAGCGCGCCCAGAATACAGCCGTAACCGGTCTGCCCGTCCTCGGGGTTGCGCACGCCTATAAGGGTGGTGTCGTCAAAATATTCCCAGGGCGTCAGCTCATAAAAGCGGCCCGCCGCCGCATACAGGCTTTTCCACACATCCGTCTGAACCACCGGAACTTTTGCCATAGTTCTCACCTTTTCCATTTCAAAACGTCGCAAGTTTGTCGCTAGTTGTGTCGTAAGTTCTTCACTAGTTTTACAAATCAAATACTAATTTTTACTAATAAGTTTACTACTAACTTGCTAGTAACATTTAACTCCCGTGAACTATTTCAATTTTTGAAATAGTTGCGCCCGGGATCAATTCCCACTGTTATAAATGTTTTTGAGATGTGCTGTCTTTTTTTTATCATTTTACTGATCTCAGCAAAATGATGCTCCTATTTCTTATCGATCTTCCCAAGCGCTCCTCCGCCGGGCGGCAGGTAGTTTTCGCCCGTGACCACATTTTTCCCTGTTTTTTTCTCCAGTTCCATGCGGGCTCTTTTGGCTATGCCGCCGCCTTTTTAACCCGCCACGGCATTTTCCGGCATTCCGGTGGCGCTCATCGTTTCAGCTATCTGCCGTGTGGACATTTCGGCAAGCGCGGTAAAGATCAGCTCAGCCTCGCTCATATGGTCGCGCAGGTTATGGCTTTTAAGGCCCTTCACCGCTTTATGCGCCTTTACAGTAAGACCGGCCCACTCTTTATGAATAATATTGGTCAGCGCGGCGTACTCCGATTCTTTCGTGATTTCGTGATTTTTCCAGTAATCGGTCAGTTTGTTGCGGGTTTCCTGGCCCATCATGCGCTGCTGTATCCACTTTTCGCTCCGGTCATGCTGCTGCCAGTACTGGCGGGCGCGGTCCAAAGACTTCGCGGGGTCCGCCATATCCTGCAGGCGCTCATAACCCACCTTGGCCAGCCAGAGTTTTATCGGCTCAGCCTTCGGGCTTGGCACGGATTGAATAAGACGCAGCAACGTCTCCGGATTGGCAACGTCAGTAAGGCGCATTTTCCCATCCTCAGCGACCAATTTCAACCGGTTACATTTTGTAACCGTTTCACTGCCTTCTTTTTTAAGACGGTTTTTTAAGACTTTCCAGTAATTTCGCGCGGCCTGGTAGTCCGGCTGTTGGATCAGCACTTGCAGAATATCCACTACGGAGAAATACCAGGCCTCGGTCTTCTCGTCGTAATGGCGGCGTATTTTATGCCCTTCAAAAATTGCCAGAGATTTGTCCATATTACCTCCCGGAACCGCGCCTGTTCAATAACATCACCAAAATTGCCTTCAGTTGCATTTATTTATCAGGTTCACCACAAGGGTTGTTATGGTCTCTTTCTCTTCCGGGCAGCTTTCGGCTATCAGCAGGGTCAACGCCACAAGCGTGTTGTCCGCCAGGCGCTTGGAACCGTCGGCCTTGTAAAGCAGGGCGTTATTCTCCATGAACCAGAGAAAAATTGCGGCGGCTATGCGCTTATTGCCGTCTACAAATGAGTGGTTCTTAACTATAAAATACAACAGATTGGCGGCCTTTTCCTCAACGCTCTGATATAATTCTTTTCCGTCGAAGGTCTGGTAGATCGCGGCTACGGAACTTTTAAGGGATTGGTCCTTTTCGCGCCCAAACAATTCCGAACTGTCGCTTTTGGCCCGCATTTCCCCCACTGCTTTTATGACTTTATCGTAGGTCAGGCGGAACTTGCCGCCGGCGGAGGTGTGCGAGACCTTAAGTTTTTGCCGGTCGTAATCATCCAGCAGGCCGAGAGCATAACTATAATTCTCTATAACGTCCAGAAGGCCGGTGGCCTCTTTATAGTCAAGCTGATGTCCGGCCTTGGCGTGCCGGATAAGTTTTATAGCGTTTTGCAGCGCCTCAAGTTTCTGTGCCTGTTCCGAAAGCAGTTTTTGATTGACCGTATAACCTTCGATCAGATGTTTTTTGAGAATCCCTGTGGCCCATATTCGAAAACGGGTTCCGTTTTGAGATTTTACCCGGTAGCCGACTGAAATAATCACATCCAGATTATAATACGCTACAGCATAAGTCTTACCATCAGCGGCAGTTGTTGCATATTTTGCAACAACTGCTTTTCGTTGAAGCTCGCCTTCCTCAAAAATATTTTTAATATGGCGCGAAATAACAGACTTATCGCGCTTAAAAAAGTCTACCATCTGGCTTAAAGTAAGCCAAACAGTTTCACCAGCAAGTTTTACCTCAAGCCGGGCGCCTTCACGCCCTGCCGCATATATAAGTATTTCCCCGCCCTCCGGGATATTGTTAAAGCCAGTATTAATGTTTTTCATATCTCATACTATAGCAGACGAACCCGACAAGGGCGTGTCGGTGTGGGAATGTCAATTTTCCTGCCTTACTGGTCCGTAAATTCATAAGAGTTATTAAGATATCGATAACCGTCCTCTTGCCCCTAGAATAGAAACAACACGATTAAACAAATCGTCGCCTTGCGGCTGTATGCGGGTGAGTTCGTTTGTAGTCATTGTTCAATCCAACCCTGCCTGGTTACTTGTCCTTGGCATATTAGCTATATACTGTATAGACATTTTCCAGCGCAAAACATTAAGATCAATCCCATCACATGACCCTCACATAAGATTTAGGCCCAAATTGGCGCAATGTTTTACAGATAAAATACTAATTTTTTACTAATAGATTTACTAATTCTTACTACTAAATCAGTAGCATTTACTTGCTTTTGTTGCCGGTGGAAAAAGGCTCACGCTGTCTTTTCCATTACATTTAAGCGCGTAACACGTCCCGCTGCGGCCCCGCTTCAATTTTCGGGTTCGACGACTCTGCAAACATCCTTGCCGCAGGTTTTGCATTTGCCTTTAAGGATCAGAACTTTACTTTCCCGATAGCCAGTAGCTATTGCAACATTTGCTGACAGCGCAGTGCGCATCTTCGTGATTAACCATAGTGTACTGTACTGAGCCGGTGGAATTCAAGGAACTTACTGCCACAAGGACAAGCCGCGCAACAGGACACATT
>CAIXBR010000026.1 GCA_903917735.1 uncultured Elusimicrobia bacterium | reverse complement strand
GGTTTTGTCCCAAAAGGGCCCCGCCGCAGGCCAAGGTTTTACGTATTTCCTTTACGAGAAGGCACGGATGGTCATTTTTAGGCGGCGCAGGTGGGGTACTTAGACCGGCGAAAACTGGGGAATTCCTGACCGGCGTCTACAGCGTTGCACCAAGCGCAAGGGGCCTTGCTCGGAGCCTTATGTGCGGGAAGAGGAAGTGGAAAAACAGATACGCGACTTATTAAAAGGAGTTTCCTTACCCCCGGCCCTGGCCGCGGATGCTCTTCACAACATCAATAAGGAGGAATTAAACGCGGCCCAGGCCGGGGAAGAGGCCGCCCAAAAATCTGCGAGATAAAATAGATTTCCTTACGAAGAGCATGAACGCTCTTTTGGACATGATACTTAGCGGGTTGATAACGCAGGATGAATACGCCCAAAAGAAGCGTTCATGCCTGGAAGAGAAAAAGGAAAATGAAATGAAACTCGCAGCTTTTGAGCGGGAGGGGAGTAAACGGTTCGAACCGCTTATAGGTTTCTACAAGACCGCAGTTCACGCCGGAGAGTCCGCCGCCGCTGGAAATCCGGAGGAAAACCTGCAAATATTGAAAAAAATCGGTTCGAATTTCCTTTTAGGCGGGAAGAAAATAAAATTAAAATTTAATTTTCCGGCGGCAGAAACGCAGAAACTGCGGGAGCTAGCGGTCTCCGATTCTGCCGAATTCCGGACTTCAAAATTTTGGCGGCCCCTACGGGATTCGAACCCGTGATCTCTGCCTTGAGAGGGCAGCGTCCTAACCGCTAGACGAAGGGGCCGTACCTGTAAATTATATCAAATACCCCGTCCACGTTTGTGTGGCCGGGGTTAAAACAGCAGCTTTACCGTAAATTGGTAGGTTATGGCCGACTTGTCAGAGGAGCCCTTGTATTCGGTGTTCAGCGAGGATATTTCCACGCCCGTTTCCACACAGCCGTTAAGCAATACCGAGGCATTAGCCAGGGCTGTGGAGTTCCGCGTCGGCTTCCCTGTCGTCAGCACCTTTGAGTTCTTCGGGTCGTCAACACCGTAGATAACGTTGAACCAGAGCGTATCGGTGGGCTTGAATTTAAGAGCCAGGTAGCCGCCTTTAGAGGGAACGGTGTTCGTGCCGTAGCCGGTATTGCCCAGGCCGCCGAGGAAATCCGTCAGGTTCCGCCCGGTCCAGGCTTCTCCGTAAACGGTAAAACGCGCCAGCGGCACATTAAAGCCGGCGACCACCGCGTCAACGTCCGCCGTATGCGTGGTGTAGGTGCTTTTCCAGACCCCAGCCGCACCGGCAAGGCTGATCCTGGCCTTGCCGAATTCCTTCTCTATCTTTCCCTGCACTCCGGGCAGACCCGAATGTGTGCCTTCCGCGTCGGTAAGTTTGGCGGTGGGCCGCACCACAGCGGCTATCAGCTTAAGAGTTTTAACCGGGATATAGGTGGCGCGCAGCTGCGGTGCTCTGGACCAGAGCGCTCCGGATTGGCCCAGGAAGTAATCGTTATAGGTCTCGGGGATATCGGCCGTTATGGGGTAAAAGGTCTGGCCGGCCAGTATCTCGGTCTTGCCGGTTTTGAACGCCACATAGGCGTGGCGCAGACGCACGTCGGCGGTGGTACCGGCGGTGCCGCCGATGCTGTCGGTCAGGCCCAGGAAGTCGGCCTCTATCTTGCCGCTAACGTAGGCGCCGCTGCTTATGTTGAACCCGAAGCGGCTGCCCCTGGCCGAAGCCCGGAACGCTTTATCCGCAGGGCCGGTGGCGTAGGTGCGGTATTCATTGGTGCCGGTGCCGTGGTCCGCGTAGATAAAATCGGTTTTTACGAAACCGTAAATATCCAGCTTAAACTTGGAGGTTACTTCGGCGGAGGCGGGCGTTAATGCTGCCAGCATAAGCAAGGCGGGGAGAAGCAGCTTTTTCATGAAGTCGATCCTTGTTAACTTGTTGCTGTCAGGGCAAAAAAACCGGCTGATGGGCAGGCATTGAGTTGGCGACAATCGCTGAGCACTATCGGCGTTCTTATGGGTAAAAATGTTTAGCCGACTATCGGATTTGAACCGATGACCTGCTGTTTACAAAACAGCTGCTCTACCAGCTGAGCTAAGTCGGCGAACTTGAGATTATAATTTTAGCAAGTTTTTCCCGCCTTTGTTATAATGGATTTGGAGCGGGGGGAGGAGATATATGAAAAAAATAGCCATGTTCATAGCTTTTCAGGGCTTCCGGGACGAAGAGTACAAGGAGCCGAAGAAACTGCTGCAGGCCGCCGGCCACAAGGTAGACACCGTGTTCACCGCAAAGGGCGAGGCGCGCGGCAAGTTTTGTAGACTCGGGGACTGTAGACTCGGGGACGGTTTTCGATATCTTGATAACTTTTTTTGATAGAGGGGGAAGAGAGGACGCTGTTTCCGAACTTCCTAATTCGATAGGGAAATGTGGGCAGCACCATTGATTATATCGTGTTTAGCAAATGAAGAGACTATAAATGACTAATCAATTTACACTTGCGGCGGCGAAGCACTGGGGGCAGATCCCCAAAGAGGTACAGGGGAAAATCCTGGCAAATGTGTCGTGAGGCAGTTGTTGCATCTCCGTTCAGATCGTTCTTGAAACTGCGGAGATAATACAAAAGACCCTGATTCTTAAAGGCAAATGTAAAGCGTGCGGCAAGAATGTTTGCCGAGTCGTTGAACCCGAAAACGAATAAATGGAGGGCAAAAGGCAGCATAAGCCTTTTGCCTGCGAATACCGTCTAATCGGGGGGGAGAGATATATGAACAACGAAGATCTGAAACTTATAATAGCGGAAGGTGAGGGGCTTACTGTCGAATTCAAAGAGAAATATACCTCCAAAATAGATCGCGACATCATCGCCCTGGCAAATTCCCGCGGTGGCTATATTCTGCTCGGGGTAAGCGACGACGGCAAAATAACCGGCGAAAAGCTGACCAATCAGATGAAAGCCGAAATCTCCTCTCTCGCCCGTAACTGCGATCCGCATATCTCAATCACAAAAATATCGCAGTTAGGCGAGGTCGTGGCGATAGAGGTTCCCGAAAGAAGCAGGAGCCTCGCTCAAAGTAACCGGCGCGAATTTGCCGTCCTTCCTTTCAAGCCTGGGGATTCACGAGGGCAACACAATTAATAACGCCGGCGCGCTTATGTTCGCTGCGGATATAAACAAGTTCATTCCGCACGGCGAAACTATAATGGCGGCGTTCAAAGGCGTGGAAAAGGTACATATTTACGACCGCAAGGATGCCAGAACAGATTTGCTGTCCCAGTTCAACGCGGCCATGGATTTTCTTAAAAAACAGCTTAATGTTAGAAGCGAAATATATATTGACCGCAGTGAAATATACGAAATACCGCTTGACGCTCTACGTGAAGCCCTTGTTAACGCTCTCGTCCACCGCGATTACAGTATGCGCGGCACAAGCATTTATGTGAATATTTTTGACGACAGGGTGGATATCTCCAACCCCGGCGGACTGCTGCCGGGAGTGACTACCCATAATTTCGGTAAAGAATCCGTAAGGCGTAATCCAATAATAGCGGATCTCTTCCACCGAATGGGCAAAGTTGAACGCATGGGCACCGGCATCAAACGCATGAAAGACCTTATGCGCAAAGCGGGGCTGAAAGAGCCGGAATTTACCTCCGATACTGTCTTCCATGCCGTTTTTTACAGGAATCCTAAATATTCCCTTAAGTTGAGTGGGGAGAAAAAGGTGGAAGCCACCCAAGAAACTACCCAAGAAACTACCCAAGAAAATATTTTGCTTTGCTGAAAGCAGATCCTGCGATTACCCGCAGAGAGTTGTCCGTGAGGATTGGTCTTAGCGAAGATGGGGTCAAGTATCATTTGAACAGGCTGAAGTTATCCGGGCGCGTCAGGCATGTGGGTTCTACGAAAGCGGGGCATTGGGAGGTGTTGAAGTAATTTCCATTTGATAGTCGGCGGGACAGGCGAATAAAGACGCCCGGTTCCTCTTTTAAAGAAAAGAGTGGGAATTTAAACAATATGTCTACCGATTCGCTGAAAAAACTGCTGACCCGCAACGCCATCAGAGACCTGGCCGGGGATCGTTCATTTGTCCGAGGTGAAGATTATCAAGCCGGAGGCCAGGTAATATCCGTTACGGAAGACCTGGGCGTGATTTCCGCCAAAGTGGCCGGAACGCATAACTACCGCGTAAAGCTATGGGTAAAAGGTGGTCGACTCGATTACGACTGTAATTGCCCGGTCGGCACGGATGGTGATTTTTGCAAGCACTGCGTTGCGACAGGACTGGAATGGCTGGACCAGAAGGAGAAGAAAGTCATACCGGGCAACCGTACCGAGCTGCCCGCAACCATGAAGGATATTAGGGGGTTTTTAGCCGGTCAGGACAAGTCCGTGCTCATCGATATAATAATGGAGCAGTCTTTGGAGGACGATAATTTGCGCGATCGCCTTCTCATGAACACAGCTAAACAAGACCGCAAGAAGCTCAACCTGGCTACATTCCGCGAGGCAATCGCCAACGCCACCGCTCCGGGAGGCTTTGTGGAATATCGAATGGCCTATGCCTTTTCCCGGGGCATAGAGGCGGTTATAGACCAGATAGAAACGCTCTTGAAGGAAGGACATGTGGTAGAGGTTATTGAACTTGCCGAATTCACGTTAACCAAAGTTGAAATTGCTTTGGGTTCGATGGACGATTCTGACGGTTACATGCGCGGAAGCATAGAACGGCTTGAAGAAATACATCTGGCCGCATGCACGGAGGCGCAGCCGGACCCGGAAGTCCTGGCTAAACGATTATTCAAATGGGAAACCAGCACAGGCTATGACACCTTCTACGGCGCTGCGGCAACCTATACCAAGGTTCTGGGTGAGAAAGGCCTGGCAGTATATCGCAAACTGGCCAATGCCAAGTGGGAAAACATGCCGGCATTGCAGCCGGGGCAGCGAGAGGAGGGGGGCTCCGGGCGATTTAGAATAACCCACATAATGGAGGACTTGGCGTGCGCTTTCGGGGATATTGAAGAGCTGGTCAGCATCAAAAGCCGCAACCTTTCCTACGCTTTTTCATATCTGGAAATTGCCAATGTTTATAAAGCGGCCGGTAAACCGGATGCCGCGCTGGATTGGGCGGAGCGGGGGCTTAAGGCTTTTCCCGAGAGGACGGATTCCCGTCTTGTAGATTTCCTCACTGATGAGTATCATCGCCGCAAGCGCCATGATGAGGCTATACAGCTTGTGTGGAAGGAGTTCGCCGAAGCGCCGCATCTTTCATCCTATCAGAAACTTAAGACGCATGCGGACAAAATCAACCAATGGCAGGGTTGGCGGAAAAGAGCTCTGACCGCCTTAAGGGAGTCCCTCGCTAAAAGCAAGCAAGAAGCCGAGAAAGCGCGGTGGACTTGGCATCGGGTAGATCATTCGTCTTTGGTTGAGATATTTTTGTGGGAGAAGGATGCCGACGCCGCTTGGCATGAGGCCGGCGAGGGGGGCTGTACCGATTCGCTCTGGCTGGAACTTGCGGCCCTGCGCAAAAAAGCTCATCCTGAAGATGCGTTGGGCGTATATAAAAAACAGATAGAGCCTGTGCTATCGCAAAGAAACGACATGGCCTACCGCCAGGCCGTAAACATGCTCGGAAATATTCGTGATTTGATGGGGCAACTTGGCCGCCGCGCGGAATTCATACAGTATCTGGATTCTGTCCGCAAGGCTCATAAGCCCAAGCGGAATTTTATGAAATTGCTGGATAGGGTTGAATGGGTGTGAGGAAACGCTCTATGACCCACCATTTTGTGCCCAAAGCCACATATAATGGTTAATCCTTGTTAAACATCGGGGCGGTTATTTTTGGGTTTTTACAAATGAAGGGTAATATCGGACAAGAACTGTGAACGCGGCTTTTTTTTCTTGCCAGGGTTGAGACTTGAAATTTAATCCAATTGCTTTCGGCTTATATTTTTAAAAGTGGTGCAATTATTGGTGCAACTCGCGCCTCCAGGCTCATTATAACCGGGCTTACTCCGTCAAAGTGGGAATTTGATTTTACTACGGGGAACCGAAACCATCAAATGCCATTATAATACTGCCTACCGCTTACAAAACAACTGCTCTACCAGCTGAGCTAAGTCGGCGAACTTGAGATTATAATTTTAGTAAGTTTTCCCCGCCTTTGTTATAATGGATTTGGGACGGGGGGGGGAGATATATGAAAAAAATAGCCATGTTCATAGCTTTTCAGGGCTTCCGGGACGAAGAGTACACGGAGCCGAAGAAACTGCTGGAGGCCGCCGGCCACAAGGTAGACGCCGTGTCCACCGCAAAGGGCGAGGCGCGCGGCAAGTTCCGGGTCACCGCGCAGGTGGACAAAACCGTGGACGAAGTGAACCCGGCGGACTACGACGCGCTGACCCTGGTGGGCGGGCCGGGCGCCCTGGAGCACCTGGATACGCCCAAAGTGCATGCCATATTTAAAAAAGCCATGGAATTGGGCAAGGTGGTTGGCTCCATCTGCATTTCACCGGTGGCGCTGGCCCACGCCGGGCTGCTGAAAGGCAGAAAAGTCACCTGTTTCCCCGGCGGCGCGGCGGAGGTGGAGAAGGCCGGGGCCGAATATACAGGCGCCGACCTGGAGATAGACGGAAAGCTTATCACCGCCAACGGCCCTGTGCCGGCCAAAAAATACGGGGCCGCGCTGGTAGAGGCGCTTAAGTAAGGAGAAGGGAATGAAAACACTGAGCGTATTTGTGGCCGCAGCGCTGTTCTGCGTAACCGCTTCCGCGGCGAAAGCGGGGCAGACTTCCGACATCCGCGGCAAGATCATGAAGGCTTTGCACATGGATAAGGCTGAAAAGCCGGCGGACGTCGCCGTCAGCGCGGGAACGGCCCCCGCGGCTTCGGCGGCCGCCGCGCCCGCTGAGGAGACGCCCGCGGCGCAGCCGGACGCAAAAAAATCAAAGACATTCGCCATGCACAAGATTTCAAAAGAGGAGATAGGCCGGCAAGCCGTCTGCCCGGTCACCGGGGTGAAAGTGACGGTAGCGGCGAATACGCCCGCTCTGGACGTAAAAGGAAAGACCTATTATTTTTCTTCGGAGGCCGTGAAAGAAAAGTTCGGCAAAGCCCCGGGGAAATACCTGGCGGCAAAGGCGAAAGGGCTGTTCAAAAAGAAAAAGTAGGGCCGAAGACTTTTTTAAAGTCTTTCCAGAAACCCGGGTATGATTTGTTCACGCAGCCCGGGTTCCTTATTTCCAGCCCGGGGGCCGCGGTGGAAGCTGCCGCCGCGGCCATGGCTATGCGGTGGTCCGAAAAAGTTTCGGCCGGCTTGACGGGCCTGAATCTGGAAGAGCCGGTTATTCTCAGCGCCCTGTTCCTGTAAGTGGCTTTCACGCCGAGCGCGCCCAGCAGGGCCAGCGCGCTTTCTATCCGGTCCGATTCCTTTGTGCGCAGGGAGCCTATCCCGCTTATCACGCTTTGCCCCTTAGCTTTAGCCGCTACAACGGCCAAAAGCGGCACTTCGTCCGCCATGGAGGGGATGTCCTCCGGCTTCACGCGTAGGCCTTTTAAGGACGAGGGAAACACTGTGATCCCCCCTGACGGCTCCGGAAAAGAAACCTCGATCTTCAGCTCTATGCGCGCCCCCATCTTTTGCAGCGCTCTAACGAAGCCAAGCCGCGTCGGGTTGAGGCCGCAGGCGTTTATCTTAAGCTCACGGCCGGAAATAAGCGCGGCGGCTATGAACGGGGCCGCCGAAGAAATATCTCCCGGAACGGTGACCGGCCTGGCCGTCAGTTGGCCCGGTTCAAGGCCGGTAACGAGGCCCTTTTTAGTTATGCGCGCCCCCATCAGCGCTAGTAGGCGCTCGGTATGGTCGCGCGAGGGGTATTTCTCCCGCACTCCCGAAGGCCCGCCGGCGTAAAGCCCGGCCAGCAGCAGGGCGGACTTTATCTGCGCGCTTTCCACTCCAGAAATCTTGTGCCCCTTCATTCTGGCCGGCTTAATTGAAACAGGAAGCCGGCCGTTAGCGGTCTGAATGTCCGCACCTGTTTTTTTCAAGGCCGCGGCTAAGGGCTCCATGGGCCTTTTCAGAAGCGAGCCGCTCCCGGTTATAACAGACGGGAAATCCTGCCCCGCCAGTATGCCCGCCAGCAGGCGGGCCAGCGTTCCGGACTCGCCGGCATTCAGGGGTTCCGCCGGTTTTTTAAGGCCCTTCAGGCCCAGCCCCTTGATAATTAGCGAATTTCCGTCGCGGCAGATCTTTATCCCCAGCGCCTCCAGGCTGCGGATGGCGGCTTCCGTATCGTCGCAGAGCAAGGGGTTCTCCACCCGTGCGCTGCCGCCGGAGATAGCCGCCAGCAGCAGCGCGCGTATGGTCAGGGATTTGTCGGGTGGGGGCGTGTAGGATATCATCAGTTGCCTATTGAAACGCAGTAATCAAGCGCGGTCAGGTAGGAAAGTGCGCCGCCCCCGGCGAATTGCGCAAGACATACCGGCTTTATCACGGACACCCGGCGGAAAGGCTCGCGCTTCGAGATATCAGTAAGGTGAACCTCTATAGCCTGAAGGCCTAGGCCTTCTATAGCGTCCCGGATAGCGTAGCTGTAATGGGTGTAGGCCGCCGGGTTTATTACCAGGGCTTCGGCCCAGGCCGCGTTGGCGGTGAGCAGGTCTATTATACCGCCCTCGCAGTTGCTCTGGAATATCCTGAGCGTCTGTCCGAGGTAGGCCGCGTGTTTTTTCAGGCGCGCGTTCAGCTGCGCCAAAGTTTCCTTGCCGTACAGCTCCGGCTGTCTTTTCCCCAGCAGCTGCAGGTTCGGGCCGTGGATCACAAGAATGTTCATTTTAACGCTCCCTGGAAGGCTTTTTTCAGCACTGTGGTTTTTAGGTCTTCAGCGGGGTGCAGACGGCCGGGCCCTTCCACCAGTATAAAACGGTTCCGGGCGCCACGGGCCTTCTTGTCGCGCGAGACCAGGCCAAGGAACTGCCTGAAATCCCGGCGCACCGCAGTGGCCGGCGGCAGCCGCAGCGCGTCTATCAGCCCGTTCAGTTTTTTAAAATCCGTTCTGCCCAGCAGGCCTTGTTCGCGCGAGGCTATCAGCGCGAAACGCAGGCCGCGGGCTACCGCTTCTCCGTGCGGCAGGCGGCCGCCGGCCATGGCCTCGAAGGCGTGGCCGGCGGTGTGGCCCAGGTTCAGGCGCTCGCGCAGGCCGGTCTCGTCGCGTTCGTCCTTGGCCACCAGTTTCAGCTTGTAGGCGGCGCAGGCGCTTACGCAGGCGGTCAGGGCCGCTTTATCACCGGCCAGGGTCTTTGAAAGATTTTTCTCCACGATACCGCGGAGCGCGCCGGGGCCTATCAGCGCGTACTTAACCAGCTCACCCGCGCCCGAGCGGAGTTCGGCGTGGGGGAGGGAGTCCAGAAAGGCCGTGTCGCAGACGGCCAGCGCCGGCTGGTGGAAGGTCCCCGCTATGTTCTTCGCGCCGCCCAGGTTCACCGCCGTCTTGCCGCCAAGCCCCGCGTCTATCTGGGCCAGGAAGGTGGTAGGGACGCTTATCCACGTTACACCCCGCATGTAGATGGAGGCCGCAAAACCGGCCAGGTCCGTAACCGCGCCGCCGCCTGCCGCTATTATCATGGAGCTGCGGGAAAAGCCGTTCTCGAACAGGAAAGACGCCAGTTCCCCGGCCTGCTCCAGGGTCTTGGCTTTCTCCGAAGGCGGCAGCCAGAAATAGGCGCGCGGTTTTTTCCCTTCGGGGAAAAGGGCCAGGGCCCTGGCCCGCAGGCTGGGAGGAGCGTCCGAGCCGGTGACCAGGCAGAGCTTGTCGGCGGACTTGAAGAGCTCGGGGAACAACGCCGGGATGTCTTCCATGTTCCGCCCGAGAGCCGCTTTAACGGTGCGGGAGTGCTGTATCTTGAAACTGAATATTTTCATTTTTCCGCCAGCCTTTTGATTATCAGGGCCGCCGCCCGGGCGGGGGAGAGCCCGGAGGTGCTTACCATTATATCGGCCTTCCGGTAAAACGCCAGGCGGCGGTTATAAAGTCTTTTCGCCCTCAGCCGGGCCCGCGCCCAGGGGCCTTTTAAAAGAGGGCGCGGGCCGCGCGCGGACTTAAGCCTTTTTTCAAGCTCCGGCCACGGGCAGTAAAGAAATACCACTGTTCCGCCGGCCGCCAGGGTTTTTTTCCAGCGGCGCGAGGGATAGACGCCGCCGCCGAGGGCTATTACCCTGTCCCGCCCGGCCGCGAGTTCCTTTACGCAGGCCGCCTCTATCCTGCGGAAAGCGGCCAGGCCGCGCGTTGCTACTATTTCGGCTACCGGGAGGCCGGCGGTCTTTTCCGCCAGGGCGTCGCTGTCGGCCAGGGACAGCCCGAGGCGGCGCGACAAGATCTGCCCGGCGGTGGTTTTGCCGGCGCACATGAAGCCAGTGAGAAAAATATTCTTCACAGCCGGCTTAGGATCTTTCCGGTTCTTTTGCGCCATTCGTCCACGCGCGGTTTTATTTCCGCTAGCGAATCCCCGCCGAATTTTTCCAGCAGCGCAACCGCCAGCTCCAGGGCGGCGGCGTGCTCCGCCACCACCGTGGCGGCGAAAACGGCCGTAGTATCCGAAGTTCTTGAGACCGAGAGCGTTTTCTTGAAATTCCGCAGGTCCGAGGACATGGTGCCGCCGGGCAGGCCGGGCACGGGTTTAACGGCGCAGTGCAGGATTAGCGCGCGGCCGTTGGTCATGCCACCGTCCAGCCCTCCAGAAACCTCTGGATCTTTGGAGGCTTCTATTCCGCCTATAGCCGCCAGCCCGAAGCCACCGCCGACCTCGAACCCCTTCACGCCGTTTATCCCCATCATGGCGGAGCCAAGGCGCGCGCCCAGACGGCGGTCCCACTGCGTAAAATTCCCAAGCCCGGCCGGAAGATTCTCCGCGATTACCTCGAAAGTGCCGCCAAGGGTGTCGCCGGCGCGGCGCGCCCGGGCGAGTTCCGCGGCCGCGGTTGCGGCGGTAATGGAGCCGATAGCGCCCAGGCTAAGGATGCGCGAATATATCTGCACACCCAGGATCTCGTGCAGGCGCAGGGCGAAGGAGCCCAGCGTCACCCGGGCGGCGGTCTCGCGCGCGCTGGCCCGCTCGCGTATCAGTCCGGCGTTAAAAGTGCCGTATTTCAGCATGCCCGCCAAGTCGGCGTGGCCCGGCCTGGGCACGCTTGAGGAGGCGGGCAGGGCGCGGCTTTTATTCTCTACCAGCACGCTTATGGGCGCTCCCGTAGTAACATCCCCGTCCAGGCCGGAGATTATTTCGAAATTGTCAGTTTCCAAGGCCTGGCGGGAACTGCGCCCCGGGGCCTGGCGGCGGCGTTTAAGCTGTGCCGCTATGTACGCCCGTGTGATATGCACTCCCGCGGGGAAGCCTTCCAGTATGCCGGTAAGATATTTGCCGTGAGATTCTCCGGCGGTAAGGTATCTCATGAAATCCCCTTGTTCAGCTGTTCCCTGAGAAGCCTCAGCGCTTCCCGTTTAAATTCTACAATATCGCCGGCCGGCAGGCCCGACCAGTACTTCAGCGAGAGGGCGGCCTGCCATACAAGTATTTCCAGGCCGCTGACGGCCGCGGCTCCGCCCGCTTCCGCTTTTTTAATGAACTCCGTGCCGCCGGCCGAATAGGCCATGTCCAGGCAGGCGGAAGCCTCCTGCGGCCCGCAGGGCGGCATGCCGGGAGCGTACATGCCTAGCGGCGTGGCGTTTATGATGATGTTAGGCTTGCGGGGAGGTTGGGTAAAAGGCGAGACGGAGAAGGCCGTCCCCGGGAAACAGGCCGAAAGCCGGGAAGACAGCTTTGAGGCTTCCCCGGCGTTCCTGGCGCAGAACATCACTTCGGCCGCGCGGGACCTGCCCAGCGCCCAGCCTGCCGCGCCGGCCGCGCCGCCGGCGCCGAAGACGGCGGCTGCCCTGCCTTCGGTATTTATTCCTTTTTCCGCAAAGATTTCCACCAGCGCCCGCGCGTCGGTGTTAATGCCTTCCAGGCCCCGTTTGCCGAAACGCACCGTGTTCACCGCTCCGGCCGCCTTGGCCGCGGGGTCGGCCAGGTGCAGCATGGACAGCACAGCGGCCTTGTGCGGTATGGTAACGTTAAAGCCGCTCCAGCCCGCCGCCTCAGCTCTGGCTATTTCCGAAGCCAGGCTGGAAGCGGGAACTTCCCGCGGTTCGTAGGAGATCTCCTCCCCGGTAAGGCGGGCGAAAATGCCGAAAAGCTCCGCGGAAAGGGATCTATGTAGCGGCTGGCCGAACAGACCGGCGAGGAGGGTTGTTGTCACCGGGCTCTTCCGGCTATTTTCTGGAAGGTTTCTGCCGTTACGGTCTGCCTGCCGTCCACGCGCGCGGCGTAGGGGTTAACCGCGGCTTCTATCAGCAGGCCGTCGGCCCCGGAGCGCAGCGCTTTGAGGGCCAGGCGTTCGGCCGCTTCCCTGCCGCCGGCGGCGTGGCTGGGGTCGGCTATCACCGGCAGGCGTGTCAGCCTTTTGGCCTCGCGGATAAGACGGAAATCCAGCGCCGCCCCGGACCCGGAGAGCATATCGCCGCGTTCGCAGAGTATCAATTCTTTTACGCCGTATTTCAGCAGATATTCGGCGGAAAGCAGCCATTCGCGCAGTGTCGCCCGCATGGCGCGCTTCAGCAGTACGGCCCGCCCGGAGCGTCCCGCCTCTTTGAGCAGCTCGTAGTTGCGCATATTGCGCGCGCCTATCTGCAGGATATCGCAGACTCCGGCCAGCCGGGCCGCCTGGCGGGTATCGGTTATTTCCGTCACCAGCGGCAGGCCGGTTATTTTTTTCGCCTTCGCTATTATCGGCAGGCCGGCCCAGCCCAGGCCCTGGAAAGCGTAGGGCGAGGAGCGCGGTTTGAACAGCGCGGCGCGCAGCGCGTGGGCTCCGGCCGCCTTAAGCGCCCGCGCGCAGGAAAGATAGGAGGCTTCGTCCTCCACGGCGCAGGGGCCGGCTATAAAAACCGGGGTTCGCCTGAAATCGAGCGGTTTGGAAAGAACGGTTCTGCTCATTGCGCAGGCCAGCGGGCAGAGTTCAGCGTTCAGGAACGTCACTCGGGCCGCGCCCGGCAGGTTCTCTATCAGCGGGGCGGCGTCGGCGGCTTTCTGCGGCGGCAGGCCGATGACTTTCAGCCCGCCTTTTGCCGCGGCGTACCGCGCCCCGGGGAGCTTCCGCCTGAGCAGGACAAGAAGAGCCGCGCGGCCTTCGGGCGAGAGGTTTTTTTCAAAGTTTATGATCATTTCAGGCCTGCAGCTTTTTGGACTGCTTTATTATCTCTTTAAAGACGGCCGCCGCCGCTGCATAATATTTTTTGCCCGCCCACCTTCGGGCGTTGGCGAGCACTATCCTTTCCCGGGCGGAGTCGGTTGTCTTTTTTTTAAGGCTTTTCAGCGGAGCGGCTGTGGCGAAACGGCGGGCCAGCAGCGCGGCCAGGCGGCGGTCCAGGGCGTCTATTTTCCTCCGCGCGGCGGCGAGCTTGTCGGTCATAATATAGAATTCTATTAAAATGCGGCCCGTAATAAAATAAAATATTCATATGGCCGAAAATCTGGAACTGAAAGACATCGCTAACAAGATAGCCGCCCTGGACGAGACGCTTGCCGCCTCGGCCAAACTTTACGGCCTGGAGGCCAAGCGTTCGGCACTGCGCGAGAAAGAAGCCGTTTCTGGTTCCGGTGATTTCTGGAACGACGCGCAGAAGGCGCAGGTCCACCTGAAGGAACTCAACGACCTGAAGAAAGGCGTGGAACTGCTTGACACCGTCGCCAGCGAGATAGGTGACCTGAAGGTGCACTTCGAACTGGCGCGCGACGCCGGGGACATGGGCGAACTGACGGTGATAATGGGGGCCCTGCGCGCGGTGGAGAAAAAACTTTCAGTGCTGAATTTCGAGCTGACGCTGGCCGACCCCATGGACAAACTGGACGCCATCATCAGCATCCACGCCGGCGTAGGCGGCACTGAGGCCTGCGATTGGGCGCAGATGCTGCTCAGGATGTATACCCGCTGGGCGGCCAGCAAGGGCTTCACTTTTTCCATAACCGACATGCTGCAGGGCGAAGAAGCCGGCGTGCGCGGCATGACCGCCCTGGTGAAGGGCCGGTACGCCTACGGTTACCTTAAAAGCGAGATAGGTGTGCACCGCCTGGTGCGCATTTCCCCTTTCGACGCCAACAAGCGGCGCCACACCTCTTTCGCCTCCATAGACGTGCTGGCCGACATCAATGACGAAATAGAGATAAAAGTGGAAGACAAGGATATTAAGCTGGACACCTTCCGCTCGGGTGGGGCCGGCGGCCAGAACGTCAACAAGGTGGAAACGGCCGTCCGCCTCACGCATATCCCGTCGGGCATAGTGGTGGCCTGCCAGATAGAGCGCTCCCAGCACCAGAACCGGGAAACCGCCATGAAGATGCTGAAGGCCAAACTCTACGAAGTGGAGATGGACAAGAAGCGCACCGAGATGGAGCGCCACTACGACGCCAAGGGCGATATAGGCTGGGGCCACCAGATCCGCTCCTACGTTTTCATGCCTTACCAGCTGGTAAAGGACATGCGCACCAACCACGAGACCTCCCAGATAGACGCCGTGATGGACGGCGACCTGGACCCTTTTATGCACGCCTACCTCAGCTGGTTCGCGGCCAACAAGAAAAAGTGAGCTGCTGATATTCATGCTTATAGAAACCCACTCGCACCTGAACGATAAGGCTTTTGACGCGGACCGCCCCGCCGTACTGGAAAAAGTTTTCGCCTCCGGCGTCGGGAAGATAGTGGAGATCGCCTGCGCCCCGGCGGAATGGAAGCAGGGCGAAGACCTCTGCGCCGCCTATCCCGGCAAGATTTCCTGCGCCTTCGGCGCGCATCCCGAATACACAAAAACCCTGTCCCCCGCGGTAATGTCGGAGCTGGATGCCTACCTGACCAAGCCCTGCGCCGTGGCGCTGGGCGAGGTCGGCCTGGATTACTGGTGGGATATCGGCACCAAAGAAGAGCAGCTGGCCCTGCTGGAGGCCCAGCTCCCGCTCTGCGCCAAATACTCGAAGCCGGCCGTTTTCCACGCCCGCAACGGCAAAACGCCGCAGCAGAACGCCTACGCGGACCTGCTTGAAGCGCTGGGGCGCTGGACGTACCGCACCCCGAGAAAATTCCGCGGCGTGCTCCATTGCTTCTCCGGCCGCTGGGCCGACGCGAAAGCGGGCCTGGACCTGGGCCTCGCCCTCGGCGTGAACGGCACCTTCACCTATAAAAAGAACGAGGACCTGCGCGAGACCATTAAGAAAGCCGGCATGGACAATATAGTGCTGGAAACAGACTGTCCGTACCTGCCGCCCCAGTCCGCCCGCGGCACAAGGAACGACCCGGCCCACATCCCCGAAATAGCCGCCATGGTCGCGTCCCATCTGGGCCTGGGCAACGCGCAGCTGGCCGACAAAACCACCGCCAACGCTTACGAAATATTCGGCCAGTTCTAGCGCAGCGGTTAGCCGGGATGTTCTCTAAGAAGTGGCGCGAGGTGTGAAGTCGAGGCGGCAAGGGCATGGGTCCGGCGGGCACCGCGTCGGCCACACCGTGGCCGCGCTCCACACTCAGCCGCCGCGCTTACGCAAGCGGCGGCCGAGAGAGGAGGGGCGAGCACGGTGTGCGAGACCCCGTGCCCGACGTAGGCATACCCCTGGCCGGCCCCGACTGGGCATCTCGCGGTCTTGTATTCAAATACTTAGGACAAACTCATGATCACGAACAATGAAATGAAAAAACTGCTGGCGGAGAGGATACCCGTCTTCGACGGGGCCATGGGGACCTACCTCCAGACCTTCGGGCTGAAGGACTCCGACTACGCCGGCCACGAAGGGCTCAACGAGATGCTTTCCATCTCTAAACCGGAGGTGATACAGAAAGTACACGAAGACTACCTCGCCGCCGGGGCGGATTTCGTAGAGACCAATACTTTCGGCGCCAACGCCGCCGTTCTGGCTGAGTACGGCCTGGCGGCCCGCGTGCGCGAATTCAACTTGGCCTCCGTAAAACTCGCCCGGGCCGCCGCGGACAAGTATTCCAATAACAGCCATAAGCGCTACGTAGCCGGCTCGGTCGGCCCCACCAACAAGGCCATCTTCGTCACCGGCGGCATCAGCTTCGACGAACTCCGCGACATCTACCTCGCCCAGCTCTCGGCCCTGCTCGAGGGCGGCGCCGACATCCTGCTGCTAGAGACCGCCCACGACATACTTAACCTCAAGGCCGGCCTCGCCGCCGTGCGCCTCGCCTTCAAACAAACCGGCCTCGAAGTCCCAGTGGTGGTATCGGCCACCATGGACGGCAGCAATAAAATGCTCTCCGGCCACGACGCAGAAGCCTTCTACGCCGCCGTAGAACATTTTCCGCTGGCCGCCATCGGCTTCAACTGCTCCACAGGCCCCGAAGGCCTGCGCCTGCGCCTGGAGCGCCTGTCCGCCCGCGCGCAGTACCCGGTGTTCGCCATGCCCAACGCCGGCCTGCCCGACGAGAACGGCCGCTATCTTGAAACCCCGGAAAAATTCGCCTCGGTAATGAACGGCTTCGCCAAAGGCGGCCTCCTCAATATGGCCGGCGGCTGCTGCGGCACCTCCCCAGAGCACATAAAAGCCCTGGCCGGCGCGGTGAAAGGGATAAAACCCCGCGCCCTGCCCGCCGCCGCTCCCTGGGTGGTCTCCGGAGTGGAAGCCCTCTTTTACGACGAAATAGAGCCGCCGGTAATGGCCGGCGAGCGCAATAATTCCATCGGTTCCAAGAAGTTCCGCGACATGGTAGCCGCCGGCGACTGGGACGGCGCCCTGGCGCTAGGCAAGGCGCAGGCCGCCGCCGGGGCGCATGTGCTGGACGTGTGCCTGGCCAACCCCGAGCGCAACGAATTGGCCGACGTAAAAACTTTCCTGCCGCGCCTAACCAAGGCCGTGCGGCTGCCGCTGATGACCGACACCACGGACCTGGCCGTAATGGAGGAAGCGCTGAAGACCGCGCCGGGAAAAGCCCTGCTTAATTCCGTGAATTTTGAGTTCGGAGAGGAAAAACCCCGCGCCGCAGCGGAGCTGGTAAAAACCTACGGCGCCAAGCTGGTGTTCGGCTGCATTGACGCCGACAAAGTGCACGGCCTGCCGCTGGACTGTGAACGCAAGGTCGCCATTGCCCGCCGGGCCTACGCCTTCCTCACCGGAGAATGCGGGATGAAGGCCGGAGACATCATTTTCGACACGCTGGTCTTCCCCGTGGCCGTCGGCGGCGAACACGCGAATACCGCGCGCGAGACCATAAAGGCCATAGAGATCATAAAAAAGGAATTCCCCGGGGTAAAGACCATACTCGGCGTCAGCAACGTCTCCTTCGGCCTGCCGCCCGCCTCGCGCGAAGTGCTTAACTCCGTTTTCCTACACCACGCCGTGAAGGCCGGGCTGGACATAGCCATAGTGAATATCGAGAAGTTGAAACGCTACGCCTCCATCTCGCCGGAGGAGAAGGCGCTGGCCGAAGACCTGCTCTTCGCCAGGAAGCCGGACGCGGCGCAGGCTTTCGCCGCCCGCTACCGCGACGCCAAGAAGGCGGCTCCCGCGGCGGCCGCCCAGGACGCCCCGCCGGAAGAGAAGTTGCGTCTGGCGGTGTTGAACGGTACGCGCTCCGGCATTCCGGAAGCCGTGGCCGAACTGCTGAAAACAAACTCCCCGCTGGAAATAATAAACGGACCGGTGATGAAGGCCATGGGAGAGATAGGAAAGCTTTTCGCCGCCGGCGAGCTAATAGTGACCGAGGTGCTGCAGAGCGCCGAGGCTGCCAAGGCGGCGGTGACGGCCCTGGCGCCGGCCCTGAAGGAGCAGAAAGCCCCTAAGCGCGGCAAACTGCTGCTGGCCACTGTGAAGGGGGACGTGCACGACATCGGCAAGAACCTGGTCAGCATAATTTTCGAGAGCAACGGCTTCGAGGTTGTTGACCTCGGCGTTAAAGTGCCCCCGGAGGATATAGCCGCCGCGGCCGCTAAAGAGCAGCCCGACTTCATAGGCTTGTCCGGCCTGCTGGTCCGCTCTACCGAACAGATGACTATCACCGCGCGCGAACTGGCGAAGGCGGGCATGAAGGTCCCGCTGCTGGTGGGCGGCGCAGCCCTGACCGAAAAATTCACGGCCGCCAACATCGTCCCCGCCTACCCGGGCCCTGTTTTTTACTCCAGGGACGCTATGGAAGGCCTGAATTACGCGCTGAAGCTGGGAGCGGGGAAGTGACGCAGCAGAAGCGCTGTCCGGACGATATTCCCGTCCCGGAGGACCTGGAGCGGCATTATGTAGAACAGCCGCTCGGGGAACTTTTCGCGAACATGGACGAGGGCCTTTTCAACCTGCGCTTTCTGAAGCTGAAGAAGAACGATACGGAAAAAGTCCGGGAGACCGCCAAGCTCCTTGGCGCGCTGAAAGAAGAGATCATAGCGAAAGACCTTATAAAGGCGCGCGGCGTTTACCGGTTCTTCCCGGTGAACAGTTCCGGCGACGAGATATTTTTTTACGACAAGGAAGGTGGAAAGCTGGCAGCTTTCCCTTTCCCCAGGCAGAAAGGCGGAGAAATGCTTTGCCTGGCTGACTTCGCCGCTCCGGCCGCTTGCGGCCGGGACTACGCCGCCCTTTTCGCCGTCACCTGCGGCGAGGGCGTAATGGACTTCTCCCGGCGCGAGCGCGAAGCCGGGAATTATGTCCGCTCCTACCTGGTGGAAGCGCTGGCCCTGACCCTGGCAGAGGCTTTCGCCGACGTGCTGCATTACAGCATCCGGAAGAAGTGGGGGATAGCCGAGGCGGACCCGGCAAAACCGCTGCTCCGCGGCAAGTACCGCGGCAAGCGCTATTCTTTCGGCTACCCTGTCTGCCCCGACCTGGCCAATCAGAAATTTTTATTCGACCTGCTTAAGCCGGAACCTGACGCCGGCCTGCGCCTGACCGACGGCTATATGATGGACCCGGAGGCCTCGGTTTCCGCCATTGTGTTCCATAACCCTAAAGCGGTGTACTTCGATATAAACGGGTAGTTGAGTTCGGAGCCCCCGCTATTGCCCGGAGTTTAAAAGTCAGGGACGTAGGACTGTTTTGGGTCTTGACAATAGGAATACTTCTGCTAAACCCCGATAGCCAGTAGCTATTGCAACATTTGCTGACAGCGCAGTGCGCATCTTCGTGATTAACCATAGTGTACTGTACTGAGCCGGTGGAATTCAAGGAACTTACTGCCACAAGGACAAGCCGCGCAACAGGACACATT
>CAIXBR010000025.1 GCA_903917735.1 uncultured Elusimicrobia bacterium | reverse complement strand
GTTCTCCTAGGACTGAGGTGTCAGGAATAAGTCTATAAGTTTTGACAGATGGTGTCTATAAATGGATATTCGTACTCTAATCTGACGCTATCTAATCATCTCCCTGACGCGGTGTTAGGGTATACCCTATATCGACATGGGAGCATGATTGCAGTACTACGTTGGAGCCAGGAGGCTTAGCGTACGATTTTTTCCGTTTCCTGAGGCGACCCCGTGAGGGCTCGCCAAATTCATACCCTCGCCAGCCCCGTGTACATCACAACCGTCGTTTTATATAAAACAAAACCGCCGGGCGTTCCCGGCGGTTTTGATATCTCTTTAAGGGAGCGTTACTCGGTTTCTCCCAGTTCCTTAAGGGCTATCTTGAGTTCGGCTTCGTGGCCGGTGCTCTCGAGACGGGAGAACAGGCTGTAGGCGCAGGGGACCACCAGGAGCGTCAGCGCCGTGGAGAACAGCACGCCGCCGATTACCACAAGGGCCATCGGGATGCGTGTCTCTGCGCCCGGGCCTATGCCCAGCGCCGGAGGGATGGCCGCCGCTATGGTGGCGAAGGAGGTCATCAATATGGGACGCAGCCTTATCGGGCAGGCTTCAAGCAGCGCGTCGTGCACGTTCATCCCCTTGTCGCGCCGCCTGTTATTGGTGAATTCCACCAGCAGGATGGAATTCTTCTTCACAATGCCCATCAGCAGGATCATGCCTATCATGCTGTAGATGTTCAGCGACTGGTGGCCGATGAGAAGCGCTATGAAAGCGCCGGTGATGCTGAACGGAAGAGCCAGCAGCACCGTTACCGGGTGGATGAAGCTGTTGAACTGCGAAGCCAGCACCATGTAGGCCACGAAGATGCCGAACACCAGGGCCGTCAGCAGGCTGCCGAAAGACTCCTGGAAGGTCTGCGAACTACCTGACAGCACGATGCGGTAGCCGTCGGGCAGCAGCTCTTTGGCTTCCTTCTGGGCCTCGGCCAGCGCGTCGCCCTGGGAGACGCCGGGCGCGGGGTTGGCGAAAATGCCGATGGCCCGTTCCCTGTTGCGCCGGGAGATGGAGAGCAGCGTCGGCTTCTCTACCGCCTTCATCACTTCGGACAGGCGTATCATCTCGCCGTGGTTGTTGCGCACCCAGATCTTGCCGATGTCGGAGGGATTGTTACGGTCCTTGTCCACAAGCCGCACGCGGATATCGTAGCGCTTTCCGTTCTTGGTGAATTTCCCCACGCGCACGCCGCCTATCATGGAATTGACGGCGGAGCCTATGGAGGCTATGTCCACGCCGCGCGCCGCGGCCTTTTCCCTGTCAGGGATGATCTGCACTTCGGGCATGCCGGACTGGTAGTCGGTATCCACGTCCACCATCTTGCCGGAATCCGACATGCGCTTCATCAGCGCCTGGTCCAGGTCGGCCAGCTTATCCCAATCCGGTCCGCGCAGACTGAGCTCTACCGGGTACCCGCGCTTGGCGGTGAAGCCGGATTGCGAGGGGTCCTGAATGGATACGCGGTCCAATTCCTTGATCTGCTTAAGGGCCTTGCGCGTGTAATTCATCAGGTCCAGCTGCGTGGGTTTCTTACCGCCCGCCTTCAGGGGGACGCGGTCGCCGGGCTGTTTAAGCGTCACGAAAAGCATGCCGGTGTTGACGGTGCCGCCGCCGACCGAGCCGAAATAACGGTCTATGTTGGGTTGCGTCATCGCCCAGGCTTCCACTTTTTTAAACACGCTGTCCGTGTACTCGAAAGATGAGCCGATGGGGGTCTGCAGCCGTACCATGAACTGGCTCTGGTCCTGCGACGGAGTGAATTCCGTGGGCAGTTTAAGGGCGATCAGGAGCGAGACTATGAACACCGTGACTGCGGCGCCGATGGTCTTCCAGCGGTGCTGCAGGATAAAGTCGAGCAGGCGTCTGTATGAATCGGCGAACCTATTGAAGGCCTTGTCCATCCAGATGCCCATGGCGGTGGTGCGCCCGGAATCCACGAACTGGGAGCAGCGCATCGGCGAGAGCGTGAGCGCTTCCAGCAGGGACAGCAGCACGGCGGCCGACATCGTGACGCCGAACTGGAAGAAGAACTTGCCGATTATGCCTTTCATGAAGATGACCGGTACGAAGATGGCGAGGATGGCTATGGAGGCGGCCATGGCCGGGAAAGTTATTTCCCTGGCGCCTACCAGCGCGGATTTAACGCGGCTGTATCCCATTTCGTTGTAGCGAACTATGTTCTCAAGCACCATGATGGCGTCGTCCACCACTATGCCGATGGCCAACGACAGGCCCAGCAGTGTAAAGGTGTTCAGCGTGAATCCCATGAAGTAAAGGATAAGGAAAGCGCCTATGATGGACGTGGGGATGGCCAGCAGCACGTTGAACGTGGAGGACCAGGAGCCCAGGAACAACCAGCAGACGATGCCGGTAAGAAGCGCGGAAAGCACGAGTGTGAAGTTGAGCTCATGCGTGGAATCTTCTATGAAGCGCGTGGAATCGTTGACCACCGTAAGGTTCATTCCCTTGGGGAGCCCCGCCTGGAGTTCGGCGACCTTTGCGCGCACGGCTTTGGCTACGGATACTGCGTTGGAACCGCGCTGCTTCATTATGCCGATACCCACGGAAAGTTTGCCGTTGGTGCGGGCAATGCGCCGGATATCGTTAAGGCCGTCCTCCACCTCCGCCACGTCCTTTATGCGGAAGGTCTTCCAGATGGCGGCGCCGCCGCGGCCGGTTATTACGAGGTTCGCGAACTGTTCTGGGGTAGTAGCCTCGCCCATCACGCGTACGTTCATTTCCTTGTTGCCGGAGCTGATGTAGCCCGCGGGGGTTTCCGCGTGCTGGCTGCCCACGGTGTTTATCACGTCCTCGACGGTGATCTGTTTGGCGTTAAGCTGGTCGGTGTTCACCCAGATGCGCAGGTTGGGGTCCACGAAGCCGCCCATGTCCACGTCGCCCACGCCGGCTATGGTCGTGAACTTGTCCTTGAGGAAATCGTTGGAGTACGCCATCAGATCCTTCAGGGGCCTGTCGCCGTTAAGGGCTACGCGCACTATGGGCTGGTCTTCGGGATTGGACTTGCTGATGGTGGGCGGGTCTATGTCGCGGGGCAGGTCGTGGGCGGCCTGTGAGATCTTGGCCTGCACTTCCTGCATGGCCACGTCTATGTCGCGGCCGAGCTCGAATTCTATGGTTATGTTGCACGAGCCGCGCTTTGAGGTGGAAGAAACGTCCTTGATGCCCTGGATGCTCATTACCACGCCTTCCAGCACGTCGGCCACCTGGGTTTCCATCACTTCGGGGGCGGCGCCTTCAAGGGTTACGCCTACGTTAACCACGGGGTAGTCCACATCCGGCATCTGGCTTATGCCCATGCTGGAAAATCCTATCCAGCCGAACACTATCAGGCCCAGCATCAGCATCCAGGCGAAAACCGGGTTTTTTATCGACAGGTCGGAGAGTGTCATTGCTTGGCCTCCAGGCCGGCTGCGGTTTCAAGTTTTACAAGGGTAAAATTCCCCTGCACCTTCGCCTGCAACAGGGCCAGCCGAGTCTGCAGCACGGAGTTAAGGGCGGTCAGCACGTCTAGGTTAGTCACCAGTCCCATCTTGTAATCGTCCTGCTGGTACTTCGCGTTGTCCGATGCCAGCGCCAGCGCTTCCTTAAGGCTGTCGGCCTGCAATATGGAATATTTATGCTCCTCATACGCCGACCGGACCTCGGTGAGGGCCTGCCTTTCTGAGAGCTGCAGCGCGAGGGCCGCCGAGCGTTTGGCCGAGTAGGCCGAATCTTTCTGGGCTGCGGCCGTCCCGCCGGTATAAAGCGGGACATTCAGCGCTATGGTCCCGTCCCAGCGGTCTGTCGGGGAAGGCATGGGGCTGCGCACAATATAATAATCCGCCGCAAGCGCCACTGTCGGCCAGAGATTGTGGTCCTGTATCTGCGCCAGGTAATCGTAGGATTCAAGGGCTTTGCGCCTGGCCGCGAGGTCCGGCCGGAGAAGGGCGAGTTTAAGGTAATCCTCGAGCCCGCCTTCCCTGGCCAGCAGCAATTCCTCGGGGGCCAGGTCCGTGTCCAGCCCGGTGATGAATATCAGCGCCTGCTGGGCGAGGCGCTCCGAGGCGGCGGAGTTAAGATAGCTGGCTTTGTCCTGGGCCAGCTGGGTCTGGGCGGCCACCACTTCACTCTTGCGGGAGCGGCCTATGTCGGCGCGGGCTTCCAGTTCAGTTATGCGCTTTGCTGTCACGTCCATCTGGTCGTGGCGTATCAATACTTCCTGCTGGGCCGAGAAAAGGTCCAGGAAGGCCTGCGTTACGTTAAGGTAAAGCTGCTGGCGGGCGCGCTCAAGGTCCATTTTGGCGGAGCCGGTCTTCGCGGCGGCGGCCTTGGCTGATATATAGTCGCGCATGCCGGAGAACAGGGCGTAGCTGCCGGTGAAGTACCCTTTGGTCAGGGAAGCGGAGTTCTGCTGCTTGTACTGCGAGGCGTTGAAGTCGACAGAGGGCCGGAACGCCGCGGCTATCAGCTGTTCGGCGGCCTCCAGCTGCTTGATCCCTTCGGCCTGCTGGGCCAGGGCTTCGCTCTTGGCTACGGCCAGCCTGTAAGCCTCTCCCATGCTGATGGGCCTCATGGTGGCGGTGGAAAATTCCTGCGCCTGAAGCGCCGGGGCGAACACGGTCAGTAGAGCGAAGATCATTGTTTTCTTCATTTGTTGTTCCTTATGCCGTCCAAGAATATATGGGTGATGCGGCGTGCTCTCTCTTTGACGGGCAAACTCCTGCCGGCGGCGCGCGCGTAAGAATTTGAGCCGCGGCAGAGTCCGAAGAGGGCCGAGGCTGAGAATAACGGGTCTTCCAGTTCCAGAAGCCCCCCCTTGGCGCAAAGCTTCAGGGCGGCGGCTATGGCCTCCATATTGCCGGTGAACCGGGCGCGGAGCTTCTCTTTGTTCGGGCCGGCGAGAGGCAGGCCGCCTGAATAACCGGTTATATCACGTTTTTTGTCGAACTGCTCCAACAGGGCCAGGATGGTCTTGCGCAGGAGTTCCTCGGGCGGCAGACTGGAGGCGGCTACGGCGGCCAGGGTTTTGGCGAAGGTGTCGGCCATGGCCGAGAATACCGCGAAGATCAGTTCCTCTTTATTGCGGTAGTAAAGGAAAAGGGTGCCTTTTGCTACTTTCGCCTCTTTAGCAACCTGGTCCAGGGTCAGGGTGTCGAAGCCTCGGGCGGCCATGACGCGGGTGGCGGCCTGCAGGATTTCCAGCTCTTTTCCCCTCTTCTGTTCTTCGGTAAGCGCTTTCATTGATAACCTCATACTGACTGCATGGTCATTATGCTATCAAAATCCTTCCGTACAATGCAACCTCAAACTGCGGAGGCGCGCAGCCGGGAAGCGGATGGTTCTTATCTTTTTATCAGCTGCCACACTATGTCGGAAGCTTTCGTGAGATGTTCGAGGAGAATATATTCGTCGTTAGCGTGCGGATTTCTGATGCCTATGCCGAAACTGACCGCGGCCACGCCTTTGGCGTTGAGCGAGTTGGCGTCACTCCCGCCGTGGGAGGGGACTGCCGACGGTTCGAGTCCCGCGGCACGAAGGGCGGCCTCGGCTATGCGGCAGACTTCGCTGTCCTTTGAGTGCCGGTAGGGCTGAAAATCCCACGCCCAGTTGAACATCGCGCTGCCGCCGGCGGCCGCAGCCGCTTTCTCGAATTCCGCTTTTATGCCTTCCAGCACGGGCAACCCTTTGGCCTTGTCGAGGGCGCGCACTTCCCCTCTGACCAGCGTGTAGGCCGGCACCACGTTAGTTCCCTCGCCGCCTGAGATGATCCCGATATTGGAGGTGGTCTCCGTGTCGTGCCGGTCAATATCCAGGGCGGCGATGGCTTTGGCGGCTACGCGGATGGCGGAAACCCCGTTCTCTGGGGCCGCGCCGGCGCGGGAGAGTTTGCCGGTCACATGCATGGCGAAGGCAGCAGCGCCGGGCGAGGCCGCAACGTAGCAGCCGGGGTCGAGCGAGGAATCAAAAACGAAGCCATAGCGGACGCCCGAAGGCAGGACCAGGTTGCGGCCGCCGGCCATGGCGGTCTCTCCCTGCGTGGTAAAGGCGACAGTGAAAGGTTTGAGAGGAAGGCCCGTGTTGACGGCGCGCTCCAGGGCGTAAAGAATAGCGGCCATGCCGGCGCGGTTGGCGGCTCCCAGCTGCCCCTTGCCGTCGGAGGCTATCCGGTCGGCGGTGACGGCCTGCTTTGTGGATGACGTGAAGCCGGCTGTGTCCATATGCGCTAACAGCGCCCGGTCCCCCCCGCCGCCCACCGGGCAGACTATATTGCTGGTGTTGGAGCCGGAAACCGTGTTGGAACCGTCCCTCTGCGGCTGGAAGCCGAGGTTCTTTAAGAAGGAATAAGCGAACTGCGCAACCTCCGCCTCCTTCCCGGAACGCCCGTCGATACGGACAAGTTCCAGGAATAATTCAGCTATGCGTCTGTTCGCCATTATAAATGTCCCCGGGGCCGCACTCAGCCGCTATTCTGCCCATTTACGGGCCAGGTTTATCAAAACCTCAGCGGATTTGTTCATGCCGTCGAGCGAAACCCACTCGTAGCGGCCGTGGTAGTTGTAGCCGCCGGTAAAAACGTTCGGCGTGGGCAGGCCCATGAAGCTCAGCCGGGCGCCGTCGGTGCCGCCGCGGACCGGCTTAACGCGCGGCTCAAGCCCCGCCTCGCGCACCGCCGCCATCAGGTTCCCCATCACCTTGGGATGCTTTACTATGACTTCCTTCATGTTCCGGTAGCTCTCGGTGAAAGTCAGTTCTATCTTCGCCAGCGGGTATTTAAGGCGCTTGGCGGCCACGATAGCCTCAAGCTGCCTCTCCATGTCTTTGAGCTTCTTCAGGTCATGGTCGCGCACTATGCCGTCTATAGCCGCTTTCTCGGTCCCGGCCGCGATGTCCATGAACATTATGAACCCCTCGCGCCCGGAGGTGGTCTCAGGCAGAAGATTCTCAGGCCAGCTTGCCACGATGTCGGCCGCAATGCGGGCGGCGTTCGCCATTTCGTTCTTGGCCGAGCCGGGGTGCACGCTTCTGCCGGACACGGTGATCTTCACGCCGTCCGCGTTGAAGGTCTCCTCCTCGATAGAGCCGGCCAGGTCACCGTCGAAAGTGTAGGCATAATCCGCGCCGAAGGCCTTCACGCCGAAGTACTTCACGCCCTGGCCGACTTCCTCGTCGGGGGTAAAGCCTATTTTCAGCGTGCCGTGCGGTATCTCCTTATGTTTAAGCAGGTGTTCGGCGGCCGTCATGATTATCGCGAGGCCTGCCTTGTCGTCCGCGCCCAGCAGAGTGTCGCCGGAGGCAGTGACGATGTCCTCGCCTTTGCAGAGGGCCAGCCTGGGACAGTTCTTGGTGTTGAGAATGAGCCCGTGGCGGCGGCTGATGATTATATCTCCGCCTTTCCAGGCCTTATGCAGCTGCGGGAGCACGCCCTTCCCGGAAGCGGCCGGGGCCGTGTCCATATGCGCGAGCAGGCCTATAACCGGGCGCCTGCCCTTGATGGTGGCGGGGATCTCTGCCGTCACATAGCCGTATTTGTCCAGTTTGACGCCTTTGGCCCCTATGGCCTTCAGCTCGGCCGCCAGTATTTTCGCCAGGACCAGCTGCTTTTCTGTTGACGGAAAAGTGACCGAAGCTTCGTCGCTCTGGGTGTCCACTTTGGCGTATTTTTCCAGTCTTTCATACAGCGCGCTCTTGAAATTCATGGTTCCTCCGTGGGTTTGCTTGGTGCCAACCAAAAGGATATAATTAAACTATAACCGGGTTCAATGCCTGCGCAGCAAGGAGCTTACAAAATGGCGATAAATTTCCTGCCGAGAGAAGTAAAATTCTTCGACTACCTGAATTTGCAGGCGGAAAACATAGTAAAGACCGCCGACTGCTTCAGGCACGCCGTTAAAAAAGGCTGCTTCGACGAGGAAACCGTAAAGACGATAAAGAATTTCGAGCATGAGGGCGACACCCTCTCCCACGAGATAGTGGACATGCTCAACCGCACCTTCATCACCCCCATAGACCGCGAGGATATTTACTCGCTGGCCAATATCCTCGACGATATTGTGGATATGATAAACTCCATGTCCAACCGCATCAGGCTGTACAAGCTTAACGCCAACGAGGAGTACATGGTGCAGTTCGCCGACACCATAGACCAGTCCACGCAGGCGCTGGCCAACGCCGTAAAGCACATGCACGACACCAAGCGCGCCCGCCGCGTGCTGGACCACTGCATAGAGGTCAACCGGCTTGAGAATCTGGGCGACCAGATACGGGAAAAAGCCATCAGCCATCTTTTTGAGACCGAGAAGGACCCCTTAATGGTCATAAAGTGGAAAGAGATCTACGAAGTGGCCGAAGGCACGCTGGACACCTGCGAGCATGTGGCCAAGGTAATAGAGGCGATACTGGTGAAGCATGGATAGCAACCTGCTTGCCGTAATAGGTCTGGTAGCCCTGGCACTGGTCTTCGATTATCTTAACGGTTTCCACGATGCCGCTAACTCCATAGCTACAATAATCTCAACACGGGTGCTTTCCCCCAGGCAGGCTATTATCTGGGCTACCTTCTTTAACATGGTGGCTTTCTTCATCTTCAGCCATGAAGTGGCCAAGACCATGGGTAAGGGGATAGTAGATATAGCGGTGATAGACAACCATGTGGTATTTGGCGCGTTGATGGGCGCCTGCCTCTGGAACATCCTTACCTGGTATTATGGCCTGCCGTCAAGCTCTTCCCACGCCCTCATGGGCGGGCTGGCCGGCGCCGCGGTAGTAAAGGCCGGCCCGGGAGTGCTTGTAATGGGCGGTATTATCAAGGTGCTGCTTTTTATCGTGATCTCACCGTTGCTGGGACTGTTGCTGGGACTGTTCTTCGGGGTGGTGGTCTACCGCCTTTTCAGCAGGTCCACGCCGGGCCATGTTGACCGGTTCTTCAGGAAGGGACAACTGCTGTCTTCCGCCACCTACTGCATGGGGCATGGCGGGAACGACGCGCAGAAAACAATGGGTATAATAACCGGCCTGCTGTTCAGCAACGGATACCTGGGCGGCAAGTTCGAGGTTCCGGGCTGGGTAGCCGCGTCCTGCTATGCGGCCATGGGCCTCGGCACCATGTCCGGCGGCTGGCGCATAGTCAAGACCATGGGGCAGAAGATCTCCAAATTAAAGCCTGTTGACGGTTTCTGCGCGGAAGCCGGCGCCGCCACCACGCTTTTTTTCGCGTCCTCCATGGGTGTGCCGGTCAGCACCACTCATACCATAACCGGGGCTATAATGGGCGTGGGCACCATGAAGCGCTTCAGCGCGGTGAAATGGGGCGTGGCCGGCCAGATAGTCTGGGCATGGGTGCTGACCATCCCGTGCTCGGCGGCTATTTCGGCTGCGGTTTACCTGCTTTCGGCCGGGATGTTTAAAAGATAGTAAGAGATACCGCGGGGAGCAGGAAAGCAGAAGAGCCGCGCTTAGCGCGGCTCTTCTGCTTCCTGCATTCTATTGTCTCAGCGGTCTTGCGCGGCTTTTCCGCTGGTTTTACCCGCGCTGCGTCCCGCCAATATCCCGCTGGTCCACGCCAGGTGCAGGTTGTAACCGCCTGAGTCGCCGTCCAGGTTGAGCAGTTCCCCGGTCACATAAAGACCCTTAACTTTTTTAGAAGCAAAACTGGCGGGGTCGATCTCGGACAGGGCGCAGCCTCCGGCCGTCGCCATGGCGTCTTCAAAGCCGAGCGAACCCGCTACTTCCAGCGTAAATGACTTAAGAGCGGCGGTGAGCTCGCGGCCGCAGGCGGGAGGGACCATGGAGCTCCAGGCGATCCCGGCCCGCGCCGCCACCGCCCGTATAACCTTCTCGTTAAGCAGGCCTGAGGCGAAATGTGAGAACGCGCGGCCTTCAAAAGCGGCGGCTCTATCCCGCAGGAACTTTTCCAGTTCAGCCGGCTTAAGGTCCGGGAAAAAATCAGCTTCTATGATTACCGGACCTTCGGGAAGAGAGGCAAGCGCGCTTCGGCTCAGGTCCAGTACCGCCGGGCCTGAAACGCCGTAGGAGGTGAACAATATTTCCCCTGCCGTCTCAATTATGACCTTCCTACCCGCCCTGAGCTTCAGGGCGGCGTTCAGTCTGACGCCGTCCAGTTCCTTAAGGTAAGTCCCTTTGATCTTCAGCGGCACTATGGACGGGGATAGCGGGGAAACCGTGTGGCCAAGCGAGCTCAGCAGGCTGTAGCCGGCGTTGCCCCCTCCTATCTGCGGGTAGCAGGCGCCGCCCGCGGCGAGTATAAGGCGCGCAGCACGGTAAACCGTCTTTTCGCCCGGCGCGGCTTTTTTCTCCCATTTGGGCTGCACCTTTACGGTCTGAACCGAGAAGCCGTCTTTATCCGCGGAGACGGCAAGCGCTTCGGTGAGGGTTTGTATCGGCACATTAAGGAAATCTAGTTCGTGCAGCAGAGCGTTAACCACATCCTGCGCTTTAAGCGACCTCGGAAAAAGGCGCCCCTTTTCTCCCTCGACCCACAGCAGGCCGAGGCCCGCGAAAAAAGAAAGTACCTCAGCGGGGGACAGTACCGAGAAAACCTTTTTAAGGAAGGCCGGGGCGGCGGGGTGATAGGCGTCAGGGGTTATTGTCAGGTTAGTGAAATTGCATTTGCCGGAACCGGTAGAGAGGACCTTGCGGCCCGGGACGTGGTTCTTTTCCAGCACCAGCACGGCGGCCCCGGCCCGGGCGGCCTCTACGGCGGCGGCCAGGCCCGAAGCCCCCGCGCCCACAACTATCACGTCATATCTGTTTTCCATGTTCAAAAAGAACGCCCGGTTCCCGCCGGGCGTTCTTCCTTCCAGGGCGGCGAGCTTAAGCCCTTCCGGCGGAACCCAGGACGTTCTGGTTCTTGTCCGCGTACATCTTTATCAGTTCATCGCGGGCGGGGCCCAGGTACTTGCGCGGGTCGAACTCTGAGGGCTTCTCGGAGAAGACCTTGCGGATCACCGCGGTCATCACCAGGCGGCCGTCGGAGTCTATGTTGATCTTGCAGACGGCGGATTTGGCCGCTTTGCGCAGCTGTTCGGCCGGTACACCCACGGCGTTCTCCATCTTGCCGCCGTACTTGTTGATCATGTCGATATAGGTGGTCAGCACCGAGGAGGCGCCATGCAGCACTATCGGGAAGCCCGGTATGCGGCGCTCGCATTCCTCGAGTATGTCGAAGCGCAGCGGCGGCACCGCTTCGCCCGGCTTCACCTTGAACTTGAAAGCGCCGTGGCTGGTGCCGATGGAGATGGCGAGTGAGTCCACGCCGGTGCGCTTTACGAAATCCTCTACCTGCGCCGGGTCGGTGTAGTGGGAATGCTCGGACTGCACCTCGTCCTCTATGCCGGCCAGCACGCCGAGCTCGCCTTCCACGGTCACGTCGAACTGGTGCGCGTATTGCACGACCTGTTTCGTAAGCTTTATGTTGTCTTCGTACGACTTGCTCGAGCCGTCTATCATCACCGAGGAGAAGCCGGACTCTATGCAGGACTTGCACAATTCGAAAGTGTCGCCGTGGTCAAGGTGCAGCGCCACGGGCACCGGTCCTTCCTTCATTTCCTTTATCATCTCCATAGCGCCGCGCCCCATCCACCTGAGCAGGGTGGCGTTGGCGTAATCGCGGGCGCCTTTGGAGATCTGCAGTATCACGGGGGAGCGCGACTGCACACAGGCCGTGAGTATGGCCTGCACCTGCTCCATGTTGTTGAAATTGTAGGCGGGCACGGCGTAGCCGCCCTTCATCGCGTCCTTGAACATCTGGCGCGTGTTGACGAAACCAAGTTCTTTGTAGGAAACAGGAGCTGTTGCAGTTGCGGGCATATATCCTCCGTTCGTTGGAAACTCTGCTGAATTCATTATATTAATTAAGTCGCATCTTACAATAGATTCCTGCTCTCATTGGGAATTTGCTAAAATATAATATTGAGCGGTTTTCATCCGGCGCAGGAAAAAGCCGCGGCAGCTCCCAGTTACATGGTTTGATAAGTAAAAACGGGGACAACGGAGGGAATATGCAAACACAGGAAAAACCGTATCTTACAGGCAGGGCGTTCTTATTCAGCATCCACAAGGGCGAGGACCTTCTTCAGGCTATCCAGTATTTCTGCCACCATCACCAGGTGCGCTGCGGCCTTATCAGCGCCATCGGCGCGGTGGAGCGGGCCACGTTCTGCGTGTACGACCAGAAGCTTAAGAAATACAATAAGCTGAACATCGAAAAAGAGCTGGAGATACTTTCCCTTTCGGGTAACGTCAGCCTTTTCGACGATAAGCCGATGGTGCACGCTCACGTGATGTTCTCAGATTCGGAAGGCAAGGCTTTCGGCGGCCACCTGGTGGCCGGCACCAGGGTCTTCAGCTCCGAGGTCTTCATACAGGAACTTACCGGTGATATTAAAGTACGCAAACTGGAAAAAGCCACGCAGCTTCCGCTCTGGGCCAATCCTGTCTGCCTTAAGTAGACGGCAATAGCAGGGGACGGCGATCCGTAAAGCCCGCTGTCCCCTGTTTTATAAGGCAAATGTGACCGATATCAACGAGAAAAGTTTCAGGGCCGGGTTCATCCCCATAACCGGCCTGCCCAACGCCGGGAAGTCCACGCTGATGAACTCCCTTTGCGGCACCCGGCTGTCCATCGTTTCCGACAAGCCGCAGACCACCCGCAACAACATCCTGGGCATCTTGAACGGCCCGGACTACCAGGCAGTTTTCGTCGACACTCCCGGTTTCCTGAAAAGCCGCAACCTTTTCGAGCGCAGTATGGTCAACGCCATAAAACGGGCTGCTTCAGAAGAGGGAGACCTCTGTATTTTTATAACCGAGCCGGGGCTGCCTCCGGAGGGCAAAGTGCACCTCTTCGACCCGCTCAAAATGGTCCGCTGCCCGCTCTATCTGGTCATAAACAAACTGGACAAGGAAACCACCGATATCCGGGTTAAGGCCGCGGAGGAGTTTTACCGCAAGCTTCTGCCGGTGGCGCACGTTTTTCATCTTTCCGCGCTTACCGGCGGCGGCTTGAAAGAGCTCCGCGCCGGCATAAGGGAAGGCCTGCCGGAACATCCCCCCTACTACCCGACCGACCAGCTTACGGACCGCTGGGAGCGTTTTTACGCGGCGGAAATAATACGCGAGCAGATCTTCAAGCAGTACAGCCAGGAGATCCCGTATTCCTGCGCCGTGGAAATAGAGCTTTTTCTGGAGGAAGAGGGCCGTGACGACCAGATCCTGGCAAAGATACACGTGGCCCGGGAGAACCAGAAGCCCATAATCATAGGCAAGGGCGCCAGCGCGTTGAAGCGCCTGCGCGAGGCTTCGGCAAAGGCCATTGCAGTTTTCCTTCACCGCCCGGTGGAACTGCACCTGACGGTAAAAGTTACCCCTGGCTGGCAGGACAACATGTCGTTCCTGAAGGAAATCGGTTTTTATGACAAGAAGTAGGCAGGACTTACTGCTGTATTCGCTGGCCGCCTACCTCGCTTTTTCCTCCTTCCTGACGGTGCTGCTGCTTCTGGGTTCGCTAGCCGGGATGAAATTTATTTTCCTGCTGGCCCGCGTCTCGCTGGGACCTGCGAAAGTATACTGGCTGAAACCGCTCATGTACGATTCTGCCGGCTTCGCCCTTGCGTCAGCCGGCATGGCCGTGCTCCAGTATTACCTGGTAAGCCTGCTCCATTTTTCCGGGGTGGGGAGAGCCGCGCTTTCAGCGGCGGTATTCTTCGCTGCCGTGCTTTGCGGCCTCTTTTTCTGGCGCGGCGCGTTCTACTCCAGCCTTGGCGCGTACGGCTTCTCCGGGCTTAGCGTTACTCTCTCGGCCCTCCTGGGCGGCCTGGCCGCCGTGTTCCAGTGCCCCGGCGACAATCCCTGGCCTTTCACCATTTTCTCTTATTTCCGCTGAATTTATCCGCGTTAACGGACTATTTTCGGATTTACCGCGGAGGCGCGGAAGGCGCGTAAAAATATTTAGTATTGTAACGAAGCGGCTGACGCTGCTTCTTAGCACCGGCGAATTTATGATTTTAGTCTATGCGTACTCAGCGCCTCTGCGGTGAAATTAATCCCAGACGCCGGGGATCTTCTCGCCGCAGGGGCAAGTCCCCCCGCTGCCAAGCAGATTGGCCGTCACGCTGAATCCCTCTCTCTCCACTACTTCGCGCCCGCAGGCCGGACAGGCCGTGTTCTGGAAGCGCGAACCGGCGATATTGCCGCAGTAAACATAGCGCAGCCCCTTGCGAAGAGCTATTTCCCTCGCCCGGTACAGAGTTTTTGGCGGCGTAGCTATGCGGTCCGTCATCAAGTGGTCCGGGTGGAACGCGGTCAGGTGCCAGGGTATGTCCTGCGAAAGGCCGGACAGGAAGGCCGCCATCTCCCCGATCTCGGCGTCGGAGTCGTTGAAGCCCGGCACCAGAAGCGTTACCGCCTCGGTCCAGAATCCTGAAGATTTGATTATTTCAATACCCTTCAGGACTTTAGCTAGGTCCGCGCCACAGACTTTGCGCAGGTTCTCCGCATTGAAGGACTTAAGGTCGACTTTCCATAGATCCAGCGCCGGCCGCAGGAAAGCCGCCGCTTCCGGGGTGGCATAGCCGTTGGAGACAAATGCGGTACGCAAGCCCTTCTTTTTCGCGGCGGCGAAGACGGCGGCGGCCCACTCCGCCGTTATCAGAGGTTCGTTATAAGTGGAAACCGCTATTTTGGCCCCGGCGCAAAGCGCCTCGCCCGCAAACTCCTCCGGGGAGGTCTTCAAAGGCCTCAGAGCGGCGGCGCGCTTAATAACGGAGATCTCCCAGTTCTGGCAGAAGGCGCAGCAGAAATTGCAGCCGAACATGCCGAAGGACAGCGTGCGCGACCCGGGCAGCGCGTGAAAAAAAGGCTTTTTTTCTACGGGATCGGCCGCGGTCCCGGAAACATACCCCCAGGGGGCTTTAAGTTTCCCTCCGTCATTGAAGCGGACCCCGCAGAGGCCCGCTCCGCCCGGGGCCGTGAGGCACCTGTGGGCGCAGGCCAGGCAGCGCGCTTTCCCGCCGGGCAGGCTTTCGGCCAGCACGGCCTCGCGCGTGAGTTCGGGCAGAAAAGGCATGGCTGTTATTTCCCCGGCAGGCTGGGTTTGGGAGCTATTACTTTAAGGGCGGAGGGCAGCACGCTGAACTTTATCCGCCCGTCTTCGGAGTAAAAATCCTCGCCGTCGAGGTGGTACCAGGTCCCCGTGCCGCAATCCAGTTCTATTAGCCTGGCCTTCATAACGGAATATATGTCCGGCTGTTCGGGGAGCCGCCCGTTGAAAAGCGCGGGTAGGGCGCGGATCAGCCGGGGCAGGGAGGCGTTCTTTATCGCGACAAGGTCCAGCAGGCCGTCGTCTATGTAGGCTCCGGGGGCCATTTTGGCCCCTCCACCGTACTGTACCCCGTTCAGGATACCGTTGACGAGCGCGCGGGATTCGAAACGTCTGCCGTCGGCGTTGATCGCTATCGCAGGAGGTTTGTAGAAGAACACTCTGCGGGCTCCGTGCCAGACATACGGAAATATGCCGCGCCGGCCGCTCATGGAATTGAAATCCCGGGCTATCTCGGCGTCGAGGCCGACCCCGGCCGCGCAGAAGAAAGGGCGGCCGTTGGCCAGCCCGGCGTCGATCGCCCGGGGCTTCCAGCTGACCAGGCCTTCAAGGGCGGAATTAAAATCCAGAGGGATATAGAGGTTGCGGGCGAGGCCGTTCCCCGAGCCGCACGGCAGTATTCCCAGCGAGGCGGTCTTGCCTATCAGCGGGATGGCGGTTTCCCGTATAGTGCCGTCCCCCCCGGCGGCTATTATCTGCGCAAAACCGGCCATAGCCGCCTTTGCCGACAGCTCGGAGGCGTGCTCTCTGAACTTGGTGAACTCCGCCTCGTAGCGGACCTTGCGGCCGGCGAAAAAGCGCTCTATGCGCCGGAGTATGTCGCCGTGCCGGCGGCCTGCATTGGGGTTTATGATAAAGAAATAAGACATAAGGAGGCAACGGAAAGCGGCAGGAAAGCAACTGAACGCGGCCTTCTGTTGCTTCCCGGCCCAGCGCTATTGTAAATTTCGCTATTCTGCTGCGCTTACGGCAGTTCAGCGTCCAGGTCGTACGATGAGGTCCGGCTTACCTTTACCGGCATCCTGGGGCTTTTCATGAGAAGCTGCGAAAGGTCCGCCGCCCCGCCCTTGTGCATGGCCACGTCAAGGACGGCCAGCCCGCCGCTGTAGCTGCGCACCCAGGAAGCGCGCACGGCGGGGATATTGCGCAGCACCTTGGTGAATTCGCTGAGGTCGTTCATAGTCCTGACGTTGGCCAGGTTAAGCCGCACTATCGATTTTTCCCTGAGCGCCTTAAGGAGGCGCTCCTTAAGCGGATCGGCTGCCTTCTTGGCGGCGTTGATTATGGAAGCTCGCGCCGCCGCGGTCTCGGTCAGGTCTATGCCGCCTGCGGATTCCTGCATGGACGCCAGGGTTTCCAGCGAGCCCTGCTTTACCGCGGAGATAGAGATGCCGGCGCGGTAGGAAATGAATCCCCCCAGGCCTTCCTTGGTGTTGAACGCGGTATCGGCTTCGCCTTTTATTAGTATATCGGCCTTCTCCTTGTCACCGGTAATGAAACCGGCGTCGGAGAACCTATTCTTAAGCTCCAGTTCGGCGTAGTTGGTCGGCTGCGGTTTGGCGTCGGCGGATTCCTTGATATCGAACCCTATTACCGGGTTGCCCAGCTTCTGGGGCTCGGTCTCCAAAGTGCGCAACTTGGCCGAAAGGTCTTCCTTCCGTACATGGGCGAGTATGCGGGTCTTGTAAAAATCGCCTTCGCGCCATTCCTTAAGCACCTCGTATTTTTCGATGTACCCTTCGCTCTGGGAAGTAATGCTTTCGTCTATCAGCATGGATTTGGAGACCAGGGCGTCCTCGGAGATGTATACCCCGACCACCAGGCCCAGCGCCGTGCGCATCGCTTCGTGGAGCGAGGTGTTCTTCGCCCCTGCCGTGTCCCCGGCCACCACCGGGGCCATGCCCTCCGCCTCCACCACTTCGGTCTCGTAGGCGGGATTAAGGGCGCTCCTGTGCGTGGCGGAACAGCCGGCGGCTGTAAGCAGTGCCGCCGCCATCAGCAAGCGTGTAAGGCGCGTTGTCATTTGCTGACTGGTCCTTTTTTAGTCGACTATCTTTATGCCGGAGTCCTTAAGGGCTTTCTTGGGAAGGCGCAGCACCACCACGCAGCCGTCATCGGAGGTCCACTCGGTGCGGACTACCTGGGCGCCCTTTATCACGGCGTTTATCTTGGTGGCAAGCACTGAATCCGTTTCCAGGGCCTTTTCCACTGTTATACCGCCTTCAAGAGCAACACCCTTTATGAACGTAAGCATATTGTACTGGCCGTTCACTATAGACGCGTTGCGGGAGGTGGCCATGCGCTGGGTCTTGTTCTCCAGGGTCTGGTCGGCTGCGCCTATGCCGCGCGCGAAAATATAATTTTTAGTTATCCCTTCTTCGGCCCATTCCCTTTCTATTTCGCCGGTCTTGGAGACCGTGCCTTTTTCGGGGGAAGAAGAACAACCGGCTACCAGAAGAACCGCGACCGCGGCAAAAAGCGCTTTTTTCATGATAAATTCTCCTTGATTAAGGACCGCTAATTCATTCTATAAACTACTGGTGGAAGTGTCAATTTGTGTTGTAGTACATATATAATACTGCGCCGTGCGCCATAGACGGATTTGCCGCTTACGGTTTACGGTCGGTTTAATATATCCAGAAGAAGTCGGAGTCTTTTTTCTTTTCAGGGGGCGCGGCCGGCTTGCGCGATTGGGAAGACTGCTGCTTAGCTTTGGCGGGGGTGGCCTGTTGGAATTCGGGATCCTTGAAAGCCGTTTTTTTGCGGTACTCTTTGATGGTTATGCCGCTGAATTTGTAGGAGAAAGCGACCTGGGAGGCGTTATAAACCTCGTTGCCAATGCCCATGGCGAAGTCCAGCGACATGTCGTCGTAGTGCACGCCCAGCCCCATGGTAAAACCCTTATTGTCCTCCCCTCCCCTGTATCCCGCGCGCAGGTTGAAGATGTTCTGGAAATGGTATTCCAGGCCCGCGCGCAGACTTTTGAGCGCCTCCGTGGTGTAGAAATCCGCCTCGCCGGTTATCAGTAGCGACTGGTCCATTACAGTGGGGCGCTGCCAGGATGCCCCCAGGCGCAGTATCGACGGCAGCTTGGTGATCTCGGTGTCGTATTTAAGCCCTCCGCCGTAGTTGGCTATGGAAGCCCCCAGCGAAATGCCCAGCCTGGGCTCCATCATCAGCCAGCCGGCGTCGAATGCCGCCGAGGAGGCCGGGTAATCTTTCAGCAGGGTGGATTTTACATACTTCGCGTTCATCCCCAGGTACTGTTCTATCTGGGCTTTATAGCCTTCCAGGTTCACCTCGTTGGAATAAACCTTCTCGCCGTAACCGAAGGAGATGACCATATCCTTCTGCGCGTCATAAGATCTGGTAAAAAGGGTGCCGTCGGGATTTATGTGCTGGTAATTGAACCTGCCGGCGTCGGAAAGCAGGATAGAGATCCCCGCCCCCGGCTTTTGCAGCCTGGCCAGGCCGAGGAACGGGAGCGGCATGCCGAAAGAAAAATGCTGCAGTTTGGAGTCGTCAAAACCGGACTGATACATGGCCGAAGCTTCCGGTATATAGAGTTGCCCGAGCCCGGCCGGGTTGTAATCCATAGAATAGATATCGTCGGCCACAGCGACGAACGCCCCGCCCATCCCGGCGGCACGCGGGCTCATGTCGGTCTTCAGCACCTGCATGCCGGCCGAGCCGGGGCCGCCGGCAAAAAGAGGGGCGCAGGCGGGGGCAGCGACGGCAAATGCGGCAAGGAACGCCGCGCGAGCGCCTTTCCCTTTTATGTATCGACTGATGTTCATAATATAGCCGCCGGGCTTGCCGCCTGTCTTCTATGCTTTCCCGCTGCTATCTGACCACCGCCACTTTTACTATCTTATCCAGGCCCGGGCCGTTAGTCTTCACGAAATATATGCCGCTGGCGGCACTCCCGCCGGCGGAGTTAGTGCCCTCCCAGTCCGCGGTGCCCTTTCCCGCCGTTACGTACCCGTCGTACACAGTTTTAACGAGCGCGCCGCTCTGGGTATAAACTTTTATGGTAAGGTGCCCGGCCGCCTGTACCTCGTATTTGATTATAGCCGAGCCGCCGCCGGAAGTTATGATATTGTTATAGGCCGTTACCGCGGACCTATTGGTAGAGAGGTTTATGGCGTTGGAAACGCCCATGGAGACTATATGTCCCAGGTGGTTGCGCCCGAAGATCTCCAGGTAGACGGTGCCGATCCCAGGGTAGCGCGCGGCGAACCCGGGCTGCAGCAGTACGTCGCCTTTGATGGCGTCGCGGTTCAGGTAATCCTTGTGTGTGTCCAGTGAGCCGGAGACGAGATGCAGGTATGAGGTGCTGTTGTTGGTGAGGGTATCGGCCAGCTTTACATAATTATTGTCGCGCAATTGGGCGTAGCCGAAAACAAATTCGGCGGCGGACATTTCCGAAGTGCCGGTCAGGGAAGCGTCCAGCACGGCGGCAGAGGAGGGCGCGACGTTCATGTCGAACTTGGAGTAAGGGACTTCGAAGCTGATGTCGTCGTTATCATAGCGGGAGACGGAGATGGACCCCTGCGCGCTGCCGACTGGGGTGCGCGAAAGGTTCAGCGTGTACGGAACGCTGGAATAAACCTCCGAGTTGCCGTAATATTTGTTGGGGGCGGCTGAAACCACCAGGTAATACCTGGCCCCGTAGGGCACGGTATAGTTCAACGTGACGGAGGGCGAAAGTGTGAGGCAGTCTCCGCTGTCGGGGCATACCTCGCTGCTTGACGGGTAGTCGATATGCGGGGTTGCTATCGCCTCCATACCGTCGTCGAACAGGACCATGTTCCTGTTCGAATCGAAGAGGAAAAGCGCGTATGCCTTGTAGGTATCCGTCTGGGAAACCGGGAGGTCCAGCCTGGCGGTAAAATTTCCGGCGGAAAGAGGCAACGTGTAATAATCGACGTCGCCCATCGGGTTGATGGTGGCGGAAAGCGAGGAGAGGCTGCCGATCTCGGTGGCGCATTCCGGGCCGTTGTTATTGCGGCACATGGCCGAGGACGTGGAAATTTCGTACTGGTCCACTGTGGTCCCGGTCCCGCCTATGCCGTGAGCGGAGAAAGCGTTGCGTATTTTCTGCTGCATAGCGGCGTCACAATTCGTCCCCTCCAGCTGACGGCAGGCGTCCAGCATGGCGTCGAGATAGTTGGCAAAATTGTCCGGGAAATAAAATAGGGCCGCGAAGGCGAAGACGTCGGTATGATGCTGGCCAAAATATGTACTGTTTGAATCGGTGAAAGTGCCAAGGTCGTAGGCGCCTTTCCGCAGATCATAAAGCGCCTGGGAAAGAAAAAGGCTGTCATCATGCACCTCGCCGGCCCAGCAGGTGTATCCGGACCCGCAGTTGCTGGTGGCGCTGAGCTTCCTGATCCCTGTGGGGGCGCCGCCGGTGATATTGCGCGAACCGGCCTCCCCGGCGCCTATAAATGAGCCCAGTGTGGTAACGCTGTTCTGCGGAGATGGCTCGCTCCAAAAAGAGGACATGGAAAAATAGTCAGCTATGGCTTCGCTTAGCGCGCCGAATTCCCCGAAATTTATGATCGGATATATGCGATTAACCACCAGATGCGTATATTCATGGCGGATTATGGTGCCGTCGAGCGCGAATGAGCGGTATCTCCCCGGATTTTCCTGGTCCAAGGGTCCGTCGCCCAGCATTATGTTATCCCTCTCCAGGTCATAGAACGCGTTCTGCATGCCGTCGCAATCCGAGTCGTTCAGGGTGCATTGCCCCCCCAGCATGTCGGCGTTACCGTGGGCGTGTACCATTACCGTCACGTGTTTGGACAGGTCCGCTGGTATGGCTCCGGAGCCGGTCATGTTGATGGGATCAAAGAAACGGTGTATGGCGTTGAGGTGGTAAAAAGCGTTGACCTCGGAAAGCGCATTCACATCCCCCCCCCCTACTGATTTGCCAAGGTAGACCCCGGTCGTGAAAGTGGACCAGAGTACCGAGCCTGTGATGTTATTCGGAGTGCCAGTACTGTCGGTCAGCGCCAGGTAGCTGGAAATATCCACGGAAAAGCCGGTATAGGCGCCGATTTCGTCCGTCTTCAGCTCCAGGGAGAACGAGGGACTTTCTGAAGAGGCCCCGTAGAACGGGTAAAGGCGGTTGCCTATGTAAGCCCCTTCTGCGGTGGTAACGTCCGGTTGGCCGGTTACTTTAACGACCTGATCTACATAGACCTCGTCGCCGTCGCTGATGGAGCCGTTCGTGTCCATGGCTCCCACCTGGAAAGACGAGAACCGGGGCATGGCCTTGGCGAAAGAGTAGTGCAGTGAACTCCACACGTCCGGGATGGAGGCGTCGTAGGGGGTATCCTGCATATCTGCGTAGGGATGCGGGCTCTGTATAACGGAGGGGTAGGTATAGGTAAACCACTGCCCCGCGCCGTTGTCGTAATGGGCGCTGGGCCCTCTGAAATTGGTTACTGAGAAGTAGGGCCCTTTCAGCGAGGAGAACATCTTGCCCGGCCTCTGGGTGCAGTAGTCGCCGGACGGGCTGGTTACCGTGCGGCTGGAATAGTCCTGCACCCATACATATTGGTCGCGCAGGGGAGTTTGCACAGGCGCCGCCCAGTCCTCTTCATTGATGCTGATGTTGGTATCGCTGTAGTCGGGGATAGGCGAAACGGGGTATATCGTGCCGGCCGATGTGCCCCAGGTCTTCCAGGTCGTTCCCGCGCAGGCGTAGCGCAGGTCGTCGTATTTGAAAAGCACCGTTCCGGATGACGCGTCCACATAATAGACCCAAAGGCCGTTGCCGCGGCCGCGGATCTTCCAGGCCAGCTTAACCGTCGCGTCGGTCTCGTCGGGATAGACGATAAGTTCGGTTTTAGAGATCTTCAGCCGGGAGCCGTGGTCGGCTATGGCGGCGGCGACCGCCGCCTGTTCGGGAACGGAAGGGGAGGTGTTAAGGGAAAGGCCGGGTTCGAACTTGGCCTGGTAGCCGGAAATTTCTCCGGAGGCCGAAACATGCACACGCGCGTAGGCGAATTCCACCGGCAGCCCGTCCTTGTACTGCTGGTACTGCAGGTGGGTAACGCCCATGAACTCCTTTTTGAGCACAAGGCGCAAAGCGGAGGGGTCCACATTAAGGAGTTCTTTATTGTCTGCAAAGAAGGCGGCGGCCGCCTGTTCAGCGGTGCCGGGGTAGCGGGCGGTGCGTCCCCCCGTCAGCGCTTCCGGCAGGGCCGTGCGCGGGCTGTAGCGTATCTGCCAGTTGGCGCCCTGCCTGGCCGCGAACTTGCGAAAGGCCTCGCGCTGCGCAGAAGTAGGTGTTTTGCGGGTTTGGCGCATGGAGTCCGAAAGCGGGGTGATCTTCCCGGCGCGGGAAGCCGCGGACGCAGGAAGCGCCCAGGCCGCCGCAGTAAGCAGTCCCAGGGCCATAACATAAGATATCTTCCTGTGTATCATGATCATTTCTTTGAAAACCTTTTAAGCACCTGCAGCGCGGCGCTGAGCTTTACCTGTACGTTGTCATCGTCCAGCGCTTGGGCCAGCAGAGGCATGGCGTCGCTTTCCAAGAAAGCGCTTATCACTTCCAGCGCCTCCAGTTTTGTCTCCGGGCTGACGGAGTCCATGGCGCTTTGCGCCAGGGCCGCGTCGGGAGCAGCGCCGTTAAGGATCAGCCCCTCCTGGGCGGTTATCCTGAGCCTGAGGTCCTGTGTCCCGGCCGCAACTTCGGCCAGCTTGGCCTGGACCTTGGGGTCCTTGATCCCGCTCAAAACGGCTACCGCCTTATATTTTATGGTAAGATTTTCGTCGTCGGCCAGGGTTATCAGTTCGGGCATCGCGTCTTTTTTCTCCGGATTACATTTGAGGGCTTCGAGCACGGCTATGCGCACGCGTACGGATTTCTCGGTAGTGAGGAGGGCTTTCATCGGGGCTGCCGCGGTTCCGGCGCAGATCTTTGACATGAGCGCGGCGCTCTCGTAGCGTATGGCCTCATCCTCCGAGGCGAGCGCGTCCGTGAACTGGGCCAGATCCTCCTCGTGGCCCAGGCGGGCAAGTTCTCTGGCGGCGGCGTCGCGTATGGGGCCGTAGTTGTCGTTCTTCAGTTTGTAAAGCTCATCGGCGGCCTTATCTCCCTTCATCGCGGCGAGCGCCACTAGGGCGTTCTCGCGGATCTTGTTCTGGGAGATTATCTTAAGTTCCGTCAGCGGGGTATTGGTGACCGCCACAGGTCCCTGGGCGGGGATGTCGTTCAGTATGGCGTATACGGTCTTCATGCCGGCCGGGCTGCCCAGCTCCCACAGCGCCTTTGCCGCGGCTATGCGCACGTATTTGTCCTTGTCGTTCAGCATGGCCCTGAGCATGCCGAGGGCGGCCTTGTTCCCGGTAGCGCCGAGTATCTCCGCCGCTCTGGCGCGGACGTCGGAGTCGTCGCTTTTAAGGTGCGAGACTACGGTTTCCAGGGCTTTGCGTCCAAGGTCTTTTTTGGAAATAGGCTGAGCCTGTCCGGGCACGGCGGAAAGGACGAGGGTCAGCGCTAAGAATAAGGCGGCCATGTATTAATTCTAACCTTTCCTGTTTACGGTATGGTTAACTTTTAATTACGAAATAGTTACAGGTAATTAAAGCTGTCTCCATAAATTTTTGCCCTCTAGAGGACTCGGTCACAACTCTTTGTCTCGCCGTCGCTCGACAAAGGTCGCGACCCCGGCTTGTTTCTTCGCCTGCTGGCTACGAAACTCCGCCTTTCGAAATCCTCGCGCGAGCCAAATCATTGGCTCGCTTAGTGTGCACGGTAAACCGTGCCCTCTAGAGGACTCGAACCTCTAACCTGCTGCTTCGAAGGCAGTTGCTCTATCCAGTTGAGCTAAGAGGGCTGGGTTGTTAAACTATTCATATTATTATAGAATTTATTTAGCCGCAGTCATAATTGCGGCAAGGCTTTGCCGGTGTCGTGTCAGGGGCTATGCCTGTCAGGCGACCAGATTTTAAGCCAACTTCTTCAGCGGATCAAGGAGTCTTACCATGGGCGGACATTCTCACTGGGCGGGTATAAAACACAAGAAAGCCATAACTGACGCCAAAAGAGGCAAGGTCTGGACCAAGATCATCAAGGAAATAGCCATCGCGGCAAAGGCCGGCGGCGGAAATCCCGACGATAATCCACGCCTGCGTTCAGCCATACAGGACGCGAAAGACAGCAACATGCCTTTGGAGAACGTCAAGCGCGCGATAAGGCGCGGCACCGGCCAGGAACCCGGGGTCATGTACGAAGAAATAACTTACGAAGCCTACGGTCCCGGCGGCATAGCCGTGATCATCAATGTTACCACCGATAGCAAGAACCGCGCCGCCAGCGAAATACGCAAAATACTGGACCAGCACGGCGGCAACATGGGTTCCAGCAACAGCGTGGCCTGGATGTTCGAACAAAAAGGCTATATCACCGTCAGCAGGGAAGAGGCCAAAGAAGAGGAACTGATGACCCTGGCGCTCGAGATCGGAGCCGACGATTTCCGTTCGGTCCCGGATTCCTCCGAATACGAAATAATAACCTCACCCAAGGACTTCGAAGCCGTGAAGACCAAGCTCGAGGAGAAGAAGATCCCTCTCTCCTCCGCCGAAATCACCATGCTGCCCAAGAACGAGGTAAACATCGGCGAAGACAAGGCCTCCCAGGTCCTCAGCCTGATGGACGAGTTGGAAGACCACGACGACGTGCAGAAGGTCTACTCCAACTTCAACATCCCCGACTCGGTGATGGAAAAACTTGAAAAGTAATGAGAATACTCGGCATAGACCCGGGGCTGGACAGGACCGGCTGGGCCGTCCTTGATAAGGACGGCTCCGCCCCCCCCGTGCTTGCCGCTTCCGGCCTGATACACACCCCCAAGAACACTCTTCTCGAGAAGCGCCTGGCCTCCATTTTCGACGAGCTTTCCTCCGTTATAAGAACGCATGCGCCCGCGGAGGCGGCTATAGAAGAAGTTTTTTTTTCCAAAAGAGCCGATACCCAGGCCAATACCACGCACGCGCGCGGCGTTATCCTGCTGGCCTGCGAAAAGAGCGGCCTGCCCATAAGCGCCTATAATCCTAAAACCATTAAAAAGACCATCTCCGGCAGCGGCACGGCCGAGAAGAAGCAGATGCAGCGGGTGGTCCAGATCATCCTCAAGCTCGCCTCGGTCCCCGAACCCGACGACGTAGCGGACGCCATGGCCGCCGCGCTTTGCCACCTGCGCCTGGCCCCTTTCGCAAAGGCTGTGGCAACGGCCAAAACAAAGGCGGGCATAGCATGATCGCCTACCTGCGCGGCCGCATAGTGGCGCGTAACGAGGAAAGCGCCGTGATAGAGACCATCGGCCTCGGCTATGAAGTTTTTTTCAGCGGGCCTTCTCTGGAGGCGCTCGGGCCTGAAGGCGCCACCGTGGAAGTTTTTATAGCCGAATCCATCAGCATGTACGGCGGCACCGCTCTTTACGGGTTCCGCTCACAGGAGGAAAAGCGCCTGTTCGACCTGCTGCGCGACGCCGTGCCGAACACGGGGGCGAAAAAAGCCATGGACTACCTCGGCAAGGCCATGAAGTCCATGCCGGATTTCATCAGCGCGGTGGCGGCGAAGGACGCCAGGCGGCTCACCGCCATCTTCGGTTTCACTGCCAAGACCGCGGACAAGCTCATCTCGGCATTGAAAGACAAACTGCCGGCGGCCGGCGCGGCCTCGGCGGCGGGATTCAGCGCGGCCTCGGGGGTATACACGCAGGCCCTTACAGCTCTTGTCGCCCTGGGATTCCGGTCGGGAGAGGCAAGGGCGGCCCTTGAGGAGGCGGCGGCCGAAGCCGGCCCCTCCGCGAACACGGAAACCATAATAAGGCTGGCCCTGCGCCGCCTGTCTCCCAAGTAAACGACAATGCCAAAGAACGAAGATATACTTTCCGCCCGTCCCGCAGCCGGCGACAGCGCCCGCTTGGAATCGGCCCTGCGCCCCACCACGCTGGACGAGTTCGTGGGCCAGGCCAAACTGAAAGAAAACCTGAAGGTTTTCATACAGGCCGCCCGCGGCAGAAAGGAGCCGCTGGACCATTGCCTTTTTTACTCCCCCCCCGGCCTCGGCAAGACAACGCTTTCCTATATACTCGCCCGCGAAATGGGTGTTAACATAAAAGTGACCTCCGGCCCGGTCCTTTCTAAGCCGGGCGACCTGGCGGCCATGCTTACCACGGAGCTGTCGGAGGGCGACATCCTTTTTATCGACGAGATACACCGGCTTAACGCCGCTGTGGAAGAGGCCCTTTACCCGGTGATGGAAGATTTCCTCTTCTTCATTAACACAGGGCAGGGGCCGGGCGCCACCACGCTCAAGCTGGCCGTGCCGCGCTTCACGCTGGTCGGCGCCACCACCCGCAGCGGCCTGCTTACCGGCCCGCTCAGGGACAGGTTCGGTATAGTTTTCAACCTCGGCTTCTACGGTGAGGAAGAGATAACGCAGATACTCGTACGCTCGGCCGGCATACTCGGCACGCGGGCGGAAAAGCCCGCCCTCGCGCTGATAGCCAGGCGCGCACGCGGAACCCCGCGCATAGCCAACCGCCTGCTGAAGCGCGTACGCGATTTCGCGGACGTCAGGGCCAACGGCGTGATAACTGTCGACGTGACCGAAGCCGCGATGACCTCGCTGGAGATAGATCCCGAGGGCCTCGACAACCTGGACCGCCGCATCCTGCTGACCATAGCTGAAAAATTCGGCGGCGGCCCCGTAGGCATAGAGACCCTGGCAGTGGCGGTCTCGGAAGAGACCGACACGCTTACCGACGTAATAGAACCTTTCCTGATGCAGGGCGGCTTCATCCAGCGCACCACACGGGGGCGCGTGATAACGCAGAAAGCCGCCGCGCACCTGGGCTTAAAACTCCCCCGTCAGAACGAACTCCTTTGAATCGCTGATGAAACGCCTCTTCGCTCTGCTCCTGCTTTTCCCCTGCGCCGCGCCCGGGCGCTGCGCCGACGGGGTCATTGAGGACGCCCCGCGCATCAGGGTGGCCATCTCCCGGAGTTCCCCGTCCCTCAAGCTTAAAACCTCGGCGCACATCTATGTGCTGGAAGTGCATAGCGGCCAGAAATATCTGCTGCTGGAAAACTCCTCCTACGATGTGCGCGCGGGCGGCGCCGGCCTGCTGGTGGGCAAACAGGAGCTGTCCTCCCCTATAAAACTCCTGGCAGCCGATGGGGCTGAACGCATCCGCCTTAGCGGGAATCTTTACAAGGGCGACATCCTTATAAGGGCTACCCCCGAGAGAAAGCTGGATATAATAGAGTATCTCACCGTAGAGGAATATCTTTACGGCGTGCTGCCGGACGAGATGAGCGCCGACTGGCCGCTGGAGGCACTGAAGGCGCAGGCCGTGGCTTCCCGCACCTACGCGCTGAAGTTCATCGACCCCTCTCACGATTACGACGTGACGAACGGGGTAGAGATGCAGGTTTACAACGGGACCAATAAGATAAATTCCCGGATAATAGAGGCGGTCAATTCCACCCGCGGCGAGGTGCTGAAATATAAGGGGAAACTGATCACGGCTTTCTTCCACGCCTGCTGCGGCGGCCACACGGCTAGCGTGAATTCGGCCTGGGGAGAGGACGTGATAAAACCCCTATACGGCGTAGTGGACCCTTTCTGCAAGTCTTCCAAGCACTTCCAATGGGAAATGTACGTGTCGGCCCAGGACCTGCTGAAATTCGCCCAGTCGCAGGGCTCCACCGGCTTGAAACTGAGGTCCGTCAGCGTGTATCAGAAGGACCGTTCGGGCAGGCCCGTTTCTATAAAGTTTACTACTGACTCCGGCTCTATCAACGTGAAGACCTCGGATATCAGGAAGCGTTTCGGAAGCTATGAATTCCGCAGCACCCTCATAACGCGCATAAGCCCGGTAAAGGGCGGCTATGAGTTCGCCGGGCGCGGCTGGGGACACGGCGTGGGCATGTGCCAGGATGGCGCCAGGGAAATGGCTAACCGGGGCCGCCCCTACAAGAGGATACTGCGCCACTATTATCCGGGGGCGGCGATATTAGATTATGACTGAAGACGCTCTGAAAGAATTCTCCTCGCTTGAAATAGACCCGCTGATAGCGGACCGGCCCGCCGAGCCGCGCGACCTCTCGCGGTTGCTGGCCGTGGACCGCGCCGGGTGCTCCCTTTCTCACAGGCATTTCCGGGACCTGCCGGAATTCCTGGGTCCGCGCGACCTGCTGGTGCTTAACCGCAGCCGCGTCTGGAAAGCCCGCCTTGAGGCGAAAAAGCCCGGCGGAGGCAGGTCCGAGATCCTTCTGATGGGGCCGGTCTCCGGAGATAGCTTTACCTGGACCGCCCTGTGCCGCAAGGTACGGGACGGCCAGGAGCTTACCTGCCCCGGAGGCGTAAAGGCGCAGTGCCAGGCGCGCAACCCCGACGGCAGCTACACTTTCAGGTTCTCCGCGCCCGTGGATGAGGCCTACCTGGCCGCGAACGGCGCAGTGCCTCTGCCTCAGTATATCCTTAATGCCCGCAAGCGGCGCGGTACGGCGGCTCCCCCGGACGAGGACAAATATCAGACCGTCTACGCGGCGGAGGCCGGCTCCATAGCCGCGCCCACAGCCGGCTTCCATTTTACCCCTGAACTGTTCGCCAGGCTTGAGGCGGGCGGAGTGAAGGCCGTATTCGTTACGCTTCACATAGGGTGGGGCACTTTCCGGCCTGTCAGGTCGGAAGACCCGGGCGCGCACGTGATGATGGAGGAAGAATGCGCGGTTTCCTCCGAAGCGGCGGAGGCCATAAACCGCCACCGCGCGGCCGGCGGCAGGCTGGTGGCGGTAGGAACTTCCTCCATGCGCACGCTTGAAACTTTTTCGGACGAAAGCGGCCTGGTGCGGCCGGGGAGCGGGAAGGCCGGGCTTTTCATCCGCCCGGGCTACCGCTTTAAAACCGCCGGAGCGTTTATAACCAATCTGCATGTGCCCGAGTCCGCCCCGCTGTATATGACCGCGGCTTTTGCCGGGCGTGAATTGCTTTTTAAGGCCTATGCCGAAGCCGTGAAGGAGAAGTACCGGTTCTATTCCTACGGCGACTCGATGCTGATACTATAAAAGGAAAACTATGCCTCATTTTGAAATTCTTCATAAAGACGCCGATACCGCGGCGAGGGCCGCCGTGGTAAAGACGAACCGCGGGCTGGTGCACACTCCCGTCTTCATGCCGGTGGCCACTCAAGGCACCGTAAAGGCCGTCTCCCAGCGGGACCTGGCTGAGATTGGGGCCGAATGCCTGCTCTCCAACACCTACCACCTTTACCTACGCCCGGGCCTGCCCACGCTGGAAAAATTCGGCGGCCTCAACGGCTTCATGAACCACCCCGGCCCGGTGCTTACCGACTCCGGCGGCTTCCAGGTGTACAGCCTCAGCCGCCTCCGCAAAATAACCGAGAACGGCGTGCATTTCGCCTCGCATATCGACGGCAGCCCGCATTTCTTCACCCCGGAGAAGGTTATAGACTACCAGGCCTCTATCGGCTCCTCCATCTGGACCTGCCTGGACGTCTGCGTTAAGAACCCGGCCTCCCGCGCCGACGCCATGGACGCGCTTAAGAAAACCAAGCACTGGGCGGAGCGGGCCAAAGCGCACTTCACCGAGAAAACTCGCCACATGGAACCCGGCCGTCGGCCGCTGCTGTTCGGTATAATACAGGGTTCCATCTACACCGACCTGCGGGCCGAAGCCGCCAAACACATGGCGGAGCTGAACCCGGACGGTTTCGCCGTGGGCGGGCTCTGCGTGGGCGAGAGCAAGGCGCAGATGATGGATTCGCTCTCCGCCGTCATGGAGAACCTTCCGAAGGGCAAGCCCGTGTACTTCATGGGGCTGGGCACCCCGGAGGACATTTGGAATTCGGTGGAGCTCGGGGTCGACATGTTCGACTGCGTGCTGCCCACCAGGAACGCGCGCAACGGGCAGGCGCTCACCTCGCAGGGCAAGCTCTACGTAAAGAACGCGCCGTTCAAGAACGACGACTCCCCGCTTGACCCGGACTGCGACTGCATCTGCTGCCGGAATTATTCCCGCGGCTACCTGTCGCACCTCTACAAGGCCAAGGAACTGCTGGTCAGCCAGCTGATCTCTATACATAACCTGCGTTTCCTTATAAACCAGACGAAGATGATGCGCCTGGCCATAGCTTCCGGGACGTTCCGGCAGGCGAAGAAAGACTTCATGGACTCGTATATGAAGCCCGAGGCATGAGGGCTGAGAAAATCAGGCACTATTTGCTATAATAAGATTTCAATAAGTATACGACGGAGGAACAATGAACCAGAACGCACTTATGCAGCTCGTCCCTTTCGCGGCGGTAGCCGTTATCTTCTATTTCCTGCTTATACGCCCCCAGCAGAAACAGCTGAAAGAAACCAAACAGATGCTTGACGCTCTCAAGCCCGGAGACAAGGTAGTGACCCGCGGGGGAATGATAGGCGTCATCACCACGGCCAAAGACGACGAAGTGGAGCTTGAAATAGCCAAGGGCGTTAAAGCGGTTTTCACGCGCAGCGCTGTCGGGGCCGTTGTCCCCCAGGGCAAGTAACTTAATTAAGGAGCGATAGGGAAAATGAATAAATTACATTGGAAGATAGGCTCTATTCTGGGCCTCCTGATCCTCTCGGTCTGGCTGCTGTACCCCACCGTCGATTGGTACACGAAGACCCCGGACGAACGCGCCAAGCTTGAAGCCGTGCGCCTGCGCCCGAAGGGCATTCTTAACCTGGGTCTGGACCTCCGGGGCGGCACCCACCTCCTGCTCGAACTGGACGTGGCGAAGCTCGAGAAGAAAGAGAAAGTTTACGACGCGGTGACCCGCGCCATAGAGATCATCCGCAACCGCATCGACCAGTACGGCGTGGGCGAAACCCCCATCTCCCGCCAGGGCGAGCGCTGGATAGCGGTGGACCTGCCCGGCATTTCCAACACCGAAGAGGCCGAGAACCTGATCGGCAAGACGGCGCTGCTGGAGTTCCGCCTGGTCAACAACTCTACCGAGGCCCAGGCCGTGGTTTCCAAAGCCGAGTCGATGGACGCTTCCCCCCTGAACAAGGACGGCACGCCTATCCCCGAAATAGCAAAGCTGCTTCCCAAGGGCACGGTGCTTGCAAAGGCCACTGCCGGCCAAGACAATGACCGGACCCGCTACTACGTGCTCGACGACACTGTCCCGGTGACCGGCGCTTACCTTGAGAACGCCCGCGTGGAGACGGACCGCCAGTTCGGCACGCCCAGCATAGGCTTCACTTTCAACAAGGAAGGCGGCAGGCGCTTTGAGGAGTTCACCGGCGCCAATGTGGGCAAGTACCTGGCTATAGTGCTCGACGGCGTTGTGCACTCGGCCCCCGTGATAAAGAGCCGCATCGGCGGCGGCTCCGGGGTTATCGAAGGTTCTTTCTCCATGGAAGAAGCCCGGGACCTGGCCATAATCCTGCGCGCCGGCTCCCTGCCCGCGCCGGTCAACATAATCGAGAAACGCGTAGTGGGCCCCGGCCTCGGCGAAGACTCCATAAAGAAAGGCCTGATGGCCTCGCTGGCGGGGTTCCTGCTGGTAGTGCTCTTCATGGCCGTCTATTACAAGGGCGGCGGTCTTATAGCCGACGTGGCGCTGTTCCTCAACTTCGTGTTCCTTATAGCCGCGATGGGCTACTTCAACGCCACGCTGACGCTGCCCGGCATAGCCGGCATGATCTTGTCGCTGGCCATGGCCATAGACGCGAACGTGCTGATACTTGAGCGTATGCGCGAGGAAATGGCCCTGTCCAAGCCCGTGGCGATGATCATCCCCACCGGCTACGACAAGGCCTGGAGTGCCATCCTGGACTCGAACGTTACCACCTGGATAGCGGCCATCTTCCTGTTCCAGTTCGGCTCCGGCCCGGTCAAGGGCTTCGCCGTTACGCTGACCATCGGTCTGCTGATAGGTATGTTCACCTCGGTATTCGTGACCAGGGCGATATATGAATTCTGGCTCACATCCAACCCCAAGGAGCTCAGCATATGATAAGGATACTCCATAAAACCGACATCAACTTCATAAAACTCCGCCATATATTCTTCGCTATATCCGGGGTTATCGTCCTGACCGGGATCCTCTCCCTTTCCATAAAAGGGCTGAACATGGGCCTGGACTTCACCGGCGGCACGCTGATACAGGTCAAGTTCGACAAGCCCGTGGAGATTGCGGCCCTCAGGGCCGCCATGGACGCGGGTAAGGTGGACGCCAGCATACAGAGCTTCGCCACCGAGAACTCCTACGCAATAAAAGTTAAGGGCACGCAGGAGAATGTTAACGAGAAAGCCAACCAGATAATAGCGGCCCTCAAGACCATGCAGGGAGCCTCGTTCACCGAAGAAAAACGCGACTACGTGGGCCCCGTGGTGGGCCGCGACCTAGCCAAGAAAGCCCTGTTCGCGATGATACTGTCGATGTTCGGCATCATTGTCTACGTGGCCTTCCGGTTCTCTAACCCGGTCTGGGGCACCGCGGGCGTCATAGGCCTGCTGCACGACGTTTTCGTCGCGCTGACGGCGATGTCGCTCACCAACCGCGAGGTGGACCTGGTCATAGTGGCGGCCTTCCTGACGATAGCCGGCTACTCCATCAACGACACCATCGTCATCTTCGACCGCATGCGCGAGAACATCAAGTTGTTCCCCAAGATGCCTTTGGGAGAGCTGATCAACCTTAGCGTGAACGAGTGCCTGTCCAGGACGATAATAACCACTTTCACGGTCTTCGTAACCGTGCTGGTGCTGTATCTCTTCGGCGGCAGCTCTATAAATAACTTCGCCTTCTGCATGTTGATAGGCACGGTTACGGGCGTGTACTCCACCATAGCTCTCTGCACCCCGATGGTGTACCAGTGGGAGCGCAAGGGCAGGAAATAATCCAGAGCCTCGGCGGCTGACGGCGGCAACAGATGCGAAAGATAAAGAAGTTCAAAATACCGGTCTACTCCTACGAGGTGCTGCGCAAGGCGCGCAAGCACAAGCTGGACCTTGAGGCGGCGGGCCTCGCTGATGAAAAAGCGGTGCGTGAGCACGCCGCCGGCCTTGCCGCCGCCCTCGAGGCCGCCGTAGTGTTCGAATATCTCCCGCCGGAAGACGAGATAGCGGGCCGGATAAACGGCGCGTCGCGGCAACCGCTGACCGCCGGCATACTTACCCTTGGCAAAAGTTTCGAAGAGAAACTGGCGAACCCCGCGGACGACACGCGTAAGCGTCTGGGCCGGATAGCGGCCCAGGTTTTCATGCAGACGGCCGTCGGGGTTACTGCGGACCTGGTCATAAGGGAAGCGGAACCCGAGGGCTTCGAACTGGGCCCCGCCATCTATATAGCCGCCTGCCCCGAGCCGGACCTGCCCCCGCAGGAAGCCACCGCCGTTCCGCTTTACGAGAACGAACTGATCAAGGCCCTTTTTGAGCGCCTGGAAGCCTCTAAGATAGGCGTCTCTTTCGACACAGGCGCTTTCTCCCCCAAATACTCCGCCGTATTCGCCCTGCCCTGGCTCTCGAAGAAAAAAAAGAAGAGCGCCGCCGCGAAAAAATAACGAATTCAAAGATTCACCGCAGAGGCGCGGAAAACCCTTTATACATGGGATATATCCTTTTATTTATTTACAGCCTGCTGGCGCCTGTCATAGCGGGGCTTTATGCCGTGTTCTTCCTGCTTTCCCCCCGCCGCGCCCTTATGAAAGGCCTGGGCGGAGAACTTAAGGAGCGCCTGGCTTTAGGTGCCGGCGCTCCGGGCCCCCGCCCCCTATGGATACACGCCGCCTCCATGGGCGAAGTAAAAGCCATAGCGAAGCTAGCCCCTGAACTTGCCGCCGCTTTCAAAGCGCCGCTGTTAATAACCTCTTCCACCTCGGCCGGACGCGCCGAAGCCGCGCGCCTGGGCGTCCGGGGGCTGATGGCCCCGCTGGACTTTTATCCCCTGGCCGCAAATTTCATAGCTAAGAACCGGCCGTTGGCCCTGCTGCTGGTGGAAACCGAGATCTGGCCGGCCACTCTTTATGCCGCCGCCAGCTATGGGGTGCCGGTATTCATGGTGAACGCCAGGATTTCCCCAAGTACCGCAGCCCTGTACCGGACTATAAGCCCTCTCTCGCGGTTGGCTTTCTCCGGGATAAAGCAGGTGCTGGCCCAGACGGAGGAGGACGCCGCCAGGTTCCGACTGCTGCCCGGCCTTGAAGATAAGGTTTCAGTGACAGGGAACCTCAAGCACGATATGTTGGGCGCGTCGGCCGCCGGCCAGGATAAGGTTAAAGAATTTATAGCCGCCGCAGGCTGGCGGGGCGCGCCGGTCTTTACGGCCGGCAGCTCGCATCCGCCGGAGGAACCGGTTCTCATCGACGCCTGGCTGGAAGCTAGAAAGAAGACCCCCGCGCTTAAACTGGCCATAGTGCCGCGCCACCTTGAGCGTATAGCCGAAACTGAAAATATTCTAAACGAGCGGAAAGTCCCGTTCACGCGCTGGTCCGGCGCCGGCGCGGCACCCGCCGCCGACTGCCTACTGGTGGACGCCATGGGGCTGCTGCAGGCCTTCTACGCCGTTTCCACTGTCTGTTTTGTGGGCGGTACGCTGGACGACACCGGCGGGCACAATCTGCTGGAACCAGCCCTGTTCGCCAAACCCGCACTGTTCGGCCCCAATTACCGCAACGCCCGTCACGCCGGGGACGTGCTGCTGAAAGAAAAAGGCGGCTTCCTTGCGGAAACCGCCCCTCAAATGGCCGAGGCTCTGAATTTATTGCTCACCGACTCCGCCGCCCTTAAAACCGCGCAGGAGAACGCCTTAAAGGTCCTCTCCTCCCTGCGCGGCGCCACTGAAAGAACAAAGGCCGCTATACGCGGTTCGTTTCCCAAAAATTAACTGCAGGTACACGTTCCGGTTCCGCTGACCACTGTCGAGCAGGACCCTAAAGAGCCGTCGGCTTTCCAGCATACGGCGTGTGTCGCTGTTCCGGAAACTTGAGGCTTTGTGGCGGTGCCCGCGTTGCCCGTTATATCGGTCTGGTCGCCGGAGTTGGTGCCGGACAGGTTAAGCATGGTTTTTACCGTGGCGGCGGCTAAGACTTCCGGAGCACCGGCCCCTCCCGAATTACGCCCGATGAACGAAGCTGTAGCCATACTAGCCATTTTGGCGAGGGTCACGGCTCCATTAGCTATAGTAGCACCCACTGAACCGGGGCCGGCAGCGGTGACGTCTCCAGTCAGACCTGTAATATAGTTGCCGGCCGGCTGCTTATTGTTGAAAGTGGTCCAGTTTCCCTGCGACAGATAACCATCATTACCAGCCGCCGCCGCGCCTATCTTTGTCCTTATGGTGGCGGCTGTTTCGTCACCGGTGTTCGTGTTGGACAGGTTAGCGACCGCAGTATTGGCCAGCATGGCATTGGTTATGGCGCCAATGCCGATAGAGGTCGTGTTGCCTACGCTCGTCACTACGCCGTTAAGATTGGCGTTCGTGGTTACTGTCGCCGCATTGCCGGTGGTGTTGCCCGTTCCGCCGTAAGCTACCTCCAGCGGGTGGGTCAGCTGTATATACTGGCCTGTGGTTATGGTCATAGCGGTTGTACTGTTGGTTTTAAATACAAGGTTTATGCCGTCGTTGCTTCCCAACCACTCCCCTCCGGAAAGTGAATTGCCGTTCTTGTTCCAGCCACGGCTGGAGCTGCCGCTGCCCGTCGCGTCGTCGACATAGACCTTTGTGGCGGCATCTGTGTTCGCCGAAGGGTAAGAGACGTTTATCACCGCATGGCCGTTCATATTGACGTTCGTCCCGTCATCCGTTATCAGGCTATTGATTATATTGCTGCCGCCAGTCCCCCATTTGACCAGGGTATTCGCTGTCCCGGTCATCGCATCGGGGGCTGCGGTGCCGTTGCCCCTAAGCATGCCGGTCAGGGACCCGGTGGCGGCCAGCGCGGAAGCGGCCTTGTAAATAATACTACCGGTCGCTACGGAGGAAAGGTCGGCGTTGGAGCCACCGCGGGAAAGAGCCGTGTATTGCTCAGCCGCTATCGTATTGGCGTCCGACCAATAGGTACTGTAGTTGGCAGTGCCGTTCATAGTGCTAAAAACCCCGGCCGCCCCTTTAATTACTCCGGTAAGAGAGCCTACGGTTATCCCGGCAAAGACAGGCGTAGCGGTGGCGTCTATGTTCTGCGGCAGTGAAAGAGTTATGCTTCCGGCCGCGGGTGTGACCGTGATCTGCTTAAGGGTGCCGGTAAGACCGGCCTCCGTGGGGGCGCCGGCCCCGTTGCCTATCAGCAGCTGCCCGCTCGGAAGCACAGGCAGCATGCCTATCGCTGAGGTCCCGTTGCCGTAAAGTATTGCGCCGGCGGTCAGCGTGGCGGACCCGGTGCCGCCGCGGTTCACGTTTATTGTTGCCCCGTCCCAGGTGGTGTTAGTGCCGCCGCTGCCGATGATGCCGGTGTTGGAAATGCGGGCGGTTCCTCCGGTGAAGACGGACCCGCTTGCATTGATATCCCCGGTGACGTCCAGGCTATGTCCAGGGCTGGTGTTGCCTATTCCGGTCATCGCTCCCGGGGCCGTGGACAGGTACACGTTGCCGGCCACTAACAGGTTGGAAAGGTTCACCATGGAAACGGAGCGTTGCACCAGCGCCCCGTCAAAAACTATATCACCCGCCACTATCAGGTCTTCTATTCCGTTCTCTGGGTAAGTAACCGGTGTGCCCAGCACCAGGTCTCCTCCTCGTATGTTAAGCTTTGAAATAGGGTCCAAAGTGCCTATGCCTACATTCCCGCCGGAATTTACCGTAAGGCCGTCCACAGAACCGGCGCGCAGAACTACACTACCAGTGCCTGACAGGTCGGCGTCCGACTGGACTACCGCGTTGCCGTTGCTGGACACGCCGCCGACCGTAGTGGCGGACAGGTTGCCGGTCAGCAGGCTTGTGCCATCCGGGAAGATAAGGCCGCTGCCGGTTCCGGAGATCCTTATGTTGCCGTTGACAGTCAGGCGCCAGTTGGGGTCCATCACCGAGGTGCCCATTCCGACGTTGCCCATCCAGGAACTGACGAAGATGGACGGCGTGGAGGCGTAGCCTGTGGAGATCCACACCACGCTGTTCTGTATGCGGTGGTAAGTGGCGTCGGTAAGCGTCTTGGTCTGGCCATTCACCACCAGCGCCAGGTTGGCGCCGTTCTGAGTTTCGAAGCGCGCGGCCTCGGTGCCGCCACGATAGAAGTCAAGCTTGGCGTTGGCTGCTGACCCGCCTACCAGGTAGGCTATGGCGTTATCGTGGGCGAATTCAGTCTTGCTGTCGCCTACCTGCAGATATTTAGTGTCGGGGAAATCGAAATCCGAAACTCCCGCGCCTATACGGTTAAGCGTCAGAATATCGCTTGAGACCACCACCTGGTGCAGGAAAGTGTTCAGTCCTGTAAACGTCTGTGTAGATGATTTATACGCCGGGCTGCCAAAGATAGGCGAGTTCATCTCCCCGTTAACCTGAAGGCTGCCGTAGATGGTAGTGCTGGTCAGGTAGACCTGATGATTGTTCCCGTTGACGGTTAAATCTCCGGTCATCCTTACGTCACCGGAGAAGGTGGCCGTGGCGGCGGCTATGCCGTAGTCCGCGCGCACGGTGCCGTGTACATGCAGCTTCTCGCGCGGCGCCGCGGTGCCGATGCCTACGTTGAAGGACTGGTTGCTCTGCTGCAGCAGCAGGTCGGAACCATCCTGGGAGCGTACTTCGTTGGGGGCCGTGGCCCAGCCGCTATAGCTGCCTATGGAAACCGCGTCGCCGCGGACGCCTTTGTCCGCCCGGAGATTGCCGTTGGAGTGCACCCTTTCTCCAGCGGCAGCCGCGGCGCCCACGCCGAGGTTTCCTGAAGAATCGAGCCATAGCCGCGGCGTATTGCCGGTAGCCGCTACAAGGGTATCGGCGGTTTCGCCCATTGAAAGATAGTTGTTCCCGGTCCCCCTGATCTTCCCGCCTTCGACCACCAGGTCTTGTTTAATATTAAGCTCGGAATCATCCCGGTCGTAGATCCCCTCGTTGCCAACATACAATGCCCCGTCCACATCAAGTGTCCCCATGGGGCTGGTTATAGCCGCAGTACCTATGCCGACCCTGCCGTCCATGGAGGAATCGGCTATTCGCATTCTCTCAACTTGAGAGGTTTTAAAACTCATCATGCCGCTGCCGCCGGTACCGGATTCGATAGTGCTGCCTCCAGGAGAGGTAACTCCGCCCACGGCATCTCCGACCCCGGCGGTCCCCATGCTGGTCCCGTCCTGAAAATATATTTTATCGGTAACCCCCATCATCTTTATGGAGCCATTGACTGTCAGTTTATACGCCGGAGAGATCGTGCCTATCCCAACGTTGTTGCCGCTGGTGGTGGCCAGGAACACTTGGTATGCTGCGGTCAGCGATGAAAGAGATACGCTGGATCCGTCCTCCAGTCTTTTGGCCACAAGCGCGTAGGCCACGCTGTTGAGCGGTTCGCGCGGGGCCAGCACGTCGCTTTCCACCTGCACCTCAAGGTAAAGCTGCTGGGAGGAAGAGAATACTGTTATGGGCGGGGTGAGTGTGGCGCTGAAAACTCCCTGAGCGGCATCCACGGGGATTTCATTACTCATCCACAGACAGGGCTGGTTTATCCCGCCGCAGGCCCCCGCGCCGCTGCCTGTGGCGGAATTATAGATGCGGAAATGGAGATGAATAATGCCGGTTATAGGCGCGTTGTCGCGCTCCAGGCGGCCCTGGTAGTTTATCGAGCCTGGAACGGCCCCGATGCTGATATCTCCCGGGAAAGCCCCCAAAGGCAGGCAGAGCGCGACCGCGGCGGCTAAAATTAGTTTTTTCATAGTTTTTACCTTACGATCACTATTTTCCCTTTCTTGGTGGAATTGCCGCCATTAATTATGTACAGGTAAAGGCCGCTCGCCACTTTGGCGCCGGCCTCGTTGCGGAGGTTCCACGCTTCGCTGTCGATATCGCTGGTCTTTTTTATAGTAACAACCCTTTCCCCGGAAATTGTAAAGACATTTATGGTCGCGTAAAGTGTAAGCCGTGTGAAGGTGATTTCCCTGCAGTTTTTAGCGGAGTAGCAGGGATTAGGATAGACGTGGGCGGCGGAGACATCCGTCTGCGGCGGGCGCCATGAGTTGACCACGCCCCAGGTAACGGTATATCTGCCTCCGGCCAGCGCCCCTCCGCCCAGCTGGCCGGTGCTGCCCAGCAGGGAGTAGGCTCCCCCGGTTTTCGGCATGGAATTGCCCACGGTGGTCTGTTCGCTTATGAACAGGCGGTAGACGCCCGACTTCATGAGGGCCGCGGAATAATTATACAGCCATCCCGCTATCAGTAAAAAGAACAGGGCTGTGCCGGCAAGTTTTGCGCGCATATTATATAGATATACTAAAACCTGTCTCCTGTCAATGGTATTTAAATTAAATCTTCATTACAACGCCGGCGGTACCCTGCGCGGATAAGTCCATACGGGCCGCATTTTGATAAATGATATAATTTTTTAGTATGGTTGACATACTAAATAACAACCCGAAGATACTGGTCATCAGGATGTCCTCGCTCGGCGACATCATCCTGACGGCCCCGGTCTTCCGCAACCTGCGCGCTAAATGGCCCGGGGCGCGGTTGGATATAATCGTCAAGCCCCAGTTCCAGGGCGCCGTTTCCAAGAGCGCATTTATAGACCGGGTTATCCCTTTCACCGGCTTAGCGCGGGCTGTGCGCGACGTGAACGCCGGCGGTTACGATGTTATTATAGACCTGCACGCCACGCTGCGCAGCCGCCTGCTCTGCCTGGCGGCCCGCGCGCCGCTAAAACTGCGCTACCGCAAGGCGGCGCTTTCCCGCAGGCTGTTCGTGGACTTCCGCATCCCCAGTCCCTCGCTTGAGAAGCACACGCTTGACCGCTATCTTGAGGTGCTGGCTCCGCTGGACGTGCCGGCCGTGCATCGCGGCCCTGAGCTGGGCGACTGGACTCCCGGCGGCGGGAAACCCGCCCTGGGACCGGGGCCGCTCAAGATCTGCCTTGTGCAGACCGCTTTCCTCGGCGACTGCGTGCTGACGCTGCCGCTGCTTAAAAAGCTGCGTGAGGTTTTTCCGCGGGCCGCCGTTACGGTGGTCACACGCCCGGAGACTGCGGGGATTTTCGCGGCTTCGGGCCTGGCGGCCGAAATAATCGAAGACAGGAAAAAGACCGCCGCTTCGGGCCTGGCTGAATTCAGGCGGCTTGCCGCCCAACTGCGCGCGCGCGGGTTCGACGCCGCCATTATTCCGCACCGTTCGCTCAGGAGTGCGCTGCTGGCCTGGCGGGCCGGCATTCCGGCGCGGGTGGGTTTTTCCTCAAGCGCCGGAAGTTTCTTCCTTACGCACAAGGTCCCTTTCTCTTGGCTCCTGCATGACGTGGAGCGCAACCTGTCCCTGCTTTCCCCGCTGGCCGAGAACCTCAAGACGGCCTTCCCCGGCCTGCGGGCCGCCGCCGGAGCCGCGGCCGGCCTCCCCCCTCCCGGAAGCCTGTGCGCCGGCGTGAACACGGGCTCGGCCTGGCCTACGAAGCGCTGGCCGGCCGAGAAATGGGCCCGCCTTATCAGGCGGCTCTCCGCGCATTACGGCGGCAAGGTGCTTATGGTGGGTGGTCCGGGCGAAAAGGACTGGAACGCCGGGATAGAGCGCAGGGCCGGCCCGGAGCACTGCCTTAACCTTACCGGGAAGACCAGCATGCCGGGGCTGATGGAGGCGATACGCCCCCTTAAGGTTTTTGTCTCTAACGATTCGGGCCCGATGCATATAGCCGCGGCCATGGGTGTGCCAGCCGTCGGGATATTCGGCCCTACCACACGGGAGCTGGGTTTCTTCCCCTACGGCCCCGGGAACCGCGTAGTGGAAACCCCGCTGGCGTGCCGCCCCTGCGCCCTGCATGGTTCAAAAAAATGCCCTCGCGGCCATTTCCTTTGTATGCGGCTGCTTACCGTGGAAGAGGTCTTTAACGCGGCCAGCCTGGCGGCAAAACGATAAACCGGAGCTGATATGTCTATACTTGTCTCGATCATCATTCTGGCCGCGCTAGCGGCAAGCGCGCGATGGACCTGGTGGCGCGAAAAAACTCCGGGATTGCGGGTGCTTTGTTACCACAAGATAGGCGTTGCGCCGGCCGGTTCGAAGCTGAAAGAGCTCTGGATAAGCCCGGAGAAGTTCCGCGCACAGGTAAAATACCTGCTGGATCACGGCTACGCCACCCTGCTTTTTTCGGACCTGCTTAAAGCCTGGCGGGGAGAGGCGGTTCTGCCGGAAAAAGCCGTTGTGATAACATTCGACGACGGCTACGAGAACAACTACCTGCACGCCTGGCCGATACTGAAGGAGCTGGGCGCCAAGGGCAATATCTTCGTGGTTTACAACACTATCGGCAAAGTTAACTCCTGGCATAACCCGGCCTCGGAGGGTTGGGTGAACATGGCCACGCTCGCGCAGCTGAAGGAAATGCAGGACAGCGGCGTGATAGAATACGGCTCGCACACCATGAACCATCCCCACCTCTCGGCCCTTAAGCCGGGAGACGCGGCCTGGGAAATGGCCGAATCCAAGCGTCAGCTGGAGGCCGCCTTCGGCCGCGAGATGTTCGCCTTCGCCTATCCATACGGCGACGGCGCTTATATCCCCGCCCTAAGGGAGACGGCCCTGGAGACAGGCTACGTCTTCGACTTCAGTTTCAGACAGGGAAAGACCCCCTGGCCCTGGGACCGCAAAGCCACTACTCTCGACCGCCTATTCATACGCGGCGGCGACAATATCTGGGACCTGGTCCTGCAGCTGGAGCGCGGCGCCTCAAGGCTTTAAACCGGAGGCGGGTGGCAGGTTACAACCGCCTTGCCGCTATTGCTATAATATCTTTCGCGAGGTAAAAACATGAACGACGGAATAGGCAAACTTGTAAGCGAACTTGCTCTGACCAACACGGAACTCTGGCATGAAGAGGATAAGGCCAGGGTAGGCGACGTTCCCGCCATAGCCGCCGCTAAAAAAAATATCGACAAACTTAATCAAAAGCGCAACGACCTGATAGAGCGCATTGACGAAAAAGTGCTGGAGGCTATAAATGGCTGAAACGATAGGCAGCCTGGCCGATAAGCTCAGCATCATCCAGCTGAAGATATATCACATGAAAGAGCAGGTCTCCCGAGCGGACGCCTCCGTTGAGCACAAGGCTGCCTGCGCTTCCAGGCTCGAAGTGATGGCGGCGCAGAAAAAAGACCTGGAGGACGAGTTGACGCAACTGGTCTCCGAAGTAGCGTCCGGCAAGGTCAAGCTCAAGATCTACCGCCAGTTTAAAATGTATAACGACCCTAAATACAGGGGCAAATGACATTAACCGCTTTTGCCTTCCGTTGCTAGCCGCAATTATATGGGTCCAGGCATACTAATAATAGTCTTCAAGGGAATAGGCGACGTGATCCTGACCACGCCGCTGTTGCGCGCGTTGAAAAAAGGGATCCCGGACTCCCGGCTTTATTTTCTTACCCGCCGTCCTTCGAGGAAGATACTGGAGAACAACCCCCGCCTTTCAGGTGTCTTCTGCCGCGAGGATAAGCCGCTCTCCGCCATACGCCGGGCCGGTATAGATATCTCGTTCGACTTCATGCGCTCCACTTCGTCGGGCTTCTATTCCCTTTTTTCCGGGGCGAAAAAACGCCTCGCTTTCCATTATTCCGCCGGCCATATCTTTTACAACCTGATGCCGGTTAAGCGGGAGGATAACGGCTATACGGTGTTCGACCGGCTGCAACTGCTGGAGCCGCTTGGTATACCGGCGGACGGACCCCAGCCGGAACTCTCCTTCGCACCCGCCAACGCCGCTAGGGCCGGGGCTTTTCTGGACAGTCTTCCCCCTGCCCCGCTTACAGTAACCTTCGATATAACAAGTCCGCGCGACCACCGCCGCTGGCCCGCGGAACACTTCGTCCGCCTGGCGGACAATCTTAAGACCGCGTACGGGGCCAGAGTTATCTTCCTTTGGGGGCCGGGCGAACGGGAATATGTGAAAGCCGCTCTGGCCTCCGCGTCGGAAAAGCATCCTCTGTGCCCGGATTTCGACCTGCTGGACCTGGCCGCTCTCTTAAAACGGACGAACCTGCACGTCGGTACAAGTTCCGGGCCCATGCATGTAGCAGTAAGCCAAAGCACTCCTACTTTCACCATCTACGCGCCCGAGAATTCCCCCGCTAACTGGACTCCCCCGGGCCCGCTGCATTCCTGGGCGCAGGGAGAGCTTTCCGTCCTGCCGTTCGAAACTGTATGGGAGCTCCTCAGGGCGCACCTGCTCTCACTGGGGGCGGTAAAATGACCGACTCGCCTCTTACTCCTGAGCGGGCGCGCTACGCGCTGAAGCGGGCCGCGGCCGGGCGGTTGCTGCTCAGGTCCCTCTCCCTGGCTTATTCGGCCATAATACGCGCCCGAAAAAGTCTTTACGACTCCGGCGTTCTGCGCCGGCGGCGCCTGCCGGTTCCGGTGATCTGCTTCGGTAATATCTCGGCGGGCGGCACAGGCAAGACCTCCACTGTGGTAGCGGTAGCCAGGGAGCTGGCGGCCACAGGCCGCAAGCCGGCCATCCTTATACGGGGCTACGGACGCGCGGCCCGCTCCTCCTCTGTCACCGTGCTGGCCAGGGGGCGGGATTTCGCCCTGGACCAGACAGGGGATGAAGCGCTGATGCTGTACCGCATGCTGGAGGACGCGGGCGTGCCGGTGCTGGTCTCAGCTGACCGCTACGCCGCGGGCCTCAAGGCCGTGCAGGAACTCGGCGCGGACCTGCTGCTGATGGACGACGGCTTTCAGCATTTCGCGCTGGAGCGCGACGCAGACATAGTGCTGGTGAACGCTACCGCCCCCTTCTCGTCGGACCAGATGCTTCCCTATGGCAACCTGCGGGAAAGCGCCGACGGTCTGGACCGGGCTTCGGCCGTGATAATCACGCATTGCGAGCGTGTCCCGCAGGCCGCCATAGATTCACTGCGCGCTGATATCCGCGCTGTCAGCCCGGACGCTAAAATAATAGAGAGCATGCATGCGCCTGAAAAATTCCTCAACCCCGCCACCGCGCGTCCGGTGGACCTGGATGCCATCAGGGGCCGGCCGGCCGCGGCCCTTTCAGGCATAGGGGACCCTGCCTCATTCGAGGCGGCCCTCCTGAAAATGAAGATAGACCTGAAACAGATCTGGCGCTACCCCGACCACCACGCTTTTACCCCGGCGGAGCTTGCCGCCGCGCAGGCGGCGCGCGATGGGCTGCCGCTTATAACCACGTACAAGGATTTCGCACGCTTCCCAGCCGGGTGGCAGGAAATACTTAAGAGCGGCGTGCTGATATTTTCAGTTAAGATAGTCTTCCTCTGCGACGGGTGGAAGGAGCTCATGCGGCTGGTGGAGAGATCCGCTGGAGCAGAAAACTGATGCGCGCCTGGCCTTCCAGCCCCCGGTGCGGCCCCAGGGCCCCGGCCGCTTTCCTCGACAGGGACGGCACTATCAATCTTAACCGCCCCGGCACTTATATTACCCGGCCCGCCCAGCTCAAACTTTACACCGGAGCTGCTAAGGCCCTGCGTCTTATCGCGGCCAAAGGGTACAGACTTGTGGTCCTTACCAACCAGTCCGCCGTGGCCCGGGGCTACATGACTCTGGCCCGCTCCAGGGAGATTAATCTGAAGCTGGTCAGGGAACTGAAAAAGGCGGGCGTAGAACTGGACGCCGTATATTTCTGCCCGCACGGTCCGGACGAAGGCTGCGCCTGCCGCAAGCCGCGGGCCGGCCTGATAAAGGAGGCGGCCAGAGAACTGTCCATAGACCTCCGCCGCTCCTTTGTAGCCGGGGACAAAAAAAGCGACCTGGAGCTGGCCCGCACGGCCGGCATAAAAGGCAGGCTGGTGCTGACGGGCGAAGGCAGGGCAGTAGTGCCCTCCCCCGGCGCGGAAAGGTACAGGGACCTGCCGGCGCTGGCCCGGGCGTTACCGGACCTGTCAAAGGAAAAAATATGAAAAAACGTGTATTCATCTCTATGGTGCTCACTATTATCGCCCTCGGCGCGTCGCGCCCGGACAGCAGGACTTTTTTCCTGGCCGGCGCGGCTGTGATGCTGCTGGGCCAGTTTATCCGCCTGGCTGCCAGCGCCTCCATAGTGAAATCCAGAACGCTCACTACCCATGGCCCCTACGCCGTAGTGCGCAACCCTCTCTATCTGGGCACGCTCGTCATGACCTCCGGCATGCTGATAGCCATGACTTCCACAGCGAAACCCCTCCTGACCGCGGTTCTGTGGGCCGGCGTGGGCGCCGCCTTCGCCTGGATCTATTGGGTTACCATAAAAGCCGAGGAGGAATTCCTGCGCTCCACTTACGGCCAGGCCTTCGAAGACTATTGCAAGGCCGTTCCGGCCATACTCGCCTGCCCCTGCACGTTCAGCTCCTTCTTCGAGAGCGGCGCCTACTCGCGGGCGGTTTTCATTAAGAACAAGGAATGGCGCGGCCTTTCCGGGCTGGCCGCCATACTTATTATCCTTTACCTGAAGCTTCACTATGGTTATTAAAGCCCTGGTCCTGTTCCTGTTTTTCTGCGTCCCCGCTTCCGCCGGAGAGGAGCTCCTTTCACACCCGTACTGGAAGCTTCCCCCCAGCACCTCCGCCGTGGAGGGCACGGTGCCCGGTCTGGTCAACGGCGAGACGCTTGAGTACGATATCTACTGGGGAGCCATTTACGTCGGAAGATCCTACATCAAGATAGCCGGCGCAGTGGATATATCCTCGCGCCCCGCCTGGCATATCTTGTCCGAGGCCAAGTCCGGTTCCTTTATCGCCAGCTTCTATAAAGTGGCTGACCGCAATGACTCCTGGATGGATGCCGCCGATCTTCACTCCTACGGTTACTACAAGAAAGTTTCCGAGGGTAAATATTTCTTTAACGAGTGGGTCGTCTTCGACGGCCCCGGGAAGCGCTTCTTCGGCGAGAAAATGAACCGCTCCCGCCAGACTTCCTCTTTCGAGGGCCCGCTCCTTAAGCCGGTTAACGACGTGCTCTCGGCGGTATACCGCCTGCGCGCCCTCTCCATCGAGCCCGGCGGCAAGGTGGAAATGGACGTGAATACCAGGCGGGACTGGCGCCTGTCCATAAAAGCCGGCAAACGGGAAACTATCTCCACAGGCTACGGCAAAAAGAAATGCATCATGTTCGAGCCGATGGTCGGCGATGAGGGCCTCTTCGTGGCCAAAGCCGGGCGCCGCATGCTGGTCTGGATAACGGACGACGAACTTAAACTGCCGATGATGCTTAAAGCCGAGATCTTCATAGGTTCGGTGACGGCTAAACTGGTCCGCCGCACTATTACTCCCTAGCTTACCTGCCGCTGCCATCCTTTGCTTTCTTTTGCTTTCTCTTGCCTTCTGCTATAATATATATATTATGAATCAGGCTGGATTTAAGCGGCTTTCCTCCATAGTTGCGGGTTTCCGTGGCAGGAAAATAGCGGTGTTCGGCGATATGATGTTGGACCGTTACATCAAAGGTTCGGTAAAGCGCATCTCCCCCGAAGCCCCGGTCCCCGTGGTCCGAGTGACCTCCGAGTCCACGGTCTGCGGCGGCTCGGCCAACGTGGCCGTGAACATAGCCGCGTTGGGGGCCGTTCCCTCTCTTATCTCCGTCACTGGCAAGGACGCGGCGGCTGCCGAGTTTCGCGCGCTGCTGGGAAAGTCCGGCATCAGTCCCGCTTTTCTTATTCGCGACGAGAATTTCCCCACCATTGAGAAGACCCGCGTGATAGCGGAGCACCAGCAGGTGGTGCGCTTCGACCGGGAGACCCCCGCCAACATGTCCCACGCCGCGCGCAAAGCCGCTCTGGCGGCGTTGGAAGCGGAATTGAAGGCCGGCTGTCAGGCGGTAATACTTTCGGATTACGGCAAAGGCCTGCTGGAGCCCGGCACTATACGCGCCGCCATTGAAATGTCGCTCAAGCGCCGGGTTCCCGTCTTTGTGGACCCGAAAGTCGAACACTTCCAGCTTTACCGCGGGGTTTCCTGCATAACGCCCAACACGCTGGAAGCCTTCGGAGGAATGCGTCTCACCCCACGCGACGGCCAGGAGGCGGCCGAGAAGCTGGGACGGGAGATACTGGCGAAGCTGGCCTGCCGTTCGCTCCTTATAACGCAGGGCGAACACGGCATGACCCTTTTTAAACGCGACGGCGCGTCCGTGCGCAGCACGCATATCCCCACCCGCGCGGTGGAGGTATTCGACGTTACTGGCGCCGGCGACACCGTGATCTCCACGCTGGCCCTTACCTGGGCCGCCGGTGCCTCCCCGGAGGAGGCCGCCACCGCCGCCAATTTCGCGGCCGGCATAGTAGTAGGCAAGCTCGGCACCGCGTCCGTCACGTCCGAAGAACTTCTCGACAGCGCCAGATCATGGATAAAAACTGCTTGATCGTAATACCGGCCCGCTACGGGTCTCAGCGTTTCCCCGGCAAGGTGCTGTCGCCCCTTGCCGGCAAGCCTGTCATACAGTGGTGCTGGGAAGCCGCGGTGAAGGCCGGGCTTGGTGACGTGACGATAGCCACCGAACATGAGGCTGTTCTCTCCTTCGCGCGCTCTATCGGTGCCCGCGCCGTAATGACCAGCTCCCGCTGCCAGTCCGGCACGGACAGGGTATATGAGGCGTCCCGCGGGACCAGGGCTGAATTTATCATCAACATACAGGGTGACGAACCGTTCATGACCGCAGCCACCCTGAAGAAAGCCTGTAAAAAGCTGAAAGATTCGCCGGATTGCCAGATAGGCACCGCCTGCACGCGCATACAAGAAGCTAAGGACATTGAGAACCCCAACTGCGTTAAGGTGGCCATGAACAAGGGGGGCAGGGCGCTTTACTTCTCCCGTTGCGCTATCCCGTTCCACCACCAGCTGTCGGACCTGAAAGGCTACCCTTACTACAAACATTGCGGCTTCTACATCTACCGCCGCGAAGCCCTGAAACGGTTCGTTAAGCTCAAGCCCAGTCCTCTCGAGCGGCTTGAGCGCCTTGAACAGCTGCGCGCGCTCGAGAACGGCATGAATATCTCCGTGGCCGAAGTGCCCCCGCTAGGGCCCGCCATAGACGTGCCCGAGGACCTTAAGGCCGCAGAAATATTTTTAGCCCGGGGCCGTTAGCCCGGGCCGGCCCCCCCCCCGGCGGGGAGGCTCTTCAGAACTTTGGCGCATACGCGCGGGGAGTAAAATGACAAGATATATATTTGTTACTGGCGGTGTGGTGAGTTCGCTGGGCAAGGGTATAACCGCGGCCTCGATAGGCCGCCTGCTTAAAGCGCACGGGCTCTCCGTCACCATCATAAAATGCGACCCGTACATCAACGTGGACGCCGGCACCATGGCCCCGCTGCAGCACGGCGAGGTGTTCGTCACCGACGACGGCGCCGAGACCGACCTGGACCTTGGCTATTACGAACGCTTCCTCGGCATCGACACCGGCCGGGTCAACATCATGACGGCCGGGCAGATCTACCAGACGGTGATCGCCTGCGAGCGCAAAGGCGGCTACCTGGGCCAGACCGTGCAGGTTATCCCCCACATTACCGACGAGATCAAGCGCCGCTTCGTGAAAGCCGGCGAAGGCTTCGACATCACTATCATCGAGATCGGCGGCACCGTGGGCGACATAGAGAGCCTGCCTTTCCTGGAAGCCGCGCGCCAAATGCGGCCCGACCGCACCCGCAGCGACGTCCTTTACCTGCACGTCACGCTGGTCCCGTACCTTTCCGCCTCCGACGAGCTCAAGACCAAGCCGACGCAGCACTCGGTGAACAAGCTGCGCGAGATAGGCATAGACCCCGATATCATTGTCTGCCGCGCCGAGAAGCCGCTGGCCCGCGACATCAAGAACAAGATCGCCCTTTTCACCAGCGTGCCGAAGGAAGCCGTGATAGACGCGCCGGATTCCCCCTCCATCTACGACGTGCCATTCGAGCTGAAGAAGCAGGGCCTGGACGAGCAGATCATGATGTTGCTCAGGCTCAGGAGCGCCAAGTGGGACTTCGACGAGTGGACCGAGTTTACCCAGCGCCGCAAGAAGGCAGCCTCCGCCCTGCCGGTGCGCATAGCCATAGCCGGCAAGTACACCAAGCTGAAGGACTCCTACAAATCCCTGGTGGAGGCCGTGGAGCACGGCGCCATAGCCAACGGCGTTAAGGCCGAATTCGTTTACGTGGACGTTGAGGAGAAGGATTGCCAGGAACGCCTGGCCAAGGCGGACGGCCTGATAGTGCCGGGCGGCTTCGGGGACAGGGGCATTGAGGGCAAGATAGAGGCCGTGCGCTACGCACGCGAGTATAAACTGCCTTTCCTGGGCATCTGCCTGGGCATGCAGTGCACCACCATAGAATTCGCCAGGAACGTGCTGGGCCTTAAGGGCGCGCACTCCACCGAGTTCAACCCGAAGACAAAATACCCGGTAGTGGACCTGATGGCCGAACAGAAAGACGTAAAGAACAAGGGCGGCACCATGCGCCTGGGCGCCTGGCCCTGCTCCATAAAGCCGGGCACGCTGGCGCACAGGATCTACGGCAGCTCGCAGATCTCGGAGCGCCACCGCCACCGCTATGAGTTCAACCCCAAGTACGCGCCGCTCTGCGAAAAGAACGGCCTTCGGATAAGCGGCATGAACAAGAGCATAAACCTGCCGGAGATAGTGGAGCTTAAGGACCACCCGTGGTTCGTGGGCGTGCAGTTCCACCCGGAATTTAAATCCAGGCCGCTGATGCCGCACCCGCTGTTCTTCAGCTTCGTGGCCGCGGCGGTAAAGAACAAGAAGAAGGAAGCCGTCGCCTGTAAATAGGGCGAGGTCCCCGAGGAGCCAGTGTGACTAAACAAAAAGAGGTCAGGGTAAAGAACGTAGTATTCTCCAACGACAGGCCGCTAGCTTATATAGCGGGCCCCTGCGTGATAGAGACCCCGAAGTCTTACACCGCGGAGGCTGAAAAACTGAAGGCCATATTCGCGGCCCTCAAGACCCCGTTCGTGCTGAAGGCCTCTTTCGACAAGGCGAACCGCACCTCCCACAAGTCCTTCCGGGGCATAGGGATGGAGACCGCGCTGGACTTCCTTAAAGACCTTAAGAACCGGCTGGGCATGCCGCTGCTGGTGGACGTACACGAGCCCGCTCAGGCCGCGCGCGTGGCCGAGGCCGCCGACATCCTGCAGGTGCCAGCCTTCATGTGCCGTCAGACCGACCTGCTTTTCGCCTGCGCCGATACCGGCCGGGCCGTGAATGTTAAAAAAGGCCAGTTCCTTTCCCCCTGGGAAGCCGAGAACATCGTAAAAAAGCTGGAGAGCCGCGGGGCGGCCGGGATAATGCTTACAGAGCGCGGCTCCTCTTTCGGCTACGGCAACCTGGTGGTGGACATGCGCTCCCTGGAGATAATGAAAGATTTCGGTTACCCGGTCATCTTCGACTGTACCCACTCGGTGCAGAAGCCCGGCGGGCTGGGTACGGCTACGGGCGGGGACAGGGGCTTCATCATGCCGCTGGCGAAGGCCGCTGCTGCGCTCAAGATTGCCGGCCTTTTCTTCGAGGCGCACCCCAACCCGGCCAAGGCGCTCTCCGACGGCCCGAATTCCATCAGGCTGGACGCCGTAAAGCCTATGGTAGCCGCGCTGAACCGGGTGGACAGGCTGGCGCTGGAAATTTCCAATATCAGTTCAAAGTGACAGACTAAACCAGAGGAATAACACATGAAATGCCCCAACTGTGGACAGGAAAACAGGGCCGCTCTTAAATTCTGCAAGAAATGCAACACCGACCTGACCATGCCTCCGGCGTGGTTCCCGGACTGGCGCTGGCATTTAAAGACGCTGGCCTGGATATACCTGACGCTGATAGTCCTCTTCTTCGGGCTGAGCTACCTGCTGCACAAGCTCCCTCCCCCTTACGACCAGCGCGAAATACCGCCGGAGATGACCCCTTGGCTTAACCCACACAAACTGCCGGCTAAATAAAATGACCGCCAAGGAAAAACTGATATTAAAAACGGCCTGCGGCGTGATAGCCGCCGAAAGCCGCGCTGTAGCCGGCCTTTCAAAAACCCTGGATGCATCGTTCCTGAAGGCGGTGAGACTGCTGGCCGCCTGCCCGGGCAAGGTTGTGCTGCTGGGCGTGGGCAAGTCCGGCCTTATCGCGCGCAAGATAGCCGCCACGCTGGCCTCCACCGGCACGCGCAGCATCTACCTGCATCCTGTGGAATCCCTGCACGGCGACCTGGGCATGATAGCCGCGGACGACATCGCGCTCGCGCTCTCCTATTCCGGCGAAACGGAAGAGATGGAAAAACTGCTGCCGATACTCAGCAGGCAGGGCCTTTCGGTAATTTCCATAACCAACAATCCCGGCTCGCGCATGGCGCGCCGCTCCGACGTGGTCCTGAGGCTGCACGTAAAAGGCGAGGCTTGTCCGTACGGTATAGTGCCTACCTCCTCCACCACGGCCATGCTGGCCCTGGGCGACGCGCTGGCCGTAACTCTAATGACCCTTAAAGGCTTCGATAAGACCCGCTTCGCGCGGTTGCACCCGGGAGGCAACCTGGGCAAACTGCTGAATTTAAAAGTGGCCGACCTGATGCACAAGGGCCGCGAAAACCCGGTCATAAAGGAAACTTCCAGCCTGGCGGCGGCCCTGAAGGTGATGACGGACACAAGAGCCGGAGCGGTATCGGTTACGGGAAAAGGCGGGCGGTTGTCCGGTTATTTCACCGACGGCGATATTCGCCGCCAGCTACAGAAAGGCTTTACCGATCTTTCTACCCCGGTAGGCGAAGTGATGACGCGCAAGCCCATGACGGTGCACCCTGAGACGATGGCGATGGAGGCCGCGCGCATAATTTCCGAAAAGAATGTAGATACCCTGCCGGTCACCAATTCCAGAACAGGGCGACCTGTCGGGATCATCGACGAGCGCGACCTGCTCAAAGAAGGCCTGGGTTGAATAAGCTCGGCTTTCTTCTTATGGCGGCGGCCCTGGCCGGCTGCTCGGCCGGAGAGCACCGTGAGGCGGCTCCCGGGGTGAGCCTGCTTAAGAAATTTTCCATAGCGGAATCGGACTCCAGTTCTTTGCGCTGGCGGCTGGACTCGGCCGGAGGCCGGCTGGACGAGAAGAAAAGCGTTATTTCCTTCGACTTTCCGAAGATACAATTCTATGACCTGGGGAAGGTCACCTCGGAAATAACCTCCAGGACCGGCGTGCTGCAGATGCGCGAAAAGGCGGCCGAGCTGACCGACGACGTGCAGGTGGACTCGAAGAAGGACGGGATGCGGCTCAAAACCACCAAGCTTTACTATAGCTCCGCCCGCGGAAAGATCTGGACGGAGGAAGCCGTAACCATCTACAGGGGCCACACAGTCATAAAAGGCCGGGGCTTTGTCGCTAATCCCGACCTATCCGAGATAGAGATACAGCACCAGGAAACCCGGCTTTCAGGAAAATGATAAAACTTTTACTCTCCCTCCTCCTGATGCCAGTCGCCCTGCCGCTGGCCGCCGGCGAGGACCTCATGATGGGGTCCGTGGTAAAGAGCGACAAGTGGAAAATGGACCGCGCCAAGGACCAGGAGGTCTTTGAAGGCAATGTTTCGTTCCGTAATCCCCATTACACTCTTAAGGCCGATTATGCGCTTTACGCCCGGCCCGTCCAGACCTGGAACATAAAGGGCTCTATTTATACGCTGCGACGCTTCGTAGATAAATCCCAGGTGGAAGTATACTGCGACCGGGCCATCTATATCGAGACCTCCGAGGAGGCCTACCTTAACAGCGGCGCTCTGCCGGTCCGCATGAAATACACCGGCGCGGACGGGCGCGTTCTGAACGCGAAGTCCAGGACCGCCAAGGTGGAGAACAAGTCCGGGCATATGTATTTTGACGGGAACCTGGCCCTTTCTACGGAGAACATGGATATGTTCTCCGGGATGGGGATGTACAATAATCTGGAACGGACCTTCACGATGCATGAGTCCACGCCGCTGGCGGTGGGCACACGCGAGGGATACAATTTCGCCATAAACGCGAACAAGATACAGTTCTTCAGGGACAGCCGGGATATAAAGTTCTATAATAACGTGACCGGCTGGGTAAAAGATACGGGAGCCGGAGTGAAGACGGCGCTCCCAGCCATTAAAAAGTAGCAGAACCTTGTTCTTTCCGCCTATGAAACTTGAATGCCGCCTGCTTGAAAAACACTTTGGCCGACGCCCGGTGGTTAACGGCATTTCGCTTAACGTCAACTCCGGCGAGGTTTGCGGCCTGCTCGGTCCCAACGGCGCGGGAAAAACCACTACTTTCCATATGCTGGTGGGTTTTCTCGAACCGGACGCCGGCGCGGTCCTTATGGACGGGCACGATGTGACTTCGGAGCCGATGTACCAGCGGGCGCGGGGCGGGATAGGCTACCTGGCGCAGGAACCTACGGTGTTCCGGGGCCTTACGGTGGCCGAGAACCTTGAGGCTATTCTTGAGCGGACCACTCCGGACAAGAAGGTTATGCGGGAGCGGGTTGAAGCGCTGCTGGGTGAGTTCGGGCTGCTGAAGCTTAAGGGGCAGAAGGCCTGGACGCTGTCCGGCGGCGAGAAGCGGCGCCTGGAGGTGGCGCGCGTGATGATAAACGACCCGAAGATCATCCTCCTGGACGAACCTTTTGTCGGCATCGACCCTATCACCGTGAGCGACCTAAAGAAGATCATCCTTCACTTGAAGGAGAAAGGCATAGGTATCCTTATTACGGACCACAACGTGCGCGAGACGCTTTCCATCACCGACCGTTCCTATCTCATCTACCAGGGGCAGATCCTTATCGACGGCAACGCCGACAAGCTGCTGAACGACCCCCAGGCCCGAGAGCTCTACCTCGGCTGGGACTTCAAGCTGTAATACCGCACGCTATAACAAAGAACCGCGAGATGTGAAGTCGGGTCCAGCCAAGGGCATGTGCCCGGCTGTCACCGCGTCGGCCACACCGTGGCCGCGGCTCCTCTCTCGGGCTCGGCGCTTACGCAAGCCTCGCCCTGCGACAGGGCCCGCCGAACCCATGCCCTTGGCTGGACCTTCCGTGAAGTCACGCCGGTAGCATAGTACAGTCTCACGGTTTTTGCAAGAAATCTTGCTCATTCAGGAATCGGGATAGAGGCGGCGGCAAGTGTGCCGCCGAACCCCTCCCACACCACCTGGACATGCGGGTCCGCATCCGGCGGTTCAGAAAGCGGCATTTACCTCCGCCAGCCGGGGAACACCAAGTTTCGCGAAGCAGCTGTTCGGCATTGCGACGTTAAGCGCCGAGGTCCCGGCCATCCTCCACCAGCGGCGCGGGCAGGCAGACACCGAGGCCGCGGCTTTGGGTGAAACGCCCGCAGCACGCAGTTCCCGGTATATCGTCCTCCCTCTTTTCCACTGTTTCAGACGTACCATCCTCAATCGGCGACGTATCCATCCGTTCAATCCAGCGAATATGCCGGGGGTCTCCGCCAACTGGAAATACTCCTTCCAGCCGGGCAGGTACGCCTTTAGCTCTTTCGCCATCTCTTCCAGACTTCGTCCGCCTTTGCGCTGCGTTATCTGCCGCACACGCGCCTTCATCGCCTTCAGGGCTTTCCGGCTCACGCAGTGCCTGACAATCCCCTTGGTCACCCAAATACCGTAGCCCAAGTATTGACTGTCCCGCACACGCTTGACCCCGCTCTTGGCCTCGTTGATTTTCAGCCGTAGTTTCGCGTATAAACGCTTCAGCGTTTCCATCACGCCCAGCGCCGCCGCCTCCGACCGAACGTATACGTTCCCGTCGTCCGCGTAGCGCACAAACGCGTGGCCCCGCTTCTCCAGCTCTTTATCAACCTCGTCCAATAGCACGTTAGCCCAGCAGCGGTTACAACGGCCCGCCCTGCGGCGTGCCCTCCCACCGCTCCGCCACCACCCCGTGCGCCATTACTCCGGCCTCAAGGTAGCGGCGGATTAGCCCCAGCACCCGTTTATCCTTTATCCTCCTAGCCAGCCGGCTCATCAGTATGTCGTGGTTCACCCTGTCAAAGAACTTCTCAAGGTCAACGTCAACCACCCACACGCGCCCGTCCTGAATGTAGCTCCGCGCCGCCTTCACCGCCTGCTGCGCGCTCCGTCCGGGCCGGAAACCGTAACTGTGCTCCGAGAATGTCCGGTCAAACTCCGGTTGCAGAACGTTCAGCACCATCTGCTGTATCATCCGGTCTACCGCCGTCGGGATACCCAATTGTCGTACCCCACCGTTCGGTTTCGGGATTTCTACCCGTTTCACCGACTTGGGCTGGTAGGTCCCGGCCAACAACTCCAGCCGGATTTGCCCCCACGCCGCAGCCAGATACTCCGGCAACTCCTCAACGTTCATCCCGTCTATGCCCGGACTGCCCCTGTTGCGCCGCACTCGCTTCTGCGCGCACTCCATGTTCCCGTTCTCCACCACCCATTCCATCAGGCGGTGGCCGCTTGAACTACCCTCGTCATAAACCGCCGTCAACGCTTCGGCGCTCCGCCGCCTTCCAGCGGTTTCACCGCTGTACAGCAACGGCAGCTCCATCTGTATGGACTTGTGCCGCCCGGTGTCTTCAAGGTTCATGTCAGGTTTAGCTCTCCTTCTGTTCGGCCCTTCCCCGCCTACGCGGGTACTACGGCCTCTGCTGACTTCTCGCTCCCCGCTTCGCAGGTCGCCCTTTCGGGCATAAGGCGAGACCTCCCCAGGTAAGAAACCAACCCTTCCATCCGCAACCGCCGGATTTACGCCGCCGCCCTTTGGTCGCAGGGGCTTCGCGGTCATTTGCCCGCTCGCCCCGGTCGGCAGCGCCTCTTATCCAGTTTCTGTTCGTCGGCTCGGACTTTCGCTACGCGCTTCTTTCAGCGTCGGCCTCGCGGCTGACCGCCTTGCGTTTCGCTTGAGTTTTCTGCGACCTGTCTCCTCGGAGGACTTTCACCTCCTAGCTTGGTTTCATGCTGGGCACACAAATAAAACCGCCGGTTTCCCGGCGGTTCGCTCTGGTTTTAAAAAGAGCTGATCAGGTGAAGGTTTCAAGGTGGGTGTGCAAACCTTGGGAGCGGATGAATTTTAGGGCGGTGTCGTGCTGGCGCTCGGCTTTGGCGGTTTCGCCCATCAGGTAATAGAGGGCGGCCAGCGAAAGCAGGGTCAGGGCCTCGCCGCGCGGCTCGGAGCGGCCTTTGAAGAGGCCGGCGGCTTTGCGGTAATGGTTCAGCGCTTCGGTGAAATTCCCGTTCTTCTTTTTTATTTCGCCCATCCCCCACTCCACGAAACCCAGGTCCGCCCAGTCGGAGAGACCGGAGTAAAGTTTGTGCGCGCGGGTATAACCGGCGTAGGCCTCCTCAAGGCGGCCAAGCTGGCGCAGCACGTTGGAGGTGCCGCATTCGGCGTAGGCCTTGGCGAAAGCGTCGTCGGTCCTGGCGAATGATCTGCGCGCCCGCACATAGCAGTCCAGCGCGCGGCCCATGAAACCCGCCACCCGCAGGATACCGCCCAGGCCGAACAGGGCGTAGCCCTCAGCAGCCCCGTCCTTGTCTTTCCTGGCGGCTTTCAGTGACTCTTCAAAAGCGTTTATCCCCTCGGCGTAGCGGCCCTGCAGCCGGTAAAGGCCTCCCAGCGCCCAAAGAGCGAAAGCCGCGCCGGCCAGGTCGCCGGCTTTCCTGTAGGCCTTCAGCAGACCCTCCAACAGCTTAGCGGCCTCAGGCAGCCTGCCCACCAGCCGCAGGGCAAGCGCCCACTCAAGAGAAGCCTCCACAAGGTAAATATCCAGTTCCTTTGAAAGCGCCAAAGCTTTTTTAGCGGTCCCGACGGCGGTATCCTCGTTGCCTAGCGCTCTGTTGCAGCGGGCTTCGCTCAGAAGGGCCTCCAGCTCCAGTTCCTTATCTCCCTTCGCCGCGGCGCGAGCGGCGCAATACTCCCGTATAGCCGCGCCGAAAAGCCCCAGCCCGCGCAGCGCTTCGCCCTTAAGCAAAAGCCAGCGCCCTTTTCCCGTTTTGGGCAGCTTCCCGCCAAGCGCGGCCAGGGCCCTGGCGAATTCGCCATTGTCCAAGAAATTTCCTATCTGTTCAATGTTTTTCATATTCTTTTTCCGCAAACCGGGTTTACCGGGCAGTTGCCGCACAGGGGCGCGGTTTTTCCGCAAAAATCCTTCCCAAGTCTTACCAGCAGGGCGTGATACTCATTATACATTTTTACGTCGGACGGCAGCCCGCTCTCGAATTCCTCCTTCCAGCCCTCATAAGAAAGCCCTTGCCCGAGCCCCGCCCTTTCCCCTATTCTCCGTGTATAAGCGTCTATCACGAAAGAGGCCTTCCCTGCCGCGTACAGGACCATGCAGTCCGCCGTTTCCGCTCCGACGCCATTGTACGACAGGAGTTCCGCGCGTAGGTCCCCGGTTCCAGCCGCGCCGAACCACTTCTGAAAGCCTTCAGGGTGCTCCCTCAGTGCCCTGCGGCAGAAATCTTTAAGGCGGCGGGCTTTCTTCTTATAATAACCGCTGCTTCGTATCGCCTTTTCCAGCCGCGGCAGCGGGCAGGCGGCCAGCTTTCCCGGCGACAGGAGTCCCGCCCCGTTAAGTCCCTCTAGCGCTTTCTCTACGTTCTTCCAGGCCGTATTCTGCGTCAGGATGGCTCCGGCGCAGATCTCGAAAATGTCCCGGCCGCAGCGCTGCCCGTAAACCCCGGAGGTATATGCCGGGACAGTCCCGCCTGAAGGCGTGACAGGCCACCAGCCCTGCGGGCCGAAGGCCTTCATCAGGCGGGAATAAATATCCCTTATGTTTGAGGAAGAAGCCGCTTTATTTCCCGGAGCAGGTCTTCCAGGTTGTAGGGCTTTTTCATGAAATTGCGCGCGCCGCATAGCTTGGCCTTTTCAATGCTTTCCGGGGTGTCCAGCGTGGAAATTATCAATATCGGAGTATGGCGGGTGAGATTATCGCGCATCAGCGCGTTGCACACGTCGTAGCCGTTCAGCTTCGGCAGCAGCAGGTCCAGCAGTATCAGGTCGGGCTTCTCGCGGCGGGCCAGCGCAAGACCACTTACCCCGTCGGCCGCGTGCAGGACCGTGTGCCCTTCAGCCTCCAGCACTTCCTTGAGCACGGCGGAGGCTGCCTTGCTGTCCTCTATCATTACTATCCTGCGGCCGCTCATTTTCCCCCTCCCTGCCGATAGTATCCTGCGAGCATGATGTAATCCTTTTCCGACTTGACCAGCACGCCGCATTCCTCTTCGGTCAGGGGACGCTTCACCTTGCCGGGCGCGCCCATTACCATGCTCCTATCGGGGATCGTGGAGCCCGGGGTTATTACAGCCCCCGCGGCGATAATGCAGTATTTCCCTATCTCGCAGTCCATCACCACGGCTCCCATGCCGACCAGGCAATGGTCCCCGACTACGGAGCCGTGTATTATGGCGGAGTGGCCAACCGTAACGCCTTCTCCTATAAGCACGGGCTTGTCGCGGTTAGGGTGCAGCACAGCCAGGTCCTGTATGTTGGAGCCGCGGCCCACTTCTACCCTGTCCACGTCACCTCTGAGGACAGCGCCCGGCCATACCGACACGTCCTCGCCAAGCTTCACCCGCCCCATCAGGCAGGCGGAGCCGTGGACCCAGGCAGTCGGGGCCAGCTCAGGGGAGCTGTTCTGGAATTTCTCTATCATGCTGTTCTCCCTGCTTCTTGCGGCGGTGGGACCGTCCGGAAAAATCATAGCGGGGCTCGGACATGCGCAGGCCCCAGTAAATAAAGATGCTGCCGAAGGCAGGGATCAGATAATAAAAAAGCCTGAACACGAGGCTGGCGGTAAGGGCCATGCCCACCGGTATGCCCATGCCCGAATACGCCGCCGTCATAGCTGCTTCCATGGCGCCAAGGCCGCCCGGGAGTATAGGGATCACGGTCATTATCTGGCCCAGCGCGAAGCCTATCACCAAGGTGCTGGTGTGCATATGCGCGCCGACCGCCCTGAAAGCGTAATGGAGTATTAATATATTGCTGACCCAGTCCAGGCAGACGTAGGCCAGCACCATTGGCAGTTCGTACCTGCGCGCCTGAATGGTCTGTATGCCGCTGGAGAGCTGAGCTTCGAACTGCAGGAACGTCTCTTCCGGTATCCGCGTCTTCGAGAAGGCGAACAGGATCCGGTTGACCAGGTGGTAAAGTTTGCGCGACCAGGTGGAGCGCAGTTCGTGGTGGAAGAACAGCAGGATCAGGAGGAAGGCGAAAGTGAGCACGAACAGCACCCCTGCCACGCCCTGGAACAGGCTTATGCCGTAGTTGCTGGATTTCAGCATCTGCAGGAACATGCCTTCCACGATTATGACAGCCAGGACCAAATATATAAAAACGCTGATGACTACCGAGGAGGTCACGCTTATGCCGTAAGGAATATGGCGCTTGCTCAGCAGATGCGCCCTGGTGGCGAAGCCGCTGACCCCGCCCGAGGAGACGAAATAATTTACGGTGGTGGAGACGAAAGACACCCCGGAAGCCTCCCAGAAAGGAAGCGGGTGCCCCAGGATCTTAAGGACTTCCCAGAGGGACATCCCCATGAAAAGGTAGCTGGTAAAGGAAAACAAAAGGGAACAGAACAGATAGAACGGCTTGGCCGTCTTTACAGTGGCCAGCAGGGTGTCCAGGTTCGGATAAACCAGGGCGCCGAGTATGCACAGTGACACGGCGATGGGCGTGTAGATGAACAGCTTTTTCTTGAAGTCCTGCTTCCTTGTCATATTTGTTAAAATATATTGCGGTAATTGTACTGTGCCGCACCGCACAAACTCGTGTCCTCAGCGATATTGCGACCGCAGTCCGCGTACATATGTTATTGTAAATCTTTCCGACGGCGAAGAAAAGCGAAATGTCCATATATAAACACGATTTTCTTGTGATCGGCAGCGGGGCGGCCGGCCTTCTTGCCGCGCACAAGCTGGCGGCCTCCGGCACCGTCGCCGTCCTGACCAAGCGTTCCCCTGAAATTTCCAACAGCAATCTGGCGCAGGGCGGCATAGCCGCCGTAACCGCCGCCGACGACAACTTCGAACTTCACATAGCCGACACGCTGCGCACCGGCGCCGGCCTCTGCGACAGGCATATAGTGGACCTGACTATAACCGAGGCCCCCCCCCGCATAGAGGAACTGGTGGCCCTCGGAGCGAACTTCACCGTCAGGAACGGCGTGTTCGAGCTGGGGCTCGAGGGCGGCCACTCCCGCCGCCGCATACTGCACGCCGCGGATGCCACCGGCCGCGAAATAGAGCGGGCGCTGCTTGAAGCCTGCAAAGCCGACAGGAACATAACGTTCTTCCCCTATTACTCGGCGGTAGACCTGATACTCAGGAACCGCCCCGTCAGGGTGCGCCCCGCGCGCAACATCTGTCTTGGCGTTTACGCGCTTGAGGATAAAACCGGCAGGGTCCACAGTTTTCTGGCGGGCAGCACCGTGCTGGCCTCGGGCGGGGCCGGCAAGGTATACCGCTATACCACCAACCCCGACGTAGCCACCGGGGACGGGATGGCGATGGCCTATCGGGCGGGGCTTGAGCTCGCCAACATGGAATTCGTCCAGTTACATCCCACCTGCCTGTACCACCCGCAGGAGAAGTCCTTTCTTATTTCCGAGGCTCTGCGCGGCGAAGGCGGTATCCTGCGCGGCGCGGACGGCGGCGCCTTCATGAAAAATTACTCGCGCTACCAGGAACTGGCCCCGCGCGATATAGTGGCCAGGGCCATAGACTCGGAGCTGAAGCGCACCGGCGCCGAATGCGTTTACCTGGACATGACCCATTTGAAAGCTGCTTTCCTTAAAAAGCGCTTTCCCAATATCTACGCCAAATGCCTGGGCCTGGGCATAGACATAACAAAGAAGCCGATCCCGGTGGTGCCTGCCGCGCATTTCTTCTGCGGCGGCGTGAAGGTGGACGAATACGGGCGTACCGCGATGCCCGGCCTGTACGCCATAGGGGAAGTCTCTCACACTGGACTTCACGGCGCCAACCGCCTGGCCTCCAACTCGCTGCTGGAGGCCTGCGTCTTCGCCCATCGGGCCGCCGAAACCATAAAAGGCGGGGATATCGGCCGCGGGCCCGCGGCCAGGCCCGTGCACTGGACCACCGGCAACGCCCGCCCCTCCGACGAAGCAGTGATAATAAAGCACAACTGGGACGAGATCCGCACGCTTATGTGGAACTACGTGGGGATAGTGCGCAGCGATAAGCGCCTGGCCCGCGCCAGCGCGCGCGTGAAAATAATTTCCGAGGAGATAGTCAGGTACTATTGGGACTTTCTGCCCACCCGCGACCTGTTGGAGTTGCGCAACATCGCCTGCCTTGCGGGCGTGATAATACGTTCTGCGCGCAAAAGGAAGGAAAGCCGCGGCCTGCACTACACAGTGGATTACCCTGAGACCTCTGACAAATTCCTTAAGCCGACGGTAGTCGACCGGTACCGGGGAAAGTAGCATGTAAGCTTTCTGCGGTGAGGACAGAGCCGCCTTTGAACTTTATGGATAAAATCATTATCAGCGGCGCCCGCTCGCATAATCTCAAGAACATCAGTCTGGAAATACCCAAGAATAAACTGGTGGTTATAACCGGGCTTTCCGGCTCGGGTAAGTCCACCCTGGCCTTCGATACTATTTATGCCGAGGGCCAGCGGCGCTATGTGGAATCCCTTTCGGCCTACGCCCGGCAGTTCCTGGAGCAGATGGATAAGCCCGATGTGGACTCCATAGAGGGGCTCTCTCCCGCCATAGCCATACAGCAGCATTCCCCCTCTAAGAACCCGCGCTCGACAGTGGGCACCGTCACCGAGATCTACGACTACCTGCGGTTGCTGTTCGCCAAGGCGGGACGGCCCTATTGCCCGTCCTGCCATAAGCCCATAAAAGCCTGGTCGGCCCAGGGGATAACCGCCGAGATACTGGCCAAATACGGCGGCAAAAAGACCCGCATTTTCTCTCCCCTGGTACGAGGCCGCAGCGGCACATACGAGGAGCTTTTTGCCCGCCTGCGCAAGGGCGGCTTCACCAGGGCGCGCGCCGACGGCAAGGTGTTCGCTCTTGAAACCCCGCCGGCGCTGGGACGCTATATCAAACACGACATCGACCTTTTCGTGGACGAGTTCACCGTAGCGGCCGGAGACAGGGAGCGCCTGAGCGAGGCCGTAGAGCTGGCCCTGGCCCAGTCCAAGGGCCTCCTGAGCGCCGAAGCCGGCGGGGAGGCCTCGCTTTATAGCGAGAAGAACGCCTGTCCTTCCTGCGGCATCAGCTTCCCGGAACTGGAGCCCAGGCTTTTCTCTTTCAACACCCCCCATGGCGCCTGCCATGAATGCGGCGGCCTCGGCATAAAGATAGAGATAGACCCGGACCTTGTGGTGCCGGACAGGAGCAAGTCCGTCAACGGCGGTGCGCTTGAAGCCTGGGCCAACCCGGTGACCACGCGCACCCACCGGTGGAAGGGCTCCTGGTCCGGCTATTACGCAGAAATGCTTAACGCCGCCGCGGACGTAAACGGGATCGACCTGGACAAGCCCTGGAAAGACCTGCCGAAAGCGCACCGGGATATCCTCCTGAGCGGCGCCGGTGAGTTCGAAGGCGTGATCACCAATCTGAAGCGCCGCCACGCGGAGAGCGAATCTGAATTCGTAAAAGAAGAGATCTATACAAAGTTCATGCGCGAAACGGTCTGCCCGTCCTGCAAAGGCCTGCGGCTTAAGCCCGAGGGGCTTAGCGTGCTGGTGGGCGGCAGGAACATCGCCCAGGTGTCAGAACTCCATATAGCCGCCACAAAAAACTTCATGGCCTCAGTGGACCTTAGCGAGAAAGAGCGCGCGATAGCCCGCCTGATACTTAAGGAAATAAATTCCCGCCTCACCTTCCTGACCAACGTAGGCCTCGGCTATATTTCGCTCGACCGCCGCTCCGAAACCCTGTCCGGTGGCGAGGCCCAACGCATACAGCTGGCAACACAGATAGGCTCCGGTCTGACCGGCGTGCTCTACGTGCTGGATGAGCCTACCATAGGCCTGCACCAGCGCGACAACGCCAAGCTGATAAACACCCTTAAATCCCTGCGCGACATCGGCAACACCCTGATCGTTGTAGAGCACGACGAGGCGGTTATACGCGGCGCTGACCATGTAATAGACCTCGGACCGGGCGCGGGCCTTGCCGGCGGCTACGTGGTGTCGCAGGGCACCCCCTCCCAGATAATCAAGGATAAAAAGTCGGTGACCGGGCCTTTCCTCATCGGCGCGCTCTCCACCACGGTAAAGCGCGAGCCGCGCAGGCATTCCGGGAAATTCCTGGAATTCACCGGGGCGCGGCAGTTCAACCTGAAGGACATCGACGTGAAGATCCCGCTGGGGCTGTTCGTCAGCATCTGCGGCGTCTCGGGTTCGGGCAAATCGACCCTTCTTTATGAGATAGTGTATAAGGCGCTCGCCAAAGAGCTCTACGGCTCAAAAGAGGCCCCCGGGGTATTCAAGTCCATGAAGGGCCTTGACCTGATAGACAAGGTCATCATAGTGGACCAGTCGCCGATAGGGCGCACTCCGCGTTCCAACCCCTCCACCTACAGCGGCGTCTTCAACCACATACGCGACCTGTTCGCGGCGCTGCCCGAGGCCAAGCGCCGCGGCTATGAGCCGGGCCGCTTCTCGTTCAACGTGAAAGGCGGGCGCTGCGAAGCCTGCCAGGGCGACGGCACCATAAAGATACAGATGCAGTTCCTGCCCGACGTCTACGTGAAGTGCGACGAGTGCGGCGGCCACAGGTTCAACGACGACACGCTGGCGGTGCGCTTCAAGGGGAAAAGCATCGCCGACGTGCTTGACCTTTCCGTGGAAGAAGCGCGGGGCCTGTTCTCCGAGATCCCGCGCATAGCGAAGATCCTCTCCACCATGAGCGAGGTGGGGTTGGACTATCTGAAGCTTGGCCAGAGCGCCACCACGCTGTCCGGCGGTGAGGCCCAGCGCCTGAAACTTGCGGAACAGCTGGCTAAGCGCGCCACCGGCCGCACGCTATACATTCTGGACGAACCCACCACGGGGCTGCATTTCGCCGACGTGGAAAAACTCCTCAAAGTGCTGCACCGCTTGGCGGACGCCGGGAATACCGTGCTGGTGATAGAGCACAACTTGGACGTGATAGCGGCCTCCGACTGGCTGATAGAGCTGGGCCCGGAAGGCGGGGACGCCGGAGGGAAACTGGTCTTCTCCGGGCCGGTCTGCGACGTGCTGAAGGTCCGCGACTCGCACACCGGGACCTACCTTAAGGAGCACCTGGCTATCAAGAAAGCCGGGATCTGTTAGCTGGCCGGACAGTCAGACGGATGGATGGATGGAGGGCGGGCGAGAGGCGCGGCGGCTTTACGGCTGCCGCGCCTATTTCTTTGCCCCGAAATTTACGAAAGTGTAGGAAGAGAGCTGCACCGGCTTAAAATTGAAGCTAGCCGACGGGCTGGCTGACCGCAGGCCGTCCTTATCCGGCCGGGCGTATTCCTCAAGCCAGGCGGACCACTTGTTCCCGAAATCCGCGCCCGACCCCAGCCTGTAATTGCGCCAAAGCGCGTCCTCCAGCCCCATTCCCCCCCTGAGGGCCTCGCAGAAGCTCTTGAACTGCAGCCGGGTAGCGGGCCTGTACAGGTAAAGGACGGCGCCGTAAGCCTGCAGATACCAGTCGGCTATCTTGGTGTCGGAATCCACCTGCGCTATGTTCAGATAGAAGAACTTCTCGAACGGCACGCGCCTGTCCTGCGGGAAGTAGGCCAGTGCCCTGCTCCAGGGCCCGCTTTCCGGGTTGGCTGATTCCTCCATATAGACGGCCAGGCCTTCATTGAGCCACTGCGGGGGATACTTGAGTTTCTCAGAGAAGTAGCCCTCGAAATAAAGATGGGTAAGCTCGTGGGCGATAACGCTTTTCAGCTTCCCTATATCCCCGGTGTCGTAAACGACGATGGTTTTTTTTGAGACGTAAGCCAGCCCTTTCGACCAGCGGGGCGGCTTGAATTCCCCACTAAGGAAGGAATCCTGGGAGGAATAGATGTAAACCTTGGCCTTCTCGCTCACCATCCAGGGCGCGAACATGGCCAGGTTCAGGCGCATGGAGGAATACATCTTCTCCAGTTCCAGCGCTATCGCGCCGGGGGACCAGACGGATTCGTGCATGATCTCGAAATGAGGTGAGGTCTTTGTGTGCCAAGCCACGGCGGGCGGGGCGGCGGCGCGGGCGGCTCCGGAAGCCGGGGCCGACAGCAGTATCGCCGCCAGCGCCAGGGCGTTCACCGGCTCCGCCAGTGCGCGCAGCGCTCAGCCCCGGGAAGATACGATGATGTCTGCATAGAGGGCTCTCAGGGACAGGCGCCGCCGACAGTGTCCTGGTCGGAGGTGACCTGGAATTTTCCGTTGCCTAAAGAACGTACGCATACCTGTTGGGCTGTCCCGGAGGGATACGATTCGGTTATCGTGGTCTGGGAAAGAGCGGGCATACCCGTAGTGTTCCAGTTCCAGTTTGCGAACCGGTCCTGATAATAGCCCATAGCCCGGCCCCTTGTGGTGGTGGAGCGGTAGTTGCGCGCGGCCATCATATAGCGGCCCATTATCCATTTAAGCACCATGACCGCCATCATGGAAAGAATAACGGACATAACAAGCGTCTGGAGCAATATCATGCCCCGTCTCCAGCGGAGAGATTTCATATTAATAGTCTAGCAGAGAAACCCCGTATTTTCAATGCTCTGAGTTGTGCGGTGGGGGAACTATTTTGTCCGGTTAACGGTAAGGACCGTGTCCAGCGTAAAATCTATATCGCGCTGGCTGCTGCCGAAGCCGCGGTTCGCGGCGTTCCAGTAGGAGCGCAGCATAATGCGCACATCCGGCACTTCGGTCACGCCGTCGGCGGCGCTGCGGGAAAAAGCGAACTGGCTGCGCGGCGGCGCCAGCGGGATGACATACTGCATAAGCAGCATAACGGTCCCCCCGCCCCCGGGACCGCAGAAATTAGGATAAGGGCCGTTCCAGGCAGAGGGAGCGGCCACCGCGCAGCCGGTCCCGCCCGCAATGATCCCGGTATGGTAATACAGGTCATTGACCGCCGGCAGGGTGGCGTCAGGGGTTACGCAGAAATAGTGCCAAGCGGCGGTATCTCCGGTGCTTATGGGGTAACAGCCGTTAAGCTGGTCCACATTGGTGGCGAAAGCGAGTATATTGCCGGCGCCGCCGTAAGGCGGGGAGTCCAGGCGGGTGGCCATGGAAAGATTGTTCTGTATGGCTTTCATGGCAAAGTCGGCGTTTGTTTTTATTATATTGCGGCGGTAATTCTGGAACATATGCCGGTTGGCCGTGGCGTAAATAGTGGCCAGGGACATTGACATGAAGCTGAAGATGAAAATAGCCAGCACCAGTTCGGCCAGCGTAAAGCCTTTTCTTTTAGCCATAATCAGTCCGGGTAGGTAAGCAGAAAAACCACGCGCTTGCAGGCCGTCTCGTAATTGGGGGCCGAGCCTATGCCGAACCCGCAGTTGTAGCTTACCACGGTATAGGTTAAAGACGCCGCCGTCTGGCCGGCAACGGTCAGCGGCGGGCTGGCGACCATGGAGGAAACATCATGAGACCCTTCGCGCAGCGCCCATACTGCGCCGCTGTCCGCCGCCCAGTGCCCCGCCGGGGAGCCGGGCACGTAGGTGGAATCCCCGGGCTGCGAGCTCACGTAGCTTTTCAGCGTCTCCTGCGCCCGCTTCAGCGCCATCGCCGCGGCGTCGCGCTTATCCGCCTTGGCGTCGGAGACGAAACTTGAAAGTATAACCGAAAACACGGCGGTAGTGGTCATGGCCGCTATCATAGTGGCCATAACAACCTCTATAAGGGTCTGTCCGGGCCTTTTCCGTGTTTTCATAGGATCAGAACTTGGGGCAGGCCGGCACGCCGGTACCTACCGTTGTGCAGGCCCCGTCGGTGCCGAAATTATACCCCCAGGTGCTGTAAGGGGCATTCCCCCCGTTCCGGCGCGTGCAGGAGGTCGCTCCGACTCCGCAGGAGCCGGGACCGACAAAAAAATTATAGGAGGAATTCTGCCAGTCCTGCTGCGCCACGTAGCTGCACCGCACCAGCCGGCAGGCGCTGAGGTCCCCTGTGCTGCAGCTGGTGGTGTTACAGCTGTTGGTGACCTGGCCGCTAATGGTGGTTCCGGGGTTGTCGATCAGGAACATCCGGTACGCGTTCCCGAGCAGATGACCTATGGCGACCGAGTTCTCGGCCTTGGTGGTTTCTACGGTCTTGTAATAATATGGTACGCCCATGGAGGCCAGTATGCCTATAATAAGCACCACCACCATAAGTTCTATAAGGGTAAAGCCCCTGGTTTTGTTTTTTTTCATTGTTCTGATCCTCTTTGCTTCTGGCACGCCTAGCCGGAGCTGATCTGTGACAGCTGGAAGATAGGCATGAAGATGCTCATCACGATGACGCCGATTATGCCGCCGATGCCCACCACCAGTATCGGGTCGATCATTGAAGAGAAGCGCCGCAGCCACTGGTCTATCTGCTCCTGGTAATACTTGGAAAGCACGCCGATGATATCAGGCAATTTGCCGGATTCCTCTCCCATCCACATCATCTCGGTCACCATAGGCGGGAAGATACCCGTCTTTTTGAAGGATTCGGAGATAGAGCGGCCGCTGGCGATGTCGTTCTTGGCTTTTTTTAGGGCGTTCTGGAAGATAAGGTTCTTCTTGAAAGCCCCCTCCAGCACCGACACCGCGTTCAGGATGCTGACGCCCGAGCGTATCAGCGTGGCCATGGTCGTAAGCAGGCGCTCTATCTGCATGGAGCGGACCAGGTCGCCGACCAGCGGGAGGCCGAACGTGACGTGGTTCCAGGTAAGGCGTCCGGGCGGAGTGGAAATGTAGGCGCGGAAGGCGAAGACGCCGGCTATAGCGCTGACTATCCCCAGCACGGCGAACCTGGCCACTACGGCGGAGATGCCCACTATCATCCGGGTTATCAGCGGCAGCGTCAGGTTAAAGTCGCGGAAGATGCCCGCGAACACCGGCACGATGTAGAGCACGAAGTAGATCAGCACGCCCATCGACATCGTCATCAGCACGGCGGGGTAGGAGATAGCGGTGATGATCTTGGACTTTACGTTCTCCTGGGATTCGCTGTAATTGGTTATCTGGCGGAGCACGGCCGGGAGCTGGCCGGAAACCTCGCCGGCCTGCACCAGGGAGACCCATATCTCGTCGAACACCTTGGGGTGTTTTTCCAGGGCCTTGTGGAAGGCGCCGCCGGCGGAGACTTCCTTCGTGATGGCGCCCAGCACCGCGCCCAGGTTCTTGTTGTCGGTGTGCTCGCTCAAGAGCGACAGGGCGCGCACCAACGGGATGCCGCCGCCTATCAGCGTGGCCATCTGCTCACCGAAGAACACCATCTCACGGCCGGATACTTTGCCGCTTTTGAACTTCCTGATGTTCAGTATGCCCCTGGCCTTAGTGTCCTCCGCCTGTATGGAGAGGATGAAAAGCCCTTTTGTCTGCAGGGATTGTACCGCGCCGTCCTCGTCGTCGGCGTCCATGGCGCCGGTCGTGACCGTGCCCTGGGCGTCCTGAACGGTGTATATGAATTTTCCCATAGTTCCCCGCTGAAATTTAACTAAATTAGGCCAGCAGATTCAAGGCGCATGCCGCCGCCGGCAGTTAGCGCTCGCTCACCGTTACGGAGAGCATGTCGTCCACGGAGGTGACGCCTGCCAGGACCTTGCGCCAGCCGCTGGCCCGCAGGTTCCACGCGCCGCTCTTGGCGGCTTCCACGGCTATCTTCTGGACGTCGGCGTCCTTGTAGATGATCTTCTTCATCTCCTCGGTGTTGAAGTACACCTCGTAGATGGCCTTGCGGCCCTTGTAGCCCATGTTGTTGCACCTGGGGCAGCCTTTGGGCTTGTAAAAAGTCAGCCTGGTCAGGTCGGGAAGCGGGTTAAGCATGGACTCAGCGGCCAGCTGGTCCAACTCGGACTGCGGGGGCCGGTAGGGGATCCTGCATTCGGGGCAGAGCTGGCGCACCAGGCGCTGGGCGGCCAGGCAGAGCAGGGTGCTGGCGAGCAGGTAGCGCTCTATGCCCATGTCCAGCAGACGCGGAATGGCTTCCAGGGCGCTGTTGGTGTGCAGAGTGGAAAGCACGAGATGGCCCGTCATGGCGGCCTTCAGGCACGCCTCGGCTGTCTCGTTGTCGCGGACCTCTCCGACCAGGATGACGTCGGGGTCCTGGCGGAGGAAGGAGCGCAGGCCGGAGGCCATGGTGAGGCCGATCGCCGGCTTTACCTGCACCTGGCTGATGCCCTCCATCTTGATTTCTACGGGGTCTTCAAGCGTCATGATATTCAGTTCGGGAGACTTGATAGTGTTAAGCACGGCGTTAAGCGTGGTGGTCTTTCCGGAGCCGGTGGGGCCGGTAAGGAAGATAAGGCCGTTGGGAGCGGAGGCCGCCTTAAGGAAGTCCTCCATCTGGCGCGGCTCGAAGCCTATGATCTTAACGTTGAGCTCCACCGAGCCCCTGTCCAGAATACGCATGACGAGCTTCTCGCCGAACACCGTCGGGCAGACGGAAACGCGGATCTCTATGACGCGGTTCTGGTACTTTATGGAGAAGCTGCCGTCCTGCGGCAGGCGCCGCTCGGAAATATCCAGCTTCGAAAGGATCTTGACGCGCGAGATCATCGCGTCCACCAGGTCGTTCGGCGGGGCGCTGCGCTCGTAGAGCACGCCGTCTATGCGCAGGCGCAGGGACACTTTCTCGTCGAATTTCTCAAGATGGATGTCGCTGGTCCGCTCGCTGATCGCCTGCTTCATGATGGCGTTGACCAGCTTTATGGACTGCGCGCCCTTGGACTCGCCGATGATGACCTTGTCCAGGTCCAGCTTGCCGTCCGCGGTGATCACGTCGGTATCAGAGGTTTCCCCCCCCTTGCCGCCCACGGCCTTGTCCAGCACCGTGTCGATCATGTTCGTCTGGCCCTGGAAGAAAGCGTCTATGACCTTGAGTATCTGGGCCTTGGTGGAGATGAAGGGCTGTATCTCCATGCCGGACACCAGCTTGATGTTGTCCATCATCATGATGTTGGTGGGGTCCGTCATGGCCACCGCCAGGACGTTGTTCTCCACGAACAGCGGAATGACCGCGTTGTCGCGGGCAAACTTCTCGGGGATCATCTTGTCTAGCCCCTGGGTCTTTTCGGGGTTCAGGATCTGGTTCTCTTTGGAGGCGTAAGGGATGCCGAGCTGCTTGCCCAGCGCCATGGCCACCTGCTCTTCTGTGGCGTAATGCAGCTTGACCAGGGCCTCGCCTATAAGGCAGCTCTGCTGAACCTGGAACTTGAGCGCCTTGTTCAGTTTCTCTTCGTCGATCCATTTCGCCTGGATCATTATTTCGCCGAGGAGTTTGTGTGCCATAGATAATCGTTATAAGCCGTGCAGCGGTTTAAGACCGAAAGACATTCTTAAGCCGTCAGCACGGCCTCCCGCTAGTCCACCAGTATCGTGGGCGTGAGGAAGATCACCAGGTCGGTGTTGGTGCGTCTGGCGCTGACGCTGGTAAACAGCCAGCCTATTATCGGGATATACCCTAAAAGGGGCACTTTGCGTATAATCTTCGACTCGGTGGAGGCGAGCATGCCGCCTATAACTACCGTCTGGCCGTTCTTGACGCGCACCATAGTGGACGCGCCGCGGCTTACGGGGTCGAAAACGGTAGCGCCGTTGACCGTGACGGCGGACGCGATGGAATCGGAATAGGAAGGCTGGACTATCATGGTGATATAGCCTTCCTTGTTCACCTGTGGGGTGACCTTCATGGTAAGGCCTATGCGCCGGCGTTCCACGCCTGAGGAGGAACTGCCGGTAGCGCCACCGGACGAGGACGTCTGGCTTACGGTTCCCATGGCGGCGTCCTTCGAAATTTGTATAAGCGCCGTCTTGTTGTTCATGGCCACTATCTTAGGTTTGCCAAGGTAGCGCCCTTCGCCTTTTGATATCAGCGCGCGGAAAAGGGCAGACAGCTGCGCCAGGCTGAATACGCCGTAATAAACGCCTTTGGAGCTCTGCTGGCCGCTGGAGTATATAGGGTCTATCGTGCCGCCGCCGCCGCCGCTGCTGCTGCTGCCGGAGGAGCCGGAACTGCTGCTGCCGGAAGTGCTGCCGCGCGAAGCGGAGCCTATGTCGGTAGTGCTGGGGTAGAAATATTTCCAGGAATCCCCTGAGAAGAACCCGGGGCGCAGGCCGTAGTCAGTAAGACGGGCGGGACCGGCAAAATAGGCCATCTCGCCTTTGGAGCCGCCCCATTCTATACCGAGCTCGTTCATCCTGTCGGTGTTTATTTCTACTATCTGGGCCTCTATGAGTATCTGGGGGGCTTTCTTGTCCAGTTCCGATATTATCTGTTCCACCTGCGGGAAAACTTCCGGGACATCCGTAATAACAAGGGTGTTGGTGCGCGGGTCAGTGGCCAGCTTGCCGTATTTCTTGGAAAGCACGCTTTTTACGATGTTGATTATGGAAATAGGGCTCTCAGTCTCTTTGCCGCCGCCGGGAGAATTCTGCGCCTGCTGCTGCTGCTGCTGGCCGCCCGAGGAGCCGGAGGAGGAGACATCCTGCGAGGTTATGGACGCCAGCTCTTCTCCTACGGAGGAGATCGGGATGAGCGGTATGTAGTTGAGCGTGTAAATCTTGGTTATCAGGTTGGGCATGTCGGCGGAGCGCTTCTGTACGACATACGTGTTGCTCTTGCCTATGCGCTGGTAGGTGAGGCCCTTTACTCTGAGCAGTAGTTCGAGCGCCTCGCGCACGGTGGTTTTGCGCAGAAAAACGGTTATCGTCTTGGCCTCGAGCCCTTCGGTAATGATGAAATTAACCTTTGACTGGGCCGAAACCACGTCGAGGAAAGTGGAGAGCGGGGCGCCCTTAAGCCGTATGGGGCCTATCTTGCGGTCGAGCGGGGAAACAGATTCTGCCTCCTCGTACATCGGGGCATCCTTCGGGGCCGCGCCTATCTGGACGGACTCAACAGGGGTGCCGGGGGTCTGGCCCTGGGGCATTGTGGCGGGCGGCGGATTGTCGGAACCGGACTCCAGTATGGGGCCCCCCTCCTCAGTGCTCGGGCCCTGCAGGTCCTGGCTGAAACTCTTGTCCGCGGCGGCGGGAGCTTCCTGGGCGTAAAGTCCGGCTATCGGGAAGACAAGCTGCTCAAACGCCAGAGTTAGAACAAGCAAAATCTTAAAAATCTTCATAAACTCCTCCGTTCCTGACTGCTATTATATGTTAATAATACCCGGTTAACCAGCCTGAAATCACTTGAGAACCTTTTTAAAAGTCTTCCCTTTGTATTCTCCGATTATATAGTTAGAGCCCACCTTCAGGATCTTGACCCCGATAATGCTCTGTCCGGCGGAGTACATCTCTCCGTTTATTATGGCGGCATTGCCTACTATGCCCTGCAGACGCAGGCGGGTCTCTATGCCGGGGGCTTTCGGCTTGTTCCGCTCCGCCCAGCGCTGCTGTCTTTCGGCCTCTATGCGCGCATCCTCTATTTCTTTGATGCGACGGTAATCGTCCGGGGAAAGCGTGGGGTCCCTGTCGGATTTAGGGCTGTAATAGGAAGTAAGTTTGGCCTGGGTTGAAACCGCCACGGACTGAAGTGAAGCCGTGGAGGGCTGCACGCCCTGTGCCGGGGCGGCCTGCTCGGGCTGCGGCTGAGGAGCCTGCGCCGAGGCCGACGGGGCCGGGTCCGCCGCGGGCTCAGGCTTGCGGAGCGGCTCAGCCGCCTGCGCGGCCGGCTGGGAGACCGCTAGGGACTGCCGGGGAGCCGGCGCGTACTGCTGCGCGGCCGGGACGGCCTGCTGCGCCGGGCGGGCAGGTGCGGAAGACACGGCGGAAACCGGCACGGAGGCTTTATCGGGCGTAGTGAAAATGTTATGGGCGGGCGCTTCCTGGGTCAGCTCGGCGGAAACCTGCTGGCGGCTTTTTGTCCACCAGTTGTAAAAAAGGAAGGATGGGACGGCCAGAACCGCCAGAAGCAGCGTCCAGCCCAGTACCGAGGTGAGGCTTTTCATATCGCAGCCCTCCCCCCGCCGAACTTCGCAAAAACCGTGGAAAGCGTGAACGTGACCTTTATCGTGCCCGGATTTTCTACCGAGCGGCGCAGTGTGAGTTCGGACACCCGCAGGAAGATCTTGGAGTTCTCTATATCCGCCAGCCAGCGGCCGAGATTGGCGTACGTGGTGGTCACCATCACATCGCGGGAAACTACCAGATAATTGCCCACTTCTGTTTCCTTCTGGGCGCTAAGGGAGTCGAACGAAACGCCATAAGCTCTGGCGGTATTGGTTATCAGATAGTTCAGCCACTCGTCCTTGTCCTTTATGAGCGGGAGCTTGCGCTGGTAGGCGGAAAGCTTTGTCTTGGAGTTCTCATATTCTCCCGCGTATTCCGCAACCACGCGCATGCTCTCTACCTGCGTGGCGGAGCTGCTAAGCTTCGATCCCAGGGGGCTGTAAACGGCGGCGTAAAGTACGATCAGCGAGGGGACGGCTATGATCAGCGGTTTCTTGAAGGGTTCAAAACCCTTTTCTCCGTAGATGATCATGATGTTATAGGCCATGTCCTTGAAGAAGGACTGCAGCCTGGCTAGAATAGCGGCGATAACGGGGTTCATAGCCTTATTTCCTTTTGACCACGCACATTACCGAGAAGGCGCTGCTTTTCGTGAGCGCGGCCGCCTGGCCGGGCATAGGCGTGGCGGCCTGTGAGCCCTCTTCGGTGGTGTTGTCAATGCTGCCCGAAGGCGGCAGAAAGACCTTGAACTCAGGCGCCGCTTTCAGCGCCTTGTTGAACGCGTCGACCGCGCGTATTTTGGCCTCGCCTTTCAGGCCTGTCTCGCCGTTAAGGGTCAGCTCTTTGCCGCCGGTCACTATATCGGAGACCGACAGCGGATTGGAATAATGGATATCCGTCAGCCACAGGTCCAGAGGGATCCTTTCGGCTACGGCGGAAAGCTTGGGCGCCAGGGCGTCCGTATCGGTCACCAGCGAAGAAAGCACCTTAACGTTGGTCAGTATCCCGTCGATCTTCTTCCTGAGAGTTTCCGGTTCCATCCCCTGCAGCTCGGGATAGTCCATGACCTTGGTGTTAAGGGCGGAGATCTTTGAGCTCAGCAGCAGCAGCCGGGTCTCGCTTATCAGCGAGAGCAGCAGCAGGAGGGCGCCGAGAATAAAGGTAATGTTCCAGACATAGGACTGTACTTGCTTTTCCAGCAGGATAGCGCCGGTGATGCCGGAGATATCCAGCGTCAGTTTGGCCGGGGCGCGTCCGCGCAGGGCGGCGCCCATCGCGAAGATGGAGGCCGCGTCGTTGTCCTTCAGCGAAAATGTCTTACCGCAGTCCCAGATGGCCACCGGGGTGGGGGCGGACTCCTTTTCCGCGGCAGCCCTCCAGGCCTCGGCGTCGTCGCCGCTCAGGACGATGGTCTTGTAGTCCTTGCCGCCTACGTAGCGGTCGACGAATTGTATGGCGCCCTTAACGTCCAGGCGCTTGCGCTCGCTCATCGCGCCGCCTGAGTCCGTTTCGGTTTCGCGATAAAGGACAGGGTAGCCGCCGTGAGAGAACAGCATCACCGTGGAGTTCTCCGAGAAATGTATATAGCCCTTGGCGTCGTGGTCCTTGGGATCGGCAAAGCCGAACAGGCGTTCCATGGAAGCGGCGTTTATCTCGAGCGCGGCCAGCGAGAGGCCGGCGCTTTTAAGCGTCTCCGTTATGAATTCCACGCTCTTGCGCTGCGTCAGTCCGAACAGCACCCCCAGCTTTTTGGCGCCCTCGACGGGAATGGCGTTAAAATCGTAGATCACCTCTTCGAAAGAGACGGGAATGTATTTCTTGGACTCGAGCGGGATGGACTTGTTCCAGAAGCGCCGCTCTATGGAGGGCATAACGAAATAGCGGAGTATCGCGAACTGCGGCGACAGGGTGACCACGACGGAGCTTGACGCCCAGCCTACCTTCTTGACCGCCAGCCTGAAAGGGTCGATCCAAGCCGCCTTCTCGTTGAAGAAATCGCTGTTGAGGGAAAGCGGGCGCAGCATCCCTCCCTTCATCGGAAAGCCGGTAGGGAATTTGATAAGATGCTCGGGCTCCGGCCTGGAGTCCTTGCCTATCTTGACCTGGGCTATGCATATTTCCTTCGGGGAAATATAAATGCCGAGATAATTGGTGCCGACTGTTTTGGCCATAACTTTTAAATTTTACAATAATACGGCGGGGAATGCCGCCTATTCTTTGCCTGTCATCCGTATTTCAACGGTACTCTTCGGGGTCTCCGAAACCTTGGACTGAACCTCCATCCGGGCCTTGTCTATTTTATACTTTTCCGCCAGCCGCGCGGACACATAGTTCACCCGGTTCTCGGCCATCGCTTCTGCGTTAGCCTCTCCGGAGTACGCGTAGCCGGTCAGCTGGATGTTAGACTGAGGGTAGTAGCCTAGAGTTTCCGCTACCTGTCCCAGTTTTTTCTCGCTGTTGTCGGTAAGGATAGTGGTATTTTCCTTGAAATATATTTTATAGCTGACCTGCCCGGAGGACTGTTCGGCGGGCGCGTTCTCACCTGAGTCCTGGCCGGCCGCGGCGGAGCTGTCCGCCTCGGCTGCCGCAGGCTGCTTCTTGGCTCCGTGCGCCGTCTTCTTCGCCGCCTTGCCGGCCCCGGCGCCCTTAAGCGCCTTCGCCTTGGCCGCCCCTTTCAGATTTTTAGCTTTCGCCGTCGCGCCTTTCGCCTTCAGCATCTTGCCTGCCTTCACCCCGGTGCCGGTCCTGGAAACAGACCTGGTCTTTACGCCCGAAGAAGTTACGGTCTCCTTGGCGGCCGCTTTCTGGGCGGCGGTCCTGTTCTGCAGGGCTTTTTCCTCGGCCGGCGTGGGCTTTATCAGCAGCAGGCGGCTGAGAGAGGTTTCGCGCCCCTCCGAGTCGGCCGCGGTAACCATGAACATATATTTGCCTGAGGGATATGCTGCGCCGAAGAACTTCTTGCGCCCGTTCCAGAAGCTCTGGTTATACTGCGGGCCGGAACCAGAGATCTCCTGCAGCTGCAGGCGGCTGCCGTCCTTTTGTATTTCAAAGACCTGGAACTTCCAGGAAGGCTGGCCTATAGGCGATTCGAAAGCCGCGAATTCCACTATCGCCCCCTCGTTATTGTTCACGGCTATTGCCGTCGGGTAAATCCCCAGCGAGACCTTGGGACCCTTGGTCTGCATGTCCTCCAGGTCTTTCAGGCGGGGCTGCTTGTCATAATCAAAAAGAATAATGATTCCGCTTATACTGGTAAGTTCCTTGGGGAAGCGGACGTCGGAGCCTGTAAGGTTCACCTCCAGCCTGGACTTGGAAATGCCGCGCGACTCCAGGTAGGAATTAAGCGCCAGCGCGCGGCGTATACTCTTGATCTTTACGTCGCCCTCGGCCGAACCCTCCGGCAGTATGAGGCAGTTAGTTTTGCCCAGCGTGAAAATAAGCCCGGCCAGGGAGCTAAGCAGCTTGTCGGTGCCGGCGCGGAAAGTGGCTTCGCTGGCGAAGAAAAAATTCGGGTCCAGCGTGATGGCCTTGGGCATCCCGTCCCCCATGTACAGTTTAACGGGGTCGGCCTTCCCGAGCTCCAGCAGTAGGTCGCGCCGCATCAGGGCTATTTTCGAGGATATTTTTTCTCCTACGCGTTCTTTCTGCGCCTGGTTATCGTCAAGCTGCGCCCTTTCGGCATCCTCAGCGTCTTGTGCCTCTGCATGCGCGGCGGGCTGGCTTCTTGGCGCCGAGGACTGGCCGGCGGGCTTGGGCTGGGAAACCTCGGTGAGGGTGGTAGGCTCCGCGCCGCGGTCCTTGGTGGTATTTACGCCGGTGTTCATGCGCAGCGTGATCTTGGTGATATATTCGTTGGCCAGGGCCTTTTCGGAGGGCGTTCCCTTGACCAATATGTCCATAAAACGGTCCATCGCCTCGGTATCCTGCTCCTCGTGGTACAGCCTTATGGCCTGGTCCATGGAGCGGCTTATGGAACTGTTCGCGGCCTGGGCGGAAAGCGCGGCCGACAGCGGGCCGGCAGCTGCGGCGAATGCGGCCAGGAAGACGGCCGGCAGCATAATCTTCACCGCTTTTGTTTTTTTCATGGCAAAACTCCGAAAACTTTTTCAACTACGGTATATTTAACACTTTCCTGTTTGCCTAAATATTACAGGATTGTTACAGAACTATGTGCATCCCCTCCCCTCACCCTGGCGGAAGTCTATTTAAGGGCTTTCAGGCGCGCGGCCACCGCGGCGTTGTTCGGCTCAATTTCAAGAAATCGCTCCCACTGTGCCCGGGCCATCGGGTTGTTCCCTTCCTTCTCGTAGACTACGGCCAAGCCGTAGCGCGCGGAGTTGTCTGCGGGCCTGGCCTCCAGTGTGGCCTCCAGGTCGGCCCTGGCCTCGGCCAGGCGGCCCGCCCTGAAGAAGATTTTTGCGCGCAGCATGCGGACCTTCGGGTTTCCCGGGTCCGCCGCCAGCAGGGCGCTGGCCTGGCGCAGCAGTACGGGCACGTCGCCGCCGGAATCCGCGTGCGACGCCACGGCTGAATAGGAAGCCAGCCAGTCCAGGTCGGGATCTTTCTTAAGCCCCAGTTGGCGCGAGACGCCGGCCAGGTTCTCCGCCAGCATGGCGTTGCCCGGCTCTATCCTGACCCCGCGCGAGTAGGCGGCGTGGGCGGAGGAATAGTTCTTTTTAAGCGTGTAAAAATATCCCAGCGTGTTCCACATGTTAGGGTCCTGCGGGAAGATCTTCACCGCCTCCTCGAAGTCCGCGGCTGCCGCGGCTGCTATAGCCGTCCTATCCGGCGCGGCCAGATACACTTCCGCCAGAGCCTGCCAGGTTACTTGGTTAAGCGGATTTATAACCGAGGAGATCTTCAGATATTTTAGCGCCTCGTCCATGCGGTTCAGTTTCTTGAGCACTATGGCCAGGTTGAAATAGATCTCGTCGTAGCCCGCGTTGGATTTAAGAGCCTCCAGGTAGGCCCAGGCCCCTTTCTCCGGCTCCCCGGCGCGCACGTAAGCGTTCCCCATCTCATAATTGCTGTTGACCTCGCGCGGGTGCGCCTCCCAGGCCTTGTGCAGTTCGGCTACGGCCGCCTGGGCGTTATTTGCGCGCATCGCCCGGAAACCGTTGAAATAATAGAACTCGCGCATGAACTGGCGCTCCCACATAACGCCGGCCCCCAGGCAGCAGGCTAGGAGCACCCACGCCGCGGCAGCCGCCGCGCGGGGGCGCCGCCACGCGGGATAAACCCCAGTGCCCGAGGTCTTCAGCGCCAGCGCGCCCGCCACCCACCAGAACCCGAGCGCTGGCACCGCGAAATGTATCGAGACGTTCAGCATGTTGTCGGCCAGAATGCCGGCCAGGCCAGCGGCTAGCGGAACGGCGTCGTAGCGGGCTTCCCTGTCAGCCGAGCGGTAAAAGCGCAGGAAGCCGTAAAAAAGCGTGGCAAGTACCCACAGGTAGGCGCCGAGCCCCAGCAGGCCGGTCTGCGACCACTGTTCTAGCAGCTCGTTATGGGCGTTGTTGGCGTGGGTGCGCAGGCCGCGTATCACCGGGTAATTAACTATAAGCCGGCCCTGAAAGAAAGGGTAGAAAAGCTCGAACTCCCCCCAGCCGTTGCCCAGCAGCGGGTTTTCCAGACCCATCTGCCAGGCGCCGGTCCAGATAAGCAGGCGCTGGTGGAAGGAGGAATATATCCGGCCGGAGTCTCCCGACAGGCTGACCGCGGCGGAAGACTTTATCCCGGAGGTCGCTTCGGTGACGCGCTCTACAAGCCCTGAGCTGAAAGGTTTCAGGTTGTCGGACGGCCAGAGCACCATAAGTAGCAGGGCGACGCCGAAGAAAGGGTAAAGGAATTTCCTGTTAGTCCGCAGCTTCTCCCTGTGCGCCCCGAAGGCGAACAAAAAAACGAACGCAACGGCGGCGCCTATCCAGGACGAGCGCGTAAGGCTGCACATCAGCATCCCGCCGTAGGCCAGGAAGATGACGCCGTAAAAGAACCGTTTAACTCTGGTCTCGGCCTTCATAAGCAGCGAGGCCGCCAGCGGAAGGAAAAGCACGGTGTAGGAGGAAATGAAATTCGGGTTCCCGAAAGTGGAGACCGAGCGGTTGCCGTAAGGGTTCACGAGTTTCGCCCAGACCAGCTCGAAGTGGAAATACTCCATTATCCCGTAAAGCGAGGCGATAGCTCCGGAGGAAAGCGCCAGGTGCAGTATGTCCTCCTGGCGGGTCCGACGGATAAGAAGGTAGACCCCTGTGAAACCTGAAACCCAGAGCAGGGCGCCGTAGGGATCGAAGATCCGCTCGAACAGCCCTTCGCCGGGCAGCTGCATTTTAAGCCAGGGGAACAGGAACCACAGCGCCCCCCAGCCCAGTATGAATGCCAGCCACTTCCCGGCGGGCACCTCGGAGTCTTTCCCGCCGTAAGGCACGGCGAGCGCCAGGTAAAAAACGGCCAGGCAGTTTATCAAGAAGAACAGGCCCGCGCGCAGGCCTTCCGACGCGATGGCCGGCCGGTAAAAAGCGGCGTGCCCGAACCAGGACCAGGCGAAAGAGACCAGGTATATCAGCGCCAGCGCCGCCAGCGGCCTGGAAAGCGCCGTGGCCGGCAGCAGCCAGCGCCCGCGCTTGATCGAACCGTATATAAAAAGCGCAGCGGCGCCCAGCACCGAAACGTTAAGAAGGGTTATCTGGAGATCGTACGGGTTGCGCGTAAGGCTGGTAAAGAACAGCAGCGGGGAAACGAAGAACGCCGCCGCCAGCAGCATGGCGAGCGGCGCGCGCGGGACGGGGAGGTTGTTATTGTCCGGTTCTGGCATTATCCTTGTACCGCCGCTATCTGCGTACGGGAACCATAAGCGGGCTCGGCGTCCGGGTCTGAACGCGGCTCTGCGCTATAGGCAGGTTGCGCTTGGCCTGCTCGAAAGCAGGGTCCTTCTGCAGGGCCAGGGTATAGTAGTCCGCGGCTTCGCGGAACTTACCCATGGCGTATTCAACATTGCCGAGATTTGTATAGGCCTCGGCCGTATCGTGCAGGTGCCCCGGTATGTGGCACTTCCAGGCGTTCAGATTGTTGAGATATTCCCGCTCGGCGGACTTAAAGTCCTGTCGCATTACATATATCTGCGCTTTCCTGTAGTAGTTAATCGGGTAGACCGGGTCCAGGTTTTCGTAGAGATTGAACCGGGCCAGCGCCATATCCAGGTACTTCTGCGCTTGCGCGGGCTGGTTATTGTGCGAAAGGTATTCGGCCATCTTCATGTACAGCGTGCCCACCTGGTGGTGCATCTGCACGTAGTTGGGCGCTATAGACCGCACAGCCTCGTAGGAGGCCATCGCCCTGTCGAAATCGGTGCGGGCTTCGCCGTTCTTGTCCCCCCACTCGGGATGGTAGGCCTTCTCCATGTTGAACCGGTCGTTGAAGACGTTGCCGGTGAAATAGTAGGGCATTATGAAATACTTGTCCAGCTTATTTACCTTCTCGTAATAGCTGATCGCGTCCTCCCACTTGCCCTGCTTGGAGAAGAAGATCGCCATGTTGTGGTAGACGTCTCCCTTGAACCAGCCCCAGAAGTAATACATCGGGAGAAGCGTGACCAGCACCACTACCGGCACTACGGCCGAAGCGCCCTTCAGCATCACTCCACAGAAGGAGTACACGAAAAAGCCCACGCAGCCGAGCAAAAGCATCCAGGCTATATACCACTGCAGTATCTCCCCAGAGGCTATGTAGTTGCGCAGCGGGCCCTGCAGTTCGCTGAATTCTCCCACCACCAGGTAGGCGGCGTAGATGACCCCGGCCACGCCGGCCGCCCGGGCCAGCCACAAGGCCCAGGTATAGGCCCCGTCCGGTTCCGCCTTCTTTTCGGATTCGGAGCGGGAAGACGGTCCCTCTTCCTTGTAGTGCAGCTCCCAGAGCGCGTGGCCGCGGGACAGGTTGATAATAACTCCCGGCAGCAGGCCCAGAAATATTCCCGAGGAAACGAAGCGCATGCTCACGTCTGTAAAATTGTGGGCCAGCATGCCCAGCAGGGAGGTAAGGTAGCCGAGCAGATCGTAAGCTACCGGAGGCGGCCGGGCGCCCTTCAGCCCTTCAGTATACGCGCTCAGGCCCCGCAGCCCGACTATCGTAACGAACACTATCATCCAGATGTAAAGGCCGAAGCCTATCGTCCCGTTGTCCATCCACTGTTCCAGGTGTTCTTCCTCCGCGTGGTCCGTTTCGGTGTTATGCTTGCCCTCTATGTGAAAAATGGCCGGCCGGCGGTACGTCGGGTAAACCACCTTGAAGCTGCCTACTCCCACGCCCACCAGCGGGTGCGATTCCAGCATCTCCCAGGTGGAAAGCCAGGTATTTATGCGGAAACTGTATGACAGCGCGTTGCCCAGATGGCAAATCACGAAAAAAGCGCATAAGGGTATTATACAGGCTATGGCAAGGAGTTTCCCCCTGTTGATCTTAAGGCGGTCGCTCAGGAAGAAGTAGCTGTAGAAAACGACGAAAAGGAACGCGGAAATGCCGAAGCCCAGGAAGGCGCCCTTGGTCTGCGTGCCGTAGAGGCAGAGCAGGTCCATGAAAATGAGCGGCAGCAGCAGAATGGACTTGCGCTTTAGGTACTGCGTAACTATTATGGGCAGGATCAGCACTAGGAAATTGCCGAAGAAGTTGGGGTTGCCGTAGGTGGAGAACACGCGCGGCCCGAAAGCCCAGCGCCACACGAACGGATCAAGTCCTGGCCCCTGGTCTTTGGGCGGGAAGAAGCGCGTGTCCAGGAACTGCACCACGCCGTAAAGTATGGCTATGTAGGCCGTAATCAGTAGTATCTTGGTCAGCCTGTCTATGGCTTCCTGTGAGAACTCCCTTATCACAATAAGGGTGACCGACATGTAAAGGAGATAGCGGACGAAGTCGTCCACGCAGGACCCCATGTACGGGGCGTGGAAGAAGGAAACCACCACGTACAGCAGGTAGGCGAAGAACGGAGCCAGGAAGATGAAGTCCTCTCGGCGGAAAGCGCGCCGGCCTTCCAATATAAGCAGGGATATCCACAGGCCAAGCATGCCTATGCCTCCCATCTGCAGCAGCGTTATCTTTACCTGGGCGGAATCGTAGGTGCGCAGGTAGAAGGTATCGGAAATAAGGAGGTACAGCAGCGGCAGCCACCACCAGATGGCTTTGCGAGCGAGACTCACGCCGGGAGGAAGTTTTATGTCGTCAAGTTCTGAAACGGGCGGATTGTTTTTTTTTGCCATGATACGCGAAACCAGGCGGCAGACGGAAAAGACGGCTTTGTCAAATCCCGATAGCTAAAAATCTTCAGCCGAGGATGGGACTTGAACCCACAACCTATCGCTTACGAAGCGAACGCTCTACCAGTTGAGCTACCTCGGCAACTAAGTATCAATTATATAGTAATTTCAAAGATAATTCAAAATTTCTTCCGAAAAAGACGAGCGGAAAACGGTGTCAGGTGGCCAGTTTAGGTGGCTATTTTTCAGATACGACTGCTTTTATTGACACCCATAACTGCCCCTGGTAATTGCAGTGAGTTTCAACCCTGCCAGCGAGAGGTGTAAAGCCGCCTGCCCGGGTTAAGATCTCGCTGTACATGCGGGGATGGCGAGGCGATCCTCGCCGCAGCTTTATAATTCAAACGGGTTTACAGAATGGGAAAAACTGTGCGTAATTTTGGTACTATTATTAAATCACTACGCTGTCAGCCGACTTAACCAGTGAGCCGCCGGCCGAAACGTGAAAAGAATTCCACGGATAAAACCCATCAATGTCTATACGAATAGAAGAAGTTAAAACCAAAAAGCAGCTGAAGCGGTTCATTGAGTTCCCCAATAGTCTGTACAAGGCCAGCCCTTTCTGGGTTCCCGCCCTGTATTTTGACGAGATAGCGACTCTGGACTCTAAAAAGAATCCAGCTTTTGATTTTTGCAGGACCAAGTATTTTCTTGCGTATAGAGGGAAAGAAATTGTCGGCAGGGTCGCGGGCATTATTAACGACCGCTACATAGAGATCTGGAAGAACAAATACGCGCGCTTCGGCTGGCTGGATTTTACGGAGGATATTGAGGTCGCCGGGGCCTTATTCAATGCCGTCGAGTCCTGGGCCCAGGAACAGGGCATGACCGGGATCCAGGGTCCGATGGGCTTTACCGATTTTGACAAAGAAGGCATGCTCGTGGAGGGCTTCAGCGAGCTGGGGACCTTGCCCACCATCTACAACCACCCGTATTATCCGGATTATCTGGGGCGGCTGGGCTACGCGAAAGAAGTGGACTGGGTTGAATACAGGATCCATATCCCGGACACGGTTCAGCCGGATATCCTCAGGATAGCGAATATCGCCGAACGCCGCTTGAAACTCAAGGTGGTGCGCCTTAAAAGGTCCAAAGACGTGCTGCCCTACGCTAAAAAGATGTTCGAGCTGCTGAACGACGGGTACAAGGACTTGTTCGGCTTTGTGGCGCTTTCGGAAAGGCAGATAGCGGCTTATACCAAACAGTATTTCTCTTTTGTGAACCCTGATTTCATACAACTGGTCGCCGACGGCAAGAACGAACTGGCGGCGGTCGCCATTTCCATGCCGTCTTTGTCAAAAGCCCTGCAAAAGTCAAAGGGCAATCTGCTGCCTTTCGGTTTTCTGCATCTTCTGAACGCGATCAGGCGCAGCGAGGTGCTGGATCTTTACCTTATCGCGGTGCGGCCAGACATGCAGGGCAAAGGCGTTAACGCCATCCTGATGCGCGAAGCGCAGCAGGCCTGCATCGACCACGGAATCAAAACGGTGTATGCGGCCCCGGAGCTTGAGCTGAACAGGGACGTACGGGGGCAATGGAAATATTATAAGAACGAACAGCATAAAAGAAGGCGCTGCTACACTAAACTTTTTAAATAAGAGCTCCTAGCGGAACAACTGCAGGACCTTTACCAGCGGATAGCACGACAAGAGGAGCAGCACTATCCCTAACGAGATGTTGATGGCAGCCTCCGCTTTTTTCGAGATGAATTTCCCGACGCGCCTTAGGATGAAGGAAAGCAGGATAAGGTAGGAGGCGATCCCCAGCCCTCCGGAAACCACGAAAACGACCGAGGTTTTTGCCGTAAAGACGGAGAGTATCCCGAGCTTCTTGATAAATTCCGCGTAGAGCAGCCACCACAGCATTATCGGGGAATTCGTAACCGCCAGCGAGAAACCAAGGAGCAGCGCCAGCCGGGTGCTGCCCAGTACCTTTTCGGACTGTTTCAGGTTTATATGCCTGCTGTGGTGGAGCAGCGTAAAAACGCCGAGGGCGATAAGCAGCACCCAGCTGATCAGCCAGAAAGCCGTCATCACCCTGTTGTCCCGCAGGAACGGGGCAATACCGAACATAGCTATAAGCCCGTACATAATATCCGAAGCCGCGGACCCGAACGCGATCATCATGGCCTGCCGCATGTAGCCGCGCAGGGCGCGTTTCGCTATCTCTATCTGCGTCGCGCCCAGCGGTATGGCGGTTATGAAACCGATAAGCCAGGCGGTGGCGATCAAAAGAGGTATTTCCATGGGTCCGTAGCGTGATGCGGCGCGCGGTTTAAGGCTATTTCCCGGAAGCGTTCACGGGAGGGGCGGCGGTGCCGCTGGTTTTAAAATGCTCTTCCATCCATTTGAGCCTTTCTTTTTCCGCTCCGTCGTTAGCGGACCCGAACTCCCACAGTTTCAAGCCGCCTACGAACATAAAGGTCGGCACCAGAAAGGCGTTGTTCTTTACCCTGGTCTGGGTATACATCAGGGCGCCCGACGCGATCCCCAGCCCCAGGAAAAAATAGAATTTGTTCTTATATTCCGGATTTATCTTAGAGAGATAGTAGTGCCCGCCGCCGGGGAAGGCAAGGCAATAGATGAACGCTTTAGTAGGGCTTACCTGGGTAATGTCCACGTCCAGCCTGCCCGACCAGGCCGTCTGCGACACTGAGACCATAAGTACTAACGCCAGGATCCTGGATCTGCACGAGTGTAGGTTCATCGTAGCTCCTTAAAATCCGCCTTAGCCGAAAAAAACCTGCCGGTCCGGCTCAGTTACGCCCGGACTTGCTTTTTGCAAGTTTCCTGAAATTTTCAAAAACCTCGTCCGCGGAGATCTTCTGCATGCCGGAGATCTTGTGCAGATAAAAAAGGCTCTTGCATCTGCAGTCGAACTTGTTTATCACGATATCGTCCGGGTTGACCGGCATGAAGTTGTTGGGGGCCGGGCCCAGCAGGGTTATGCTGCGCAGGTCCGCCAGGTGGGCCATGTTCCGCGGCCCGCTGTCAATGCCGATAAAATAATCGCACAGCCGCATTACCAGCATTGTGGTACCGATATCTATTTTGTTTACCAGGGAATAGATCTTGAAATCCAGGCTATCACGGATCTGGTTAAAGGACGCCTCCTCGAAAGCGCCGCTGCCTATAAATATGATTTTATAGTTCCCGGACCCGTGTATCTTTCTCAGCAGGTCCGCCCACTTCGCGTTCTCCCACAATTTTATGTGCCAGCCGGAGCCGGAATGGATCAGGACCTTCTTCTCCCCGCCCGACAGTTCCGGGAGGGCGGCGGCGGCGGAAATATCTATTTCTGAGAAGCCGAATATGTCCTCGAACCCCGGCCTCCGGGCGGGCTCTTTCAGGCCGACGAACTCATAGCTGACCTCGCGCCATTGTTTGAGAGGGGTTTTGAACAAGATGCTTTTAACGAGATGTACGATATATTTGAAATACGGGCCCTCGTAGGTGCCGAGGCTGGAATATTTTATGCGCTTAAGCAGGGAATCGGCGTCGGGGCTTGTTCTTAAAAGTTGCACATGGGCGTATTCTCCGCCCGGGGCTTTATTGCCGCCGGCGTGTTCTATGAGCCGGTCCCAGACCGATCTCGCCGTAAAAACATGGTCAACGCCCCTGATAGCCTCCGCAAGGTGTTTTAGCGGCGGAGAGACGACAAGGTCCACGCTGCGGCCGGTACTTTCGATATATGTTCTAAGCGCGGGCAGGGTGGCAAGGAAATCGCCGATGATACAGGTGTTTATTACAAGCGTCCTGCCTTCGGCTTTGACATTTCTTTTAAAGAGGTTCTTCAGCCGCAGTTTCAACAGAAGCGGGATCTCGTTGCCCAGCTTCATTTCGCTGCGGTTTATATGGATGGCAAAATCCTTCATAGACTTACTTCGATACACCTCCCGGCCAGGCATTCGCGCCTGCCTTATAGTTTCCCCCACCGGCGCCGGCACCGCGAGATTTGCCAAAGCACCCCGTAGTATTTATAATACAAAAGGTGAAGCGCCGATGCGAAGCCCTAATTATGAACAAACTATTTCTCTCCGCCGCCCTGATCTGCCTGATGTCCGGGATAGCGGCGTCCAAGCCCGCCTACGAGCCGCTGCCCGATGACCTGCGCCTTCTTTCCAGGAAGGGAATTGACGCCATCTACGCCGTAGACATAGACGAGGCCGAAAAGAATTTCAACCTGGCCCTGCAGAAATACCCGGACCATCCGTTCCCGCATTTCGGCATAGCCATGGCTAAATGGGCCAACCTGGAGTATCTGGAGGAAGAGTCCGACCCCCGCCTGGACAAGGAATACTCACAGCTCACGGACAAGGCCATCGATATAGGCAAGAAATGGGTAAGCAAACATCCCGGCGACGCCAACGCATACATGGCCATGGGCGGCATGTACGGGCTGCGCGCCCGGCTGGCCGTGCTGCAGCATCACTGGCTAACGGCGTATTTCGAAGGTAAAAAAGCCATTTCCAGCACCAACAAGGCCATTCAGATAAACCCAGAACTTTATGATGCCTATCTCGGCCTGGGACTTTACGAATATTACGCCGGAACGCTCCCGGGGGCCATCAAATTCTTCGCCAGAATCCTGATGCGGGGCGAAGTGCAGAAAGGGATGTCGTACCTGACCTTGTGCAAGGACAAGGGCTACTTTAACGCGTTCGCGGCGAAGCTGCTGCTTATAGAGATCTATACGCAGCACGGCGGCAAATACGCCAACACTGAGCTCGCGCTGAAATGGTCCCGGGAACTGCGCGCGGCCTATCCCCGCCAGCCGCAGATGCATTTCATAGAGGTGGTGTCGCTTTACGAGGACAAGAAATACGACGAGTCCCTTAAGGAGACGCTGGACTACCTGCAGGACATTTACGATCAGAAACCCGGCTACCGGAAGTCTTTCCTGCCGCGCGTTTTTACCACGCTAGGCGATATCTGCATGGCGCAGAAGGATTACGACAAGGCCGCGGAGTATTTCGGCAAAGCGGCGGCCACGCTGAAAGAAGACCCGGCCCGGCCCCCGGCGCGCTGGGCGGTGTGGGGGCTGGCCGAGTTGGGCAACGCTTACGACCTGAAGGGAATGCGCCCGAAGGCGCTTGAGATCTACCGCGAGGCTAAGGCTTATAAGGACGAATGGGGACTTACCGAGTCCATTGAGCGCTTCCTAAAAAAACCTTTTACCGAGGACGTCCTCCCGGTCCCGATACCTCCGCCTTAACAGCGGGTCATATCCTGTAATATGCCATAACCCCGGCGGCATCATCGGCAAAATAAGGTAGGAAGTGAACATTCTGGTGCTCGGCGGACTTTTTCGGCGTCTTGGTCCCGTTCACATTATTCACGGCTATTTTCCCTACGCTATAGCCTATCCCCAATGCCAGAGGATAGTCGCTGGTCCAGTGCGCTCCGTTATTCACCATCTGGAAGGCCAATAAGGATATCAGGACATAGCCGACCGGCTGTATGTAATGATTATCCGGATAATTACTGCTGATCACGGTTATCGTCATCATCGCCGTTGCAACATGTCCCGAAGGGTAAGCGTCGTATCTATGCTCGCTCCTGGCATATTTTAACGGGTCAGGGAAGAACCGCCATACGCCGCCGTGGATAGAAGTGGTCGACGGGCTTTCCCTGCCGGTAGCGTGCTTAAGCGCCTGCGTTATCAGCGCGGTGGTAACAATTCCCTCTCCCAGGGCGTACGCGGTCCTTATCGACCGGTCGTTGGAGCTTAAAGCGCCATAGGCGTAAAAAGACATGCAGATAGCGCCATGCAGCCAGCCGTCGCCCAGAAAATACATGGCGGAGCCGGTATCGTCAGGGCCGTTGAAGATCTGTATACGGCCGGCCCTGATATAGGTCTTTGTTTTGTCCACGGAGTTCAAGCCGATCTTTTTTCCCAGTTTCTTCGCCCCGTTGCGCAGGTCCTGGTCATAATGCACCAACAGCAGGGTGCTGGCGGCAATGGCGCCCAGCGCGGGGATATTCTCACTGCGGAAAGCAGTTTCAACGAAGGTCTGGGTATCGTCAATTACATGTTTCGGCAGGTCCAGTATGCTTGGGTTTCCTTCTGTAGCGGCAAATGAACCGGAGTAAAGCAAAAAAAACACGAGCACGAAGGTGATGTATTTCTTCGAAGCGGTTTTCATACTATACTCTAATTATATAATTCTGTAATGTCGTGGTAAAATAGGCGGTTAGGTCTTAATTCCTTCCCCGCAGCGTAAAGCTGTCCAGTACCTTGCCGTCCGTGCCTACGGCTTCCACCAGCGTAAGTGCTCCGTCCACCGTTACGCGCATAAAGTGGTGTTCATGCAGCACTACCCGCACATGCTCCCATTTCCTATACTGGACCCGATCTAAAGCCCCTCCCCCTCCGCCGGTGACCACATAGGCTACTCCGTTAAGTTCCCCCCTTTCATAAACGTGGGCGTGGCCGCTGAAGACGGCGGTTGCGTGCCGGCTTTCCAGCAAAGGGACTATATGCCGGCGCAGCGTCACCTCGCCGTCATATTTCTTCTTCTCGTCCCAGGTCGTGGTGAACGGCGGCTCGTGGAAGAACACGAATAATTGACCGGCCGTGCGCGCGGCCGCGGAATCAAGGTCTTTGGCGAACCAGTCGTACTGGGGGCTGCCGGGCGGCACGTCGAAGGTGTCGTGCCTGGCGCCTTCATTAGGGTCCAGCACTACAAAATGACTGTTGCCGTAGTCGAAGGAAAAATAGGTACCGTTCCCAGAGGGATTGCGGAACCGCTCCCGGAAGCCCCGCGCGCCGGGACTGGAAGCGCTATAGTTCCAGAAGCCCTTGTGCGTGTACCCGTATTCGTGGTTGCCGGGGGCCAGGAACGCAGGAACAGAAGCCAGGAATTTCGCCGCCGGGCTGAATAACTCGGTGGCATATCTTTCCGGCTCGCAGCCGTTGTCGGTGTAGTCGCCTACGCCCACCGCGAAATCCGGTGCCCATGCCAGCATGGCCGACGCCACGCCTGAAAACACCTCAGGGGAGGCCTGGCTATCCCCCCAGACGACGAACCTGAACATATTCCCTGCGGGCCCCGGAGCGGTCTTAAAACTGCCGCGGCCGCGTTCAGCGCCGCCCGGAGCCGCTGCGCAATAACGGTATCTGGTTCCCGGCTTCAGTCCGCTAACGGTTAACTCATGGGCGGTGACCGTATCGCTGGAGCGCCAGACCTTGCCGGAAGTATCCCCCGCGTCCTCGGCGGTCACGCTTACTTGCGAAGCTTCCGGCAGGGCGGTCCGCCACATTATCGTCAGCCCGTCCGGGCGCAGAGCCTGCAAATATGGAGCATAGACAAGTTCCTGCGCCGCTGCGGCTGACAGGGGAGGAGCGGCCAGAGCAATAGCGGCCGCCAGGAAGAGAAAGTGCCCTGCCCTTACCGGAACATTCGCCGGCAAAGTGTTATTTTGGAAAGTCATAATCTGTAGCACCCCCCGAGTTGCACTATAAAGTACAAGACCGGATGAAGACAGGGCCCCCATCCGGCTTGCGCTTTAGCCGCCGGTTAGGCTAACAGCTTGTCGAGAAGCGTCTCCTGGAGCGGGGCCTCAAAACAACCGTCGGCCCCGGCAGCCAGCGCCTTGTTCCTGATCTCGGACAAGAGCTCATTGGAAACCATATAAATCCTGCAGTCAGTTTTTAATCCGCGTATGGCGGCTATCAGTTCCAGGCCCGTCATGCCTCCCATATTCTGGTCCGTGAAAACCACATACTCAGCCTGCCTGCCGGAAGTCAGGAATGTCTTCAGCTTCGCCAGCAGCGTCTCCGCGTCCTGAAAAAGGTGGACTTCCGAATCAGGCGCGGCCTTCTTAATAGACATCCCCATGCATTTTCTGCTCAGCATTTCATCGTCGCAAGCCAGCACTACGCGGCAGGGGAAACCTTTTTCAGCCGGCTGAGCCTGCCTGTTCTCAGGCCCAAGGAAAGAAACCAGGTCGCCGATGCTCATAGGCTTCGGAACAAAAGCTTTTGCCCCAAGGGCCATTGCCCTGTCCGCATCTTCCTTCAGGGTCCTGTTGGAATGCACCATGGCGGAAACGGAAGGAAAATTCTTCTGGATCTCCTCTAGGAAATCGAAGCCGTTCTTCGCCTCGTTCAGGTCTATATCTACAATGGTATGCGTTATGCCGGCGTTCCTGACCAATTGCAAGGCGTCTTCGATATGCCTTGTTTCATACAGGACTATGAGCCTGTGAAGTTCCGCGTTGCTTTTTATAATGTCGCGTATAGCCGCGCGGTAAAGCGGCTCGTCCTCCAGCAGCAGCACTTTGATCTCACGCTTAGAATCCGCAAGCTCCGCTATAGCCGCATCCAGCCGGCCATCGCCTTGGATGCTTTCACTGCCGGTGAGCTCTTCCAGATTCGCCGGCAAAGGCGCTAGCGGTAAAGACTCTTCCTCGTCGGAAGCGGGAAGGCGTATAGTGAATTTAACTCCGCGTCCGTAGGGAAGATTTTCAGCCGAGACCGTGCCCCCGTGAAGATTTATTATTTTCGCCACTGACGAGAGCCCCAGGCCTGTGCCTTTGTTCTTGCCGCTTGTAAAGAAAAAGTCGAATATTCTGGGCAGATCCGCATCAGGGATGGGCGGTCCGTCATTTGAGATAAAGATCTCCACAAACCGGCCATTCTTGCCCGAAAGATCTGAAGACTCTACAGAAATAGCGCCGGCTTCCTTTTTTCCTATTACGGAGATGGCTTCTATCGCGTTATCGATGATATTGACGAAAGCCCTTCCGATACGCTGCTCATCGGCCATGGGTTTATTTTTATGGCCGGGCTTATAGGTAAAAGCTATTTTTGCGCCGCTGTGGGTGCGTGCTGCCTGCCGCACTGAAAAATCCAGTATTCCGGACAGCGCTTCCGGGCGGACTTCCAGCTTAACCTCGCGGGAAAAATCCATAATGTCCGCTACCATGCCGTCCACCCGCTCCATAGCTTTGCCTATCTCAGCTCTTGCCCGTCCGAGTTCGGAGGGGTTGTCTTTTATGGTATCAAGCGCTGACAGCAGCATTTTAACCATGGAAAACGGCTTGCGCACGTCATGCGCCAGCAGGGCGGTGGTCTGTCCGATAGCGACGAATTTTGAACTGTTTATTTCCCGCTCCCGGCCCGTATTGATTTCATCCAGCAGGTTGCCGAAGCTGCCCCTCAGCCGGTCAAGCTCATCTTTTGAGGGCTGCGCGTCCCGGAGGCTCTTGCGGTAAACGGCTTCAGGGAGGTGCCCCAGCAGTTTTTTCGTAGTCGTTAAGACCCATAGGTCCAGCTTGCGGATCCTTTTGGCCAAAAGCATGAAAACGACAAGGGTAAAGATAGAGAGGACAACGAACATCGCTACCCCGACCATCAGAAGCCGGGTCCGAAGCCGCGAGACCTGGTCCTGCAGCTTCGACAGTGAAAATATTATCTTTAAGGAACCCACCGGCTGGTCACGGTCTCCCACCTGGACGGACATTTCCGAGGCCGCGGCTTCCTGCTCTGTCATATCGGGAGCCAATTCTCCCCGCTCCAGCAGAATAACTCCCTGACTGTCCGAAACTTTCGCGTAAGAAAGTTCCAGGCTCATATATATCCCGATGACCTCGGATACCGACCGGACATCGGAAGTCCGGAGCGGATTTTCAATGGACAAGGCTATTCCCTGCAGAATACTTTGATTGTTCCGGAAAGCGGCCTGGTAAATGGCATCCCTTTCATTGAAGAACATGTACGCCACAATGAGGGATGAGACCAGCGCGGAGCAAACCAGGTATATTGCGCCGTACTTGTAGATTATCGAGTTCTTTCTGAACGTCATACTCAGCAGATAAAATCGCCGGTAGTGCCGACTATCTTTTTCTCGAACGAGATCCCCGGATCCGTAGCGCTCCAAGCCCGCACGAAGGTTCCGGCCATTGTCCGGCCCATTATGAACGGGGACACCATGTACGAGAGTTTCTTTATTGTCCCCCTGCCTTCCACCGACCCCAGGGAGACGTTCATCTGCATATCGTTTTCCACACACCGCTGGACGATATAATCGCCTGAAACCAAAGCGGAATCAAAGGCGGTCTGCCAAGCAGCGGAATTCATCTCTTTCCCGATATAGACATCCTTCGCCTGGTAGCTATGCATTTTTTTGATCACGAAATCGTTCTTGCGGCGGACAATATCGGGCGCGCCTAGTTTCTCCTTCCCATAGATATACCGGCCGCTGCGGCGCAGCGCCGCGGACCAAGGGACGGTCCTCTTTATGACCGCCCTGTCTTCAGGGGAAAGGCGCCCGGAATTGACGATGTCCCACAGTTCCGCAAGGATAGCCTTGGATACCGCGATATCGCTGTATTTCCCGGGCGAAAGGTCCTCGCTTGCGCCGAGCAGCCTTTCATAGGCATCGCCAAGCGAGCCCCTTTGTCTGATCTGGCACATGGAAAGCCAGCGGATAAGGAACGGCTCCTTCAGCCGCTTAAGGCGGCGCCACTCACTGGCCGGGTAGAATTTTATCTCCGCGGCGGTGGCCTGTTTTATCTTGTCCACCAGCCATATATCGGCGGCATCAAAGATATCGGCCCCGTACTCGGATCCCAGTATTGCCAGGGGGCCGTCTATTTCTTTTACCAGCCTGGATAAACTTTCCACAAAAGGAACCAGACTCTGCCCGGAATCGTTGCGGAACCTTAACCCGTGGAGCTGCTGTAAATAGGCTATATGGCTTTGCGGCCCTACACCGGGATCTATATTCAGTTCCAACAGCCAGGGGTTCCCTTTTTCCACATAAACATCCGGCCTCGCGTTGAAATATTTTATTTTACCGGCCACCTTGCTTAAACTTGTGTAAGAGGAAGCGATGTCGAAGATGCGGAGTATGTCTTTGAAAAACGCCGGCCCCTTTTTTCCATAGCCCGGAAAAAGTTTTTTTGGAAAATATTTACCGTTAAATGCGGCCAGTATTTTTTTCTGTTCCTTCAGTTCCGGCACCGCGGCGGAAAAAGCGAATATCCTGGCCCCCTTGCCTACGCTTACCGGGAAGCGTGAATCCAGCCGGCCTGTGACGGCCGCCGGCTTCCCCGCGTATACCGGGACAGACAGCGTTTTAAAGGTTTTATTCGCGCCCCTGTAGCGGTTGTCGCACATCCGCTGGGCCACATACGAGCGTTTCGGGGCGATATCCCGCAGGAACTCCCTCCACTTAATCGCCCCGGTATAATTCCCGGCAATAACTCCGTAGGCGCGGGTGCCTATTCTTGGTTTCAATATGAAGCCCCTGCGTTTGTTTACCAGCTCCGCCGGCGTAATGCCGGCGGTTCTGCCTGAAGAGGGGCGGATCAAACATGTTTCAGCCACAAGTTCCCTGCAATCCGCGGGTAATTCCCTGCGCAGAACCGCAAGGAACGCCTTATCCTCAAAAAGATAGAAGGCCAAAGGCGGGTTTACGATATCCACCAGGCCCTTAACATGCGCGTCAAGCAGGTTTTTTAGGTACGTCGGGTCTTCATCCACAAGCCCCGGCCGCGGATGGTTGTACTGGTCGTTGAACTTGCACCATGCCAGGCTGATACGGGAGCCCCTGTAAGAGGGCGCACCGCCACTATAAGTTAAGTCCTGGATATTGCATATAGAGCAACGGACGCCCTTAGCGGAGATCTGGTCGCGCAGATCACACAGCTCATTCGAGATATTTCCCACCGCGCTGGCAACAAGGGCGACGTGCGGAATGCCTCCCGGCCGTGCGGCGCGCTCCGCCAGCAAGCCGGCGAAAAGGTCCTCTTTATAGGCGGAAAACACCAGGTCCCGCGAACTCGCGCGGCGCCCTAAGAGGGAACAGACAGCCGGATAAAAGATATGCCCGGCCGGGCAGGCGGTGTTCAATTCTATCAGGCAAGGCCTGGTATTGTGCAGGGCAAAATCGAACCGTGCCGCAAGCACATTGTTCCGGCCGCGCTTAGGAATAAAGTACTCCGTTTTTTTGATCCACTCGGGAAGATAGTCATTCTTGAAAAAACCGGTTTCCCGTATAAGTCGCTCTACGGCGGACCTTCCGGTTATCGAATTAAGGTACCGCGCCGTCTCGTTGGACACCCGGAGCGCCATGTCGCGCATGGCCATATCGAAAGTACAGGCACTAATTCTCATTTAATTGCTCGTTCCCTTCAGAATAAATATCCTGTACTCCGCAACACCTCTCCTATTTTTTACCGACCGATACATGGGTTAAGTCGAAAACACCGGTCAAAGAAGTGCTTTGACTGAAATTCGCCCATTCCTTCGGAATATAAAAAGTAAGGGTCTGCATCGCCATCGGGACCGCCAGGTAGTCGGCGCGTATCTCTTTTTCCACTTCCCGGACGGCGTTCAGGGATTCGGACGGTCCGGCTGACAGGTACTTCTCATACGCTCTGTCTACCCGCGCCGACCGGAACCCTATAACACTGCGTTCCGAGCCGCCGTTAACAAATTCCAGGAATAAGCCTTCAGCAAGCGGGCTTTTCGGCCCTATGCCGATCATAGCTATGTCGTATTTCTTGCCGGAAAGCCTGGCGGGCAGTTCGGAGGTGTCTACGGTCTCTATCCCCAGCGGAACGTTCGCCCTGGCGGCCCAGTCTTTCACATAGCTCTCCATGAATTCTTTCGCCCCTGGCATGTCGTAAAATGAGATGAAATTAAGCGGCCTCTTAAGCCTGGGACCTTTGTACGGGGTACAGGGCGTTTCAAGAGGGATACCGCTGGAAAAGTTTTCTACCCCGTTTACCAGCATGAAATCATATCTAGACGAATCCAAAAGAAACGGATGGTGCCGCAATTCATCCCGGTCTGTACATGAGGCAAGAGCCTTCCTGACATTAAAGTCGGGAACATTAAAAATGACGGCTTTCACGCGCTGCGACAGAAAACGGTACCTGGTGTAGTTTTTCGCTATAACGTCAATATCCGAGACTGAAATAAAAGGAAAGAAAGAGATCGCATTGTCGATGATGTACTTTGAAGTTACGGGAATGGATTCCGGGGCCACGTAGCGTATCTGCTGTACTTCTGCGGAAGGCGTGGCCGGACTTTTCCGGCGCTGGATGATTATAGTCTTCGGCGAGCGGTAGCAGATTTCGAAGGTTCCGCTCCCGCTGGGCCAGGGAGACATAGTCTCATCCTCATGCACCACTATATTCTTAAAATCCGACAGCAGGGACGGGAACCGGGAATACGGCCTTTTCAGGGACACTTCAATGGTCTTGTCGTCCACAACCTTCACTTTTTTTACAAGCCGCCGCACAGAATCCGATACATACAGCGATTTTACGCCGGGCTCGAACATTACCCTGAGCGCGTTAGACGTCAAAGGTTTCCCGTCCGCGAACGTCAAGCCGTCGTTCAGCGTAAAGGAGTATTGCATGAAATCGTCGGAAGCTGTCCAAGACTTAAGAATTCTTGAGCCTATGCGATAATCATTGTCCCTGAAAATGCTGTCATAGACCGGCATATAGATCTGCTGGCCGCTGGTATATACAAAAGAATCCGAAAGGGTATTCTGCGGCAGGGAGCCCAGCATCACGTTAATGCTGCTTACTCCGCCGCGGCATGTCCCCAGAGAGGAGCTTTGCGAGGCGCCGGGCGCAGGCTTGGAATTACACGCCCCCGACAGCACGGCCGCAAACGCTATGCCCAATATCTTTTTCATAAATTCACCCTTTTTTCCAGATGGCGTAGCGCGGCAGCACATAGAACCGGCTGTAAGCCAGAAGTCCCGCGAACAATAAAGCGGAGATCATGAACACGCGGCTGTAACCGAAACTGCCGGCTACCCGGCCAAGAATTATTCCGCCTGTAAGCCCGCCGACATCCGACAAAAAGGACAACTGCGCATTAGCCGCGCCCCTGTTCCCGGCGGCCACTATATCCATCGCCATAGCCTGCGGACAGGTGAACAGCACGCCTATTGAAACACCCAGCAGTACGGCTCCTCCGCAATAAGCCGGATAGGCCATATCCGCGCCAAGCAGCCAGAAGCCGGCAATGCCGGCAAGAGCCGCGAAAACTATAAGCCTGGCGGGCCCCTGTCTGTCGTACAAAATGCCCTGTATCGGACGCGTGACTACGGTGGCCGCGGCGTACAGCGTAAAGAAGATGCCGGGGCGCGGGATCCCGCTTTGCGCCGCATAGATCAGAATGAAGGACAGCACCCCGGTAAACACGAATGAGACTGCGAAGAACAGCATCCCAAGCGACATTATACGGGCGTCGGTAAGATTTTCTAGATATTCCGAAAAACCCAGCCGGAGATTATTTGCCGGAACGGCCTGGCCGGACCGCACCATAACAGCCAGCATAAGTATGGCCGCGCAGGCCAAGCCTGCCGACAGGAAGACTACCCTCTGGAAGGAGTACGCTTTATACAGATAAATAGAAACCGGCGGAGAGACCGACATGGCCAATATGATCATGCTTCCATAGATGCCGAACCCCATCCCGCGCGCTGACTCAGGTATGACATCTGAAACTATGGTATAAAGGCTTGTCGCGGTCAGTCCCCAGAAAAAGCCGTGGGCGATGCGCACGGCAAGGAACGGCAGGACCCCGGCCGCGAAATTATGCGCGGCCGAGATCAGGGTCATAAGCAGGAGTGAGATCAAGGCCACCGCATAACGGGAGTACCTGTCCAGGAAAAAGCCAGCCACGACCCTGGAAAGAAGGGCGCCCACCGAGAACACCCCCATAACAAGGCCTATGTCGCTATCCCTGACGGAAATAATGTTTTTCAGGAACAGAGGGATTATCGGGACTAAAAAATAAAAAGAAAGTCCCACAAAAAAGGTTACGGCGCACAAGAGATAATATTCCGGCTTGAATTTTACCATAGATACACAGAGGCCTGCCGGTAAATATTGTACTGTTTTTTTTACTGAACTGGGGGCCAATGCAATAGCTCCCAAAAGCTCACGTAACTTCCTGCAAGCTGATTTGGGCACATGGAAGACACTTAAAATTAAAAAATCTTCCGTTTAAAACTGTCTCACGGCCAGCCGGGTGGCATGCCGGTCAACTTTCTCGTCCCTCACGGGCTTTT
>CAIXBR010000024.1 GCA_903917735.1 uncultured Elusimicrobia bacterium | reverse complement strand
GTTCTCCTAGGACTGAGGTGTCAGGAATAAGTCTATAAGTTTTGACAGATGGTGTCTATAAATGGATATTCGTACTCTAATCTGACGCTATCTAATCATCTCCCTGACGCGGTGTTAGGGTATACCCTATATCGACATGGGGAGCATGATTGCAGTGCTACGTTGGAGCCAGGAGGCTTAGCGTACGATTTTTTCCGTTTCCTGAGGCGACCCCATATACTAAAGGAACTTATGACATACTAATTTGCCTGTCTTTCCCGATAATACCGCAGGTCTGCCTTGGAGCGGCTTTAACCGCAAAAAACTGTCATAATATACACCGGAGGCGATATGGAATTTTTACTTTCTATTTTAATGCTCTGCTCCGCCGTTTCGGCGTCGGCGGATACCTTCCTGCTTAAGGACGGGGCGAAACTTGAAGGCGAGGTGACCGGCGAAATGGATGGCGCCGTGCTGGTGAAAACTAAATACGGCACGCTCACCATCAAGAAGACCGACATCCAGGCACAGCAGGCGGCCCCCGAAACCCCGCCGCAGATATCTTCCCAGGCGGCTAAAATCGAGATTTCCAGCGCCGCCGCGGTGGAACTCTCCAGCGCCACCGCCGCAGTGGGAATAACCAGCGCTACCGCCGTGGCTGCGGCCGCGCCACAACCCGAGCCGGCCGCGCCTCCCGCGCCCGGCCTGAGCTTCCACACCATCTCGCCCAGCACCATGACGCGCCAATTAGCCTACTTTGATAACGGCGTGGCCATAGCCACCGAAACCTTTGACGCGGCCGGCGCGCTGACGACTCATGAAGGCGCAATAAAGGACGGCACATATACGGAATACTACCCTGACGGCGGACTTAAGGCCGTAAAGAACATGATGGGCGGGAAGGCCAGCGGCACATTTAAAGCCTTCTACCCCAACGGGAAAGTACAAATAGAGGCCTATTATCTGGCCGGCACCAAGGACGGCGCGTTCAAATACTTCGCGGATAACGGCAAGCTGCTGATGGAAGCTTCGTACAGGAACGACCGGCTGGACGGCTGGAAAAAAGAGTTTGACGACTCCGGGGCGGCAAGATCCTCGGCCTATTATACGGACGACCACCTGGCCGAGCCGCCCAAGGCCCAGGCCTCGACCGAACCGGCAAAAGAACTGGAGTCCATGGTGACGGCGAAAGTAGTGGCCTTGGCGCGCGGGGAGCGCTTCACTTTCGAGCTGAACAATAAATACATAGGCCGCGCAAACCTGGACAAGGACTTCAATATCTTAAGTCTGGACGGCAAGGTTCCTGACGGCGCGGTGAAGATCTACACCAAAGAGGGCAAGCTGCAGGAAGAGCTGGTCTTCGAAAAGAGCACGCTTAAGGCGTTGCGCGTTTACGAACCCGGCGGACCGCTGAAGGCGGAATACACGTACGCCGAAAACAAAGCGGTGAAGAAATAGGAACGCGAAGCTCCTTAAAAGCAAAAAAGGCCGTCCCTTATACGGGGACGGCCTTTTTAAATACTGGGCCCGGAAGGACTTGAACCTTCGACCCAACGATTATGAGTCGTTTGCTCTAACCAACTGAGCTACGGGCCCTTAAATCCGGTAATCTTGACCGAATAATCATTCTACTAATTTACTGTCCCCCTTTCAATCATCTCCCCCGGCCTCTACCCCGGCCAGCGCTCAAGCGGATTCCACCACCCACAGTTTGGAAAAATACAGGAAATAAGCCGCCGGCGCCGGCCGGCCCCGCTCCGGATCAGGGCCATCTTAATTATGGCTGCGGGGACTGCTTTTTATTCAGCGCGCGCGCTTTGGACAGCAGATACTCTCCCAGGAAGATGGTGCTGCTGGCCTGGAAACAGACCACAATGTTGCGCATCTCAATTTTTAAAATTCTCAGGATAAAGTATCCCAAAGCGTTTATGCACACGCTCGCCGCGCCCCACTTCAGGGTATCCGGGAAGACGTACTTCCGGTTATTTTCCAGTTCGGCCATGTTTTGCTTTCCTTGTCCGCGGCAAATGCGCCGTCAGTGCTTGTGCGGCTCGCAGGCGTCCATGCCGAACAGCGGCTTGCCGTCGGCAAAGGGCGAGATGGCGCGCAGGCGCTCTATTATCGGAGGGAATTCCCTGATTATGTAGTCCACTTCCTCAACCGTATTATAGACGCTCAGGGAGAAGCGCACGGAGCCGTGGGCGTAGGTCTGCGGCACGGCCATGGACATCAGCACGTGCGAGGGCTCGAGCGAGCCGGAGGTGCAGGCTGATCCCGAGGAGGCGCAGATGCCCTTCTCGCTTATCATCAGCAGGATGGATTCGCCTTCTATGTACTCGAAGCTGATATTGGTGGTGTTGGGCAGGCGGTCAGCGCCGCCGCCGTTCACGCGGGAGTTCTTTATCTTCAGCAGGCCGGCTTCCAGCCGGTCGCGCAGGTTCTTAACATAGGTGTTCTCCTTCGCTATGTTCGCGGCGGCGAGTTCGGCGGCTTTGCCGAGGCCGGCGATGTAGGGCACGTTCTCGGTGCCGGCGCGGCGGCCATGCTCCTGGTGGCCGCCCAGCAGGAAAGGCGCGAAGCGCGAGCCTTTGCGCACGTACAGCACGCCTATGCCTTTGGGGGCGTGCAGTTTGTGGCCGGAGAGTGAAAGCATGTCTATTTTGGTGTCTTTCAGGTTTATCGGCAGTTTGCCTACGGCCTGCACGGCGTCGGTGTGGAACATGGCGCCTTTCGCGTGGGTTATGCGGGCGGCTTCTTCCACGGGGTAGACCACGCCGGTCTCGTTGTTGGCCCACATGATGGAGACGAGGGCAGTTTCCGGGGTAAGCGCGACCTTGAGATCTTCCAGGTTTATCTGGCCGGTGCTGTCCACGGGGAGGTAGGTAACGCGGTAGCCCTGGGTTTCGAGTGATTTGGCTACGGCGAGGACGGCGGGGTGTTCCACCCTGGTGGTGATGATGTGCTTCTTTTCGGGCCAGGCGCGCAGGGCGGACCAGATGGCGGTGGAGTCGGACTCGGTGCCGCAACTGGTGAAGATTATTTCAGAGGGGTCGGCGCCTAGCAGGTTGGCTACGCGCTGCCGGGCCAGGTCCAGGTATTTCTGGTTGCCGCCGCCGAAGAAGTGCATGCTGGAGGGGTTGCCGTAGAGCTCGTTAAAGAACGGCTCCATCTCTTTGGCCACTTCGGGGGCTACGCGGCTGGTGGCGTTATTGTCGAAATAATAGACTTTTTCCATAGGATATCCTCAACTTGACTGCCCGCGAGAAGCACAGTCGGGGCCGCCGGGGTATTACCCCGGCGGCCCCTCCGCCCGCTCCCCTCTATTCCGCTTCTATCACCAGCGTGGGGTCTATTTTTTCGCGCAGTTCTTTCTCTACTACGTTCTTTAGTGTGGCGCCGGAGGAGGGGCAACCGTGGCACATGCCGAGGAAGCGGAGTTTTACGGTGGAGCCTTCTATGTCCACCAGCTCTATCCAGCCGCCGTCGGCTTTCAGCTTGGGGTTGACCTCTTCGGAGAGGACTTTTTCCAGCATTTTTATCTTTTCTACCACAGTCATTTTGGCGAAGGTCTTATGCTCGGCCTCTGCCCAGTAATCCTTGATTATCTTCTCTATCTCGCCTTTGCACTGGCCGCAGCCACCGCCGGCTTTGGTGAAATTGGTGACTTCTTCCACGGTGTGCAGGTTGTTGAGCTTTATGGCTTTGCGGATAACGAATTCGGTAACGCTGAAGCATTTGCAAACTACACGCTCTCCCACGCCCATTATCACCTTCTCCGCCTTGCCGCCGCGGTAGTTCTTTATGGCGGCTTCCAAGGCTTCCATACCCATTACGGAGCAGTGCATTTTTTCCCCGGGCAGGCCTCCCAGGAAATCGGCTATCTGCTGGTTGGTGATCTTCGAGGCTTCCGCCAGGGTCAGGCCCTTTATCATCTCGGTAAGGGCGGAAGAGGAGGCTATGGCGCTGGCGCAGCCGAAGGTCTTGAACTTGGCGTCTGTTATTTTCTCGGTGGGGCGGTCCACTTTAATGGTGAGTTTGAGCGCGTCGCCGCAGATTATGCTGCCGACCTCACCCACGCCGTCCGGGTTCTCTATCTCGCCCACGTTCCTGGGGTTCTTGAAATGTTCGAACACTTTTTCGGTATAGTTCCACATAAATTACCTCATGTAACACTTTTTTTCGCGCCGCGGCAGGATATTAGGCTAACCGGCAGGAGAGAAATCCGGTATGTCTACATTTTATTAAATCCCCCGGCGCTGTTCAACCGGCAGCGGCCGGTCCGGTTCCGCTTTCGACAGCCGGGAACAGAGCCGGCAGAGACTACGCTGTGTTTTGATCTTCATCTGCTTTGCTTTTCAGGGTTCCTGAATTCCAGCCGGACCTGCCCCCGATCCAGAGTAAGGGCCCACCACAGGCAAAGGCTGCCGCCAAGAAGGGAAACTATCCGCGCGAACAAGGCCGCCGTCCGCACGGCGGAGTCGAACTCCGAGGAGACGGATACCCCCCCGTAGACCATCGGGCGCGGTATGGCCAGCCAGGGAAAAAGAAGAAGCAGCAACGCGGCACCGCTAAGGAGGTAAAGCATCCAGGTTGCCCCGCGCCTGGCCCATTCCTTGCGGTGCCAGACACCCAGCGCCAGCGTCAGGCCCGAAAGCCAGAAAAAAAACGAGAAAATAAAAACCAGCCGCATATTGCGGACTATAAGGGCGGCAAGCGGCGGCATCTGCGTCGGCAGCGTGGCATGGGCCAGCGCCAGGTAAAAGGCCGGGGTAGAGAACACGTCCAGCAATGTAAGCAGGTCCCGGGCCGCCAGCAGCGTCATAGCTCCGGTCGCCAGGGCGGCGGCCAGCGCGAATCCGGACAGCGGCTTTGATTTTCCTTCGGGAAAAAGCTTCATAAGATAAACCTGATTATATAACTTTTGCGCTTTACCGCCGGCCTGAAAAATTATTTAATAACATAGGCGCTTTCCCAGGCCTAAACTTCGGCACCGGAGCCCTTTATGTCAGTAAAACTCATCAGGCAATACACCGTGTTTCTCCCCAATATCCCGGGCGCGCTGAGCAAGTTCGTGGAACTTTTTTCCAACGAAGGCGTGAATATCATCGGCATAGCTTCGGAGATACGCGACGATTCCGGAGTGGTGCGCGTGGCCGTGGACGCGGACCGCAAGGTCAGCCACCTTCTGACCGGCGCCGGCTTCACCACCATAGAGACCTCCATGATCTCGCTGGAAATAGCCGACAAGCCCGGCGAATTACTGCGCCTGACTAAGATCCTGGGCGAGCACAACATCAATATCACCACCGTCTACGGCACTTCCGTGGGCGGGGCCACCGGCCGCCTGCTGCTGAACGTCTCGGACGCCGATAAGGCGCTGGAAGTCCTCAAACAGGAACTCGGCATAAAGTAAGGCCGGTTCCGCGCCAACAGAAGAACCGCCGGCCCCTCGGCAGTTCTTCTGTTTTGCGGATATTCCCGAAAGGGAATGGAGGACTGTTTTTAAGGGTGCCCGCGCGGGAAACCACGCCCCATTTGTAGTATCATTTTCACACCCGATAGCCAGTAGCTATTGCAACATTTGCTGACAGCGCAGTGCGCATCTTCGTGATTAACCATAGTGTACTGTACTGAGCCGGTGGAATTCAAGGAACTTACTGCCACAAGGACAAGCCGCGCAACAGGACACATTGC
>CAIXBR010000023.1 GCA_903917735.1 uncultured Elusimicrobia bacterium | reverse complement strand
CGCGCGGTGTGCCGGAAGCCTGCGAACCCGCTAACCTGCGGCAAGCATGGGCGGCCGCGCGGCGTGGCCGACCGTGCGGCTAACGTGCGGTGCAGAGGAGCGGTGCGGGGCCGCGCCGCGTGGCCACGCCCGCGACGACTTCGCGCAGCCAGCGGCCAGGAGAAACGGATCGAAAAAGGTATTTATAAAGAGTCTTCGGGATGTTGCGCATAGTAGTTTCGAACTTTATCCTGAAAACTCCGCCATTTTTTACTTTGTAAAAAGTGGCGCGGTGTTCGTAGGTGCAAAACTTATGCGGCCCTGGTTAGGCCGCGGAAGTTGCGGAAAAGGTTCAGGGGGGACGTTCGCGTGGATGTCCATAAAAGAATCATGAAGTTTTCCGGCAAAGGGGCCGGCTATATACTGCTTACGCTGGCGGCCGCGCTGGCGCTCTGGCTTTTTGTAGCCGCTAATTACCACAGAACGGCTGTCGAAGATATAAGCAGAAGCCTTGCCGTAATAAACGATTACAAGACCGCGCAGCTCTCCGCCTGGCTGGACGCTAATGAACGCGAGGCCGTAAGCCTCAGCCGCCATCCCTTCTTCGGCGAGATAGTTTCGCAGGAAATGGCCAGCCCCGGCTCCAGGCGCGCACAGCTGAATCCCTGGCTTTCAGACTACATTGCTCAAAAGCGCTACGCCGGTATGGCGTTCCTGTCACCTAAGGGCGCCGTCATAGCGGCTACCCCCGGATATGTCCCCGAGACCGCAAAACCCTTCACCGAGGCTTTCGCTCTAGCTTCCAAAAACGGCAAGGCTCTGCTCACCGACCTTTACCTGAACGCGGACGGAACCCCGCGCATGGCCATGTTAAGCCCCATCTCCGCCGGAGGGCGCGGTGGGAAAACCGTATGTGTGATTGTGATAAAAATAGACCCGGAGACGGAGTTATATCCCCTGTTGGACGCTGCGCCGCTGTTCTTTACAAAGGCCGAGACCCTGCTGGTGCGCAAAGAAGGGGGATACGCCCTTTTCCTCAACAACCTCGACTACAGGAAGGACGCGGCCCTGAAATTCAAGCTGCCGCTTTCGGACATGAATCTGCCAGCCGCCGCGGCCCTTAAAGGCGGGAAAGGTTTTTTCGCCGGTCTGGATTACCGCGGAGTAAAGGTTTTCAGCGCCATGGGACCTGTTCCGGGAACGAACTGGGCGATATTAACCAAGGTGGACCGGGAGACCATACTCGGCCCCGTTAAAACCAGTGAATACCGGGCTCTGGCGCTTATACTCTCGGGAGCGGGCCTGCTTTACTTCATAGTCCAGATCATACTCCGGACCAGGCAACTGGCAGGCGAGGAACTCCTGTTAAAGGGACGGCAATTGCTGGCGGAGACCGAACAGGTAGGGAAAGTAGGCGGCTGGGAATTCAATATCGATACCATGAAGCAGGTCTGGACGGAAGAGGTATACCGCATCCACGAACTGGATACCGCCTTTAGACCGGATGTGGAAAAGGGAATTAACTTCTACACGCCGGAATCCCGGACTATTGTTGAACGGGCCATACAGCATACCCTGAAGACCGGCGAGGGTTTTGACCTGAACCTGGAGATAATCACCGCCAAAGGAAATACCCGCGCGGTACACACCATCGGCAAAGTGGACCTGGCGCACCACCGGGTCTACGGCTTCTTCCAGGATATCACCGACCGCAAGCGGGCCGAACAGGAACTGCGCGAGAGCAGGGGCAACCTGGAGGCGGCTTTGTCCAGCATGACCGACGCCGTGTTCATTTCCGATAACGCCGGCCGGTTCATAGAGTTCAATGACGCCTTTGCGACCTTCCATAAATTCAGGAATAAAACAGAGTGCGCAAAGCAACTTTCCGAATATCCCGATTTTCTCGAAGTGTTCCTGCCGGACGGGAAACTGGCGCCGCTGGAAATGTGGGCGGTTCCAAGAGCGTTGCGCGGCGAAATAGTTACGAACGCCGAATATAAGCTGCGCCGCAAAGATACGGGCGAAACCTGGGCCGGCAGCTACAGTTTTGCCCCCATCCGGGACGATAAAGGCGTTATCGTCGGGTCAGTGGTAGTGGGGCGCGACATCACTGTACGCAAGAAGGCCGAGGAGATGCTGCGCGAAAGCGAACAAAGGTATCGCCTGCTTCTGAACTCGATCCCCGATACTTCAGTGCTGCTGTTCGACCACGACCACCGTTTTTTGGTCGCCGGCGGCACAGAGATCGCCAGGTCCGGCTTTGATAAGAAGCTTGTAGAGGGCCGGAAGTTGTCGGAAGCCTTTCCTCCCGATGTCGCCGAACTGTTCAAGCCCCTGTACGATAAGGCTTTAAAGGGAGAGGCGTCCGCGTTCGAGCACTGGTACGGCTCATTGTATTATTACCAGCAGGTCCTGCCGGTATTCGACACGAAAGGCGCCGTCTCCGCCGGGATGGTGGTATCGACGAATCTCACCGTGCGCAAAAGGGCGGAGGAGGCGCTTAAAAAAAGCGAGCAGCGGCTGCGGTCCCTGTGGACGCACATGACCGAAGGCGTGGCCCTGCACGAACTGGTCAACGACGCGGCGGGGCAGCCGGCGGATTACCGCATCATAGAGACGAACCCTCAGTACGAGAGGATCCTGAACATACAGGCCGCTGACGTGACAGGGAAGCTCGCTACCGAGGCCTACGGCACGCCGGCCGCGCCCTATCTGGCGGAATACGCCGCCGTAGTCAGGTCCGGACTTCCCAGGCAGATAGAAACTTACTTCGCGCCCCTGAATAAGTACTTTTCCATCTCCATAGCTCCGTGGGGGGCCTACGGTTTCGCTACCATTTTCACGGACGTCACCGCGCGCAGGCTGGTGGAGCTGGAGCGGGAAAAGCTCAACCGGAACCTTATTGAGAAGAAGCAGGAGATGGAGAACTTCCTCTACATCACTACGCACGACCTGAGGGGCCCGCTGGTGAACATCCAGGGCTTCAGCCAGAACCTGCAGCATTACGTACGGGAACTGCAGGAAGCGCTGATCCCCGCGCCACTGCCCCCGGAGACAAGGCAGGGGCTGGAGAAACTGACCATGGACCGCATGCCCGGCGCGCTGAAGTTCGTGGTGGAGAGCTCGCGCAAGATGGACGCGCTGATAACCGCCCTGCTTAAGGTTTCCCGCATGGGAAGGGTGGAAATGAGGCCGGCGACCGTGGACATGAACGAACTCCTCAGGATAATACTGGCTTCCCTCAGCTACCAGCTGCAGCAAGCCGGCGGAAAGATAAACTGCGCCATACTGCCCCCTTGCAAGGCGGACCCCGGAGCGGTAAGCCAGCTTTTTACCAATTTACTGGACAACGCCATAAAGTACCGGGATGAAAGCCGCGCCCTTGAGGTAACGGTCACCGGGGAAGTTAAAGAGGGCGCGGCGTTTTACACTGTGGCCGACAATGGCTCCGGAATACCGGCTGGCGACCTGGACCGGATCTGGAACGTATTCTACCAGCCCGAGCGGGCGCACAAGAACAAAGGCGAAGGCATAGGCCTGCCCACCGTCAAGCGCATAGCCGAAAAGAACGGCGGAAGCATAAAGGCGCAATCCAAGGAAGGGGAAGGTTCTACCTTCTATGTGGAACTGCCCGCGGCGGGCGAGGGGGAAAAATGAATGACACGGACAACGGCATAATCATACTGATGGCGGAGGACGACGACGGCCACGCCCAGCTGGTAAAAGAACGCTTCGAAAGCGTAGGGGTGCACAACCCCATAATACGGTTCAAGGATGGAAAAGAGACGTGGGCCTTCCTTTCCGGGGCGGTAACACCGGGCATAGAGGACGGCAAGGCGTACCTGCTGCTGCTGGACATACGCATGCCGGGCCTCGACGGTATAGAGGTGCTTAGACGCGTAAAGGACGACACTCGCCTTAAGACCATACCGGTGATAATGCTCACCACCACCGACGACCCCAGGGAGATAGACCGCTGCTATGAACTGGGCTGCAGCAATTACCTGACCAAGCCGGTGGAATTCGAGAAATTCGCGGAAGTGATAAAGCGGCTGGGGCTTTTCCTGATGATAATTAACGTAAGTACGCTGAAAGCGAACTGATACCAAGGCAAAATTTATGTCAGATAACAAAACAAACAATGGCGGCTTCCTCCTTATAGTGGACGACGACCGGGGAACCAGCGAACTGGAGGCCCAGCGCCTCGAGCCGCTGGGGCTGGAGATCAGGCGCGCCTCGGCCCCCATAGAAACTATCGATATCCTGAAAAGCTCCACCCCGGAACTGATGCTGCTGGATTATTCCCTGCCGGGCATGACCGCCCTGGAGCTGGTGGCCCGGCTGAAGAATAATTCCATCACGGTCCCGCCTTTTATAATGGTCACTGGCCGGGGCGACGAAGCCGTGGCCGTGAAAAGCATGCAGGCCGGCGCCCTGGACTACATAGTAAAAGATGGCACTTTTTTGGAAAACATACTGTCAACAGCCCGTAAAGCGCTGGATACAGCGGCACTGCAGTTTAAGCTGAAAAATACCGAAGTGGCCCTGCTCAAGAACCTGCGCCTTTATACTTTCCTGGCCCAGGTGAACCAGGCCGCGGTCGCGCAAAAGAACAAGAACAAGCTTTTCGACCAGATCTGCTCCATAGCCGTGAACTCCGGAGGGTTCAAGATGGCCTGGATAGGCGTTCCGGACAGCGACACAGGCAGGATCATCCCGGTCTGCTCTGCCGGCTTCACTGACGGCTACCTGGACGCCGTTAAGATAACGCAGTCGGAAGGGCCCAACTCAAAAGGCCCCACCGGAACGGCCGTCAGAACCGGGTGCATAAGCTGGGTCCAGGATATTTCCACCGACCCCCAGGTAGCACCTTGGCGCGAGCAGGCGCTTAAGAAAGGCTACCGCTCTTCCGCCGCCATACCGTTTAATGAGAATGGCAGAACGGTAGCGGTGCTTAACCTTTACGCAGCGGAAACCGGCTTCTTCACCGAAGAAGAGCAGAAGTTGCTGAGCGAGATACAGGGAGACATCTCCCTGGCCCTGGGCGCCATCGCCTTGGAGGAAAAGCGGGCCGCGGCCGAGGCCGCACTGCAGCGCACCGCCAGCCAGCTCACGCACATAATGGACGCCAACCCCGTAATGCTGTTCACGCTGAGGAAGAAGAGCGGCAAGACCATTTTCGAATGGGTCAGCGGCAATGTGCAGGCTGTTACCGGCTATTCCCCCGAGGAAGTGCTGGCGCGGAACTGGTGGAAGGAGAACATCCACCCTGACTACGTAGAAAGCAGCAGCGCGGACATGCAAAAGGTCATGCAGGAAGGCGCGCAGACCAGGGACTTTCGCTTCAGGAAAAAGAGCGGGCAGTATTTCTGGGTGCATTCCCAGCTCAGGGTCGCCTCTGCGGAAACTGGTGAAATAGCCGGCTCCTGGACGGATATAACGCCGCTGAAGGAATCGCAGCTGCGTTTTCAGGAACTGTTCGAGAACGTCCCCATAGGCTACCAGTCGCTGGACGCGGATGGCAGGCTGCTTGCAGTGAACAGCACCTGGTGCGCCACTTTCGGCTATTCCAAGGACGAAGTCCTGGGACACGATTTCACAGAGTTCCTTCTGCCTGAATGCAAGGAGATGTTCACCGGGAATTTCCGCAGGTTCAAGGCCGCCGGGCAGACAAAAGGCCTGGAACTAGAGATAAAAAATAAGGACGGCGCCACGCGGCACATAGTTTTAAACGGGCAGGTGGGGTACAACCCCGACGGCAGCTTCAGGCAGACCCACTGCGTGTTCAGCGACATAACAGAAACCTGGAAGTCCCGCGAGCAGATGGACCTGCTCAGCCAAGCGGTTAGGTCCAGCTTCAACGAGGTTTACATCTACGACGCAGAGAGTCTCCGCTTCTTATTCGTCAACTACGGGGCGGTTAAGAACCTGGGCTACGCCCCCGAAGAGCTGGATAACATGACCCCCTTCGACCTGAAGCACAACTTCACCGAGGCTTTATACCGCTCCATGCTCGCGCCGCTGCTGTCGGGACAAAAGAACCAGCTTATCTTTGAAAGCGAGCACACGCGCAAGGACGGGAGCGTTTACCCGGTGGAAGTGCGCCTGCAACTGGTGGAAACCGGAAAAAAACGTGTCTTCCTGTCGGTAATATGCGACATTACCGAAAAAAAGAACAGCGAAAAGATAATAGCGGAAATGGCCGCCATGCAGCGGGTGGAATCGCTGGGCCTGCTGGCCGGGGGTATAGCCCACGACTTCAACAACATGCTGACGGGGATAATGGCCAACATCTCCCTGCTCGAGTCGCGCTGCGGGGGAAACCAGGAAAACGCGGAAATACTGCGCGAGACCATGGAGGCGGCTAATAACGCGCAAAGCCTGACGGCTAACCTGCTGACCTTCTCGAAGGGCGGTAAGCCGCTCAAAAAGGAATTCTCCCTTGAAACTGCCCTTAAAGAGATCTTTAACCTGTCTACGGCGGGCACCAACTGCGCCTGCGAAATGGAAGTGCTGGAAAATCTCTGGAGCGTAGAGGGCGACGAGAACCAGCTGAAGCAGGCCGTGAACAACATCCTTATGAATGGCCTGCAGTCCATGCCCTCCGGCGGTAAGCTGCGCCTGCAGGCGCGCAACTTCGGCAGGGGAACGCCCCCGCCGGAAACCCTGGCACCCGGTGACTACGTGCGGATAACCGTGTCGGACACCGGTATCGGCATGCCGGAGAACTACCTGGCGCACGTGTTCGACCCCTACTTCACCACCAAGGCCCGCGGCCGCGGCCTGGGGCTTTTCATGGCCTGGTCCGTGGTTAAGAACCACGGCGGGCACATAGCGGTCTCCTCTACCCCGGGAAAAGGTTGCAGCTTTGACATTTACCTGCCGGCCACGGGGCGCAGCCTGCAAATGGAGGAGGAGGCGAAGAAAGCTATCGCCCATGGCTCCGGCCGCATCCTGGTGCTGGAGGACGAGGAGATAGTCTCCCACGCCCTGCGCCGCATGCTTACCGATCTGGGCTATACCTGCGAGATAGTCACCGACGGCAAGGACGCCGTGCGGCGCTACACGGAGGAAGAAAAAAAGGGAAAGCCCTTCGCCGCCGTCATCATGGACCTGACCATCCCCGGAGGGTACGGCGGCAAGCCGGCCGTGTTGGAACTGCGGAAAACGGCGCCGGGAGCCAGGGTAATAGTCTCCAGCGGCTATTCCGACGACGGGGTGATGTCCGACTTCAAGGCTAACGGCTTCGACGCGGTGCTGCCTAAGCCGTACAAGTTCGAGGAGCTGGCGGAGACGCTCTCACGCCTGCTTAAAAAATAGCCCTCACCTCGATCGGGGCTCGACCTCGATAGAAATTGGTAAAATTAGACTGCCCGCCCATGCGGCGGGCGGTTTATTTATGAACACAGTTAAAGCCACTGCGGGCAGCATAAAAAAAGCCGCCGCGCTTATAAGAGCCGGCGGCGTGGTAGCTTTCCCTACCGAAACCGTTTACGGCCTCGGGGCTGACGGGCTGAACCCCGTAGCCTGCGCGCGCATCTTCGAGATAAAGGGCCGGCCCCGGTTCGACCCGCTGATACTGCACGAATGCTCGGCCGCCAGGGCCAGGAAACTTTTTTCGTGCGTGCCGGCGCCCGCGCTGCGCCTGATGAAGAAATTCTGGCCGGGCCCGCTAACGCTGGTACTGCCCAAAGCCGCGGCGGTGCCGGGCATAGTCACCGCCGGCCTGAAGACCGTGGCGGTAAGGGTGCCGGGCAACCGCCACGCCCTGGCGCTGATAAAAGCCGCCGGGCGCCCCATAGCCGCACCCAGTGCCAACAGCTTCGGCAGGCTGAGCCCCACCACCGCGGAGCATGTCAGCCGCCAGCTGGGGAACGGGCCGGACCTGATACTGGACGGGGGGAAAACCGACATAGGCGTGGAATCCACCATCATTACCTTTGAAAAAGGCCGGCCGGTGCTGCTGCGCCCCGGCGGGCTGCCGCTGGAGGAAATTGAGAAACTGACCGGCCCCGCGGCGCGGCCCGGCAAGACGGGCGGGAAAAGCCCGCTGGCCCCCGGCTGCCTTAAGAAACATTACGCGCCCAAAGCCAGGCTCAAGATAATAGAGCCGGGACGGGCTCCCAGGCCTTCGCTCCGGGCAGCCTACCTGGCTTTCCGCCGGAAGCCCGCCGGAAACTGGGCCGCTGTAAAGGTGCTTTCCCGCTCCGGGGACCTGCGCGAGGCGGCCGCCGGACTGTTCGGCGCCCTGCACGCGCTGGAGGGCGCCGGGGTCCCGCTCATCTACGCCGAAAAAGTCCCTATGCACGGGCTGGGCCGGGCCATCATGGACCGGCTGAAGCACGGAGCGGCCTGACGGGCCTCCAATGAAAAGAAAAGAAGCGGCTATCGAGATAGTGAAGAAATTCATACAGGGCGACCCCGTGAAGGCGGCCCAGGCGCTGGAGAACCTGCCGCCGCGCGACGCCTCGCAGATACTGAAGGACCTGCCGCCGTCGGTGGCCGCCCAGGCGCTGGAAAACCTGCCGCCGGCTTCAGCGGCCGCTATACTTGAAAGCTACACCCCGGCCGAAGCGGCGGAGATCCTGCACCGCACGGGCAAATACCAGGCGGCAGATATTTTCCGCCGCCTGGACCAGGGATTTTCAAGGGCGGTCATTCCCCTGCTTGACCAGGAATTTTCAAAGGACATAGCGGAGATACTGGCCTATCCCTGCGAAAGCGCCGGGCGCATGATGCACACTGACTTCCTGGCCTTCCGCACCGACACCAGGGTGAGGGACGTTATATTGAAGCTGCGCCAGATGGCGAAGAAGCAGCTGCCGTCCGCCACCTACTGCTACGTAGTGGACGGCGCCAACGGACTGCTCGGCGTGCTGAACATGAGAGACCTCCTGCTGGCCGCGCCGGAAGCCCCGGTCTCGGACATAATGATAAGGGACGTCGTTAAGGTCTCTCCGTTCACGGACCGGGAGGAACTGGTGGCCATGGCCGCCCGCAAGCATTACCTGGCCGTCCCGGTAACGGACGAGAACGGGCGCCTGATAGGGATAGTCAACACCGCCAACATCATCGGTTCCACCGAAGAAGAGGCGACGGAAGACCTGCAGATACTGTTCGGCGCCAGCGCCGAGGAAAGGGCCTTCTCTCCCGCCTGGTTCAAAATAACCCGCCGCCTCCCCTGGCTGACGGTCAATCTGGCCACGGCCTTCCTGGCCGGCTCGGTGGTGGCGCTCTTCCAGGACTTCATCGCGCGCGTAGCCGTGCTGGCGGTCTTCCTGCCGATAATAGCCGGCCAGGGCGGCAACGCGGGTACCCAGACGCTTTCCGTAGTCATACGCGGCATGATGATGCGCGAGATTACGCCCCATAACGCCTGGCGCCTGGTCTGGACCGAGGTCTTTGTAGGTTTCGTCAACGGCGCCACTATCGGGATAATTACGGCGCTGGCCGCCTGGCTTTGGAAGGGGAACGCCTGGCTGGGCTTCGTGGTGGGCGCCGCCATGATAGTGAACATGGTGGCGGCGGGGTTGGCCGGAGCGCTTATACCGGTAACCATGAAGCGCATGGGTTTCGACCCGGCGCATTCCTCCGGCATCTTCGTGACCACGGTCACCGACGTTGTCGGATTTTTCGCCTTCCTGAGCACAGCCTGGCTGCTGCAGGGAAAACTACTGTAATGCTGAAAAAACTCAAAAAAGATTTCGCGCAAGCCGCCGACCCCCGCAGGGCCGGGGCCATGGCGCGGTATTTCAAGACCGGGAAGGGGGAATACGCCGAGGGGGACAAGTTCCTGGGCCTTGCCGTCCCGGCCACCCGCGCCCTGGCTAAAAGGTACAAAGACCTGCCTTTACCTGACATCAAGGTCCTGCTCAGGTCGCCCTGGCACGAGGAGCGGGTCTGCGCGCTGATGCTGCTGGTAGAAAGATTTGACCGGGCCGGCGCTGCGGAGCGGAAAAAGATATACAAATTCTATCTCACCGGTACGCGCTTCATAAACAACTGGGATCTGGTAGACATGTCGGCCCCGGGCATAGTGGGCGGCTGGCTGAAAGATAAAAGCAGAGCGCCGCTTTACAGGCTGGCGGGCTCAAAACTGCTGTGGAACCGCCGCATAGCCGTGCTGGCCTGCTTCAATTTCATAAAGGACGGGGAGAGCGCCGACGCGCTGGCCCTGGCGCGCAGGCTGCTGGACGACGAACACGACCTTATGCACAAGGCCGTAGGCTGGCTGCTTCGGGAGATAGGGAAAAAATGTTCCAAAAAGGTCCTACTGGATTTCCTGAAAGGCAGCTACGCCCGCCTGCCGCGCACCACGCTGCGCTACGCCATAGAAAGATTTCCGGCCAAGAGGCGTAAAAACCTGCTGGCCGGAATTTTTTAAAGACCGCGGTCCCTAAACCTCTAGCATTTGTAGATCTTGAACGCCTCGGCCAGGAACATCAGCTGGGCGGCGTGCGCGGGGGCGTTCCTGGGCATCGAGATCTTCACACGGGAGCGGTACTCGCTCAGGCGCAGGCTTAAAGCGGCCGCGGCCTCTTTCTCCATGCCTTTGAGCTTCTCGAAGTCCAGAACCAGCTTGCCTTTGGTCTCTTTGAGATAGGTCCGCAGCTCTTCAGCCAGCTTCTCGCCTTGGTAGCGGTCCAGCGCGCCCTCCAGCCGCACCCGCAGCTGGTTGCGCCGCCCGTCGTATTCCTCCACCAGCACGGACAGCTTAGCCGGCACGTTATATTGCGCCAGCTTCGCCTCCAGCCACTCCCGGGTGAACGGTTCGGGCGGCAGCCGCCAGCCCGTGCGGGTCAGCGACGGGTTCTGGAAGAGGTTGAAGCGCAGCTTGAAAGAGGTCCACAGCGCGGCCGCCACGGCGCCGTATTTCATGACCCGGTCGGCGAAGGAAGGCTGGCCGAAAGCGGCGTACACGCGCTTCTTGACGCGGTGCACCATAGCGCGGGTGCGCAGCGTGGGCCCGAACAGCTCGCCGGGCAGGTACATCGGGTAGGTTTTCTTAAGTTCCTCGCCGTAACGCGCGGCCTTAAGCCGCAGGAAAGCGTTGGGCGAATCCTTGTGCTTCAGATAGCCAGCCAGCATGGTATCGGCCACGCGGTAGATCGACGGGCCGAGCTCCCGGAAGTCCTGCCTGAAGCAGTAGTCCTGCATGCCCTCTATCTCGGCCGCGGTCATGCGGGGGTGCTCCAGCAGGGATTTAAAGCCGCTGGCCCATTTCCAGTAACGGGCGGGGTTGGTGGCGTATTCTTGCCGCAGCAGGCCGCCGGCCTTCACCTTTTCGTAAAGCGGGGTGCCCGGGTTCGGGTTGTAGATCATGAACTGGCACAGGTCGGGCTTCATGGACATCAGGTGCTTATGCTCGGCCTTGATGATCTCCGGCGTCTGATAGTCGAAGCCGACTATCATGGAGGCCAGTATGGTTATGCCGTTCTCTTTAAGACCCTTGAAAATTTCTTCGGCGGACTTGCCGGCCCGCTTGTCGTAGCCGGAGCGCTCGCCCTCGTAGCCTATCCACACGCCGTCCACGCCCATCTCCAGCAGCTCTTCCGGGGCGTAGAGGCTCAGCGCCTTGATGCTGGCGAACACGAAGATGGAAAGCGGACGGCCGCCCGCCACCACCAGGTCGCGGAACTCCAGGGCGCGCTCGCGGTTCAGCAGGAATTCCTCATCGAGGATGGTGAACTGCGCGTCGGGGTTGATGTCGAGGTGCTTCTTCACCACGCCGTAAACCTGGGCGCCGGTCTTGAGCAGGCTGATGTGCTGCCGCTTGAAGAAATGGGAAGTGGAGCAGAAATCGCAGCCGTTGGGGCAGCCGAGCCCGGCGAAGATCATTCCTGTGTAAGAAACCGTCTTAGAAAACACCTTGAGGCGGCTGTCTATCACCGGGTGCTTGTGCTCGGAAAGCGGCGGCTGGCCCAGCAGGTCGCGCATGAAAGCAACGCCCTCGCCGCGGCAGATGTAGTCACCGAAGGGCTTCAGAGCTTCGTCCGGCAGTACGGTGCCGTAGCCGCCCAGGATTATCTTGCTGTCAGGTGAATATTTGCGGATAAGAGCTGAAAGTTCCTTCATGCGGTGGTAGGTGACCATGATGAAGGAGATGCCCACGAAGTCGTAGCCTTTCTTCAGCTCTTTTATCATCTCGCGGCGCGAGGGGTAATGCAGCGCCACGGTGGGGTTGTCGAGGTTCTCGGCCATGTAGTCCAGCGAGAACTGGCGGTGCACGGCGCGCGGGCTGAACATGCCCTGGGCGCGGGTGACCTGCGCGTTCAAAAGCTCGTAGCCGACGCTTTCGGCGTCCCCGTAGGCGGGGCCGATAGGGCGCATTATGCTGGTAAGTAAAAGTTTAGGCTGGCGTGACTGATCCACATTGGTCTCCAAGATGTTTGGGAATACTCATAGTATAACAAAATGGGGAGAACCGCGCGCCATGGACGGCCCGGTATTTTTTTATGCTCCCAGCCGAAGCATCCCGTTATGTGTGAAGCATCTTCTTCCTAAAAAAGGCAGGCCCGGGTCACCACCCTTTTTATGGTTTCAGCCCAGGGCGCCGCGCGTTCATCCAGGGCGGAGCAGAAAGCGGCTATATCGTACTTGACCCGTATTATTTCGGCGGAGACGGACCCGTTTACGGTGAGCACCGCGTAAGACGCCTCCGGGTTGCCGTCCAACGGACTGCCCACGCTGCCGGGGTTAACTATCAGCCGGCCGGGGCCTGCCGGGACTGAAAAGGGGGAATGGATGTGCCCGAACAAGATGTTCACAGGCTGGGGAGAAATGGGAAAAGGAACTTCGTCGTTGTCTTTTGACGCATGGAAGCAGGTGAACTGCGCGCCGCCCAGCGAAAAAGAAAGGCTTTCAGGGGCGGATCCCAGCCAGTCTTTGGCGCTTCGGTCCAGAGCCGAAAAGGTCCAGGCGTTGTGGTCGGCGCCCTCGGGACAGCGGAAATAGCGCTCAAGAGCCTCGCGGCCCGGGTCACAGGTCATATATCTGTCGTGGTTGCCGCGTACGCGCGAAAAGGGCTTCAGCGCCATCAGCGCGCTGACCGTTTCGGCGGGGAAGGGCCCCATATTGACCGCGTCACCCAGGAAACAGACAGGGGCGGAGGATAGCCCGCGGCGGCCGATATCAGCGATAACGGCCTCCAGCGCCGGGAGGTTGGAGTGCACATCAGAAATAAGAACGAGTTTTTCTTTGTCCATAGGACCTAAACCCGGCGGGTCCAAAAACAACGGCAGTATAGGCCTTTCCGCACATTACAAAAGCCGCAGCTTCTGTTAGATTATAGTATATAGGACCGACGCGGGGAAAAAACCGGATGAAAAAAATCATAATCGCGCTGATAACCGTACTGGCGGCCATACCCGCCAAAGCGAGGCCGTTGGAATACGTCGACGCGGAGAGTCTGAAAGCCTCCTCGGACTATTTCGCAGCCCCTACCCCAGCAACGGCGCAGCGCGCCGCTGTTAAAGCCGGGAATTACTATTTGGACGCTGCTTCCTACGATCCCCTTCTGCCGCGCCGCCGCCCCTCAGCGGACACGAACAAGCTCAACGTCATCGGCGGCACGATAGACATCCCCGGCATAAACAACGGCCTGGAATTCGCCCGCCAATACCGCCAGTCCGGCTACCAGCGCTACGACCTGCAGAGCGACGTGGCCCTGGCCGTATACACCAAGAACCTCCCAAAAGTTCTGTTTCAGGTGCTGTTCGGCATAGCCCAGGACAACGGCAGCCCGGCCGGCGGCAGCTATTCCGATATTAACCCCGTGGTAGAGGACGCCCCCGTGGCCATGCCCACCGAAGCACAGATAAACGCCCTGGACCTGCCGGCTGACGAAAAAGACCGCATGATAGTGCAGTTGCACAATTCCGCCATGCAGCTGGAAGGCCGCGTGAACCCTTTCCGCAAGAAAGAGATGCTGAACATGATGATGCAGATCATCAAGGAAGAGCAGGCCGGAGGCCTGGAACCCAAATTCGGCGAACCCCACACCTGGAGCCCCGAGTTCATGCAGTACTGCAAGGACAAGGGGGAAATGATACCACTCGGCTTCAGCAAGCTGCTGACCGCGCTGGCCTCCGGAGTGACCTCCCGCCACTTTAAGACAGGCACCGAAGTCGAACTTATTAACTACATCCTTTCCCGCGGCGAGGGCTCGGTGTCACTGGACCAGATGTTCCGCGCCAGCTACCGTATCAACGGCGGCGACGTCTACCTGGCCATCCTGACCATAGAGAACATCCTTTCCGACAACTGGCGCCACCCGCAGCGCGACAAGCTAGCCGTCACCCGGAAGCTCGCCAACATCTGCAATTTCTACTCCGGCCGCGGCGACAAATATGGCGCCTGGTACCACTTCCACGGCATCATGCTCTACGGCTACGTCCGCGGCGGTTTCCGCGCGGCGCTCGTAGGCAGCATCGAGACCGCCGGCTCCCACGTGCTGTCCCACGGCGTCAACGAGCAGCAGGAGGACGACGTCAATTCCATGGGCGGAAAGATAGGCGCGAAGCTGGCCAACATAGTGAACGAAAAGCTCTACGCGCAGTTCACCGCCGACAAGAACTACTGCGACCCCGATGTCTACCTTAACCTGACCGAAGACTTCCGCGACCGGCTGGAATACGTTGAGAGCAAGGATTTCAAGGCCACGCTGACCGAAGACCGCATGTGGCTGAAGAGCCTTACCCGCGACTACCTGGACTGCCACGTCGAGATCATTTACAACGACTATTCGGGCAAGCTTAATTCCGATTACATCGTGAAACGCGACCACGTGAATTTAAAGAAAGGCAAAGACGTGCCCGTCTACATCAACAGCGCGGGCGAGCTGGTGAAAGCGCGCGCCTTCATCTCCGGCTGCCTGGCCGAAGAGGGCGCGGTACAGAACAAAGCCTTCGGCGGGGCACAGATGCCCGCCCGCGGCGTCTGGGTAGACGCGGAATAAAGAAAGCTGCGGTTTTTCATTTACTGGACTGCGGCAAATAAAGCGGCCGGGGGGATATTCCCTCCGGCCGCTTTCAGCGTCCTTGCTCAGCCTATAACGTATTCCAGGTATTTCGCGTATATCTTGACCGCGCGGTCGGACGAGCGGAAGACCGGCAGTCCCAGCGCCTGCGCGTAGGCGCAATAGGGCTCGTATTTTGTCCCGGCGGCCACGCAGAATATCAGCGGCTTGCGCGCGTTGCGCGCCGCCTCGGCGGCGCCTTTAAGGAACGACTTTTCAAAGTCGTCCGGCCAGGCCCCGCCCTTCGGCATCGTGTTCATCATCGCGGTCAGCGGCACCATGGAGACCACGGCGCCGGAAAATTCCTCCGAGGCGAGCGCCGTTGCTACCACCCCGCCTATCGCGGCGTCCGGAGCCATCGGCGTAATATCCAGAGGGTTCTTGGCGTCCACTATGGAATCCAGCCGGAACTCCTTCAGCGTTCTCTCCATCTCCGCCGCGGTCCCCGGGTGCATTTCGGCTGTGACGCGGCCGGCCACACCGTCCGCCATGCCTGCGGCTTCGAAACCGGCGTTGCTCATAAAGAAGGTGTTGCCGTGTTTTATTTTTCGGTCTGCGAAGGAGCAGGCCAGGGCCGCCAGGTCGTTGAAGTCGTCGAAAGATTCCGCTACCAGGGCGCCGGCGCTCTCCATTATCAGACGCGTCACCAGGTAGTCCCCGGCTATGGAGGCCGTGTGCCCCATCACGGCTTTCTGCCCGACTACGGTCCGGCCGGCCTTGTAGAGCACTACCTGCTTGCCCTTGGAACGGGCTTTCTCTATGGTCCGGGCCAGCGCCAGCCCGTCGCCGGGCTTGAACCCTTCCATATATACCAGTATCACCTTAAGGTCGTCTTCCTCGGCCAGGCGGTCCACGTAGTCCGGCACAGTAACGTCCTGCTGGTTGCCCACGGTAACGCTGTATGCCGGCTTAAGCCAGGGCATCTTGCTTATGGTCGAGATCACGAAAGCTCCGCTCTGGCTCACAAAAGCGGTCTTGGCGTTGTAAGGGTTCACGCCGAGAGGATGTTCCAGCTTGTATTCCGGTATGAAGAAAGTATTGAGTTTAACCCCGTTGAGCACTATCCCCATGGAATTGCCGCCGGAGAGCGCGAAATCAGGGTTCTTTTTCCTGGCGCCGTCTATCGCGTCCACTACCGCGCCCGCCATACCTTCGGAGCCGGACTTTTCACCCATGCCGCCGGAAATAAGCACCACTCCGTTCACTTTGCCGGACTCCCCGGCCTCGGCCAGCACGCGCGGCACCTCCGGTGACGGGACGGCCACCACGTACATATCTATTTTTTCAGGCAGGGCCGCGGGGGAGGCGAAACATTTCACGCCGTCTATCTCGGCTACGCCCTCTTTGACTATATAGGTGCGCTCTTTCGGGAACCCCGCCTTGGAAATATTGTTAAGGATGATGCGGGCCATGTTCATCTTCTTCTCGCTAACGCCCACCACGGCCGCGCTTTGCGTATGAAGCAGCCCCGTTATGCCCTGTTTTGATGGTTTCGCGCGCGGCGCCGATCTTTTCGCCTTGCGGAAGCGCAGCACCCCGTCCAGCGCGGTCAGCCGGCCTTTGGCCGCGGCCAGCGGGTTTATCTCGAATTCCTCTATGGCCCAGTCGGAAGAGCCGCCGTCGCGGAAATGCTTCATAAGATGGGAGAAGCCTTCCAGCCACTTCACCATCTCGCCGTCGGCCACCAGGCGCCTGCCGCCGCGCACGCCGCCGGAAGCGTACTTCCAGACCCAGCTGCCGGCCAGGAACTTAGTCCAGTCCTCGCCGCTGAATGCCAGTTCGACCGGGATCACCGAGGGGGAAATGCCGGGACGCAGCGACTTTGTGAGCGCCTCTGCGTTGGTGCCGCCGGGCCCAAGCGTTACCACGGGACCGAAAGCCGCGTCGGCGCGCGCCCCGAGCAGCAGCTCCTCGCCAAGCGCGAAAGCGGCGTGGGGAAGGAACTCAACGGCCATGAAAGCCTCGGCCTCCGGGAATTTGGAGGCCATTTCCCGCAAAGCCGCCTCTATCACCGCGGCGGACCTTTCCAGCACTTTTACTCCGCCCGCTTCGGTCTTGTGCAGGGTTTTGGAGGAAACCAGTTTAAGCACCACCCTGTCGCCGGCCAGCCGGGCGGCCGCATCCGCCGAGGCGGCGGCCGGGTCAAGGCCGGCAGCGGGGTAAAGGAAATATTTCGGAGCTTCCAGTCCGGCGAGCCCTATCACCCTGTAAACTTCCGGCTCGCTGAGGCTGGCACGTCCCTGCGCGCCCGCGTCGGCCAGTATTTTTTCTATCGCTGAGAATTTTTCCATGATGTCGTTCCTTACCCTATTTTTTTGACCACCGCTTTCTGCGCCATTTCCAGCGCCTGCGCGCGGCGCACCAGCCCCGCCCCCAGTGTAAGGCAGTCGGAGGCGGCCGCGCCGGCGGCCAGTTTCAGCGTGCGTTCGAAATCGTAGCCGTTCAGGAAGCCGAACAGGAACCCGGCCATGAAAGAATCGCCGGCGCCCGTCGGGCTTTTCAGCCGGGCCAGCCTTGGCGGCCGGACGCTCCACAGGCCGAAGGGGGAAACGGCGTAAGTGTGCGAAGGGCCGTCCGTAACTATAAGCGTTTTCAGGCCGGCGCGCGCGTGCAGCCTGAAATAGGCCGACAGCCTGGAGGGGGTAAAAGCGTCACCGGAAAGTTCCTCGAACTCGGCGCGGTTTATTTTCACCCCGTCGGCCCCGGCCGCCACGGCCTCGGCCAGCACCTGGCCGCTGGTGTCGAAAACAGTGAAACAGCCGCGCGCGGCGGCCGAACGCACCAGCGAGGAATAAAAACCTTTCTTAAGCCCCGGGGAAAGCCTGCCGCAGACGGCGGCCGCCCGGAACTCCCCGGCCAGCTTTGAGAACCGCTTAAGGAACCGCTCCTGGCTGGCGGCGGGCACCGCCGGCCCCTCTTCGTTCAGGTCGGTGGAGCGCCCGGCGGAATCAACAATGCTGTAGCAGACGCGCGATTCCCCGTTGTTGTGCCGCTCTATAAAGGTTTTAAAGCCTTCCTTTTTAAGCGCGGCGGCTATCCAGCGTCCGTTGTGACCGCTGGCGAACCCGGTGACAGGCGCCTCCAGCCCCAGCACCCGCAGGGCGCGGGCGACGTTGACGCCTTTGCCGCCGGGCAGCGTGATGGTGCCGGGGATACGGTAGATGCGCCCCTTCTCAAAAGCGGGAACTAAAGCCGTTTTGTCCACTGCAAGGTTAAGATTGACTAGTAGAGCGTTCATTTTTAGAGAGTATGCCTTCAGGAAGCGCGCTGAACGATTGAAAAGTTATATTTGGTTTAGTATTTAATTTAGCATTTTAAAGTAAAGATTTGGAATCACTTTTGTATAATTTAATTATATGACCCGCATACTGAAAATAACAGGCGCAATATTTGCCGCGGCGCTGCTTTTGCTGGCTGTCGCGGCGGTCGGCCTTAAACTTTATTTCACCCCGGCGCGCCTTAAAGCGCTTACGCTGGAATACGCCTCCAAGAACATCCACAGGGAAGTCGCCTTCGATTCCGCTTCGCTCAACCTCTCCGGCCTGGCCATTACAAAACTCAAGGTCTCCGAATACCCGGATTTCAAGAAAGGGGAATTTTTCAGCGCCGACTCGTTCTCGGTCCGCCCGTCCTTCGGGGCGCTTCTGCACCGCCGCGTAAAGATAAACTCCGTTTCAGCCTCGGGCCTAAACATGCGGGTGGCGGAGGTAAAAAAGGATACCTATAATTTCTCCGATCTGATAACCCCCGGACGGGACACAAAACAGGTAGTGCTTGCCGACAAAAAGCCGGTGCAGGCGCCGCTGGCCATCTCAAGCCTGAATATCAAGAACTCACGGTTCACCTACGCCAACGCGGCCGGGGACATGACCATCACCCTGCGCGACATCAGTCTGTCCGCCTCCGCTATCTCTCCGGAAGGTCTTTTTCCTATCGAGACCGCTTTGACCATGGACGTGGTCTCGCCCTATTTCACCGGTTCCGTTCCGGCGCGGCTGAAAGGCCGCGTGGCCCTGGGCAACTGGGACCCGGCGAAGGGCCGCGCCGAAATAGACTCCGCGTCTTTATCCCTGGGCGGGGCCAGGGCGCAACTGAAGGGCTCCCTCTCGGGGCTGATGGAGCCGGACGCTAAACTTTCCCTTTCGGTAAAGCCGTTCTCCACCGCCGACCTGCGTACGGTCTTCAAAAGCCTGCCGCCCAAGGTGCTGCTGCCGCAGATAGACGCGGACGCCGATTTCAAGTTGACGTTCAAGGACATAACGCTGCGCTCGGTAAAGTTCGCGGCGGGGCCGGTAAAGGGCTCGCTCGCGGGCCGCGCGGCCTGGGAACCGGCGGTGACTTACGATATCACGGCCGAGATAAAGGCGCAGACGCCGGAAGTGGACAGCACGGTGCTGGCCAGGAAGCTAAAACAGCTGCCCATACCGCACGGTTTCAAGCTGCCCCTGACCGAGATCTCCGCCAGCGCCCGGCTGCAGCCCGGCGTAGCCTTCATACGCTCTTTCGCGCTGAATTGCGACGGGCTGGCCGTTACCGGCAGAGCTTCCGTTAACTATTCCGGAGAGCTGAAGGCCGCCGGTACGGCGCATGCCGACATAAAGAACCTTTCGCGGCTGGCGGAGGCCGCGCCCGGCCTTGCGGGGCCGTACGCGCTTAACGGCGCCGCCGAGGCCGACCTGGACTTTTCTTACGGCCCTGCGCTTTCGCTTAAGGGGAAAGCCGCGCTTAACGGCATTGGCGCGTCCTTCGCTGACAGGAAACTCTCCGGCCTGAGCGGTTCGATAGATTTTTCAAAAGACGCGGTCTCCTCGCAGAAGCTGGAGGGAAAACTGGACGGGGAAGACCTGAAAGCTGCTTTCAAGGCCCGGGACCTGCTTACACATCCCAAGGCCGAGTTCACCCTTAAGCTGGCGAAACTGACGGTAAAGGACGCCCCGGCCGCCCAGCCGGCCCACGGGGGAGAAACCGCCCGGAAAGCCGTCGGGGAACCGTTCTACCTGGACGTCTCCGGCAAAGCCGAAATAGGCGCCATCGAGCACCCCAATTTCCGCTGCGGCCCCGCCTCCGCAAAGCTTGACCTGACTAACATCTCCGACGATCTGAAGGCGCTGGACGGCACGGCCTCGTTCACCGCCGGGCCCGGAAAGTTTTCCGATCTTTACGCCATGGCGGAAAAGCATAAAGCCGCGAAGGTGGCGCTCTATCCACTGCTGGTCCTGCAGAAAACCTCCAAGCTGGCCAAAACGCTGCGCCTGCCCGACTTCAACAACATAGACTTCCAGGTAATAGAAGGGGACTACACCTTCACGAAAGGCCTGATGAAGCTGAACAAGTCCGCCCTCGCCTCCGCCGTGGCGGACGTTTCCTCCTCCGGCTCCATTAATCTGCCGGCCGAAAAGCTGGACATGAAAATAAACGCCACGCTGAAGGCGGCCAGCGGCGTGCGCATGAGCGCCCCCGTGGGCATGTTCGTAAAAGGCACCTTCGCCGAGCCGTCGGTAAAGCCGGACATGCGGTCCATAACCGAACAGCCCGCCGTACAGAAAGCCGTGGACAAACTGGTCCCCGGAGCCTCGAAGCTCCTTAAAAATCTATTTAAAAAATGAAACTACGCCTGCTGCTCCTCTGCCCGCTGTGCCTCCTCGCCGCCTGCGCCGGCAACCGCGACATCCGCCTGACCAGCGAACCCTCCATCGAGCGCGCGCTGGACATAATCCAGGGCACCCCCCAGGGCAAACCGCTTATGAAATTCCTGTACAAGCATCCGGTCCGCTTCGAATACTCCAACACGCCGGGCCTCTGCCACAAGTTCTCCCTCAAGGCCGGAAACATCTTCCTGCCGCTTGAGTACAAGGATTCGGACCTGCTGCTGGCCCTTGCCACGAGCCGCGCCGCCTACATCTACCGCCTGTACTCCGTTACCGGCCTCGAGGAGATAATCTCTGAAGAGGAAGAACTGGGCGCGCTGTTCCAGGCCCGCATAGCCCTTGAGATAAATCTGGTACCCGCCGATTTCGAAAAGGCAAAAGGCGCACCGGAAGTAAAGACGGATTTCTGCACCTACGTGCTGGAGAACTCCCGGTATACGATGTCCCAGGCCAGGAAGGAAGCGCTGACGCCGAGCGCCGAGTGCCAGCGCCCGCGGGAAACCCTTGAGAACCAGCGCGTCTGGCTGGAGAAGACCCGCAAAGCCATAAACGAGGAGAACTTCTACCGGCTTATCTACGAGCGGGACATGACCCGCGTGAGAAAGGGCGCCATGCCCATCAGCGAAGCCATGAAGAACGACGCCAACATCCGCGCCATGCCGACGTACGAAGTCTACCGTTTCCAGCGCACGTTCTACGACAACCAAAGCGGGATCTTCAGCCGTTTCGAGAAAGAATACGCCAAAGAGGTACAGGCGGACTCCTCCTGGCGGGCCGCGCACCAGGCCGACATAGCCCGCGCGCGGGAGGAGTTTTCCGCCTGCAATATGCCGCAATAGCGCGACCGCGCGGCGCATTAGCGCAACGGGGTCACGGAAAGCGATATTTTTTGATATTATTAACATTATGAATACGAAATATGACATCTGTTTTGTAACTGTCGGCGATAAAAAGACGGCCGAAAAAATAACCTCCGGGCTGCTGGAAGGGCGCCTGGCGGCCTGCGTGTCCGCCGTGCCCGGGGTAGAGTCCTCCTACTGGTGGAAGGACCGCATCGAAAAGTCTTCCGAGATACTGCTTATCATAAAGACCCGCCGTGCCCTGCGCGAGGACATAATGCAGTTCGTGAAGAACAATCATCCGTACAACGTGCCGGAAACGGTCTTCACCGAAATAGACGGCGCGTCAAAGGAATACCTGGACTGGCTGGGCGCGAACACCCTCTTCACCACGAATATAACCAAGGATAAGGTGCCGGGAGCAAAGAAGGAAATATGAAAAATGTCCTGCACGTGATAGTGGTAGTGGTAGTAGGCTCGCTGCTGGGGCTGTTCATTAGCAAACTTCTGAATATGTGGTTCCCCGTAGGGCAGATAAACGCGCTTTTAAATACCGGCATAAACACCGGCCTTAACCCCACCACCGTGGACCTGAACCTGGTGGAACTTACCGCCGGGCTGGTGTTCAAATTCAACATCTCCAGCATCGTCGGCATCTTCCTGTCGGCCGTAGTTTACAAGCAGCTGGTGAAATGACGCTGATCCTCGCTTCAAGATCCCCAAGGCGCAAGGAACTCCTGGCGCAGGCCGGGATAAAATACCGGGTAATCCCCAGCCATATAGAAGAGGTCTCCGCGTACAAGCGTCCCGCCCTGATAGTGCGCGAACTGGCCTGGAAGAAGGCGCTCAGCGTGGCCCTGAAGCACCCGGGCTCGCCCGTCCTCGGCTCCGACACGCTGGTCTACTGCAAAGGCGAGATACTTGGCAAGCCGGAAGGCCTTAAGGATGCGCTGCGCCTGCTGCGTCTGCTGAACGGTTCCTGGCAGGCGGTGCATACGGGCGTGGCGCTCATCTGGCTGGAGAAAGGCGTGTTTATGGCCGGCAGCGACGTCACCGGCTGCAAGGCCCGCAGGCTCAGCGAGGCCGAACTCAGGGCCATGGCCACAAAGCACCACGACAAGGCCGGCGCCTACGCGGTACAGGACAAGGACGACGTCTTCATCGAAAAGATAGACGGCCGGTTCGACACGGTAGTGGGCCTTTCTATGAACCTGGTCCGCAAATTCATGAAGAAGGCGGGCTTATGTATAAAATAAAAAAAAACTTCCACCTGGCTTACGGCCACCGCCTGCTTAATTACAAGGGCAAATGCGAGAACCTGCACGGCCACAACGGGGTGGTGGAGGTCACGCTGAAAGCCGAAAAACTCAACAGCGAGAAAATGGTGATGGATTTCACCGAACTGGGCAGAACGGTAAAGACCTGGCTCGACGAGAACCTGGACCACAAGGTAATACTGGCCAAGGCCGACCCGCTTGCCGCCGTCCTGAAAGAACAGGGGCAGAACTGTTTTTTAACGGAGGACAATCCTACGGCCGAGACGCTGGCTAAGCTTGTTTTTGACGCGGCCCGGGAGATGAAGCTGCCGGTGAGCAAGGTGGCCTTCTGGGAAACGCCCACCTCGATGGCCTCCTACAAGGAATGACCGCACATTTATGACCGAACAGGAAAATCATTTCGACATTATAGTGATAGGCTCGGGCCCGGCCGGGTTTACGGCGGCCATCTATTCGGCGCGCGGAGGGGCTTCCTCCGCCCTTTTCGGCGGCGTAGCGCCCGGCGGGCAGTTGCTGGCCACCCAGGAGATAGAGAATTACCCGGGCTTCGTAAACCCGGTGGTGGGCGCGGACCTGATGCAGAATATGATGAAGCAGGCTTCCCGCATGGGCACCAGAGTTTTCCAGGAAGACGTTACGGGCGTGGATCTTTCATGCAGGCCGTTCAGGCTTACATCGGGCAGCGGCAACACCTACACCGCCGGCGCGGTGATAATAACCACCGGCGCGCAGGCCCGCTGGCTGGGCATACCTTCCGAAATGAAATATATCGGCAAGGGCGTCTCGGGCTGCGCCACCTGCGACGGGTTCTTTTTTCGCGGCAAGGAGATCTGCGTGATAGGCGGCGGAGATTCCGCCGCCGAGGACGCCCTTTTCCTTACCAAGTTCGCCACAAAGGTCTACCTGGTGCACCGCCGCGACAAACTGCGCGCCACCTTCCGGCTGGTCGAGAAGCTCCGCAACAACCCCAAGATAGAAATAGTCTACGACCACGTTCCGGAAGAGTTCACCGGCGAGGCCAAGCTGACCGGAGTGACTCTGAAGAACGTCAAAACAGGCGCTATCCGCCGCCTTGAAGTCACCGGCGCTTTTATCGCCATCGGTCACACGCCGGCCACAAAGATATTCAAGGGGAAGGTCAACCTTGACGAAGCTGGCTATATCGTAACCGACGGCAAGCTGGGGACTTCGGTTTTCGGGGTCTTCGCCGCCGGAGACGTGATGGATACCCGCTACAAGCAGGCGGTGGTGGCCGCCGGGTCAGGCTGCAAGGCCGCCATGGAAGCCCTGCTGTACCTGGAAGAGGGCAAGAAATAGATTCAGCGCGCATGAAAAAGGCCGGCTTATAGCCGGCCTTTTTCATGCAGGGCGTTCAAGCGTGCGGGAGGATGTTCAGCTTACGCAGGTCCCGGCTGGTGCGCCGGATGTCTTTAACGAAGATGCGCCAGCCCTTCAGCAGGTTCTGCCGCTCTTCCTCGCCTATGGAGGGTTCGAAGACCCTGCCCGAGACTTTAGCCTGCCACTCGGGGTCCAGGCCCAGGCCGCGCGCGGCAGCCAGGGCCGCGCCCATGGCGGTAGCCTCGGTCTCCTCAAGGGGGATTATCCTGGCGCCGGTTATGTCGGCCTGGAACTGCAGCAGCCAGTCTATTTTGGACAGCCCGCCGGAAACCTTCAGCTCTTCTATCTTTATCCCTTTCTTCCTGACCAGGTCGAAGGCGTCGCCCACCATGTAGGCTATGCCCTCGGTCACCCCGCGCACCACGTCGTATTTGTCGGTGTGGGGGGAGAAGCCGGTGAAAGTGGTGAAGGTCGTGAAATCCCAGTAGGGCGCACCCAGGCCGCCTATGGCCGGCAGGCAGTACAGACGGTTCTTAGACTTGCGGCACATGCTGTCCACGTCGCCGATGTCTTCGAAGAGGCCGAACTTCAGCCGCAGCCATTCCAGCGCGGTCCCGGCGGAGTTTACCGTGCTCTCGGTGAAGTAGCAGATCTTCTTCTTGCCCTTTCCCTCCTGCCAGCCGAAGGAATTCAGCAGGCCGCGTATCTTAAGCGGCTTTCTGCCGGTGTTCACCAGCAGGAAAGCGCCCGTGCCGTAATTCAGGGCGGCGGAGTTGGCGGCTTCCAGGCCCAGGCCGAGCATGGCGGCCTGCTGATCGCCGAGCATGGCGGTTACCGGCAGCCGGCGGCCGGCGGTTTCCACATGGCACAGGCGGCCCACGCTGGGCTTTATTTCAGGCAGCTGCTCCGGTGAAACGCCGAAGGCGGACATGAGCTTGGGCTCCCAGCGGAGCCGGCGCAGGTTGAACAGCAGGGTGCGCTGGGCCTGCGAGGGGTCAATGACGAAGGCTTTGCCCCCGGAGAGGCGCCAGATGATGTAGGAGGCTACGGGGGCTATGAGCAGGCGTTTCTCGGCTGCGGCGGCCTTTACTTTGGGGTACTTCTCCAGGCACCAGGCTATTTTTGAGGCGCTGTAATAGGGGGTTTTATAGAGGCCGGTAAGGTCGTGTATTTTAGTGTTGGAGAGAGGTATTTTATTGAGCAGCTCCAGGGCGCGGCCATCCTGCCAACTCAGGGCGGGGGCCAGGGGTATGCCGGTGTTCTTGTCCCACAATACTATGGTGGAGCGCTGGGCGGCTATGGCGAGCGCGGCCACTTCAGCGTCGGCCGGAAGCTTGGCCATTACGTCTGCCAGGCTGTCGGCCTGGGATTGGTAAAGTTTTTCGGCGTCGTATTCGGCGCGGCCGGGGGCGGGGTAGGAGGCTTCTATTTTGCGCTGGGATTTATAGCGGATGCCGCCGTCGGGATCGAAGGCGAGGGCGCGGGAGCTTGAGCTCCCCTGGTCGAGCACGATTATTAACTTTTCAGGCATATTTTCAATAGCTTGGAGTCTGGCGACTGGTAAGGGTATGGGCCCGTCGGGCACCGCGTCGGCCACACCGTGGCCGCGCTCCACACTCGACCGCCGCGCTTACGCAAGCGGCGGTCTCCGTGAGTGCCCGACGAACCCATACCCTTGCCAGTCACCGTTCACTTTTTACCGCACGTACCGGGTTCCAGCCTTTCCCTAGATCAGCCCTTCTTTCTTCACTACTTTTATCTCGGTGCCGGTCTTTTTCACGGCCTGCTCGAGGAGCTTTTTTCGGGCTTCCTCGGGGAGGGCGGCGCTTTCGAGGACGCTGGTGATGCCGGTGAGGGTGAGCGTGAGCGCGTTCTTGTAAAGGTCGAACTGGTTCAGGACCTTTATCACGGCTTCCCGGTCCTTGAACTCCCATTTTGAGTTCTTTTTAACCTGGGCGGTGTACTGTGAGCCGGCGTAATCGCCGTCCTTGGCGGCGCGGGCTATGCTTGCGGCTACTTCGTCCAGCTGCGCTTGCAATTCGTCCATGCGCTCCTTAAGGCGGCCGTAGCGGTCTACCAGTATCTCGATATTTTCACCCGCGGCCGGCTTCAGCAATTCTACCGGCGGGGGATGGCCGCCGAAGAAGGCCGGGCACAGGCTTTTGTAGTCGCACCAGGAGCACTGGCGCTCGCCGGGGGTGGGGTCGTACTTCAGGCCGCGGATGTTCTCGGCCACGCCCAGCACGCGCTCCCAGAAGCCGCCTATCTCCCGGTCGTCCGCCCTTTCGAACGGGTACTCCTTGTTGGAGGGGACGTGGTAATAAAGCATTTTGCTTATGCGCACGGAGCTGACCCGCTCACCGTAGGTCTCGGCTATCTTTTCTTTCAGGCGCGGGTCCATCTCGGTTATCTTCTGGTACATGTACAGCTGCGCGGGCTCGCGCTTCACGTCCTTGCCGGTCTTGTAGTCCGTCACCAGCACCCGGCCGCCGCCCTGGTATTCAATTTTGTCGGCTATAATGCGCACCAGCAGGCCGTCCACTTCCACGTCGGTGGAATACTCCAGCAGGAAGGGCGGGGCGAAGCACGCGCGGTTATGCGCATAATAGGCCTTCAGCATCAGCACGCCCTTCTGGTAATCGTCGTCGGATCTTTGCTGGGTGCGGTAGCCTTTCTCCAGGTAGGATTTCAGGTTCCATTCCCGGCCGAAAGCCTCGCAGAGCTCGTCCTCGGTCGGGAAGGGGGGCGCCTTGACCGCGTAAAGGAATTCCAGGGCCGCGTGTATGGCCGAGCCGAAAGCGAAGTAAAATTTAGGTTCTTCCTTGATCTTATCTATATACTTGAACTTGTACTTGAGCGGGCACTCCTCGTACAGGGACAGTTTGGAATAGGAGAAGGCCAGCAGGCCGTTCTTCCTGGCCGGGGCGGGAGGCGGTTTTATCTCGCCGAAAAGCCCGGGCGCGGCCGCGGGCGCTGTTTCCTTATTTTTTTTCTTCATAGGACAATAATTCCGTTACCCTGTTCTCGAAGCCCGGCCCGGCCACGGCGGTAAGCACACGGCCCGTCCACGGGGCGTAATATTCGTAGATCCACGACGGCCCGCCGGCGGCGCGGCGGCGTATTTTAACGCAGTTGCTGAACTCCCCGGCCTTCACTTTTATCTTAAGCCCGGTCTTCTCCACGCGGAATTCCAGGCGGCCCTCCTGCCCGGAGGAGGCCCAGGTCTTCCCGTCTTCCAGCGGGTAGCTCAGCAGCAGTGTAGCCCCGCGGCCCTGGCCTTCCATGAAATTCAGGTCGGAGAAACTGTAAGTTCTCCTCTGGCTGCTTACCAGCTTTTTGCCGGCGTAGAAAGCGTTCTTTATGACCGCGCCTTTGGCGGTGTGGTCGGCCACCTCTACTTCCTGCCGGGCGTTGCGGCCCAGCGTCTGCGAGTCGCCGTAGGTCCATTTCAGCCCGGCCCCGGAGGGGAAATAGTCGGGGCAGATAAAGATGCGCCGGAAGAGGTCCTCCGGCATCTTGAAAGAGGGGTACTCGCGTGCCAGGCGCTCAAGCAGGGGTTTGGATTGGGCGCAAAGACCGAATTTAATGACGTATATTTCCGCGGCGGCCATCAGGGCCTTCGGAGCCTCGGGCGCGGAAGGATCTTTAAGAGCGAACGCCTTGTATTTTTCCGCGGCTTTGGCCAGGCGGCCCTGCCGCTCCAGCTCCACGGCGTCGCCGTAGCGCGGGGCGCAGCCGCCCGCCGCCAGCAGGATCACGAAAAAAAACTGAATCGCCGCCCCTTTGGTTGCCATATCTTTTAGCTATTATATAATAATCCCGGCGCACACGTCGGGAATCCTCGGCATGTACTAAAAGTTGTTTTTTTGCGGACGGACAAATAACTATAATGGGAATAGCGGAACAAACCCGGCCTTTTTTACCAGGGGGAGCGATGAAATTTGAATTTCCAGCGGTCATTCGTGCGTTTTGTTTTCTAGCCGCGTCGGCGCCCGCGTCTTTCCTTTATGCCCAGCAAAACGCCGGCTATGAGGCCTGGTCCGCAGCCGCGTCGGCGCAGGCGGCCAGGACAATGGAAGAATACTGGAAGACGCAGCTGGAACAGGTTAAATCACCGCTAATGCCGCCGGAGGGCGCGGGGCCGGGCGAGACGAAGCAGCGTCCCGCTGATGCCAGGAGCGCCCCCGATATTAAAAGGCTGACAGAAGACCTCAAAAATCCGGACCAGGATATACAATTCAAAGCCGCGCGGGCGCTTGGGGCGGCAGGCCCCGGCGCAAAAGAGGCGGTACCGGCGCTGATAGCGGCCATGAAAAGCGGAGGGGGCAAAGTACGGCTGACAGCCTTGCTCTCGCTTGCCGAGATTGGCCCCGGAGCGCAGGAAGCGGCGCAGGCATTGAACGCTGCGCTGGCCGATAAAGAGTCAAAGGCGTTGGGTTTCGCCGAAATGGCGCTGTGCCGGATAAACCCCGGCACAAAAGACGCGGCGGCGGCGGTGCCTTCGCTGATAGAAACCCTGAACGATACAGATCCCGATATACGGATTTTAGCAGCCGAAGCTCTTAAGCTGACAGGCCCGGCGGCGGTACGGCCTTTGATAGAAGCCCTGAGAGATACCGAACACAGTTCCAAAAGGGCCGGCAGCGCTTTAGCGCTGGGACTAATAGGCCCGGAGGCGAAAGAAGCGGGCCAGGCTTTGATAGAAGCGCTGCTAGACGCCGACCCGGGAGTGAAACGGCAGGCCGCGGCGGCGCTTTGGAAGATAGGCCCGGTGGCGAAAGAAGCGGTGCGAGATCTGATCGAGACACTGAAAGACCAGAATAAGGATGCACGGGCGGAGGCCGCTGAAGCGCTAGGGAAGGCGGGCCCGGTGGCGCAGGAAGCGGTACCGGCGCTGATAAAGGCGCTGAAAGACGGCGACTACGGAGTGCGCGAAGTCGCCGCTGAAGCGCTCGGCAGGATCGGCCCGGCGGCGGTACCGGCCTTAACTGAAACTCTAAAAGATATCGATCTGGAGACGCGGGCGCTTGCCGCGAAAGCGATCGGCAGAACCGGCCCGGCGGCAAAAGAAGCGGTACCGGCGCTGATCGAAGTACTGCCAAGCCTTCTCTCCGACGCACGGGCGTTCGCCGCAGAAGCCCTGGGGGAAATAGGCCCGGACGCGAAGGAGGCGGTGCCGGCGCTGATAAAAGCGCTGAAAGACAGCGACTACGGCGTGCGCCAGGTCGCAGTAGCCGCGCTGGGCAGGATCGGCCCGGCGGCGGTGCCTGCATTACTGGAAACAGTGAAGAACGGGGATCAGGACGCCAGGACTTTAGCCATTGAAACGCTCGGGAAAATAGGCCCCGGCGCCAAAGAAGCGGCAGCGGCGCTGACCGAAGCGCTGAAAGACGGCAGACCGGAGGTCCAAAAAGCCGCGGCTTTCGCGCTCTACGCCATAGGTTCCATCACCCGGGACCTGGTACCGGTATGGATCCGGACTCTTAAAGATACCGACCCCCAGACAAGGCTGTCCGTCGTCCTTGTGCTGACAAGAACCGGCCCCGGGGCGGCGGAAGCGGCGCAGGAATTGATCAGGATATTTAAAGACGACGAACCGGCAGTGCGGAGAGCGGCCGCGCTGGCGGTCAGCCAGATAGACCCGGGCGCGAAGAACGCGATCCCGGCGCTGGCCAGACTATTAAAGGACAGCGACCCGACCGTGCGCTTTGCCGCCGCCGCGTCTCTCTGGAAAATAGGCCCGGGCGCGAAAGAAGCGGCGCCGGAACTGATAAAAGCGCTGAAAGACGGCGACTCCGGTGTACAGAGATCCGCCGCGATAGCGCTTGGCAGAATAGGCCGGGACGCGGCACCCTTGTTGATAGAGGCGCTTAAAGATAAAAAAACCGGCACGCTGGTGTACACAGCCGGGGCGCTTGTGATAATAGGGCCCGGAGCGACAGAAACGTCACAGGCGGTAACTGAAGCGTTCAGGGGGAAACCCGGGCTGCGGGAAAACATCAACCGCACCTTCGGCTTCACGGAACCTAAGCCTCCAGCGCCCGCCCCCGCCGTGGCCGCCGCAACCGCGCCGAAAATAAGCACCGCCAGCCCGGAAGTCAGCGGCTGGCTGGAACAGCTAAAAAGCCCCGACTGGAAAAAACGGAGCAACGCGGCGCTGGAACTAGGCAAATTGAAAGCAGCGGAGGCCGTGCCGCCACTGCTGGAGGCTTTAGACGACGAAAACAACCAGGTTTGCGCCTATGCCGCCATGGCCCTGGGCCGCATCGGCGACGGGCGGGCCCTGCAGCCGCTTATCGAAAGGTTGGACGACGAAGCCCCGCTTGTCCGCGCCGTAGCCGCCAGGGCCCTGAGCTATCTTGGCGATAAGCGCGCCGTAAAACCGCTTGAGAACGCGCTGAATGACGAGTCGCCTAAAGTAACCAAGGCCGCCGCGGACGCTTTAAAAAAGCTGAACCCGGAGTCCCGCTCCAGCAAACCCCGCCGCAAAGCGTCAAAACCCAGGCAGAAAACATAGAAGCAAAAAAGGGCCGGGCGCCTTTTGTTGTAGAATTATAACAGCAGTGCGCCCAACGCCGCTATGGATCGGACAGGATAAGCAATGACAAAACCGGATATCAGGGATTTCACAAGGCAGGAACTGGCCAGGGCCATGGTCTCGCTCGGAGAAAAAGGCTCGCGGATAGACCGCATCTTCAACTTCCTGCACAGGAAAGGCGCCGAAAGTTTCGACGCCATGGCCGGGGTACAGGAGGAGCTTAAAGCCAAATTGTCTTCCCGGTATTCCATGGCGCCGGCCCCAGCGGTGGAAAAGCTGGTTTCCAAGCTCGACGGGACCATCAAACTGCTTTTCACTTTCCAGGACGGCGCCAAGGCCGAGAGCGTGCTCCTGTTCAACAAGAAAACGGTTTCAGCCTGCATCTCTTCACAGTCCGGCTGCGCCTGCGGCTGCACTTTCTGCGCCACGGGCGGCCTGGGCCTTAAACGGGACCTGAAGCCCTCCGAGATAGTGGCGCAGTTCGCCGCCTGCCGGCGCGAAGCCGGCCGCGCGCTGGACAGCGTGGTGTTCATGGGCATGGGCGAGCCTTTCATGAACTGGGCCAACGTCAAGAGCGCCATCCTCATCCTTTCGGACAACAAGGGCTATAATTTCCCGCAGTCGGGCATAACGGTCTCCACCGTGGGCGTTGTGCCGGTAATACGGGAGCTGGCGGATTCCCATCTGACGATAAGGCTGGCCGTCTCCCTCATCACCGCCGACGACAAACAGCGCTTGGAGCTGGCTCCCGTCAGCGCGAAATACCCCTTGCGCGAAGTTATCGGGGCCGCCCGGTACTACGCCGACAGGACAAAAAAAGCGGTGCTCTTCGAATATATATTCTTCGACGGCCTGAACGATACCCCACAGCACGCCGAGAAGCTGCTGGCCCGGATAAAAGACGTAAAATGCAAGGTCAATCTGATAATGTACAACCCGAACCCGGCAGGGAATAATTTAAAACCCGGCAATATCGAAAAGGCCAAAGAATTCCAGAAGATACTGGTGGACGCCGGGATACGCACGCACCTGCGCCGTGAAAAGGGCTCCGACATAGCCGCCGCCTGCGGCCAGCTGGCGGCCGGCCTGGAAATACCCAAGCCCGCCTGACAAGCGCGGAGCGCTGCCGCAGCCGGCCTCACCATTATCCCCGCACAATGGAACTATCCGACGACCAGCAAAAAGCTCTTGTTAAGCTCCTGGCCTGGTATAAAGACCCGGCCCGGAGCCGGTTCATTACGCTGGGCGGCTACGCCGGCACCGGCAAGACCACGCTCATCGCAATTTTCAAGAACGAACTGCTGAAGCTCGACCGTGACGTCAAGCTGGCCTTCTGCAGCTATACCGGCAAGGCCGCCCAGAACCTTAAGAACAAACTGAAGGAAGCCGGCGCCCTCAGCGTTAAAGATTCCGTCAGCACTATCCACGGCCTGATTTACACGCCAAGGGAGGACGGCGGCGGGCAGATAGCCGGCTGGGACAAGAAGGACGCGCTGGAGCGGCACTTGATCATCGTGGACGAGGCCTCCATGGTGGACGGGCTCATCTGGGGTGACCTGCTTTCCTACAACATCCCCATTATCGCCGTCGGCGACCACGGCCAGCTGCCGCCCGTCTCCGGCAGCTTCAACCTGATGGAGGATCCGCAGCTGCTGCTGACACAGATACACCGGCAGGCCGCCGAGAACCCCATTATCAGGGTTTCCGAATTCGCCCGCACCACCGGGCTGGTGCCGCCCATGCGGTACGGCGTTGGCGTGTACAAATATTTAAAAGAGGACCCCGATGCCCAGGAGAAGACGGGGGAACTGCTGGAATGCTATTCCCCGGACACCCTTATACTTTGCGGCTACAACAACACCCGCAACAGGATCAACCAGCACATCCGCGCCAGCCGCGGCTACGAAACGCCCGCCCCCGCCGGCGGCGACAGGGTGATCTGCCTCAGGAACAACCACAGGAAGGGCATCTTCAACGGCATGCTGGGCACCATCACCAGCCTAGTCCCGGCGCAGAAGGACTGGTACCAGGCCGAGATCCAGCTGGACGACCGCGAGAAGCCCTACGAGGGCCTTATCTATGCGCCGCAGTTCAGCGCCAGGACCGGCGTGAACTTCACCAAGGACCGCAAGCTGGCCATGATGGGGGACCTGTTCGATTTCGGCTACGCGCTAACCGTGCACAAGGCCCAGGGCAGCCAGGCGAAAAAAGTCATAATGTTCGAGGAGCGCTTCGCCCAGATGGACGACGAGATGTGGCGGCGCTGGCTGTACACCGGCATCACCCGCGCCGAAGAGGAACTGTACCTTTTCGGCTGAGCCGGCGGATCCGGCGATATCCTGCCCGTTACCGCGCGTTACCGCGCCGCTTCAGAGCGGCGCTCATTTGGTAAAATAGTTGCCTAACTATCCCGGTTCGGAGCTATAAGAATTGAAAGTCTATAACGGCACCATCATTTCGTGCGACAAGGAAGGGCGTGTTCACAAATACCTTGTAGAGGACAAGGGGCGCATCCTCTATGCCGGTGCGGAACTTCCCGCGGAGTACAAAGGCCTGCCGCTGGAGCCTCTGGGAAGCGGGGCGCTGCTCCCCTGTTTCGGGGATACTCACCTGCACTTCGCCTCCTACGCCCTCTTTAACTCCGGGCTGGATGTGCGGTCCGCGCGGAGCCTGCCCGAAATGCGCGGCCTTATCACGGAATTCGCGCGCACCGGTTCGGACAAGATCCTGATGGGCTTCGGGGCGTCGCCGCACGGAGTTAAGGAACGCCGGCTGATCTCAAGGGCGGAGCTGGACCGCGCCTGCCCGGAAAGGCCGCTGTACCTGGTCAAATACGACGGGCACGCCTGCATCCTCAACAGCAGCCTGCTGGCCCTGCTGCCGGCCGGGATAAGCGCCCTCAGGGGCTTTCACCCGGACACCGGGGAAATGAACCAGGAAGCCTTTTTTGCCGTCACCGATTTCATCACCAGGAAGATCTCCCCGGTAAAAACCATTAAGAACATGCTCAGCGCGGTGGACGAGCTGGCGCGCAACGGGATCGGGCTGATGCATACCGCCTCCGGTGTGGGTTTCCCTTACGACCTGGACGTCGCCATGGAGACGCTGCTGGGCCGGGGCCTGGACAGCGGCTTCCAGACCCGCCTCTTCTTTCAGACCATGGACCTCGAAAAAATAAGGAAGCGCAAGCTCCCGCGGGTAGGGGGCTGTTTCGCTACCGCCCTCGACGGCGGCTTCGGCAGCCGGGACGCGGCGCTGCGGAGGCCTTATACGGACGACCTGCAAAACAGGGGCGTCCTCTTCTACAGCGACGAAGAGGTGGTAAAATTCACAAAACAGGCCAACCGGGCGGGGCTCCAGATAGAGATGCATGCCATCGGCGACGCGGCCTTTGACCAGGCCGTCATGGCCCTGGAGGCGGCTCTGAAGGATTGCCCGCGGCCGGACCACCGCCACGGCATTATCCACGCCTGCCTGCCTACCGGAGAGGGGCTCCAGAAATGCGCCGCGCTCGGCATCCAGATCCCGCTTCAGCCCGCTTTCCTGGCGTGGGACCTTGAACCCCTTGATTATCTGCGCGCCATCCTGGGTGAGCGGGCGGAGGAAATTTCTCCGTTGCGGAAAATGACGGACCTTGGGATAGTGCTTAGCGGCAGCTCCGACGCGCCCTGCACCCTCCCGAACCCTATAGCGGGCATCCATGCCGCCTGCAACCATTACGTCCCCGGGCAGTCCCTGACCATAACGGAGGCCCTTAAACTATTCACCTATAACGCCGCCTGGGCGGCCTTCGACGAGCGGGAGCGCGGCAGCCTTGAAGCTGGCAAGGCGGCCGATATGGTCATACTGAACCGCGATCCCCTGGCCATGAAGCCGGGCGAGCTTATGCAGCTTAAGGTTGAGCAGCTTCTGCTGAAAGGGAAGCCGTATAGAAAAGGACAGGGGCTCTTCAGCCTTCTGGCGAACCGCCTGCTGTCGAGCGGAAGAATTTAGATAGACGACCTAGGGGGAGCACATGGCGACAAAATCCGGAAAACAGGCGCACTACGAGAAAGCGCCGGTAAAGATCAAGGTCAACGGCCAATGGCATGAGTTCGAGCCGGGCCGCGACGTAGAACCGGCGATGACCCTGTCCTACCTGCTGCGGGAAAAGCTTGGGCTTACCGGCCTGAAAGTCGCCTGCGACGAAGGGGCCTGCGGCGCCTGCACGGTGCTGATGGACGGCAAGGCGGTTCTGTCGTGCATGAAGCTGGCGGTAGAGGCTCACGGGCATGAGATCATGACCATCGAAGGCCTCGCCGACAACGACCCGGTCATCCGGGCTTTTGCCGAACAGTGCGAGCCAGGCTACGGCACGGCCCTGCAGTGCGGGTTCTGCACGCCCGGCTTTGTGATGGCAACAAAAGCCCTGCTCAATGAAAATCCGAAACCTACAGCGGGCGAGATCAAGGAAGGCCTTTCCGGGAACATCTGCCGCTGCGGCTGCTATTCCGGCATCGCCCGGGCTGTCCAGCACGCCTGCGAAGATACCGCGCCCGGGGAGAAGAAATGACCCCGCCCCGCCCCTACACGCCCCGCGTAGCCCGCAAATTCATCGGCACTTACCGCCCACGCATCGATGCCCTGGAGAAAGCCTCCGGCAAGGTGCAGTTTGTGGACGATATCACGCTGAAAAGCCGCTTCCCCGGCATGCTGTACGCTAAAGTAATGCGCAGCCCTTACGCCCACGCGCGCATAAAGAGCATAGACGCCAGCCTTGCCGAACAGCTCCCCGGAGTAAAAGCGGTGCTCACCTGCAAAGATCCCGAAGTAGCCTCGCTTAAACCTACCAGCGCGGGCTGGACCGACGGCGTGGATACGGTTTCCTACGAGCGCATGATGTGGCGCCATTTCCGCGACAGGCGGGTGCTGGGCGACCACGCCTGCTGGGCCACCGACGAGGTAGGCGCGGTGGTGGCGGCCGAGAGCGAGCAGATAGCCGAGGAGGCGCTCAGGCTGATACGGGTAGAATGGGAAGTCCTGCCGTTTGTGCTGGACCCCATTGCGGCCATGAAGCCGGGCGCGCCGGTCATCCATCCGGAGATCGCCCCGCGCAACATCCTGCCCAAAGACGCCGTCGGGGGTTCGGACGTGTTCGTGGACAAGGGGAACATAGATAAGGATTTTGCCAGGTCCGAAGTTATTGTGGAAGCCATGTCCATACACCACAACGCCACACAGGCTTCACTGGACAACTGGTGCTGCCTGGTGGACTGGAAAAGCGACAAGCTCACCGTGATGTCCAATTCCTACGAAGCGGACCAGAGCAGAATGCATATCAGCCAGATGCTCGGCCTGCCGATAAACAAAGTGCGCGTGATCAGCTCCTACGTCGGAGGGCAGTTCGGCCGCGGGGATACCGGCGACCAGCCGTTCTTCCTTTTCACCGCGCTGCTTTCCAAAAGGACCGGGCGGCCCGTTAAATTCAGGCACAGCCGCCGTGAAAGCTTCCACGACTCCCGCCAGCCGGCCATCTACACCGGCAAGGTGGGCGCAAAGAAGGACGGCACAATCACGTCCATGTATTTCAAATCCATCGGGAATTCCGGGGCGTACGCCGACCACACCATGTTCGCCCTGAAGTTCGCCCCTACCGAGATCACCGAGGTGGCGCTGGCCCACATCCCGAACGTCAGGATGGAGTCCTACGGCGTCTACACCAACAAGCTCCCGGCCTGCATGATGCGCGGGGTGGGCAACTCCCAGTTCAACCTTATCTTCGGGCACGTCATTGATATGCTTGCCGAGAAACTCGGCATGGACCCCATAGACCTGGCGCTCAAGAACTTCGGCCACGAATGGGACATCCTGCCGGACCGCAGCCTCAGCGCGGTGCTGCGCGAGGGGGCAAAAAGGATAGGTTGGCGCGCGAAGCGCCACAAACCCGGCGCGGGGCCGGTCTACGACAGGGTAAAAAAACGCGGCGTGGGTTTCTCTTTCCATCCCGCCTGGCACGCCGAGTGGCAGGAAGCGCGCCGCGGCGAGATCCGCATCCGGATAACCGTGAACCCGGATTGCAGCGTGGTGCTGGACGCGCCGACGGTAGAAACCGGGACGGGCTCCAACACCTGCAATGTCCTCGGCTGCGCCGAAGCGCTGGGCTTCCTCGGCATCGGCCCCGGCGATATCCTTTGGCCGCACACTGTAGACACTGAGACCAGTTTGAAGGATTGCGTCCAGACCGACAGCGCGGTTTCCTACCTGCAGTCAGAGGTAGTCGCGCGCGCCGCCCTTGAGGTGAAGCGGCGGCTTCTGGAAAAAGCATCCGCCCTTATGAAGGTCAAAACCGAAGACCTGGATATCTCCGACGGGCGCGTTTACCGCAAGGCGGCCCCCGCCAAAAGCATGACGGTCAGGGACATTTTCCGGAAGGGCGACATGCTCCCGGTGGTGGTGGAAATGGGCAGGCCGCCCAACACCGAGAAGACCGGCGTTCCCTATATAGCCAATTTCGCCGAGGTGGAAGTGGATACCGGCACGGGCCGGTTACAGGTGCTGAAACTCGTGGTGCTCAACGACTGCGGCACCGTGATGTACGCCTCCGGCGCTGAAGCCCAGCAGATAGGCGGGCAGGTGATGGGCCTGGGGGAGGCCCTGACCGAAGAGATCATCTACGACGAGGCCACCGGGGTTCCGCTCAACTTCAACTTCATCGATTACAAGATCGCCACCATGGCGGACATGCCCGACATTGACCCGGCCCTGCTGGAAGTCTGGCGGGGCGCCGGCGAGTACGGCGCCTGCGGCATAGGCGAGGGGACGCTGACCTGCACCCCGCGCGCGGTGCTGAACGCGGTCTACAACGCCATAGGCGTAAGGATCGACGACATCCCGGTTAAGCCGGAAAAATTTTTGCGCGCTCTGGGGAAGGCATAATTATGGCAATGAAGAAATTCGATCACCTGCCGGCAAGTTCGCTTAAAAAAGCGGCCGCCGCGCTCGCCGGAGCTGCCCGGACGCTGGCGCTGGCCGGCGGCACCGACGCGCTGGGCGCCCTGAAGGACAAGATCCACAAGGAAAGCCCGGACCTGGTAGTGGACCTTAAAACCATCCCCGGCTTAAGCTATATCTCCGAAGACTCGCGCGGCCTGCGCATCGGCGCGCTGACCACGCTGAGCGAAATAGCGGCGCATAAGACGGTCAGCGGGAAATACAGGCTGCTGGCGGAAGCGGCGCGCAGCGTAGCTTCCCCGCAACTCAGGAATATGGCCACCATCGGCGGCAATCTCTGCCAGGAGCCCAGGTGCTGGTACTACCGCACCCCTGACGACCAGTTCCATTGCCTGAGAAAGGGCGGAACGCACTGCGGCGCGCTTTTGGGCGAGAACCGCTACCACTCAATATTCGGCGGCGCGCGGGTAGCGGCGCCGGCCTGCACGGCGGCCTGCCCCGGCAACGTTGAGATAGCGGACTATCTTGCCCTGGTGCGGGCGGGGGACCGGGGCGGCGCCGCGGCTATTATCTTCAGGAACAACCCGCTGCCGGCCATCACCGGCCGCGTCTGCCCGCATCTCTGCGAAGGCAAGTGCAACCGCGGCGCGGCCGACGAAGCGGTCGCTATCCGCGCCATGGAGCGGTCTATCGGGACCGATATTCTAAAGCGCGCGGCCGAACTTATGAAGCCGCCGGTAAAGCAGACGAAGAAAAAGATAGCGGTAGTCGGGTCGGGGCCGGCCGGGCTTACGGCGGCCTATTACCTGAGGAGGGCAGGCCATCAGGTTACGGTGTTCGACAGGCTGCCCCGCGCGGGCGGGATGCTGGCTTATGCTATCCCGTCGTACCGGCTGCCCAGGAACCTGGTCCGCGCCCAGATAGCGGCGCTGGAAGGAATGGGGATCATTTTCAGACTCGGCGCGGAGATCGGCCCTAAAGGTATATCGCTGCGCGCCCTGCGCAAGGATTTCGACAGCGTGTTCCTGGCTACCGGGGCCTGGGCGCAAAGGAACATCCGGCTGGAGTGGTCTGAGCTTCTCACCTCCGGCATGGATTTTTTAACGGACAGCAAGCCCGCAGTGGGCAGAAATGTCCTGGTGATAGGCGGCGGCAATGTGGCGGTGGACGTGGCGGTAACCGCCCGGCGCGCTGGCGCCAGGAGCGTTACAATAGCGTGCCTGGAGGCCCGCAACGCCATGCCGGCATTCCCGGCGGAGATCGCCGAAGCCGTAAAAGAAGGCGTGCGCATCCTGCCGGGATGGGGACCGCAGCGCATCCTGGAAGCCGGGGGGAAAGTGAAAGGGATGGAGTTCGTCGGCTGCACTTCCGTTCTTGACGGGCAGGGGCGCTTCGCTCCCAGCTTTGACCCGGTGCGAAAACAGATAGTAAAAGCCGACCAGGTGATACTCGCCATCGGCCAGGCCGCGGAACTCGGCTACGCCGCGGGGATCAAGACACAGCGCGGCTTGATCACTGCGGAGGAAACTACCCAGGCCACCAACCTTCCCGAAGTTTTTGCCGGCGGGGACGCGGTCAGCGGGCCGGCGTCGGTGATCCACGCTATCGCCTCCGGGCGCAGGGCCGCGCGGGCCATAGAAGTTTACCTGGGCGGCCATAAGCGGCCTGAAAAGAACGCACACGCCGCGGTGAGCCCGTTGCTGGCGCTGAACGCGGATTGCGGCGAGCGCTGCATCCGGACCAGCCGCAGCGAAAGCGGTTTAAGCCCGGCGGCACTGCTGGCCGAGGCTAAGCGCTGCATTGACTGCAGCTGTGTGGCGGTGAACGCTTCTGACCTGGCCCCGGCGCTGGCGGCCCTGGGCGCCAGAATAAAGACCACAAAACGGACAGTTGCAGCCGAGGATTTCTTTACCGCCGGCGTGCTGAAGTCCACCGTGCTGGACCAGGATGAACTGGTGGAGGAAATAATGGTGCCCTTGCCCAGACCCGGCAGCTCCCAGGGCTACCACAAGTTCAGAATACGCAACTCCATAGACTTCCCTATCGCCGGGCTGGCTGGAGTTTTTAATTACGACGGCGAGAAGATAAGGGACGCCAGGCTTGTGCTGAGCGCCGTGGCCCCTATCCCATTAAGGTTGAAAGCCGTTGAAGCGTTCCTGGAAGGGAAGCGGCCCGGCGATAAAACCGCCGCCGCGGCGGCGGAACTTGCAGTAAAAGAAGCGCGTCCGCTGACCAAGAACCGCTTCAAGATGCAGCTGATAAAGGCCCTGCTCCAGAAAGCGATCCTGTCCGCCGCAGGATAAAATATAAAGAAACCTCCGGCCTGCCGGACCAGCAGAGCAGCCCAGTGACATAAGGGCCAGAAAGTCTTCCCTCAAGTGATGTCCTTTGTGTCCTTTGTTGTGAGGTTTATTATAAAATACCAATATCAATGAATTGCCCTCATTGCGCAAACAAGAACCGGGCTTCAGCCAAATTCTGCGGCCATTGCGGCTCCCTCATGTACGGCGGGGCAACTGCCCCAAAACTGACTCCAGCCGCGGCAGCCACGCTGTTGCTTGACGCGCTTGGCTGGGTCAGTTATGCGGTCATGGATTGTTCCCGATGCGGAAACAGAAACCGCCCTGAAGCCAGATTCTGCGGCCATTGCGGTGCGCCAGTATCTGGAGTATTTGCAATCAACAAAGTGGGGTTTATCGCGGTTATCCTGCTGCTGCTTGGTGCCGTTCTCTGGGGCAGTAACATCCTGTTTAGTAAGAAGCCGGCGCCTGCTTCACAACCTGCTGCGGCAGTATTTAAGCCGGACAGAGTTTTCCCGCAAAAGCTTAATAATGAGCACTCCGGCGAGGATGAGATATTAAGAGAAGAAAATAATTGGCAAAAAGTCGTAGCTCAGAGCCAAGCCGATGACCAGGCGAACAAGCGCCAAGCTGCGGAGTCTAAAGCCCGGCGTGAAGCCGCAGAGGTTAAAACCAGGCCCCAAAATGTTGTGCCCGAAGCTATAACTGTACATGAGACTGTCGGGAACAGAAATAGACCTGCCCCTAATGATGCCAAGGATAGTATCAAAGCCGCGCGTAAAGAGGCTGAAGATTCTATTAAAGCAGCGCGTGATGCCGTCACTAAATCTCTACAACGACACCCATAACCCTTTCTTGTTTTCTTTTCCGGGCTAAGCGCGGAGTAAAAGCGCGGAGTAAATATGCCCGCAGTAGTCCTCATTTTGTAAAATGTTACACACAGCAATTCAACCATAGGGAAAGGGGATAACCGATGAAATTACTCAACGTGCTTGCACTGTGCGGATTTGCGGTGGCCTTTGCGGGTTGCGGCGGCGGCAAGAACGTGAAACAGGAAGCCGCGGCCGGCATGCCGGTAGCTGCCGGGTTCTCCGGGCCGGCCTGGGTGAGCCAGGGTTCGGGCGCCTTTAAGGACGGGAGCTTCTACGGCGTTGGCGTAGTCAGCGGTATTCATAACCGCGCACTGGCCATAGACACGGCAGACGGCCGCGCGCGGGCCAAGATATCTGAAGTCTTCAGCACCTACATAGCCAAGCTGTCCAAAGACTACATGGCCTCCGCCACCGCCGGGGACATGAAGAACTCCAGCGAAGAGCAGAATGTAACTAACACGCTTAAAACCTATACCCAGATGACCCTTTCCGGCGCTGTGCCGGTTGACCACTGGGTGGACCCGTCGGACGGTTCCACATACTCACTGGTAAAACTGGACCTGGCCGCTGTAAAAACTACGCTGGACGGCGCCAAACAGCTTAATTCCCAGGTGCGGGACTATGTAAAAGCCAACGCGGAAAAGTCTTTCGACGAACTTTCCGCCGAAGAAGCGAAGCATAAATAGCTGGTAAAATATGTACGCGTGCGGCGGATGTGGGTATTTATCCCATGTCCGCCGTGTTATTGCTGCGGCTTTGTCCGGGCTTGTTATGTCGCCTTGCAAGGCGGAGGATTATGTTCGGTTTAAAATGATCTCTGCCTTTAAAAATACTGACAGAAATTTGCGCAGGTTTAACCTTTATTTATAATAAAATATATAAAGCATCGCAGATTACGGGGGAAAAATGTCTTATCGTACTCTTAAATACTCTATCGGTTGCCTTTTAGGTCTTTGTCTTTTAGGCTGCGCCGCGCGCCGCCCGCTCCAGCACACAGCGTCCCCCGCGGAACTAGACGCCGTCCGCTCCCGCGCAGACGCCGCTTTTAAGAGCGCCGATACCGAGACAAAAAGTAACCCGCCGCAGGCTCAATAAGACGGTCCGCTGTCGGTATTGTCAGGCGGATGTGTAATGGTCGGGCAAAACTGGACCAGTTTTTAGGCTGACTTAAGGTGTATTTTGAAAAGGTAGAATACACTAAGGAGGCCAGTAAAATGCGTAAAAAGATTGAAGCCGGAATTAAATTGCGGGTGGCGTTGGAGGCTT
>CAIXBR010000022.1 GCA_903917735.1 uncultured Elusimicrobia bacterium | reverse complement strand
TCTGCGAAGAAGTCAACCGCCGATGCTAAATAATTATTTCGGGGCTCAATACCTTCACTTGCGTTGTAGCCTGATACCTCTCGCCTCCCGGCTTCACGCGGTTTGTTGCCGCCCCGCGTGCGGGATTGAATGTTGGGCTGGTTGCTGACCTTTACCCAAGCCGGACTTCCCGCCCGTCCGACTGCGACAGGCGGGGCACCGGCAAGAACATGACACATTTACCTCGGCACACCGCAGAAAATTATTTCCCGCGCCCACTGCAAAGAGTTGAACCAATATCTATACAGTTTCTGCCCGCGCTCGCCTGTGGCTTCTGCTGAAGCCACTAGCGGTGCGGGCCTGTTCCTGACATCTATCTTAAGAATTATCCGGTGGCCGCCGTAATTAAAAAACACCAGCCCGGCGTCCGCTGCTGCGGCCGCTGCGCTGGTGTTTTCTGTTAATGTAGTGCAGCCACCGGCGGAGCTGGGAACGAAGGCCATTTGGTAAATCCTTACAGTTTCTTTACGGGTTTCACCTCTCTTTTTACTTTCCAAACTCATGCGAAAAAGGTAACTTGTTAGAAGGAGGCCTGATGGATTTTATAATCGCGGGCATTGCAACCGTTCTGTTACTGGGCCGTCTTTCAGCCTACTGAACTTCATATGCACTTTTTGGTGTTGAAGCTGTCTGGGATAAAGGCGTTCAAACGTCCTGTTGCCGTATTTCTGGCTGCTGTTTTCCTTGCCGGTGGGCTATTCAATACGCACATCGGTGAAGTCCTTGCAAATAAAAATGTCTCGTATTCTCAGACGCCTGTGGGGTGTGTGTGCCTGCTGGAATCGCCTATGCGGTGGCAGCAAGGCACAGGCGTATCTCAGGTGCTGCTTCCTGCTACCGTTTCGCTGGCGGCGGTTCCGACTATCCTGCTGTTTTCGGCTACCCTGCCCTCCGCAGTCCTGCCGTCGCTTCGTCAAGCCATACCGCATCTCCGCGGTCCGCCGGTATTCTAGACGTAACTCCGATCCTTGCGGGTATCCCCATGCCCGGGCTATCCGCCGAATGTCCTTAAATTAATTGCGTTGTGGGATGTCGCTAATTCCCCGCGATAATGTTATCTGATACATTTCGTCTTTAGTCGCGAAGAGATGTGTTCACTCCCGCCGTGAAGCGGGAAGATTATGGCTTTTCAAGAATATGGAGACAACTATGGAATCCATTGGGACCTTGCTGTTGCTTTTCGTGGTGTTTTTAATGATAGGGAAACGTAAGTCGTGAATATGCCGGCTTAATACGGTGCCGCTTGGGGGTGAAAGTCCCCTACGGGGGTTTATAGAACCTACCGTTAGCCAAAGGCAAGGGTGTCCGCCGCGAGGCGGAATCTGAAGGAAGCCGGAGGCAAAGTCCCGGCCCGAGGAACACGAACCGCAAGTGAGGCCTGAGCAGTCGGACGAGACTACAAGACAAGACAAAGTCCGAATCTATCCGAGGCTGTTCAGGTAAATGCGGCGGGTATATGGGAGGAAGGCGTGCGAGCTTACCCGCGGAGGTCTGACAGATAAGCCGTGGAGATGAACTTCGAAGCGGCAACCCGTGCGGCGACGTGCGCCTGAACTGTCAGAAGTCAGCAGAGGCCATAGTATCCCTTACACGGGAGAAGGGCCGAACATCAGAGGTTCTGAAAACTTGAAGGACTCGTAAGGGAAGCGATGAAAGCAGATAACTTCATGAATAATGAAGGTTCCCCGCAGGACAAAGGGGCGGAACCCCGGGATACTGCGGGAGCGCTTAGCGACCCTTCGGCGTCCGAAAGCGGACAGGACGATAGCGAAAGGAAAGCGGAGCGATTGTTTGAAGCGATTGTAAGCCGGGAGAATCTGAACCTTGCCTACAAGCGTGTAAAAGGCAACGGCGGCAGCCATGGCGCGGATGGGATGACGGTAGAAGAACTACTGCCATACCTGAAACAGCATGGCACGGCGTTGAGGCAATCAATCCTGGGGGGGGTGTACAACCCCCAGGCCGTGCGGCGGGTGGAAATAGAGAAACCCGAAGGCGGCACGCGGAAACTCGGAATACCTACCGTGGTTGACCGGTTGATACAGCAGGCGATAGCGCAGATTCTCAATAAGGTCTTTGACAAAGGGTTCTCGGCGAACAGCTACGGCTTCCATCCGGGGATAAGGGCGCATATGGCGATTCAAGCGGCGAGGAAACATATCGAAGCAGGGGGCCGCTGGGTAGCGGACCT
>CAIXBR010000021.1 GCA_903917735.1 uncultured Elusimicrobia bacterium | reverse complement strand
TTTTGTTATGCAAACTCGTCCGACTGGTCAGGCCTCACTTCCGGTTCGTGTTCCTCGGGCCGGGACTTTGCCTCCGGCTTCCTTCAGATTCCGCCTCACGGCGGACACCCTTGCCTTTGGCTAACGGTAGGTTCTATCAACCCCCGTAGGGGACTTTCACCCCCAAGCGTTTCGGGGGAACGGCTATTTGCAGTAGCCTATGTCGTTATTCCCGGTGCATTTCGCCGTCTTAAGCTGGCCCTGCATGCTGGACAGGGATTGCGCGCACTGGGCCCTGGCGGTTTTCAGGCTGTGCATCCTGTCCGACATGGTCTGTTGGGCGCCATCAGCCGCATTTCTCTTGGATACGCAGCCCACATCGGTATTGAAATGCGAGGTGAAGCAGGCGACGTACGCGTTATTAGCCACTTTGCTCGCCGTAATAGCAGCGTTGGCGGAATTTATAGCGAGCACCACATTGCCGTTTTCAGAGGACAGAGAGCCCCTGAAATTGAAACGCATGGATTCGCATTTCCCGTTCAGGGCCGCCGCTGCGGACGCGGCGCCGTTGTTGGTAGGCTTAGGGATCACCGGCGGCTTAGGCGTTACCGTAGGCTTGGGGATAATGGCGCTTGCGGAACTATAGGCGGCCCTGGCGTCGCTGTTGGCGGCGCGGAACGCCTCGTTCGCCTGGTCCATTTTCCGGATGGCGGCGGTAGCCTCCGCTTTAGTGACGGTATCGGGCAGGTTGACCAAGGCGGCTTTAGCCTTATCAACGTTGGCTTTAGCCGTATTCAAGGCTACCAGCTTGGTCTCCGCATTCTGCTTTGCCTGGCCGTACGCCGATGCAGGCTTAAGGGCGGCAGGAAGCTTCTGTATTGAGCTGTTGGTAGCCGAGTAGGCGTCCAGGTTGCTGTTCGCGGTATTGATAGATGTGGTAATGGCCCCCGCGTCGGAAGGGCTGATCGTTGGCTTGCTCTGAGCTGCGGGCGTGGGAGTCGGCGTGGGGGTCGGCGTGGGGTTCGGCGTGGGGTTGGCCGGGTTGTTCGAGGGATTGCCGCCAGTTCCGGGCGTGGTGGCGCCTGTGAAGTAGGACGGAGGCACGCCCATGCCGATCAGCTGGTTCTTGAGACTATCTAGCTGGCCTTTAACATAGCCGAAATTAGCCTCTGCAGCCTCGGCGGCCGCCTGTCCTGTCGCAAGAACTTCCTTCAGCTCTTTATTGCGCAGTTGACTCAGCAGCAGACTGTCGGCCAGGCGAAGCTCTTTGTTGTTATCGGCACGCCAGGCATCCCAGTCCGTGGCCTCCTTGTCGGAGACCCCCTTGCTGTCAAGGTCATAATTGGGACTCCAGGACAGCTTAACGCCGCGTAATTCCGCCGCTGTTTCAATAGGCGCGGGGGAAGCTGACTTAGTAACGGTAGCAGCCGGAAGCGGCCCCTGCCCCTGCTGACCTTGAGCGGAAGCGGAAGGGACCACGGGGATATCCTGTCCGGTAAGCGCCTTGATCTTCTTGGCGGGATCGGTTTCAGTAATACCGGAGACCGCCGTATCGACCTGCCCCTGTTTCTCCCCTATACCCTTAACCCCCTCCTGAAGCCTGTCGACCTGGCCTTTATATGCCCGGACACGCATAGCCTCCAGCTGGATTACAGCGGCCGAATCGGCATAAACTTTGCCTACGGTACCTTTCCAGTTGGTTATTACCGTGTCGATATTGGTCAGATTCGTTGTGTCGCTTTTGCTCGCTATATTTTCGACTTTAGCTCCTTTCACTTCCGTTATCGCGCCCGGGCCGGCCCCGCCTGTCTTAAGCGCGGCGGGAAGCGAGTCGAGTTTCTGCATTAACGCGTCATAGTCCGGTTTCAGCACTGCATACGCGCGCTGCGCGCTGTCCACCTTGGCCGAATAGACGGAGTACGCGGACACGGTTTCTCCTGAAAGGCTGCCTAACCGCACAAGGTAGTTCCCGGTAACGAGTTTACTGAGCTTCGGGAAACCCTCCGCGATCGCGGCGGCGCCATCTTTAGCCATTTCGGGCTTTGCCTGGACTTCAGCCGTCTTCTTCACCATTTCCTTTAAGGCTTCGTCATAATCGCTGTAGGTTTTGGGATCGATCGTGCCGCCCTGGGAACTATTGCCCGGGACTGTTCCCGGTACTGTCCCCGGGACTGTCCCGGTGCCTGTCCCCGGGCTCGCCGGGTAGTCAGCCGTTTTACCTCTGCCGCAGAGACAGGTGGCCTGGAACCCCTGAGCGGACTCTTTGCCGACGGTGGTGATCAATTGCACGGCCCCAAGCGCCCCGCACATAGCTTCCGCGTAACCTTTCGGATCATTCAGGTGTTTTTTTGTGATATCCGCGATTATCGCCGGGTCTGTTAGCACGGGCTGCCAGCACTTCGGGGCCGCGGGGGTGGGGTTGAGCACGTCGTCCATAGAGTTGCCTATGAACTTTCCCAGCGAGGTGCTGACGGCGCCCACTACGGCGTTGATGATCTGCTTGGGGATCTCGTATTTTTTGAACATTTCCCAGTCAAGCGCCTTCTGCGCGCGCTGCTTGTCCATCTGGCAGGCCAGGGTACTACACTCGCCGGAAGAGTTATGCTCGTTCTTGGTCTGATTGTTTGAGGTCTTGCCAGTTTTATCGGAATCCAGCCCGGACCCCATGCCCCCCGCGCCTTTACCTATATCCAGCGCGTCGGCGGCTGCTTTATCCAGGGAACGGATGGCGGAATCCCCGTTGAAATTTCCGGCCGACTTGTCAGCCGCGGCGCGAAGTTTATCCATAGCGTCCTTGGAGGCGCTGTTGGGGGTGGAAGCCACGCCCTTATAGCCGGCCATAGCCACCGGTCCCAGCATGGAACGCTTGGCCGCCTTGGAGGAAGCCGATTTGGCCTCATCTATGATCTTGCCGCCACCGCCCAGGGTGCCGGTAGTGTGGGAGCTCTCGCCGCCCGAAAAGAACGACATGTTGCGCATAGCGGCCTGCATGCGGGGGATTACCGTGGGCGCGCCGGCGGATTTGGCGGCCTCGGAGAAAGCGGCGCGGCCGGCATCCTTCATAGCGTCACGCAGTCCCGAGGGCGGAGCTGTATAGACCGGAGCTGCCGCCGCCTGGGCCGGCTGCGAACCGAGTATCAGCGAGACTGGGTCCCTGGAACCGAGCGGGGTTATAACCTCACCGGACCCGTCGGCCGAACCCTGGCTTAAGCCGTTAACTCCGGGCTCGTAAGGGCCTGTGCCGTTGTTAAGCTTTTCTTTGCCGCCCCAGCCGCCGCCGAGCTGGTTGCCCTGGTCGGAGGGTTGCGACATCATGTACTCGCCCACAGGCACCATCACCAGCACGCTCAGGCCCAGGCCCACAAGAGCCATGTCCCGGCGCGAAAGGTTTTTAAGCCTGTCCATTATGCCGCCCGCTGTACGGGAGAACATCGGCGATTTGCCGAAGGCGGATGTTTTCTTGAACGGGGATGCCGCGCGCGGCAGCACCGGGGCTCCTTCTTTTTTCTCTTCCTCGTTCTCGTTATAAAAGTTCATATAACCGCCTCCGATCTTTAATTTTGATTCACCACTTTATATCGATGCAAACGGCAAAATATATCCGGGAATGCTCTTCCGATTATAATTTACCTGATATCAACGCCGCGGCCAAGTGTCATTAGACCCCTGAGCTGATGGGCCCTTTGGCCCAGGGCCGCGCCCATCATACCGCCGGCCCGCGCCGCCCGCCGAAATGCCATAAAAAAACCCGCCGGCAAAACCCAGCTCCGCCCTACCGGGCGGACCGGAAGAAAGTCCCGCTGTACGGGAACGCCAATGCCGGCGCAGATGCAATAACAGCAGCCATGCACAATACGTCCGTCATCAACGCTCCACTCTCAAGAAGTTATATAACACTGGAACCATCCTCCGAACAGGGCTTAAACCACGGGCCTAAGAAAACCTACTTCTTGGTGGAAGAGAAAGTACCTGCCGCCCCCTCCACCGAAGCTATAAACGATCTGATCTTATCACCCATCGCCTGCGATTGCGCGTTAAAGTACGCCATAGCGGCGCCAACGATCATACCCGCGATAAGGGCGCCGAGCAGGCCGCCTAAAAGGAAACCCAGGAAGATTATCGCGATGATTAACAGAAAGCATAAGAGTTTGGAGCAGGGGTTTATATGCATCTTGCTGCCGTAGTTGCACTGCATGGGACTGCTTCTATTCTGGCAGGCGGCCGCTAATTGGGCCTCGTTAGCGTTATAGTCATTACAGTAGGCCTCTATCCTGGCTACTTTTGAGTTCCACGCGCCCACGCCGCCGCTGCAGCACATGGGCGGGTTACCCAGAGTTTTGGCGGTCTCGTCCATCATCTTTCCGTCCATCGACATCTGTGCGCCGTAGGTTCCCTGCGCGTCGGAACATTTCTTGGCCTCATTCTGCAGTTCCAAAGTACCGTCTATGAGGTCCCCGGTAAAGGCAGTGTCCGGCACCACCGGCGCTACCGCGTCGGTCTGTATAACGTCCACATTCGAATCATTGCCGTCGTAGGTGGTGCCGGTATAGGCCGCCTGGTATTCCAGCGCCGAGTCTTTGGCCTTGAAGGCCGAGCCGGTCATGGCAAAGGTCTGGGCCAGCTGGAACATGGGCTTTTTGGAGCTTAATTTTATATCCACCTTGGCGTTGCTGGTCTTATAACCGACATTCTTCCAGGCAAAGCCGGAAACACGCCCCATCCTCTTGGTATTGATCTTCTGCGGAGTGCCGGGGACGGGGACTTTGCTGCCGGACTGCGCCAATACCTGGTTGTACATGCCTGCGCCGCGCCCGGCAGACGCGCTGCCGGGGCCGCCAAGCGTGGTGCGGTCCATATAAGGCCCTGAACCTGACATGGCCCCGCCGTCGGCGAAATTCCCCGCAAGGTTCTGGCCCATACTGTCGCCGTATCCCCCGCTGCCGCCCGAGACTTTGCCCAGCATACCTTCAAGATTCACGTCGTCTCCGGTTTCCCCCCGCGCGCGCTCTTCGTCGTTAACGGACCCCTTTACCTGCCCGGGGCCGGCCTTGCCGCCCTTATCCTTGACTTCCGGCAGACCGAACAGATCGTTCCCGCCGCCGCGTATCATGGCCATAGAGGAAGCCCCGCCCGCCGGGGGCAGGGTGGCGTTTATGCTTTTCAGGAACCTGGCCCAGAAGGAGTCCTGCGCGCTGTCAGACGCCGCCTTGTCCAGGGCGGCACGGAGCAGGTCGTTGGAGTATTTGGGGTTTATGGACGACACCACGCTGCCAAGGCCCACGGACCGCAGGAAAGCCGACACTCCGGGCAGTTCTATCAGGCTGTTAAGCGTTTCGCCGGAGAGCAAGAAAGGGGCGGAAAGTATTACTACGATCAGCATTATGCTGACGAATTTAGCCCTCCCCTGAAATATGAAAAGCAGGGCGGCTAACACCGACTTACGTTTATGTTTTTCTACGAACTTGCTGCCCATATATCCTCCAATGGCACTGAACGCGCCTTTGGACAAACTTTTAACCGGCGCTACTTATCTAATACACCAAAAGAACCCGCTTCCACGCCCGAAACCGCCGGAGATAAAACCCGGCGGCGGACCAAGAACCCGTCGAAAAAACTTACTTCCCGCCCAACATGCTGCCTATAAGGGCGATAACGCCGGCGGCCGCGGACATGACCATAGGGGTTATGGGGCCTATTGACGTGCCTGTCATGGCCATCGCCGCGGCGCCTATGGCGACTCCACCGCCTATTGTATAAATAGTGCCCAGCATCTTCTGCCCGAACGAGGTCATTATCATTATGCCCATTATGACGGCTGCCGCGCCAAGGGCAATAGCCACTCCACACAAAGCCATGCCCATACCCCGCAAGGCGGTACCCGAAGCGACCATAGCCGCACCGGCCGGCGCGGTATAGAAAACAGCCTCCATCGCGGTGCCTTCTTTTATCATCGCGTCGCCCATGGTGATAAGCTTCGCGCCTATCCCGGAAAGAACGGCCGACATGAGGATAAGCATCATGGCCATCATGGTCAGGCTCTTCCACGGGCTGACGTTAGTAGGAGCCGGAGCTTCGGCAACGGTAGGCTCGCTGGAAGTGCCGGTATCTCCGCCGCCGCCGCTGCTGCCTGTGTTGTCAAGGGAAGGAGAGGTAACCACCCCCGCGCCGCCGTCGCTGAGGCCGGCTCCGCTGCCGCCGGTCGCACCATCGGGCGTGCTGCCTTCCCAGGCTTTATCCTGGGTAGAACGCGCCGAGTCGGCGCTTGTCCCGGTGTAGGCTTTCTGCGTAGCCTTCAGGCCTTTCGCCTGGCTGAATGCCCCGGTGCCGAAAGCGCCCCGCTTACCGGCTTTGCTCCCGGAGAAAACAGGCCGCGCCGAGCCCTTCATGGCCAGCATTTTGCCCTTGCGCTGGTCGAACTTGGGCATGGCGGAGAAGCCGGAGCCTATACCGGAACCGAAACCGGCTTTAGCCCCCGTGGCCCCCTGGCCGAACTTATTGCCAAAGCCGCCCATATTGGAGAACTTGCTGGAACCCCCGCCCAGAGAACTGGTCATGGAAGCCATGTTCCCGCCCTGCAGTTTCGACATCATGCCCTGGGCCATGTCATTGCCGGGGGCAGCCTGATCCTGGGGCTTAGCTTCGTCACCGGCGGCCGCTTTAGCGTCGGCAGCGGCTTTGTCGGCGGCGGCTTTGTCGGCCGCGGCCTTTGCTCCGTCCCCCTCCATAGCCAGACCTGCGCCTTTATTGGTGTCCTTGAACATGTCCAGCGAAGAGCCCTGGTTGGCGGACTGGCTCCTCAATATCGCCGGCACATAATTATCCTGGCTCTTGTTTGAACTGAAAGCCCCGGAATTACTGGTTACGTCGGGAGAGTTGTGGGCCAGATAGATCCCGCCGGCTACGGCTATCATGGCTATGGTAGCCAGCAAGCCGGCTTTTCCGGCCAGCAGACCCGCCAGGCCGGCAGAAGAGCCGAACCCGCCGGAACCCAGGGCGCGGCCGACATTCATGGCAGCGGGGTTTATACCCGCCTCGCCCATGGCGCCGCGCGAGCCCAAGCCCAGGCGGTTACGCAGCCAGCCCAGCGCGCCCTTCTTCTTTTCTTTCTTTTCCTTAAAATTAATTTCCGGCAGATTGTCGTTCATAACGCCTCCAGAAAACTTACCGATAAATTACAGTCCCCCCATGGGAATGCCCATACCCTGCAGACCGCTAAGCCAACTGCAACCGGTTCCGAGCTGCGTACCGCCGCCGGCGGTAGTGGCGTCGTCGGCCATACCGCAAAGGGAGTTCCACGCCTGCATGATCAGCATTACGCCGGTTAGTATATATATGCCGCCCATCATCTTCTGTCCGTAGGTAGAATACATCTTGTAGCCGGCAAAGATGACCTTCATAGCGAAGAAGATGGTGGCGGCTACTGCAGCCACAGCGGCATAGTACAGCCAGGCTACTTTCTGAGCTATCTTGCCGAGTATTTTGGCTATTATCAGAGCTATCGCGCCATACATCAGGTTCTTCATGGCCATGTCTTCGTACTTCTGCCATGGGTTGGACTTGGTGGGGTCGGGAACGGCCGGCACGGTAGAGTTGTTGCTGTTCAGGCTTGGATCGCTGGCTTTCAGGTTCTGGCCGCCGGAAACCCCGGCGCCGCCTAGACCCGCGCCGGTAGCTGCGCTGCCGGCATCCCCGGAGCCTGTCGTTTCGCCGGAAAAGGCGTTGGTAGCCGCTGAACGCGCACCGGACCCGTCGGCCGAGTAGGCGGCTTTACCGCCCAGCTTGCCGGCATACTTGGCCTGGCCGTAGGCGCCTTTCTTGTTGAAATTGGGAACCGCATATTTCGGGGAATTGCTGACCCTGGCGGCCGAAGCGGACATACCCGAAACCTTGCCGCCATTCGCCTGCACCGGCGGACGATATACGGAGTCGAATTTAGCCCCTATGCCGCCCGAAAGCCCGCCGCCGCCCTGCATCCTGGGAACAGAGGTGCCGCTGCCGCCGCCGCCGCCCTTGCCTCCGAAGCCTGAGGAGGCCTGCATTTTAGGTACTCCGCCCGCTCCGGGAGCGCCGCCCGCTGCGGGAGCGCCGCCCGCTGCGGGAGCGTCCGCGGAAGCCGCTGCCGCGCCGTCAGCCGCGGCCGGATTCTCGGCCGAGGCGTTGGCTTTATCCGAATCTCCGGCTTCTGAAGCCAGGCCCAGGCCGTCTTTCCTGGCCTGCTCCTTGAACATATCAAGAGTAGAGGAAGCCGCCGCCGAGGCGTCGTGGGATTTGGAGCGCTCAAGCCCGGCCTTGGAAGATTCTTCCTCATAGTAACTGCTCTGGAAGAGTTCCGGCGAGTAGACCGGTTTGGAGGAGGGGCCTATGAAATTATAGAGCACGCCCACGCCTGCGGCTATGGTAGCGCCGCCGAGCACCATGCCGACTATACCGGCCTTGGTAGCGAAGAGCCCGGCCAGACCGCCGGAGGAGCCGAACCCCGAGGAGGCCCCGCCCATTGAGGACGAGCCGCCCCTGAAAATATTGGAAAGCCAGGGGAGCGCCCCGCCTTTTTTTTCTTCTTTTTCATTATAGTTGTTCATAATACTCCTCCAAAATGAACCGCAGCTTATGCTTTCCCGGGAATTCCGAAAACAAGGCCCAGCGCCGACTGAAGAACCATCTGTATGATCATCTTCATTATTTCTTTTTTCATCTCCGCGCTTTCATCAGTGGCATTTGAAGGCGCGGACGGAGGGGTGACCTTGGTCTTGCTGAGGCTGGGGTCGTTCTTCTTCAGGTCCTGGGCCGTCTGCCCCAGTTGAAGCCCCGACTGCATGGCCTTATCCTCCAGTCCGTTATCGTAATTGGAAGTATCGCCTTTGGCCGAAGCGCCGAAAGCCGAAGCGGCGCCGCCCTTGGCGGAGTCCATGTTGCCGGTTTTGGCGGCCAGCTGGCTCTTGTCGGAACTGTTGCCCAGCATGGCGATAAGCATGCTTTTTTTATCGCCAGCCCCCATCTTCTTCAGGTCGGGACCAGTAGTCGGCGCGAACTCTGATTTCTGATTGCCGGAACCGAAGAACTTGCTGTGCATGCCTCCGGCTGTCATTGAATTGGAATTGCCGCCCGTAATGGACGGAGCGGCGCTAAGCTTGCCTGCCGGCCCGCCCGAATGGGCCGGAGCGCCGGCCGAGGAGGAGGGCGCCGGGGCGGCGGCCCCACCGGCGTCCGCTGAGGAGGAAGCTGAGGCCTTGGCCGATTCTTCATCGCCGGGGCCGGACCGGAAAAGAGAAGAAGCTATATCCTCGCCCGAGGTAGCCGGGTTGTTTATCATCTCCCCGCTCAGCGGCGAGCCAGGAGCTCCGTTCTCGGAGGGGATATCGCTAAGCGCCGAGAGATCCGCCACCTTTGACTTGAATGGGTTGCCGGCCGAGACCGACCCGTCCATGGAAGACCCGCTCATAAGCGGGATAGATATCCAAAGGGCGAGTATGATCACGGCCACAGAGCCGCCGATGACATACTGCGTAGATTTTGATTTTTTATTCTGGAATTTCATCATAACCCCGCCTATTCATCCCCGCATTCTTTCCCCGCATAAACAAGCCTAAACTTTTCCTGACACAGTCCCCGGGACGTTCAGGTCAAAGTTGATTTTTCAATGATGTTATAGCACACAAAACTTGACTTGTCAAGGGCTTAAAAGCAACTCGGGCTCAGCGCCGTGCTCTCCACGGACTTCTGCCCCCCGTTAGAAGGCATCACCACTACCTGCTGGTAAGTGCAGGTCTTTCCGGACGTAGAATCCGTCAGCACTCCGTCATATTGGGCTTTGTAGCCGCCTTCGTACTTGCTTAAACTTACCGTCTTATCCTGCATTTGCATCGTGGTGCCGGGCAGGGCGCAGGGAGAAGTGCAGGACGCGCTTTTGGCGTCTTTCAATACCTCGGCTGGCGGCTTCTCCCCCCCAGCGCGTGAATCGTCGCCGGCCGTCCCTGAAGTGGGGGTGGCCGCCGACTTCGCAAGCGATTCAGCCAGGGCTTTTTTCGCGTCGGCTTCAGTAGTATCTTTGGCTTTTTGAAGACCCACGTCTTTTTTTTCCGCGGCCTTATCCTCTTTGAAAGCCCCCGGCTCGGGAGTTTTAAGCGATTTAATATCCGTAGTCTTGAGGTTATCCACCTCTCCTTTCTTTATCTTGTCCAGGCCAACAAGGCCGCTCTTCCCGTATGCCAGTTCGGAGCCTCTTGCGGAATTCCCGACCCCGAAACTTGAATCCCATTTGCCCTTGGCCGTCATGGCGGAACCGCTGTTCAGGCCGTCGCCCAGCATGGCCCGCGTGTGGGACAGCGCCATGAACGACCCCTTGCCGGCGGGCCCGCCCGCCCCCGACGCGGCATTGCCCGTGATCTTTGTGTTGCTTTTGTCGGAGCCTTCACCGAAACGGGAAGCCCCGCCCGAGGATTTGGACCCTCCCGCGCCAGTTCCGCCCACCCCGGAAGCGCCGCCGCCGCCCATTTTAGGGACGGAGGTAGCCCCCCTTGCCGGCGCCGAAGCGGATGCGGATTTCGCGCCGCCGCCGGATGGAGCCATCCAGTCCGAAACATCCGCGGCAACGGCAGCCGTGCCATCCGCTACACCTCTCGCCTTTGCCATGGCCGTCACATATTTTTTGGTGACGGCATCTTCGTCATCGGAAGCTATGCCTATATATTTAAAGAAGGACGAAACACTTTCGCGCGCGCCGCCATAGTAGAAATTCCCCTTCTGGGAACCCGTAATATCATTGGAACCCTGGATCACGAAAAAAAGGAAGATGCCGCCGCCGGCCAGAAGGAAAAGCAGCACGCTTACTATAAGCGTCTTTTTTCTGTTGTTGGAATTGTCGGCCATAAACTCCCCCCCCCGGCACAAATAAAACCATAGGCCCATTTTTCACCCTTCCCCATAACAGGGAAACTGAAAAAGCAGGTTTCTTATTCTAGAGTGTAGCAGACGAAACCTGAAATTTCAAGACCCAGAGCGGAAGCCCTTATGTTTCTCAACTATAAGCGCCGCCAGTTCGTCCACCTGCTTAAGGTCGGCCTCGGTGGGGAGGCCTTTTACCATCACCGGCTTCAGGACCTCCGCCTTGAGATTGGGGATAAGGCCGGCGATGGTTTCCACCGCGCGCCCGCCCCAACCGAAAGAGCCCACTACGGAAACGAATTTAGTCTTGGGGCGCAACAGGTTCGCCAGGTGCGCGGCGTAAACGGCCTTGGGATGCGGGCCGGTAAGCACCGTGGGCGTGCCTATCACCACGGTGGCGGCGTCCACCAGCGCCATGGCCACGCGGCCCTCGTCGAACTGGTCAAGGTTTATCTTCTCCACGCAGACCCCGGCTTCCTGCAGGCGGCTGATAAGGCGGTTCACCAGGAGATAGGTGCTGCCGTGCATGGAAATATAGGCCACCAGCACCTTGTTATGCGGCTCGCTCACCGCCCAATCCTTATATATATCCATTATGAATTTGGCGTCGTTGTGCACCGGGCCGTGGCTGGGCGCTATGAAGGAAATATCGTATTTCGCCAGTTTCTCCAGGTGGTTCTTTATATTCGAGCGGAACGGCATCATGATCTCCGCGTAGTAGCGCTTCATCGGCACGTACACCTGGTGCGCCTCGGAGAACAGCTCGCCGGTGGCCAGGTGCGAGCCGAAGAAGTCACAGGAGAAAAGGCATTTCTCCTCGCGCAGGTAGGTCACCATGGTCTCGGGCCAGTGCACCCAGGGCATATACAGGAATTCAAGCGTCTTCCCCCCGAGAGACAGCGTCTCACCGTCCTTCACCTCTATGAACTTGTCGGCCGGGAGGTGCAGGTGGGTCATCAGGAATTCTTTACACTTAGGATTGGTCACTACCTTGGCTTGCGGGTAGCGGGCCAAAACCTGCGGGATGGAGCCGGAATGGTCCTGTTCCGCGTGGTGGGACACGATGTAGTCTATTTTCTTCTCTTCCTTAAGATAGCTGAAAAGGACTTCGGCTTTCTCGGGGTCGGCGCTATCCAGGAGCGCGGTCTTTTCGGCGCCTTTCACCAGGTAGGCGTTGTAGCTGGTCCCCTCCGGCAGCGGGATCAGGGAATCAAACTGGTGCCTGTTGAAATGGTTGACGCGCAGCGAATAGACGCCTTCGGTGATCTTGACAGGTTTCATATGTTCTCCTTGAAAAATATATCTTGCAACCGCGGCTTAAAGAGCCTCTAGTATCTGCCCTGCAAAGGCCGCCAGCGTGGCGTCGCGCGCGCCCAACACGGCCACTATGTCTCCGGCCCGGGCCAGCTTTGAGACCGCCGCCGGGATATCCGCGCGGTTCTCAAAAAAAGCCGTACGGTGCCCCTTAAGCGCCACCGCGTCGGAGATGTCCTTTGAAGAGATATTCTTGGTCACCGTGCCGCCAGCGTAATAGATCTCAGGCATCAGCAGCATATCGCCCGGATTAAGCCCCGATGCGAAACTTTCTATCAGCTCGGCCTTCAGATGCCGCGTGGGCGTGAAGCCGTGCGGCTGGTAGACCGCCAGCACGCGCCGCCCGGGCGCCTGGTGCAGGGCCTTCAGCAGGGCGGAGATCTTGGCTGGGTTATGCGCGTAGTCGTCTATGACCGTTACACCGTTCTTCTCGCCTATAAGCACAAAACGCCGCTCCACGCCGCGGAAATCCTTAAGCCCCGCGGCGCAGGCTTCCAACCCCACCCCGTAAGCGGCCGCGGCGGCGCAGGCCGCCAGAGCGTTCTCGATATTGTAAAGCCCGGGCGCGGGCAGGGTGAACGCCACTCCGTTTATTTTGAAAGCGGAAGAGAAAGGCCCTGCCTTTATATCCGTCACCTTCCAGCCGCCGGCGTCGAAACCGAAACGCTCCGCGTCCGGCAGCAGGCCCGAGGCCGCGGGGTCGTCGGCGTTGACTATTACGCGGCCGCAGTTGCCGGCGAATTCTTTGAAGATTTTATTGAGGTCTTCCAGGTCCTTGTGATCTTTGCTGATGTTCAGCAGCAGGCCGGTCTTGGGCTTATAGAGCACGATGGTGCCGTCCGACTCGTCGGCTTCCACCACCAGCACGCGGCCTTTACCCCGGAAAGCGTTGCCTATAAGTCCCCGGTCCTTAAGCGCGCCAAGCGCCCCGCCGGTTATTATGGAAGGGCCCAGCCCGCCGGCCTCGAGCACGGCGAAAAGCATAGCGGCCGCGGTGGATTTGCCGCTGGTGCCGGCCACGGCTATAGTGTCGGACTTGTTGACCTGAGCAGAAAGCAGCTCGGAGCGGTGGGTTATTTTCAGCCCCGCCTCTTTCGCCCCTACCACTTCCGGGTTGGAATCCTCTATAGCGGTGGAAAGAGCCAGCTCGGAGGTCCTGTCGTTTATGCCGGAGCCGTCCTGAGGGAAGATCTTTATGCCGAGGGCCGCAAGCGCGGCCTTAACCGTCAAGTTGCGCCCGCGGTCGAAATCCCTGTCGGAGCCGCTCACGGAACGCCCCTCCATGGCGGCCACCTGGGCCAGAGCGCTCATGCCGACCCCGCCGATGCCGGAAAAATGTATTGTATCGCGCATTGTTAAAATTATTGATAATTATGCGAAGCGGGGCAAGAGCTGCCGGACGGGCTCCGGATCCGCCGGGTGTTTGTTAAGTAAGGCTCTTGACAGAATCGGGCGGGATAAAGGGCGTTTTTACGCCCGCACTCGCATTCCGCTGATGGGAACAGGTGCCGGTCAGCTTACGGTTCTTCGTCGTTCGCAACTTCCCCGCCGGTATTTACTGCCGGCGGCTTGACGCTTCCGGAAGCCGGGCTTTTAAAATCCACAGTGTACATCCGCCACTTTCCTTTCACGTACTTAAGCGCCGTGACCAGCGTAGCCCCCTTAACGGTAGTCATGGTCAGATAACCTTCGGTCAGCGCATGCGCGCTGCAAACCTCGGGGCCGCTCTTGCAGGAAGTATAAAGAATACCGCTCGGCTGCATTTTTCCATACTTGTTTTCGACCTTTGCCAGAAAGGTATGCACCTCTTTTTTTAGTTCCGTCTTGCGCGCTTCGGAAAGACTGGAGAACGTTTCCGGATCCGGGGAAGTGTCCGCCGCGGAAAGGTCTTTTTCCGCGTTATCGCCTGAGCTGGCACCGGCTTTAAGCAGGCTTTCTTCCGGCACGGCCGCGGAGTCGTCAGCTGAAACGAAATTGACATCCTTCCCGTTAAGTTTTTCCGACTCTACGGCCTTCAAAACATTCTGGGCTCCGGACGAGGGATCGTACGATGAAACACCGGCAGGAGAATCGTCGGACGCGGCGGCCCCGGAACCGGCATCCGTTTTCGCGGCCTTATCCGCCGTTTTATCGCCGGCCTTATCCGCGCCCTTGCCATCCGTGGAAGCCTGCTGCGGCCCGGAAGCCGCCAGGGCGGCCTTCCCGCCCGCGCCCGCCGCCGCGGCCGAGGCTCCTCCGCCCGCCTTGGCGTTAAAATCGCTTTGCCCGCCGGTCTTCATCTTTTCAGAAGCGCCATTAAGCGCGCCGCCGTCGCCGCCGCCGGGCATGCCGGACAATTTCCCGTTTTTGTCTCCGGACGCGAAAGCACCGCCGCCATACCCGGGCTGGGCCCCGTAATTCTGGCCGGAATTCGCCTGGGCGTTCTTTGCCGGGAGTGAAGCGTACATTCTGTGCGCGGCCGGGACGCCTCCGCCGGAGGCCGGCCCTCCGAAACCGGGGTGCGGCCCCGAAGCGGGCTCCGCGCCCGGAGAAGCAGCAGCTGCCTCCTCGCCTTTTTTAGCGTTTTTCCCTGACCTGCCCTGCGGCGCGGCCCCGTTCCCGGGCCCTTCGCCGCCGCCCGTGGACGAGCCGCCCCCTTCCACATCCGCCCACGAGGCGGGCGCGGGACCGGAGGCTGAATCAGGCGAGTCGCCGTTCCCGTAATCCTTGGAGTAATGCTTCTTATAATACTGTTCGAACGCATCACCTTCCGCGCCCTGCTCCGCCCCCGCGTTCTGTCCTACTTCGCGCTGCGCGGTCCTGGAGTCGGGAGCGGCGGGGGCCGTTTCTCCGCCGCCGCCGAGAAAACCATACAGAATGCTGCCGGCCCTCTTTTTTACCGCCGCCCCTCCGCGTTCAAAATCCTTAAAATAGGTGGAAGCCGCCAGCGCCGCTCCGTGAAAGTTAAAATCGTAATGCATCTCCCGGGATGTTCTTCCCTCCATGCCGACATGAACAAGGAGCAGGAACCCGCCCGAGACAAAAAGCACCAGGGCAAACACAAGGATCAAAAAAGGTTTTTTATTTTCCATAATCCGCACCCCGAAAATAGCCGGGCGCCTCTCTGAACAGGCAAAATATGCCGGAGGCCCGGAAAATCCGCTCAGCGCACGAGGACCGCAAGCGCTTTCACCAGATAGTATATATGGTTTTTCCGGTATCTGCCAGTCCCCCCGCCGCAAAAAAATATCCGGTCAGCGGCAAACACAAAGAGAATAGGCCAGCAGGCTTGTGCGGGGCAGGGCACGCCGCCCGGCAAATGCCTGTTCGCGGCCGCTAATTTTGGTAATATATTATAGTCGCGAAAGTCATATGGAATGTAAAAAAGGGACCAACTCTCAGAATTGCGCCTGCACCTATGAACCCCGCCCGCGTAAAGGCGCCTGCTGCGACTGCGCGGCGTACCACAGGGAGCTCGGCGAACTGCCCGGCTGTTTCTTCACCCCGGCGGCGGAGCGCACTTACGACCGCTCCATAGAAAATTTCATCCGCACTTCAAAAAGGAACTGACCGTGAAAAAAATAGTTTCCACAAAGAACGCCCCCGCCGCCATCGGCCCCTACTCGCAGGCCGTGGAAGCCGGCGGCCTCATCTTCATTTCCGGACAGCTCCCTATAGATCCGGCCACGGGCACCATGGCCCCGGCCGAAATAAAAGCCCAGACCGAGGCCGTCATAAAGAATCTGGAAGCCATACTTAAAGCCGAGGGCCTGGCGCTGGAGAACATAGTAAAGACCACCGTCTTCATGGCCGACCTCGGCCAGTTCGCCCAGATGAACGAGACTTACGGCAAATTTTTTATTAAGGACCCCCCCGCGCGGGCCACAATAGAAGTAAAAGCCCTGCCCAAGGCGGCCCTGGTAGAGATAGAAGCCATAGCGGCAAGGTAAATGTTCTTTTGAAGGCAAAGTTTTGCTATTCCGTAGGGGCCGGCCGGGGTATTACCCCGAACGCCCGTTGGGGAGGGGAGGCTCCAGCCATCAGGCTGGAGGGGAACCGCGCAACGGTTCCCTGCAGTCCGGGCGGGCGGGGCAATATCCCGAACAGCCCCGAAGGCATCCCGACGGAAAATATGCGCAGAATTGCGGCAACCTTATTATGCACCCACTTTTAGAAAAGAACCTTACAGGAACTCTCTTCCCGCTTTTCTCCATGCGCTCAAAAAAGGACTGGGGCATAGGCGACACCCGCGCCATGACCCTCTGGTTCGACGTAATGAAGGCCATGAACCTCGACCTGCTGCAGGTGCTCCCCATAAATGAAATGCCCCCCGGCGTCTCCTGCCCCTACACCGCCCTCTCCGCCTTCGCGCTTGACCCCATCTATATAGCCGTGGACGAACTGCCGGAACTGAAAGACAACCTGGAGCTGGTGGAAGAGATAAACTCCCGCCGCTTCCAGGCCGGGCTGCGCCAGCTGCGCAGGGCCAGGACCGTGATGTACAACGAGGTGCGGCACCTAAAGTTCACCACGCTCTGGAAGTCCTACGCCCATTTTCACCAGAGCCACGTACTGAAAGATTCCGCCCTCGCCGGTGAATTCCGGGCCTTCTGCCAGGCGAACTCCGGCTGGCTTGAAGACTACGCCGTTTTCCGCCGCTTGAAGGACACGCATAACTGGACCTCCTGGACGCACTGGGAAGGCCCGCTGAGGGACCGCAACGCCGACGCTATTAAGGAACTACGCGAGCGCGAAGAGAACCAGATACTCTTTTTCAAATATATGCAGTGGTGCATACACCGCCAATGGGCGCAGGCAAGGGAGCACGCGGCCCGGCTGGGCATTAAACTGCTGGGGGACCTGCCTTTCATGGTGAACCAGGAGAGTTCCGACGTGTGGGCCCGCCAGGCCGAGTTCGACATAAACCGCGAGATAGGCGCGCCGCCGGACGCCTTCAGCGATACCGGACAGCGCTGGGGCCTGCCGGCCTACAACTGGAGCGTGGTGGAAGGGAATAATTTCGACTGGTGGCGCTCCAAGGTAAAGAAGGCCTCCGAATTTTATGACATGTTCCGCATAGACCACATGGTGGGCTTCTTCCGCACCTGGGTAATACCGCGCGACATAGCCCTGAAACCCGACTTCGACATAAAGGACGAAAAGGGCCAGCGCGAGCGCGGAAAACGTTTTCTGGAGGCCGTCGCCTCCGCCAGCCGCATGCTGCCGGTGGCGGAAGACCTGGGACTTATCCCCCCCTACGTGACCGAAGTGCTGACCGAGCTTAAGGTGCCGGGATACAAGGTCATGCGCTGGGAAAAAGGCAGGGACGGCGGCTACCTCTCCCCGGCGAACTATCCGCCCGTCTCCCTGGCTACCTCCTCCACGCACGACAACGAGCCTCTGGCCGACTGGTGGGACACGGTAGATACGGCGGAGAAAAAACTTTTCTGGAAGCTGGTCTCCGGAGACGAGTCGCGCCCGCCCGTATATTCGAAAGCGAGGGAAAGGATACTGGCCTCCCTGCTGGGCGCCGGCTCGCGGATAATCATCCTGCCCATACAGGATATCTTCGGCTCCAAGGACCGGGTGAACACCCCCGGCACGCTGGGCGACCACAACTGGACCTACCGGTTCCCCACCACGGCGGAGGATTTTATTAAAAAGCACGCGGACCTGGCGGCCTCCTTCGCGGCGCTGGTAAAGGAGAAACGCGGATGAGCAATAAACTTACCGTTTACGCTCTTTGCCTTCCGGCGCTGTGCGCGCTGTCCGGCTGCTCGCTCAACCGCGTCGCCACCCATGTCACCTCCGGAGTGATAGACCGCGGCCTGCCCACCGTTTTCAGCCAATCCGACCCGCAGTACGTGAAGGAAGCTCTGCCCGCCAACCTGCAGCTGATCGAAATACTGCTGGCCAGCGATCCGGGCAACAAGGTCATGCTGGTCAACGCGGCACAGGGGTTCTGCGGCTATGCTTTCATGTTCCTTGAAGATGAAAGCCCGGAGCGCGCCTCCGTTTTTTATCTCAAAGGCCAGGATTTCGCCGCCCGGTCCCTGGACGGAGCCACCGTAGAAACCGCGGTAAAAAATAACGTGCCCGCGCTGTTCTGGCATACCTTCTGCAAGGCTTCCTACATGAACATAAACCGGGACAAGCCGGAAGCCATAGCGGAAATACCGGCGCTGGAACCCGCGGCTTTAAAAATACTTGAGCTCGACCCCGGCTACTACTACAACGGCGCGCAGAGTATACTGGGGGCTTACTATTCCATAAGGCCGCGGATGCTGGGCGGGGACCCGGAGAAGGCCAAAGCGCATTTCGAGCTGGCCCTGAAAGGCGCCGGCGGGAACTTCCTGCTGAACCGCTACATGTACGCCAGGATGGCTGCGGTGGCCGCGCAGGACCCGGAACTTTTCGAAAGCCAGCTCAACGCCGTGCTGGCGGCGGAACCCAGGGACGGGGAAACCCGCCTGGCGGACGAAGTGGCCAGGCTGAAAGCGAAGAAGTTACTGGAGAAAAAAGATGAACTTTTCTAAGAACCGTTTTAGCCTGATAGCCGCAGCTCTGCTGGCGCTGCCGCTCCCGCTGAAGGCGCAGACGATGGTTAAATTCGCCACGCTGGCGCCGGACGGTTCCACCTGGATGAAGGCCATGCGGCAGTTTACCGAAGAGACCTCCGCGAAGACCGGCGGCCGCGTCAAGTTCAAGATCTACCCCGGCGGGGTTTCCGGTGACGAGAAGGACGTGGTGCGCAAGATACGCCTGGGCCAGCTGCAGGCCGGCGGCTTTACCGGCGTGGGCATAGGCGAAATAGCGCCGGAAGCCCGCCTGCTGGACACCCCGTTCCTGTTCAAGAACGCCAAAGAGATAGACCACGTCTACAAAACCCTGGACGGCGATTTCCGCAGGATCTTCGAGAGCCGCGGCTACGTGCTGCTGGGCTGGGCCGAGGTCGGGAACGTCAACATCTTCTCTACCGTACCGGTGACCAAGCCGGAGGACCTGAAGAACGTTAAGATGTGGATCTGGGAAGGCGACCCGATAGCGGAAGCCGCCTTCGCCGCGCTGAAGATAAAGCCGATACCGCTCTCGATAACCGACGTGATGACCTCGCTGCAGACGGGCATGATAAACGGCGTCTACGGCTCCCCGCTCTCGGTGATAGCGCTGCAGTGGTTCGCGCGGATGAAGTACGTTTTCGCGCTGCCGCTGACCAACGCCTCCGGCGCGGTGCTTATTTCGAAGAAGACTTTCGACTCGCTCTCCAAAGAGGACCAGAAAGTGATGCTGGACCTGGGCGAAAAATATTTCAGGGAGCTTACCCTGCAAAGCCGCAAGGAGAACGAGCAGTCCGTGGGCATCCTTAAGAGCAAAAAGCTGGTGTTCACCGAACCGGCGAGCCCGGCGGTAGTGACAGAGCTGGAAAAGGCGGGCGAGGAGGCCAGGGTCTCGCTGGTGGGCAAGCTTTATTCGAAGGAACTGCTGGACAAGGTGGAAGACGCCCTGAAAGCCTTCCGCGCGGGTAAGAAGAACTGATAATCTTTGGGACCGTGAGATGCCAAGTCGGCGGCGGCCGGGGGTATGCCCTGCCTACCCGGACAGAGGAAACTCTTCAGTGTCCGCGGCAAAAGCGGGAAGCCCAGTCCACGCTTGCATCAGTTTCCCCCCGCCTTGGGAATTTATCGCGGGGCCCCCTTTCCACTACGGGTGTTCAGGGCATACGCCCGGCCGCTCCCCCCGATAAACCCTTCAATAAACACGTTCCTGCAGTTAAGCCCGGCTGGTAGGGATTATTTTATATGGAACCTGACAAAATACCTTTGATAGCGGGACTGCTCATTTTCGCGGCCAGCGTACTGAGCCTGAAATTAGGGCTTTCGGTGGCTATCTTCGAAATGCTGCTGGGGCTGGGTGCCGGGGCGCTGGGCCTGCGGGCCGCCGACTGGATGGTCTATCTGGCCGGCTTCGGCGGCATACTGCTGACCTTCCTGGCCGGCGCGGAAGTGGATGCTAAACTCCTGAAAGACAATTTCATGCGGTCCGCGCTGCTCAGCTTTTTCTCGTTCTTCACCCCTCTCGCGGCCGGCTTTATCTTCTGCCGCTATATCGCCGGCTGGAGCGCGCCGGCCTCCGTCATTACGGGCATCGCCCTTTCGGAAACCTCGCTGGCGGTGGTCTACTCGGTGCTGACCGAGACCGGGCTCGGCGGCACGAAGACAGGCGGGCTCCTGATGGCCTGCACTTTCCTGACCAATACCCTGACGGCGCTGGCACTCAGCTTCGCCTTCCTGAAACCGAACCTCTACACGCTTTTCTTCCTGGCCGTTTCCGGAATTTTCCTGCTCTTCGCCGGCCGCTTTTCAATGAGAGTAATGAGCCACAGGGCCATAGCCGGCAAGGTGATAGAGCCCGAGATAAAATATATATTTTTCATACTTCTCGCTTTCGTCTATCTGGCGGAGCTGGGTTCCAGCCAGGCCATGCTGCCGGCCTTCCTGTTCGGCCTCGTGATGAGCCCGCACTTCAAGGCGGGCAAAACCGCCGCTCCGGTAAAGAGCCGCCTGCGGACCGTGGCCTACGCTTTTATCACGCCTTTCTTCTTTATAGTGGCCGGGATGAAGGTTTCGCTGTCGGCGCTGTGGTCCGCGGCCGGCCTTTTCGCGGCACTGTTCCTGGTAAAACAGCTGGCCAAGTTCGCCGGGGTATATTTTCTGGCGCGCAAATTCTTCCCGTCCAACAGCCGCTACTTCACGCTGTTGATGTCCACCGGCCTCACCTTCGGCCTTATGGCCGCCCTGTTCGGGCTGAAGGCCGGGCTGCTGGACTCTGCGCAGTACTCGATACTGACCGGGGTGCTGATAGTCAGCGCGGTGCTGCCCACCTTCGCCGCCCAGCGCTGGTTCCCGCCCGTGGAAGAGGAAGACCTGGTATAACCAAGGAGACCCTATGACGGACTGGAAACTTTATGCTGTCGGCTCTGCCCTCTTCGCGGGGATGACGGCGGTGCTGGCAAAGATAGGGGTGAAAGACATCCCCTCCAACCTGGCCACGCTCATAAGGACCTTTGTGATCATCGGCTTCCTGGGCGCGCTGGTGGCGGCGCGGGGCGAATGGAAGAACCCGCTGCTGCTGAACCGGCACAGCATTATATTCCTTATATTATCGGGGCTGGCTACGGGGCTGTCGTGGATCTGTTACTACCGGGCCCTCCAGACCGGGCCGGCCTCCCTGGTGGCCCCGATAGACAAGCTGAGCCTGGTCTTCGCCATAGCCCTTTCCGTGCTGTTCCTGGGAGAGCGCCTGGGCGCTTACCAGTGGCTGGGCGCCTGCATGATAGCCGCCGGGGCGCTCCTGATAATCTTTAAATAAGGCCGCGCAGGCCTGTTGCCAGACATGTCCATATTCAATTCAGCCGCGGGAAAAATATCTTCACTGTACAAAGACCTATACACCGCGTGGTCGCTTCACCGCGCGCTGCCCTCCGGCTCGGACCCCTTTTTCCCCGCAGGCGCCCTTGTCTGCGTGGAGATCTCCAATTGCAACCTGAAATGCGTCATGTGCCCCAGGGGAGGAGTGCACGGTCTGGTGAACGACAGGCGCGGCATGATGGGCATGGAGCTTTTCAGGAAAATAGTGGATAAGTTCAAGGCCGAGAAAGTAACTGTCAGGGAATTATGGTTCGCGAACTGGGGAGAACCGCTGCTGAACCCCGACTTCCCCGAAATGGTCCGCTACGCCAAGTCCCGTCTCCCCGACGCGAAGCTCATAGCCTTCAGCAACCTGACCTGCTTAACGGACCCTTCCGCGGTCGCAGCCTCCGGCCTGGACAGGATAGAGGTCTCGCTTTCAGGGATGTCCCAAGAGATATATTCACGCAACCACGCGGGCGGGAACGTGAAAACCGTGATCGAAAATCTCGCCGCGCTGGCAGCGGCCAAACAGCGCCTGCGCAGCGCCATGGAGATAACCGTGAAATTCCATGATTATAAATACAACAAGGCGGACGCCGTGCTTGCCGGGGAGTTCTGCCGCGGGAACGGCATAGTGTTCAAGTTTACCCGCTGCTATGTCTCCAGCGTCGAAGGGAACGTAGCCTTCCAGAAAGAAAAAGAGCGTTTTACGGAATTCTACGGCGGGTTCATAGACATGGAGAAGGAAAAGGAACTGGCGCACACGCTCGGGAGCCCGGCGCAGTGCGTGCTGAGGCGCTACCAGGTTGCTATAGATTTTGACGGCCGATTGTACAGGTGCTGCGGCGTGTACGAGGAAAAGAATCTCATGGGCTCTTTCTTTGACCAGGAAATACGGCGGATACCGGCCATCGACTCCGGGATCTGCCGGGTCTGCGTTAAAACACCGATCAGCTGGCGCTGACCCCCGCCCCGCTTTTCCCTGCCGGTGCCTGAGTTTTATGGTTCTGGATATTTAAATATCGGCAGGCATATTTTCTCCAGACCCGGATCAGCCGGAGACCCAGGCGCGCGGGGCAGTTTCAAAGCGGCAGGCGCAGCGCGCCTATACCATAGCTGACCTGTGCAGCATCGGCTATAAATTCCCGGCGCATGCCGGGCAGAGGATACTCCCGCCAGAAACGGCTTACGGCAACCCCCAGTTCCTCCGCTCCCGGCTGTATATCGTGGAAGGCGATAACGCCGCCGGGCTTTACGAATCCGAAATATAGCTCAAAGTCGGACTTTACCCCTTCGAAGAGATGGTCACCATCTATAAAAAGCAGGTCCAGCTTCCGGCCGCCCAGCGCAGCCCTGAAAAGTTCGACGGAAGCCGGCGCCTTCGAATCGCCGTCTATCATACGGAGTTCCTGCCCCGGCCCGCGCATGGCGTTAAGGAGGGGCCTGCGCCACGCGCCTTTATTAAGGGAAGACAGCGGGCCGCTGTAACTGACACCGGGCAGGTCAAGGCTTATGATCAGCGCGTCAGGCGCCGCGGCGCGGCACAGCAGCGCCAGCGTCCCGCCCCTCGCGCGCCCTATTTCCGCTATTGTCCGCGGCGGTTCGGGAAAACTTTCCTTAAGAAAAGGCAGTATCTCTGCGCGGTGCTGCAGCGCCCCCACAAGCAATGCTCCGCCGCCTAATATAAAATCAGCCGTTTCGTCTATCCCGGCGGAGGAAAGCAGCCTGAGCTTCAGGAGGCAGTAGAGATAATAGGCCGGAGCGGACAGGAGGACGACGCCGGCGGGGAGCCAGATCAGCAGCCAGTAACCGGTCAGTATCGACAGGATGACCAGAAGAAAGAAAGTCAATGTGGCTTTTTTTACGAATTTCAAGTATTTCATCGCGGCACCTTCGAAAAAACTAAAGGAGCGAGCCGCTTCATTTTAAGCGGCCCGTCCCTTTCAGGTTACGGCTGGGCGGGGCCCGCTGGCAGGGTGCTGTCCACGAAGACGCGGACGGAGAGTTCTTTGTCCAGCATGAACAGGCCGTCCTTGGATTCGCCGATGAGCTTGAGCTTCTCGGTTATCTCGGAGGAGTTGGCTTCTTCCTCCACCTGCTCGTCCACGAACCAGTTGAGCATGCTGGCGGTGGCATGGTCGCGCTCGGCTAGAGCTATATCCACTATATTGTTTATCATGGCGGTGACTTTTTTCTCGTGCTCGTAGGCCGCGGCGAACATTTCCACCGGCGCCTTCCAGTCGGTGCTCACGCCCTCGATGGCCGGCATCACCGGATGCCCGGAGCGGTCCAGCACAAAGCGGTAGAACTTCATGGCGTGGGTCATCTCTTCCTGGGCCTGCACGTAAAGCCAGTGGGCCATGCCCTTCAGGTTCATCTCGGTGCAGCGCGCCGACATGCCGAGATACAGGTAAGCCGAATAAAGTTCGGCGTTGATCTGTTTGTTTATCGCGTCTTCCAGTTTTTGATTTATCTTCATCGCAACCCTCCGTAACCTACGATTTTTAACGCACAGTTGGACTGTCTCCGGTAATAATACAAAAAAACTCCTCCGTGTTGGCTCTGCCGCCTGCCGGACGCATTTTGATATTATATAAGCGGGATTTAACCGGATGACCAACGAAACAAGAACGGAGCTGAGCGTAATAGTGCCTGTTTACAGCAGGAACGGCTACCTTGCCGAAATGCTGGAGCGGCTCTTCCTCGCCGGCATAAGGCTGAACGCCGGGAAGAAGGTGGAGCTGGTGATAATAGACGACGCCTCCCCGCTGCAGGCGCAGACGGCCGCTGCTGCGGATGAAGCCGGGCGCTGGGCCGACGTGGTCTATCACAGGAACAGCTCCAACCTCGGCTATCTCCGCTCGGCGAACAAGGGGCTGACGCTGGCCTCAGGGAAACGCCTGCTGCTGTGCAACAGCGACACTAGGCTAGTCCCCGGCGCCCTGGCCAGAATGGAGGCCGCGATGGACAGCGACCCCGGCATCGGCATGGTTGGTCCGGTAAGCAACGGCGCTTTCGGCTCTGTAATGCAGTGCGCGGCCGCCTTCCCTTCGGAACTGCTCTCTTTCGGCACGGAGGAGCTTGCGCGCTTCGACAACTTCGGCCTGGAGCTTTCCGGCCGGGCCCTGCCGCCAGTCCCCGCCAGCTGGCTTATGGGATTCTGCACCCTTCTCCGCCGGGAGGTTCTTGAGAACACAGGGCTGCTGGACGAGGGATTCGGGTTCGGCTACCTGGAAGAGGTGGACTACGGCATAAGGGCCAGGCGCGCCGGCTGGACACTGGCCATAATACCCGACGCTTTCGTTTTTCACGGCGGGCTGCGCAAGGGCGGCCAGGTGGCGGGGCGCAACTCCGGCTCGCAGACCGGCCGCACCTTTCCTCTCCGGACCCTGGTCCGCATACTCAAAGGCTATTACTATCTGAAAAAGAAATACGGGAAGCAGGTGATCGGCATACCGCAGGATCTCCCAGGCACCGAGGCGCGCGGCTTTTAAGAGGCGGCCTTATCAGGAAGGCAAATAGTCCGGATCATTGGTGATAGGGGATATCACCAGCTTAGAGGACTTTGAATCGTTGATGTATTTAGTGGCCCAGACAGTAAGCCTGTAGGCTTCCCGGTAATCCATGGTATCGTGGCGCCACCCTTTCGTGGGAGCGCCTGTCAGGTGGGCGTAGTGTTCCGGTTCCGCGGCGGCCAGCTGCAGCATCTCCGGCGACATGCCGAAAGTGGAAAGAAACACGCTGGTGAAAGGCCAGCGCTTGATGAATTCGGCGGTTTCGCGCACCGTCTCCCCGGTTTCTCCGGGGAAGCCTATTATAAAATTGCCATGCACTTTTATTCCCGCCGCGAAAACGCGCGTCAAAGCTCTCTCTATGCCCGCACGGTCCATTCCGCGGCGCATGCCCTTAAGTATATGGTCGTGTATGGCTTCTACACCCATAAAGACCTTCGAACAGCCGGCGGCGGCCATTTCCGAGGCGAGTTCCGGGACCCGCTCGAAAGCGTCGGGCCTGGCGAAACATTTCCATTCGATATTGAGCTTCCCCGCGCGCAGCGCGGCGCAGAGTTCCGTGATGAACTTTTCGTCTGAAGTAAGAGAAGAATCTATGAACTCGAAACGCCGGATGCCCCTGGTTTCCATGGACGAGCGTATCTCCGCCACAATATCCCCGACCGCCCTGAATACCTGCCCCCCTTTTCCGGGGAAGGAGCAGTATGAACAGTTGAACCTGCAGCCCCGGGAGGCCTCCACAGGGTAGCGGCGGCAGGCGGTGGCCGAGGCCGACCAGTCCGGCGCAAGAACGCGCGGGATGTCTTCATACCGCAGGCTGCCGGCCATGGTCCGGACCCCGTCCGGAGAAACCGAGACTCCGGGGACCTTATCCAGCGGAACGCCGTTCTTCAGCGCGGTTGCAAGGGAAGCGAAAGCCCCCTCGCCGTGCCCGGTTACGAATAGGTCGCCGAGAGCGCGTATCGCCGGGTAATCCGCCGCGCCGTGCCCGCCCAGCACTATGGCCGTTCCGGGGCTTAGCCTGCGGATCTCATCCACCAGGCGCGCCACGGAGGCGGGCCTGAACATCATTATCGTAGTAATCCCGGCCACCTTCGGCTTCCTCTCCAGCAGTTTGCGGAAAGCGTTCCTTTTCCAGGGGAACATCGGTCTGTAGATGTACTCTGCGCTGTGGCCTGCGGCTTTGGCCTGAGCCGACACCAAGGCCAGAGCAAGCCTTGGCTGCGAGGTCAGCCACTGCACGGCATGGACCAGTATCTCCACCAGAGTAATACCGTCACCGCTCGCGCCTCCCTGCTCATGCAGGTCGGTGCGCCAATCCATGTCTTCGATAAGCAGGATATCCAGGGGTTCGTTTTCCATATAAAGCCGTTGCGGTCCGGGTCAATTATTATTATAGCCGCAATAACCGTCATCCGCAACCCCGCGGCAGGGTGTTTTACGGCTCTTGCGCGGCCACCCGCGCGGGAAACGGCGCGGGCCGCCGCCCCGCGGATCTTCATAGCTTGCGGTATCTGCCGTGCATATAGGATAATAAAAGAATGCGATTCCTGCTTAAGGCCGAAGATTACCTGGTAAAAACCGAAAAGACTATAGTGGTGGCGCTGATAGTCGCCATGGTAGGATTGTCCTTCATGCAGGTGCTGCTGCGCATATTCCTGCACTCCGGCATAGTCTGGCTGGACCCGCTGCTGCGGCATATGGTGCTGTGGGCCGGGCTCACAGGTTCAGCGCTGGCCGCCCGCTACTCCAATCACTTCGCCCTTGAAGCCTTTGTTAAGTTCTCACCCAAAGCCATGCACCGGCCGCTGGAGATCTTCGCTTCGGTGTTCACCGCGGCCGCCTCCGCCCTGCTTTTCTACGCCGCCTGGAAGTTCATCCGCGACGAATTCGCGGCCGGCTCCATAGCTTTCTATATCAACAGCCTCGGCATACCCGGCGGCTGGGCAGAAATGATAATCCCGGCCTCTTTAGCGCTTATAGGCTTTCATACCCTTATCGGTATTTTCCGGCCCAAGGACGCGCCGGAGGGACAAGCCTGATGGGAATAATAATAACCCTGGCCATACTGCTGCTCGCCTTCCTGGGCGCGCCCGTCTTCACGCTGATCGGCGCCGGTTCCATCTACCTGTTCTCCGTTTCCGGCATAGACTCCTCCACGGTTGTGGTGGCCATGCTGCGCCTGGCTTCGCTGCCCGCGCTGATAGCCATCCCGCTATTCACCTTCTCCGGCTACATGCTGGCCGAAAGCCGCGCCCCCCAGCGCATGCTGGCGCTGGCGGAAGCTCTTTTCGGCACGCTGCCCGGGGGACTCGCCATAGTGGCGCTTTTCACCACCGCTCTTTTCACCGCCTTCACCGGCGCCTCCGGCGTGACCATAATAGCGCTGGGAGGCCTGCTCTACCCGATGCTCTCGAAGCAGGGCTATCCGGAAAAATTCACGCTGGGCCTGCTCACCACCACGGGGAGCCTCGGCCTGCTTTTCCCCCCGAGCCTGCCGATAATACTCTACGGCATAGTGGCCAAGATAGACATAGACAAACTTTTCAAGGCCGGTTTCATGCCGGGCGCGCTGCTGCTGCTCGCGCTCTCTATCTACGCTTTCTTCACGGCCCGCAAGGCCGGGGTCAAGAGCATACCTTTTTCTACGGCCGCGCTTAAAAAGGCAGCGCGCAACATAGCCTGGGAGATACCGCTGCCTTTCGTGATAATCGGCGGCATCTACATGGGCCTTTTCACGGCGAGCGAAGCCGCCTCGGTAATGTCCTTCTACGTGCTGGTCACGGAAGTGTTCATCTACAAGGACCTGGACCTGTTCAGGGATATCCCCCGCGTGGCGGTCAAGAGCATGCTGCTGGTAGGCGCAATCTTCATGGTGCTGGGCACCGCGCTGGGGTTCACGGACTACCTGATAGACGCGCAGATACCGGACCGCATTTTCGCCTGGCTGCACGCGTTCGTTTCCAGTAAAGTGCTGTTCCTCATACTACTCAACTGCTTTCTGCTGGTCATCAACATGATAGAGATCTTCTCGGCGATAATCATCGTCGTGCCTATCATCGTGCCCGTGGCCGCGCAGTACGGGATAGACCCGGTGCACCTGGGCGTGATCTTCCTCCTGAACCTTGAGATAGGCTACATGCTGCCCCCGCTTGGCCTGAACCTGTTCCTGGCCAGTTCCCGCTTTAACCGCAAGCTGCCCGAGCTTTACCGCGCCATCGGGCCTTTTATCCTCATACTGCTGGCCATGCTGGCACTGGTCACCTATCTGCCGTCCATAAGCCTTATCGGGATAAGCCAGTAGGTTATTATGAAAATAGAATTAAGCGAAAGATTCAGGTCCTTCAAGCCTTTCCTTTTCGAGGAGCTTTACCGGAAGGAGCGCGCCGAAAGGGCCAGGGGCAAGGACATCATAAGCCTGGCCGTAGGCGACCCGGACATCCCGACAGCGCCTGAAATAGTAGCTTGCGCCGTCAACGAGGTCCGCAAGGGCGCCAACCATAGATATCCGAACACCAAGGGCAACGAGAACCTGAGAACAGAGATCTCCGCTTGGCACAAGCGCCGGCATGGCCTGAATTTTCACCACAACGACGAGGTTTCCATACTGATAGGCTCCAAGGAAGGCATAGCCCACCTGCCTTTCGTGGTGCTGAACGAAGGGGATTACTGCCTTATCCCGGACCCCACCTACCCCACCTACAGGACCGGCGTGGTGCTCTCCGGCGGGCGCATCCACGACGTCCCCCTCGAGGAGAAGAACGGCTTCCTCCCGGACCTGGGCAAGATACCGCAAAAAATAGTGGACAGGACAAAGCTGTTCTTCCTGAATTATCCCAACAATCCCACCGGGGCCGGGGCGACCCTGGAATATTACAGGGACCTGGTGAAGTGGGCCAGGAAGAACAATGTGATAATAGCGCAGGACGCGGCCTACTGCGAGATCTATTTTGACAAGCCCGCGCCAAGTATACTGGAAGTCCCCGGCGCCAGGGACGTAGCCGTTGAATTCTATTCCTCGTCGAAGACATACTGCATGGCGGGCTGGCGCATAGGCTGGGTGGTAGGCAACTCTAGGCTGGTCTGCGCGCTGAACCAGCTGAAAGAGAACATAGACTCAGGCCCGTTCAACGCCATACAGAACGCCGTGGCCCTCGCGCTTAAGCACCACGAGCGCCTGGTACCGCCGATAAGGGAAAAATTCAAGGCAAGGGCGGAAAAATTCTGCAAAGGCCTGACTGAAGCCGGCTGGAAATTCACTAAACCCGGGGGCAGCTGCTTCATCTGGGCGAAGCCGCCGGTAAAACGCTCCTCCATCGACGCGGTCTATTTCATGCTTGAAAAAGCCTCCGTACTTACCGCGCCGGGCTCGGGCTTCGGCAAATACGGCGAAGGCTACGTCCGGTTCTCGCTTACCGAGCCCGACAAGAAGCTGGACGAGACCCTCCGGAGACTAAAGTCCCTGGACTGGGGAAACTAAGGCGCAGGTTCAGATCTCGCAGGCTGTCTTGTCGAAACGTATCTCCGAATTTTCCCCCACGTTAAGCTGGTCCCGGCGGCCGACCACGGTGGCGCTGGGCCCCACCAGGGAGCCGCTCAGGTTCATATTTATTATGAACGCGTTCTCGTTGACTATGGAGTCCGAAATTATTGAAGAGTCTATCCTGACGCCGTCGCCGATAGAGGCGTAAGGGCCCACAATGGAGCCCTCCACTTTGGCGGTCGGCGAAATATAGACAGGCGGTATTATAAGCGAATTTTTAGCCTTGGGGGAGAACTTCTTTTTGTCCAGGATGTGGCGGTTGGTTTCCAGCAACGTCTCGGGCTTGCCGCAGTCGTACCAGCCTTCTATCGGGACGGGCTTTATTTTATGGCCGCACTTCACCATCATCGCCATAGCGTCGGTGAACTGTATCTCCCCCTTCGTGGTCTTGCCGGAATCCACCAGCTTCTCCAGGCTGTTGTAAAGCGCGGAGGAATTACGGAAGGAATATATACCAACTATAGCCAAATTGGTCTTCGGGTTCTCGGGTTTTTCCACCATAGCGGAAATATAGCCGCCTTTCACCTCTACAACTCCGAAACGCCTGGGATCTTTTACTTCCTTGACGGCGATGCAGTCCTCTTTTGAGCACAGGAACTTGGAGAGGTCCGCGTCCAGTATGGTATCTCCGAGCATCACCATCACGGGGCCGGTGACGCAGCGGCGCGTAAGCCAGATCGCGTGGCCCAGGCCTTTCTGCTCCGCCTGTTCAACATAGTTAACAGCCAGGTGCTTGTAATTCTTAGCGACGTATTCTTTTATCTTTTCGCCCAGGTAGCCGACCACCATGCAGACTTTATGTATGCCAGCCGCCGAAATATCGTCGAGGATATGGCCTATTATAGGTTTGTCGCCCACCGTCAGCAGCACCTTGGGATAAGTATAGGTATGCGGGCGCAGCCGCGTTCCCGCGCCGGCTACCGGCACCACCGCGGTAAATTTAGTTTTATTCATAATTGTCTCCCGGACCTGTCCCCGACATTATAGAAAATCATTCCCCCGACGGCTCTCCGTTTTTTAGTCCACCGTCATCTGGCGATAGACCTCCTTATAATCCGGCGCGTTTTTCAGCCCGGCTTTCGCGTACTTTTTAGAATCCCAGAAATTCGGCCGGCCCGCAGCGATCCTGTAGTCAGCCAGCGCTTCCTCTCGCCGTCCGAGCAGGTCCAGCGCCTCGGCCCGGCGCAGGTAGCAGTAGGTGACCCAGCCTTTCTCGGGGAAGCCGGTCTTCTCTATGCCGGTGGCCAGCCAGGCCGCCGCCTCTTCATAACGCTTCATGGCTATAAGCGCGTCCCCGGCGGAAAGGTATATCATCGCGAGCTGGGTCTCCAGGCCTTTCTCCGGCTTCGCTTCCCAGGTGCCAAGGAAAGCTCCGCACTCGTCCAGGACGCCCGGCCAGTCCTGCGCCTGTATATGCGTCATTATCTCGCCCACCCGGAACAGCATGTTGGACGGGTCCATCGCGCGCAGCTCGGCGGTCTCGGCGTAGGCGGCCTTAAAATCCTTCTCGTGCATGGAGTATATTTCCACAAGGAAAAACCGCGCTTCCACCTTGAAGAAGCGCCCTTTCTCTTTGGCCAGCTTCACGTATTCCATGCCCCGCTGCCTGTCCCCCCCTACGAAAAGCTTGGCCGCCAGCCCCAGCGTACCGGGCAGCGTGGCGGCGTAGTAGTCGAAGATGCCCAGGCCGAGATAGGCGTCGTAAACCGCCGGGTTGACCGCGACGCATTTCTTAAGGAACTTGCGCCCTTTTTTGCCGTGAGTGTAGGACCGCCACCAGCTGCGCTGCACGGCGTACCAGCGCCCCTGCAGGCCGTAGGCGCTGCCCATAAAGAAGTAGGCCTGGTCCAGGTCCCGGCCTTCCTTTACCATGTGCTTTGAAAGTTCTATCACCTTGTCCGAGTTGGACACAAACTCCTCTTCTACGGTCTTAAGACCTCCCTGCACGTCGAAATTCTGAGAGTAGCGCCACCAGGAAAGCGCCGCGAGCGCGAAATAACCGGACGGACCCTCCGGGTCCAGCCTGACTATCTCTTTGAACTCGCCCTCGGCCTTGTCGAACTCCAAGCGGTACATATAGGCGATGCCGCGGTCATACCGCGCGTCCGCTCCGGGGCTGAGAACGAAAGGCCGCGTGGAGGCGCCCAGGTCCACCAGTGCGGGCCCGAGCCCGTCGTCTTCGGTGGCCGACGTGGCGGAGCCCAGCAGCGGCTGGGCGAGGGCCGGGACAGGGGACAACATGGCGAGCAAAAGCAGTATTTTCATGATTTCATACCAGCATAGAAAGGCCGAGCAGCGCCAGCACCACGAACGAGGCCAGCGCGAAATAAACCTCCCCCCCGCGCCAGTAGCCGTAGACCAGCATGACCACGCGCGCGGCCGGAGTAAGCAGCAACGCCAGCAGCCCGGCCCGCAATATGCCCGCGCCGGCGGGACTGCCGGAAACAGTGAAGGCGAAGCCGGAGAATATAAGGAAAAGACTGAGGAATACCCCCGAGAGCAGGGTGCGCTGTATCAGTTTCGCGAAGTCTTTTTCTGAAAATATCTTTTCCATCACAGAGCCTTCATCAGCATTTTCACCGCTACCAGCAGCGTCAGGGCCGAGAACACCAGCTGCAGTTTTTCCGACCTGGCCCGGTAAAGGGCGTATATCCCGATGAAAGAGCCTATGAGCACGCCTATCACTATCACGGCGGTGAGCTCAAGCGGGATGAGGCCCTTGCGGAAATAGACATAGGCGCTGGCGGCAGCCGAAACGCCTATAATGAAATTGCTGGTGGCCGCGGCGGCCTTCATGGGCACGCCGCAAAGCAGGTTCATGACGGGAACCTGCACTATGCCGCCGCCTATCCCGAGCAGCCCCGAAAGGGACCCGGCGAAAAAGGAGATAACGGACGCCGGAACCATGTTCCGGACCGCGTAAGGGGTATGCGCCGCGAGGACCGGGTCAAAAAACGCGGAATCGAAAGCCGAAATCTTCTCCGCCGGAGGGATCGCGGGAATGGCGGTTCTTTTAAGAGATCTTTTCCCCTTCATGAACATCAGCGCAGAAACGGGGAAGAGCATAAGAGCAAACAGCAGCTGCATGGCCCCGGCCGGCAGCCGGCTTGAGACCAGCGCCCCGGCGATAGACCCGATGGCGGTGGTCACTTCCAGCGTTACGCCCAGACGGATGTTCGCCAAACCTCTCTCCACGTTAACCGCGGCCACGGCGCTGGAGGTAGCCACTATCGCTACCAGGGAGGCGGCCACAGCCTGGTGTATGGGGACCTTGAAAGCCAGCACCAGGAAAGGCACCATGAAGATGCCGCCGCCGACGCCGAGCGCGGAGCCCAGCAGGCCGATGAAGACCCCGAAGGCCAGCAGCATGGAGAAACTGAACGCGGTCAATTCCGGCATTTTTACCTGTGTGCCTGCTCCACGTTGCTCAAAAATCTCACGGCCTCGGCCTCGCCGATATCGAAGGCCTTGCCGCACTTTTCGCCGTCGAATTCCAGCATGTTCAGGCCCAGGTCCATCGGCGGTTTTATAAGGTAGACGTCCGGCTCGGACTTGATGAAAACGCGGGATTCATAGATCTTCTGCGTGTGAATGGCTAGCATGCGGCGTACCTTGCGCTCGAAGTAGCCGACAGGGCCTAAGGCCGGGTAATCCATGTCGGCCTCGCGGGAATTGCCTATCATTATCACGGTGCGGCAGCCCTCGAATAGGTTCAGGTTTATGGTGGCTATGCCTATCACCCCGCCGTCCACCAGGTGGTATTTGCGGCCGTGCTCCTCCACCGGCACCGGCGGGAAAACCATGGGGATGGAACAGCTGGCCATCAGCGCGTCGCCAAACGAGAGGTTATGGCTCTGCGTGGAACCGTCGAAGCTGACTATATAAGGGAGCTTCATCTCCACGGCGTGGCTTATCACGTAGAACTTTATATTGCGCTGGAACTGCGGCCCGCTCTTAATCAGCCAGCCGTTGATGAGGTCATAAACCGGCTTGTTCGAAAATAACGTCAGCTTGGCCAGCCGGTTCTCGAAGAAGAAATTTATCTTGTTGACCAGGCTGCCGCCGTCCTGCTGGTAAAGCTCGAGCGGGATATTGTAATACCTGGGCCTGAGGCTCAAGACGGAGGCCGGCTTCATGTTCCGCCAGATCGCGCGCAGTTCGCCGGTCTTGTTGTAGCAGTAGGCCGCGCCGTTCAGCGAACCAATGCTGAAGCCAGCCACGGCGTCGAAATGCAGGCCCTGGCGCACCAGTTCGGCCAGCGCCCCGGACTGCCAAGAGCCGAGCGCGCCGCCGCCGCAGAGAAAAAGCCCTACCGGGCGTCTGAATTTGAACATACCCTTTTTATGATCTTATTAAAATAATAGAATATTATTGTAGCAAATGGCGGGAAAGACGATTTAAGCTGTAGTCTATGTCTGATTACCTGATACTGGCCGGGCTGACCGTGATAATGGGCCTTACGCTCGTGCTGCCGTTCTCGGCGAAATGCGTGGAGGAGGACCTTGAGATCTTCCTCTTCATCATGGGCCTTTCCGCCGTAGCCATTTCAGGCGTCTGGAGCGTCGCCCTGCTCAAAGAGGCGCTTAAAGAGCCGCTGGCGATAACAGCGGCGGTCGCGGTGGTGGGCTGGCTGTTCAGGGAGACCCGGTCGCATTTGCGCGGCTGGATAAACGCGCTTACCAGGAAATTCGGCCTCGGGCCGGCTATTTTCCTTATAGTGGCCGCGTTAGGCCTCGGGGCGAGCGTCTTCACGGCCATCGTCGCGGCGATAATGCTGGCCGAAGTGGTGACGCTGCTCAAGCTGGAGCGCGGCTACGAGATAAGGCTTACGGTCTACGCCTGCTACGCCATAGGCCTGGGGGCGGCACTCACCCCGCTGGGCGAACCGTTGTCCACCATCGTGGTGGCGAAGCTCAAGGGCGCGCCGCACAACGCGGATTTTTTTTACCTGTTCCGGCAGGTCGGCCTGTGGATAGTTCCGGGGGTACTGCTCTGCGCCGCTATGGCGGCGCACGGCATAACCGCAGCGGCGGACGACAAGGGCGGCTTGAAAGAGGACAAGCACGACACGAACGCCGACATCATCAAGCGCGCGCTGAAGGTGTACATCTTCGTGATGGCGCTGATCTTCCTGGGCGCGGGGCTCGCCACGCTGGCGGAGCGCCTGGCGGCGCACACGCCGGTCTGGGCGCTGTTCTGGCTGAACTCAGTCTCGGCCATACTGGACAACGCCACGCTGGCCGCGGCGGAAATAACGCCGGCGATGACGGACAGGCAGATCATCTACATCCTGATGGGCCTGCTGATCTCGGGCGGCATGCTGATCCCCGGGAACATCCCCAATATAGTAAGTTCCGCCAAACTGGGGATAAAGTCGCGCGAATGGGCTAAAGCCGCGCTGCCCTTCGGAGCCGCGCTGATGGTCTGCTATTTTGTTCTGATGATGCTTCTGATATAAAGGGAGATAAAAAAAATGGAAAAGAACTGGAAAACTATCATAGAGCCTTTCAAGATTAAGAGCGTGGAACCTCTGGGCATAACGACTCGCGAAGAAAGGCAGAAGGCCCTGGAGCAGGCGCATTACAATCTTTTCAACATCAGGGCCGAGAAGGTGCTGATAGACCTGCTGACCGATTCCGGCACCGGCGCGATGAGCGCGGCGCAGTGGGGCGGCATCATGGTGGGCGACGAATCCTACGCCGGCGCCCGCAGCTATTACAACTTCGAAACCGAGATAAAATCCCTGACCGGGTTCGACGAAGTAATCCCGGTGCACCAGGGCCGGGCCGCCGAGAAGATACTGTTCGGCGTGATAGGCGGCAAGGGCAAGTGCATCATCTCCAATTCCCATTTCGACACCACGCGCGCCAACGTAGAGTTCTCCGGCGCCGAGGCCATGGACTTCCCGGTTAAGGAAGCGCTTGACTTCGACAAGCCCGCGCCGTTCAAGGGCAACGCCGACGTGGCCGCGATGGAGAAGTTCATCAAGGACAAGGGCGCGAAGAACATCCCGCTGTGCGTGATGACCGTCACCAATAATTCGCTGGGCGGCCAGCCGGTCTCGATGGAGAACCTGAAGGCCGTCCAGAACCTGTGCCGCAAGCACGGCATCCCTATGTTCCTGGACTGCGCGCGCTTCGCCGAGAACGCCTATTTCATCAAGCTCCGGGAGAAAGGCTACAACTCCACCCCCGTGCGCGAGATAGCGCAGGAGATGTTCGAGCTGGCTGACGGTGCCTGGATGAGCTCCAAGAAGGACGCGCTGGTCAACATCGGCGGCTTCCTGGCCATGAACAACCGCGACTGGTCCGCCAAAGCCCGCCAGATGCTGATCCTCACCGAGGGCTTCAGCACCTACGGCGGCCTGGCCGGCCGTGACCTGGAAGCCATCGCCATAGGCCTGCGCGAGGTGCTGGACGAGAACTATCTGCAGTACCGCATCCGCTCGGCGGCCTACCTGGGCGAGGGCCTGCTTAAGCACGGGGTACCGATCATCAATCCCCCCGGCGGCCACGGCGTCTACGTAAACGCCAAGAAATTCCTGCCGCATATAAAAGGCGCCAATTTCCCCGCCCAGGCCCTGGCCTGCGCCCTTTACCTGGAGGGCGGCATACGCGGCGTAGAGATAGGTACGCTGATGTTCGGGCGGCGCGACGCGAAAGGAAATTTTCTGCCGGCCTCAATGGAGCTGGTGCGCCTGGCCATGCCGCGCCGCGTCTACACGCAGAGCCACATCGACTACGTGATAGAGGTCTTCGGCTGGCTGGCCAAGAACAAGAATTCGATAAAAGGACTGGAAGTGGTGGACGCCCCGGCCATACTGCCGCACTTCACCGCCAAGCTGAAGCCTGCTAAATAAGAAGCGGCGGAGACCGGGAAGCACAAATATGTTCAAACACGACAGGATACGCGCAATACGCCCGGAGCTGGAGGCGATAGTCGGGCCGGAGAATATCCGCACCGACGAAGCCGAGATATTGATGTACTCCTACGATGCCGGCATGGCCCGGGCCCGCCCGGAAGCCGTAATAACCTTCACCGATACGGACCAGGTGGCCCCAGTGGTCAGAGTACTTTACCGGGCCGGCGTCCCCTTCCTGCCCCGCATCGCGGGAACGAACCTCTCCGGCGGCACGATACCGCTTAAAGGCGGCGCGATACTGAACCTTGCCCGGCTTAAGAAGATCCGCCGTATCGACACCGCCGCGAAAGTTGCGCTGGTAGAGCCGGGAGTGGTGAACATGGAGTTGCAGCGGGCGCTGGAGCCTTTCGGCTTCTTTTATGCGCCCGATCCTTCAAGCCAGAAAGTTTCCACCATAGGCGGGAACATCGGCGAGAACGCGGGCGGCCCTCTCTGTCTGAAATACGGCGTAACGTCCGACAACGTTGAGCAGCTCGAAGTGGTAACCCCTGAAGGAGAGATCAAGACCTGGTCGTACCGCGACCCCGGCCCGGACCTGATGAGCCTTATGGTGGGCTCGGAAGGCACCCTCGGGATAATAACCAACGCCTGGCTGAAGATACTGCCCATACCTGCCGAGATCAAAACGGCTTCCGCGGCGTTTCCCTCGCTTGAAAGCGCGATGAACGCCGTAACACGCATAATAAGCGACGGCATCGTGCCCAGGGCACTGGAGGCCATGGACAAAGTTTCTCTCGACGCGGCACTGGGCGGCAAGGCCGACCGTTTCCCGCGCGGCACAGAGGCGGTCCTGATAATAGAACTTGACGGGTCCGACGCGCTTCAGGTCGGGCGGGAAGTTGAAAAGGTGGAACATATTTGCACGGCCAACTCCTGTTCAGCCTTCAAACTGGCCTCCGACGAAGCGGAACGGGAACTGCTGTGGCAGGCGCGCAAGGGCGCCTACCCGGCCATGGCGCGGCTGGCCCCGGACGTCCTTGTTGAGGACGGCGTGGTGCCGAGACCGCTCCTGCCCCAGGCCCTCAGGGAAACCCGCGAGATCCTCTCCAAATACAAACTTACAGCGGGCCTGCTTTTCCACGCCGGGGACGGGAACCTGCACCCGAACATAATTTTCGACCGCCGGGACATACAGGAAGTCAAACGGGTCAAGAAAGCCGGCTATGAAATACTCAAGTCCTGCATAAAGCTGGGCGGGACCATTTCCGGCGAACACGGCGTGGGAGTGGAGAAACGGGTGGCCATGAACTGGCTATACGGGCGGGAGGAGCTGGAGTTTTTCCAGAAAATAAAAACGGCGTTCGACCCCGCAGGCCTCGCCAATCCCGACAAAATACTGCCTGTCGCCACGGACCAGCACGTTGAGAGCGGCGGGCTGACCTCAAGGACTTCCCTTAGCCCGTCTGCGCGCGGGATAGTGGACGAAATGCGCCTGCGCGCCGGCAGCGGCGCCCGCACGGCCGTAACCGGGCTGGGCACCAGGCTGAAACCCGGACGGATAATGGACGGGGCAAAGCCGCTGGACCTGCGCACCCTTAACGGCCTGGCGGTCACGGACCGGGCCAACCTGACGACCCGCGCCGAAGCCGGCCTCTCTTTTAAGGATTTGCGGCGACAGCTCAGGAATGAAGGCCTGTACCTTGACCTGCCGGAGCTGGAGGGCAGCGTGGGCGGACTTATCGCCTCTAAAGTCTGCCCGGAAATGAAAGAATTCCTGCTGGGGCTGGAAGTGATCACAGCCTCCGGAGACCTGCTGGAGCTGGGTGGGAAAACGGTGAAGAACGTGGCCGGCTACGACGCGATAAAGCTTTTCTGCGGCTCGATGGGCGCCTATGGCGTCATTATAGCCGCGACCTTCGCGCTTTCGGCCGCGCCGCGCGAATGGCAGGCTTTCCCGGAGCCGGCGGCCTGGGACGCCTTTGAGCCTGATTCCTGCCACAGGCGTCTGAAAAGGCAGCTGGACCCGGGGAACCTGCTTAACCCGTGGGTATACGGGGACGCAAAAGAAGGCGAGCTACCACAATGAACGACAACGATATTCCGGACGGCACGCAACACCCTGACAGCCGCCTTACGGCGGACTCCTCCGAGTCCGTCGGCCTGTCCGGTTTTCACGGCGACATAAACGAACTTTACGGTCACGAACAGGCCTACAGGCATCTGCACACGCTGCTCACCGACCTCGGGGAAAGAAAGCTTTACGACGCGGCGGCCCAGTGCAACCGCTGCGGCTACTGCGAAACCTCCTGCCCGACATATATGCTTACCGGCAGGGAAACCATTTCCGCGCGCGGCCGCAACCAGTTCCTGCGCATGCTCGTGGAAGGCCAGGCAAAGGACGCCGGCGCCGCGGCTGAGGCCTTTTCCACCTGCCTGCTCTGCGGCGCCTGCTCCAGCGCCTGCTACGCCAAAGTCCCCACCCCCGACATAGTGCTCGAAGGCAGAAGGGCGCTGCAAGGCTACGGCGATAATTTTTTTGCTCGCGCCGCTATAAACACACTGCTCAACGCTCCGGCTGTTTTCGGTTTCTGGCTGAAGCTGGCCTACCTGGCAAAAAAGACCGGGCTCCCTAAACTGGCGGCAAAAATGGGGCTTTACGATTTTCTGGGAATGCCGGGGCTGGTTGAAGCGGAGGGCGCGGTAAAGCACGTGCCGCTGCATTTCGCGGCCGAGATATTGCGCCGCGACCCGGACCTGGAGCCGGGAACGAAGCACGCCGTGAACTGGGCCTATTTCGCGCCCTGCGGACCTAACTATCTTTTCACGGAAGTGGCGCTGGCCACCGTACGGGTGCTTAAAAAGTACTCAGGGGAAGGCATCTTCGCGGAGAACCTCTGCTGCGGCCTGATGGCGCACAATTACGGCCGTATCGAGGACGCGCGGGAATTCGCCCGCAGGAATATAGTCCGCTACGAGGACCTGAAGGCGCGTTTCGGAGACTTCCCGCTGATAGCCGACTGCTCCTCCTGCGCGGCTTTCATGAAGGCCTACGAGCAGCTTTTCACCGCGGACCCTGAATGGCGGCCCCGTGCGAAGGCTTTCGCGGCGGCCGTCAGGGACATACTTGAATTCATACCTCCGGAAAAGGCCGGGAGCGCGGACCCTGCCGCTCTGGAAAAAGCCGGGCGCGTCACCTACCACGACTCCTGCCGGGCCTGCCACGGGCAGGGAATAAGGCGGGAGCCCCGGGAAGTGCTGCGCGCTCTGGCGGGGAAAAATTACAGGGAGCTGCCGGAAAGCGACTGGTGCTGCGGCGGCGCCGGCGCTTTCGCGTTCACCCAGCCGGAAATATCGAAGAAGGTCCTGGAACGCAAACTCAGGAACATAGCCTCGGTGCAGGCCGACACCGTGGTGGTGGGCGCCACCTCCTGTCTGGCCCAGATAAACTCCGGGCTCAGGGAAGCCTATCCCTCGGCAAGAGCGGTACATTACAGCGTCTTTATCGACGCCGTGACCGGCAAGAACGGGCAGTAGCCCGGGCGGGAGCAGGTTGATAATTATCAATTATCTCTCACTTTCCCGCAGATAATGCTAAAATGAATATATGACCAGGGCCGAAGAACTGGAAAACCGTCTGCGCCTGCTTGTGAATTTCGGCGGCGTCGTATCCAAGGAGACCAACCTCAGCAAGCTCCTTGAGATCATAGCCGAACAGGTAAAGACCATACTTAACTGCAACCGCTGCAGCGTCTTCATCCTTGACCGCCAGACCAACGAGCTTTGGTCGAAGGTGGCGTCGGGAATGCAGCATACCGAGATACGCGTGCCTTTCGGCCGGGGCATAGTGGGCCACGTAGCCTCTTCCGGCCAGACCCTGAACATACCGGACGCCTACCAGGATCAGCGCTTCACCCACGAGATAGACCGCCTAACCGGCTACCGCAGCCGCAGCATCCTGGCCGTGCCGCTAAAGAATGTCAGCGGCCACATCATAGGCGTATTCGAGGCGATGAACAAAGGGGGCGAGCCCTTCAATGTCGACGACGAGGGGATCCTGCAGCTTATCAGCTCGCTGGCGGCCTCGGGCATAGAGAACGCGCAACTTTACGAAAGCCTCTCAAAATCCCAGCTTGAAACAATTTACCGCCTGGCCATAACGGCCGAATACCGCGACCAGCAGGATACCGCCATACACCTGCGCCATATAAGCGAATACTCCGCCCTGATAGCGCAGGGCATGGGCCTGCCCGAGAGGGAAGTCGAGAACATCCGCTACGCGAGCCCGCTGCACGACATAGGCAAGGTGGGCATAGCCGACGCGATACTGCTTAAACCGGGCAAACTTACAGCGGATGAATTCGAAGAAATGAAGAAGCACACCCTTTACGGGGCCAAGATACTCTGCAACGCCGAGAGTTCGCTGTTGCAGATAGCCTGCAAGGTGGCGGGCTCCCACCACGAAAGGTTCGACGGCTCCGGCTATCCCGCGCGGCTTAAGGGCGAGCAGATCCCGATCTACGCGCGCATAGTATCGGTGGCGGACGTGTTCGACGCCCTCTGCATGCCGCGCATTTATAAACCCAAATGGGACACTGAGAAAGCCCGGGAATATATCTTCGAGGAGAACGGCAAGGCCTTTGACCCGGAGGTCGTGGGATCTTTTGAAAAAGTTTACGGAGAGATACTCAAGCTGCAGGCCGTCGGCGACGGAAAAACCACCATCATCCCCGGCATCACCAAGGAAATGAACCGGCACAGCTACTGACTGCTCCGGACCGCAGCCCGAGAAAAGAGCCTGAAACTTTCAGGCTCTTTTCGCATCCAACCTATGACAGCCAAAATCCAAGGAGAGCACAATGAACGACATGGAAATCACGTTCCCGGGCGGGAAAAAAGTTAACGCACTGCTGCATGGTTTCGAAATAGCCACGGACCAGCCGCCCGGCGGCGGAGGCGACGGCTCGGCCCCGACCCCGTTCGACCTTTTCCTGGCCTCGCTCGGCACCTGCGCCGGCATCTTCGCGCTCGGCTTCATCCAGTCACGCGGGCTGAACACTGAGGGCCTGGGGATCTCGGTTTCCTTCGAGAGGGACCAGGCCACCCACCTTCTCAAAAAAGCGTCCATGCGGATAAAACTTCCGAAGGATTTCCCCGCAAAGTATAAGGACGCCGTCATCAAGGCGGCGGAGCAATGCCTGGTAAAGCGGACGATGGACAACCCGCCGGAGTTCGGGATAACTGCGGAGTAAGATTGGGAAAAGGCGCGGGTGGGGCGTCGCGGGTCGAAGAACCTAAAGTTGCCGGCTCAAGGCTGATGACCCTCGACTCCCCCTATATCTTGATCTTCGCTATCGCCACGCTCACTAAAAGAAATTCAATTGTCAGGACGGAGGCTATCAGAATGCCCCAGGACAGCGGCACCTGGGTAAGAAGCCAGGCGAAAATGGAAAGCGAGAGCGTGGCCATGGAGGCCAGCCAAACTACCCAGCCGCGGGAAAAGCCTATCTTTTCAAGCCTCAGCGCGAAATGGTCGTGGCTGCCCAGAAAAGGCGAATGCCCCCTGCGCAAGCGCATGACAGAAACAAAAAGAGTATCGTAGATGGGCACAGCCAGGATAAAAAGCGGGGCGTAAACCCCCAGCGGATTGATCTCGGAATACTTCGTCCCCATGGCCACCAGCGAGAGCACAAAACCGCAGAGAAGGCTGCCGGAATCTCCCATAAAGATCTTGTATTTCTTCGAGAAATTGTAAGGCAGAAAACCCAGCGCGGCGCCGGCCAGGGCGGCCGAAGCGAAGTTCACGTAAATTGACTCGGAGGGAAAAGCTATCAGCAGGAACCCGAAAGCGGCCAGCGCCGCCTGCCCGGCAGCCAGGCCGTCCATGATGTCTATTATATTGAACGCGTTGGAAACCCCCACGATCCAGACCACGCTCAGCGTGAAGGCCACATAGTCCGGCTTAATGAAATTTATCCTGATGCCGTAAAGCACTGTAAAGAACGCCACCACGAACTGTACCGCGAACTTGGTCCTGAAGCCCAGGCCGTTCGGCTTGCGCAGGTCGTCCACAAAACCCAGCACGAACATCACCGCGCCCCCTGCAAGGATAACGCGCAGGTCGCGCAGTGTGCCGGTGGGGAAGGAGGTATAGAACCGCATAATGACGAGGGTCGCAGTGAAGGCGAGAAAAATAGCCGTCCCGCCCAGCAGCGGCGTCGGGATCTTATGCGTTTTAATATCGGTAGGCTTGTCCACGTGGCCGAAACGCACGGCGAACATGCGCAGGAGCGGGGTCAGCCCCAGGGAAAGCAGCAGCGGCAGCAGAAAAGCCAGCAGATAGAGACGGAAATTTTCCAGCAGGTCATTCATATTGTTTCATTATAGCGGCGATCTTGCGCAGGCTCTCCTCCGAGGGCGGCAGCGAACGGCCCAGTTCGGCGGCCAGCTTGCCGGTCCGAAGGCCGGCCTTAAGCGGCCGGGCCGCGGCCTGACCCAGCTCAGCGGTCAGCTTTGGCTCGAGAAAGGCCGGATTAAAACCAAAAGCGGCGCAGGCCCTCAGCGCGAACTCGTAGCGGCTCATGCAGTCAGGACCTGCCACGTTGTAGATCCCGGACGCGCCTTTCCCGGCCAGGTCCAACACCGCTGAGGCAAGTTCCGGCGCGTAGGTCGGGGTAGAGAACTGGTCGGACGGCACGCGCATCCTGGCGCCGGAGCGCTGGCTGCTTATCAGCTGCATTACGAAATTCTTGGAGGCCGGGTTGTGGCTGTATACCACGGTGGTGCGCACCGACAGGGCCCCTTCAACGTCCAGCACGGCCCTCTCCCCCTCCAGCTTGGTGCGGCCGTAGGCGCTCACCGGGCACACCGGGTCCCCTTCGCCGTAAGGCCCGGCCGAGCCGTCAAAAACGTATTCGGTCGAAAAATACACCAGTTTAGCCCCGACCTTGCGGCACTCCCCGGCCACAAGCGCCGGGCCCTCCGCGTTCACCAGCCGCGCCAGCTCCGGGTCGCGTTCGCAGCTGTCCACATGCGTCATAGCCGAACACAGAAAAACCACGTCCGGGCGCGCCTTAACGAAAGCGTCCCTTACCGAAGTTTCGTCGGACAGGTCGAGGTAAAGAAAGCCCTGCCCCTTGCGGGAGGTGCCGTAAACCTCTATTCTGCGCCTGACGCACAGCGCGGACAGGGCTCCCCCCACCTGCCCTGAAGCGCCTATTATCAAAGCCTTCATCAGTTAAAATCCGACCTGCACAGCGTGAACCTGAGCCAAAGTATTTTCAGCACGCCCTTCACCGCGTCCTTGTAGTTGATCTTCTTGCCTTCCTTGCGGGAACGGGAGGTGTACTTTATCGGCAGTTCCAGGAAGCGCAGGCCCAGAAAGGCCGTCTTGCAGGAGAGTTCCGCCTCTATCTCGAAGCCGTTGGAAACGATGCCCATCTTCTTGAGCAGCGGGGTGCGGAAGGCCTTGTAGCAGGTATAGGAATCCGTCACCTTCAGCCCGAACAGCAGGCCCACCAGAAAGGTGAGCAACTTATTGCCGGCGAGGTAGATGCGGCTATAGGTGTAGGTCCTCGCGCTCAGCATCCGCGAACCGAAGACCGCGTCCGCGCGGCCCTCCTTTATGGGCCGCACCAGGTCGGGGATCTGCGAGGGGTCGTACTCAAGGTCCGCGTCTTGCACGATCGTTATGTCTCCGGAGGCGGCATTGAAGCCGGTGATCAGGGCGCCGCCCTTGCCCTTGTTCTTCTCGTGCTTGATAAGCTTGAGGTCGCAGGGGAACTCGCGCCCCGCTATAGCCTTCTCCAGCCAGTCGCGGGTGCCGTCCCTGGAACCGTCGTCCACCACTATCACTTCCTTGTCCAGCGGGATGACCGCCACCGCCTTCAGCACGGCCGGCAGGGTCTTCATCTCGTTGTAGGACGGGATTACTATGGTGGTTTTCATTATCAAGAATTATAACAAAGTTAATAAAGAAACAGAAAGGCCGGCCCCTTCCACCCGTGTGGTCTTTTCAACCATCTTTTAATATAATAAAAGTATAGATAGAGCTACGGAGGAAAATCATGAAAGTACCAATGGTAGACATGCTGGCCGGATACCCCCCGATAAAGGACGAGATCGAGGCCGCGGTGAAGAACGTCTTCAATAAAGCCAATTTCATACTTGGCGAAGAAGTGACTAAATTTGAGAAAGAGTTCGCCGCGCACAACGGCACCAAGTATGCGGTGGGCGTAGCCAACGGCACCGACGCCCTGCGCATGGCATTCATAGCCAGCGGCATAAAGCACGGAGACGAGGTCATCACCTCCCCGTTCACCTTCATCGCCACCTCCGAGACCATCTCCCAGGTAGGCGCCACCCCCGTGTTCGCCGACATCGACCCGGTGACCTTCAACCTGGACCCCAAGTCCGTAGAAAAGAAGATCACACCGAAAACCCGCGCCATAGTGCCGGTGCACCTCTACGGCATGCCCTGCGACATGGACGCGATAATGGCCATCGCCAAGAAGCATAATCTGATAGTTGTCGAGGACACAGCGCAGGCCTTCACCGGCAAGTACAAGATGGGCGGCCGTGACTGGAAGTACCTGGGCTCCATAGGCCATTGCGGGACCTACAGCTTCTTCCCGGCCAAGAACCTCGGTGCCTTTGGCGACGGCGGCGCTATAACCACCAACGACGACAAGATCTACGAGACGCTCAAACAGCTCCGCAACCACGGCAGCAAGGTGCGCTACCACCACGAAATGGAAGGTTTCAACTCCCGCCTGGACACTGTGCAGGCCGCCGTCCTCTCCGTGCGCCTCAAGCACGTTGAGAAATGGACCGAGATGCGCAACGCCGTGGCCGCCAAGTACGCCGAGGCCCTTAAGGGCGTCTGCGTCACCCCGGTGGTGCCCGCCAACGCGCGCCACTCGTTCAACTACTACACCCTGCGCTTCGACACCAAGGCCAAGCGCGACAACGCTCAGAAATACCTGACAGAGCAGCAGATCGCCAACCAGATCTACTACCCGATAGCGCTGCATCTGCAGGAAGCGTACGCGCACCTGGGCGGCAAACGCGGCGACCTGCCCGTCTGCGACGCCGTGATGGACACCGTCTTCTCGCTCCCGATGTACCCGGAGCTGTCCGACGAGCAGCTCAAGACCGTGACCGAAGCGGTGAAAGCGTCGCTTAGCGTGCGCGTCGGCTAACGGATGACAGGGCTGACCGAAAAGAGAATAACGGTAACAGGGGGAGCGGGCTTCCTCGGCGCGCGCGTAGTTGAGAAACTGCGCGCCGCCGGAGCTAAGGAAGTGTTCGTCCCCCGCAGCCGGGACTACGACCTGACCGACATGGCGGCAGTGAAGCGCCTGTACTCCGACGCGAAACCGCAGGTGGTTATACACCTCGCGGCGGTTGTAGGAGGCATTGGCGCCAACCGCGTGAACCCCGGCAAATTCTTTTACGACAATCTTATGATGGGCGCCCAGCTTATGGAAGAGGGGCGTAAGGCCGGCGTGGAGAAGTTCGCGGCCATAGGCACAATCTGCGCCTACCCAAAGTTCGCGCCGGTTCCGTTCAAAGAAGATGACCTCTGGAACGGCTACCCGGAGGAAACCAACGCCCCGTACGGCCTGGCCAAGAAGATGCTACTGGTGCAGGCGCAGGCCTACCGCACGCAGTATGGCTTCAACGCCATCTACCTGCTGCCGGTGAACCTGTACGGCCCCGGCGACAATTTTAAGCACGAGTCCTCCCACGTCATACCGGCCCTGATAAAGAAATTCGTCGCCGCAGTGCAGGAGGGGCAGAAGGAAGCCGTGGTCTGGGGCACCGGCAAGGCTACACGCGAATTCCTCTACGTGGACGACTGCGCCCAGGCCGTCTGCCTGGCCGCCGCCCGCTACGACAAGCCCGAGCCGGTCAACATAGGCGCCGGCTTCGAGATCACCATCAAGGACCTGGCCGGCGTGATAGCCAGGCTGACCGGCTTTACCGGGAAGATAGTCTGGGACGCCTCCAAGCCCGACGGCCAGCCCCGCCGCATGCTGGACACCAGCCGCGCCGCCGCGGAATTCGGCTTCAAAGCAAAGACGAATTTCGAAGAGGGGCTGAAGAAAACGATAGAGTGGCATAAAAAAGCGGAAAAGTAACCGGCCGCCGGTATCTGGCGGATAGAAGCAGGATTTTTTTGCCGGCGGCCCGGGGTTTGGCTTAAACAAATGACTAAAGAAGAAAAGATCAGGTTTTTCGACGCCGCCGCGGTATTCCGCGACGCCCGCCGCGCCAGAAGCCGCCACTATCACCGTGAGCTTCTTAATTTTTTCCGCTTCTTGATCCCCGCGAATTCCTCCGTCATGGAAATAGGTTCGGGAACCGGCGGCCTGTTGTCGGAACTCGCCCCCTCAAAAGCCCTAGGGCTGGATTTCAGCCAGGCCATGACAGCCGCCGCCAAAGCCGCCCACCCGGACCTGGATTTCAGGACCGCCGACATAGAGGCGCTTGAAATAAACGAGAAATTCGAGTATGTAGTGATGCAGGACCTGCTGGGCAATCTGGACGACATCTGGATGGCCTTCCGCAACCTCTCCAAGGTCACCACCTCCGAAACCCGCGTGGTGATAACCGCCTACAACCCGCTCTGGGAGCCGCTGGTCATGCTGGCCGAGGCGGCCGGGCTAAAAGGCAAAGACCCGCGCCAGAACTGGCTGGCCATGGCGGACATAGAGAACCTGCTTTATCTCAACAATTACGAGGTGGTCAAGAAGGGCTACCGCTTCCTGATGCCATTCTATATCCCGATGGTCTCGGCTTTCTTCAACAGGTTCCTGGCCAAAATGCCCTTTTTCAAGGAGCTGGGTCTAATCCAATTCATTATTGCACGCGAAACCCCCGCCAGGCCCGAACCCAAAAGCTATTCCGTCGCCGTCGTGGTCCCCTGCCGCGACGAAGCCGGCAACATGGAGCGCCTTTTCAAAGAGTTGCCCGACCTCGGAAAAGGCATGGAGCTGGTTTTCGTGGACGGCAACTCCTCAGACGGCACGGTTGAAAAGATCAGGGAAGAGTCGGCGAAGCGCCCGGGGCTCCCGGTAAAGGTCATCCTCCAGGGCGGGGCCTTCGGCAAGGCCGACGCCGTCCGGAAGGGTTTTGACGCCTGCTCCGGCGACGTTCTCATGATACTGGACGCAGACCTTACCGTGGTGCCGGAAGACCTCAGGAAATTTTACGCCGCCATCGCCGAGGGGAAGGGCGAGTTTATAAACGGCTCGCGCCTGGTCTACCCGATGGAAAAAGGGGCGATGCGTTTCCTGAACATGCTTGGGAACAAGACCTTCTCTCTTATCTTTACCTGGACGATGGGCCAGCGAATCAAGGACACGCTCTGCGGCACCAAGGTACTGCTGCGCGCGAACTACGACAAAATAAAGGCCGGGCGCTCCTACTTCGGCGACTTCGACCCGTTCGGCGACTTCGACCTGCTGTTCGGTGCCAGCAAACTGAACCTTAAGATAACCGAGCTGCCGGTAAGCTACAAGGAACGCAAATACGGCGAGACAAAAATAAGCCGCTTCCGCCACGGCCTGCTGCTGTTCCGGATGGCCTTCATAGCGTTCGTCAAGCTGAAACTGCATTAGGCGCCCCTTTTAGAGACTCAATGAAAAGCAAGAACGTCATCCTGGCCGTATTGGCCGCCGCGGCCTGCGCCGCCGCTTTCTCCGGACTGGGCTGGGACGCGCCCTCCGACGCCAGGGCGGCCAGGCTGCTATCCCCGGCCTGGGACCGCGCCACGCTCTTCGAAAGGCTGTCCTCCGGCTGGCAGGATATCTACAAAAAATCGGAAGGCTCTACGCCGCTGGCCGCCGAGGCCGCGGGGAAATACACCACCAATCTCAGCGGTGAGTTCCAGACGGACTTCGCGAGCCCGCTGCCCCCCCCGGAGTTGGATAACTCCTACCGTTCCATGCTGATACGCTCGCGCTACCCCGACGAGGCGCTGCCGCTGTCGGACCTTGCGCGCATGAAGCCCGCCGAGTTGAATTTCCGCCCGCCGTCGTTCCTTTACGGCGGAGGCTACATTTACCCGCTGGGCGCGTACTATCTGGGCCTTTCCGTGACCGGGGCGATAAAACGCCTGTCGCTCAGGAGCGTCATGGAAAACCCCGACGCGCTGGGCAGGATCTACCTCGCCGGGCGGCTGGTGAGCGCGCTTTCCCTCCTGGGCATCTGCGTACTGGCGCTGCTGATAGCCCGGCGGCTGGCGCCGGGCTGCCCGGAAGCCGCCGCTTTTGCCGCCGTTCTGGCCATGCCCTCCGTAGTGATTTATTCCCACTACCTCACCCCCCACCTTTGGGCCGCCTGCTGGGGGCTTGCCTCCATTTATTTCGCGCTATGCGCGCTCCCCCGGCTGAACCTGAAGCCGCTGCTGCTTTCGGCCGCCTGCCTGGGGCTCTCGGCCGGAAGCTACTGGAGCGCCCTCCACACCGCTTTTTTCGTGCTGGCGATCATGATAAGCCCGGGCTGGTCCGGCCTGGACCGCGGGGCCATAAAGAGGATCCTGCTGGCGGCTGTCGCCGCGGCCGCGGTGTTCTTCATTCTGAACCCGTACCTGCCCTTCAACTGGGCGGCAGCGGTCTACGAAGTTTTCCCCGGCGGATCTTCCCCCTGGGGTTTCAGCAACTCCGGCCTTTATCCGTTCTTCCTGAAAACCCTGCCGCAGACCATCGGCCCGTCCCTGGCTATATTGTTCCCTGTGGGCTGTCTCTGGGGCATCTTTTCGGGCGACCGGGTCCTGCGGAACCTCTCCGCGGCCGTCCTTATCTTCGCCCTGCCGGCAGCCAAAGCCATCCCGCCCGACTTCCCTAGCGGCGTAAGGCGATTTTTTCCGTGGCTGGTGACCGGCGCGGTGATAGGAGCGGTCTTTCTGGGCTGGGTGGCGTCCCGGCTGCCGAAGCGCGTGCGCGCCGCGGCCGTCGCCCTGGTGCTGGCACCCGGCCTGCTGATGTCGCTGGCCTACGCGCTGACCTTCGTGGACGCCGCCGGCCCGCGCTCGACTTTCTACCGCATGGCGGACAAGCTGGACTCCATGACGGCGGGCCATACGCTGGGAATGCTGAATTTCCCGCAGCCCGCCTACATGCCGGCCTTCCGCCTGGACCGCTGGAAGCTGAGGCTGGCCGACAGCGGGACGCTGCAGACGGAGAAACGGGACAAGCTCCCGGAATATCTGCTTATAAACTTCGACCAGAAGCCCCGGGTTTCGGTCTTTCTGCGGAACAGCTACGAACTGTATGAAGCCTATTACCCGCGGAAGATCCTCGGGTTCAGCCCCGACCCTTTTCTCTCCTCGGCTAACCCGCCGATGGAGCTGTTCCGCCTGAAACCGGCAGGGAGTAAATAGCGCATGAACCCCGCTTCAAAACTGGCGAGCGCCGCCGGCAGACTGGCGATCACAGCGGCCTCGATAAGGCCGGTAAGGGCCGCCGCGCGCGTCCTCTTCAGGCTCTTGACCCCGAAGCGCGACATAAGGGTCCCTCTCGGCGGGGACAGTATCTACGTGCGCACGCCCGACCGCCTGATAGCCGTTCTGCTTTGGAAATACTCGCTGGACTCAAGCCTCGAGATTGAAACGTACCGTTCCCGCATACGGCCCGGGATGACGGTGCTCGACGTGGGAGCCAACATCGGCTTCCTCACGCTCCTGTTCTCGAAGCTGGCCGGCGGGACGGGCAGGGTGACCGCTTTCGAGCCCGACCCGGAGAATTTCCGCCTGCTGAGCAGGAATGTGGCCGCCAACGGCCGCGCCAACGTCACCTGCCTGCATAAAGCCGCCGCGTCGGCGACCGGCACTCTTAAGCTTTACTTTTCGGAAGAGCACAGGGGCGACCACCGCATCTTCGATTCGGGCGATGGACGCAAATATGTGGAGGTTCCCGCGGCGGCTATCGACGATGTGCTTGGGCCCGGCGGCCGGGTAGATTTTATAAAGATGGATATCCAGGGCGCCGAGTACCTGGCCCTGCTGGGAATGGAAAAGACAATAAAGAATTCGCGCGGGCTGGTTATGCTCTGCGAGTTCTCCCCGGACCTGCTGAAAAAATGCGGCTCCGACCCCGAAGCCCTCCTGCAAAAATTCCATGAATACGGCTTCAGCCTGAATTACTTGGACGAGGCCTCACATTCCGTGAAAAGCGCCTCCCCAGCAGAACTGCTTGCCCTCTGCCCGGGCGAAAAATATCTTAACCTGCTACTTGAAAAAAATATGGTTTCAGGACAAATTTAGCGAAAAGGGCTGTGTACGCACAAAGAATTTATACAGTATTTTCGGCGTACTGGAGCTCTATGTGCAAATGCCCCATGTGCTTGCGAATAACGCCTCCGTTTTTGCCTTCCACCAGCGCGTTGTCATTGGTCCGCCCCTACCTGGATCTACCCTGTTTTCTCAGGGACCAGCCCAGCATCCCGGCCACATGCTTGTTTATATATTTCCCGCCATTATCCGCCGGGTTATCAGCATCGTATTGCGGCGCAATGAACCTTTTTCTTTTCTACTGAAATTAAGGGAATAAATGGTAAAATACCATGATGCTTACAGGGGATTTTCGGAAATAGTCCATATAGAATACTCACCAGTAAAAAGATTCGTGTGCAAGCGGTAATATGAAGATAGGTTTACTGAGGCCGAAGTATAAAACACACCTCATAACCCCGCCTCTGGGACTGGGTTATGTATCCTCGTATCTGAAAAGCCGGGGCTGGCAGACAAAAATCGTGGATGGGTTGAATCTGGGGCTGGATAATGACGAGCTGGTTCGGCGCGTTTCCGATTGTGATATTGTAGGAATTACCTGCCTTTCCGCTTTTTACTTGGAAGTGGCGGATTTAAGCCGGAAATTGAAAAAGAATAACAAAATAGTGGTATTAGGCGGTGTACATCCCAGTATTTTACCGGAACAGAGTTTGAAAGACTCCCAAGCTGATTATGTGGTGGTGGGAGAGGGAGAGATAACTTTTGACGAACTGCTGGTTTCTCTGGAGAAGGGAGAGAAGCCGGAACTGCCTGGAATATATTATCTGGGCCAGAAAAATTTTCGCCCCAGGGAACTGCTCCCGGAACTGGACGCTTTACCCTTTCCCGACTGGGAAGGAATGGACCCCCGCAATTATCAAAAAGCGCCGCACGGGGCGCTTATCAAAAATTTCCCTGTCGCCCCGGTTGTCACCACCCGGGGCTGTCCTTATGCGTGCAAATTCTGCGCCAGCCCGAGTTTTTGGGGACAGCGTCTGAGGGCAAGATCCCCTAAAAAAGTTGTGGAAGAGATTGAATATCTTGTGAGGGATTTCGGGGTCAGGGAAATACATTTTGAAGACGACAACCTGACTTTGCGGCGCGAACATGTGAGGGCAATCTGCAATTTGATCCTGGAGAAGAACATAAAGATCTCATGGGCGACGCCTAATGGTATCCGGGCCGATCAGGTGGACGCGGAGATCCTTGCCTTGATGAAAAAAGCTGGATGCTATTATGTGGTTTTTGGAATAGAATCCGGCAACCAGGTTATTTTGGAGAACATCAACAAAAAAGAAACTTTGTCAGATATCGAAAAAGCCGTGAAGTTGGCGCACGGATTGGGCATGTTAACACAGGGTTTTTTTATATTTGGCCTGCCGGGCGAAACCGAAGCGACCATTAAGAACAGCATTGAATTCGCCAAGAAGATCCCTTTGGACCGCGCCCAATTCCTGATACTGGATCTGTTGCCGGGATCCGCTTTATGGCAGGAACATAAGGAAGAGTACGCTCCGGATTACAGGAAGGAAAGTTATCATGAACCCACCTGGGTGCCGTCTTCTGTCAGCGCGGAAATTCTTAAAAAATGGCAGCCTATCGCTTTCCGTTCTTTCTTTTTTCGCCCCGGGCCACTGTTCTCCCTGGTAAGGTTTTTCCGATTTTCGCAGTTGCGACACATTTTCAACCGGTTACGGGATTTTCATGTCTTTAATGGATAATAATAATGCCGCCACATTCTGATACCGCTGTCATTATAGGCGCCGGACCCGCGGGGCTCACGGCCGCTTACGAATTGCTGTTGCGTTCCGATATTAAACCCGTGATATTTGAGGCCACGGACCAGATCGGGGGCATCGCGCAAACTTATAATTTTAACGGCAACAGGATAGATCTGGGCGGGCATCGGTTTTTTACCAAATCGAACCGCGTGATGGAGTGGTGGCTGAAAATCCTGCCTTTGGCCGGAACGGGCAAGAACGGGGAGCCCTGCGGAGATAAGATCATGCTGGTGCGCAACCGCCTGTCCCGCATTTTCTTTTTGCGCAAATTCTTTGATTATCCGGTGAAACTTAACACCACCACGGTCAAGAATCTGGGAATGAGGCGGATGGTTAATATCGGCCTGGACTACCTGCGGGCACGCCTGTGGCCGATTAAAACGGAAAAGTCGCTGGAAGATTTTTTCATCAACCGGTTTGGCCGCGAATTGTACCTGACTTTTTTCAAGGATTATACCGAAAAGGTCTGGGGCATATCCTGCGATAAGATCAGCCCCGATTGGGGAGCCCAAAGGGTAAAAGGCTTGTCTATTTCCGCGGTTATCAGCCACGCCGTCATGTCGCTTTTTTCCCGGAATTCAGACCTGAAACAGAAAAATCTGGAAACCAGCCTGATCGAAAAGTTTTTGTACCCTAAATTCGGTCCCGGCCAAATGTGGGAGGAGGTGGCTGCGATCATAAAGGCCAAAGGCGGGAAGATTTATCATCACCATGTCGTAACCGGCATAAAGACTTCCGGCAGCCGCGCCTCAGAGGTGTTTTTCCGCGATGTAAGCACCGGGGAAACGCACTCTCTCCGTTGTGATTATGTGTTTTCTTCCATGCCGGTGCGCGATTTAATCCCTTGTCTGGAGGATGTGCCGAAAGAAATCGCCGAAGCTGCGGCCGGCCTTATTTACCGAGATTTCCTCACAGTCGGTCTACTGCTTAAACAACTCAAGATAAAGAACAATACCGGGACAGCAACCGTCAACGACTTGATCCCGGATAACTGGATATATATCCAGGAACGCGATGTAAAGGTCGGCCGGCTGCAAATCTTCAACAATTGGAGCCCGTACCTGGTAAAAGATCCCGGCAATGTCTGGCTGGGTTCGGAATATTTTTGTCAGGAAGGGGACAAGCTGTGGACTACGGAAGACCGCGCCTTGATCGACTTCGCCTCCGATGAGCTGGCACAGATTGGGGTTATCGACAAGGAGAATATACTGAGCGGGGTTGTTCTTAGGATGCCTAAAGCCTATCCCGCATATTTCGGTGCATACGACCGCTTTTATAAGATAAGAGAATTCACGGACCGGGTAGAAAATCTTTTCCTGATCGGACGTAACGGCATGCATCGATACAACAATCAGGACCATTCGATGCTGACGGCCATGATGGCTGTGGATAATATTTTACAGGGTATTTCCACCAAAGATAATATCTGGGCCGTGAACGCTGAAGAGGAATATCACGAGAAAAAGTGATATCCGGCAATCCCTCAGAAGCGACCCCCACAGGTTCGGCCCTAGCGCCCCGATCTTCCTTAAACCCAGTCACCGGGCGACTTTGAGCAGCGGCAGACAATTCCGCAGCCGCAGCTCTTTCATCATTGCATTAATTTGTATAATTGGCCTATGATTCCGACCAAGCTGAGCAAAGAAGAAGAAATATCCCCCTTAGCCGTGTGGGGGATTTTGCTGTTTGGGTTCGCGATTAGAGCAGCGTATGTCCTTAGCGTTAAGGTCCTTCCCTGGTCCGATATGGCGCAATGGGACCAGGCCAGGCTTTCGATAGTGCATGGGTTGCCTTACACCGCGGGCTGGACACCGTTATATCCTATTATACTTGCGCTTATAACGAAACTCTTTGGGGAAAGCTATGTGCTTCTTAACATGGCCAATGCCCTGTTCTCAACCTTGACCTGTTTTTATATTTACCTTTGCGCCAAAGAGGTGTTCGGCAAAAAAACGGCCTATATAGCACTTATCATGTCCGCCGTTTACGTTGACCTGATATGGTACTGCAGCGTGATGTTGGCGGAGACTCTCGGTATTTTTATTTTGACAATCATCGTGTATCGCGTGATCAAAAACAGGAATTTCGCCCTTAGCGGGGTGGTTTTGGGACTTGCCTGCATGACAAAGGGCCTGTTTATTATCGCTCTGCCGGCTTTCCTGTTCTGGATCTATTATAAATATAAAGAGGAAAGATGGCTGAAAAAAGCGGCTCTTTTCTCCGTTTTCACTTTTTTAACCATTATGCCGTGGAGCATCAGGAATTCCCTGGTCCAGAAAGCGCCTTCACTCCTTGAGCCGACCTGGGCGGATACGATCTTCATCGGGCATAATCCTTACGCTACCGGCGGCGCCGACTATTATTTTCTGGACCATGATTATGGGAAGTTCTATGTTGATTCAACGATCTCACCAGCAGAGAAGGGCCGGATATGCGTTCAAAAGGCTGTCAAATTCATATCTGAAAATCCGCTAAAGGAGCTCCAGTTAACACTTCTTAAGATCTCAAAACATCTTACTTTTGCCACTTCTTTCGCACTTTACCGCGCGGATTATCCCATCAGAAAAACAATGTTCGTTTTGAGCTTGCTGGAAAACATGGTGATATTCCCGTTGTGCGTCCTCGGTCTTGTTTTCTCTTTCAGGGATAAGAACGCCGTCGGGTTCGCCGCTATAATAGCCGTTTTTGTCGGCATTTTTGTCACCCTTTTCTGCGCCGAGGGCAGAAAGCGGATACCGTTCATTCCGTCCCTTCTCATCCTCGCCTCCTACGGTGCCTCCCTCCTGCCGGGTATTATAGCGGAGATAAAAAAAGGGGAAACCGGAAAAATACGCGGCCGGCTTATGACCGCCTCCGTCCTGAGCGGATTGCTGTTCCTGAACTTTATCTACCAAGTAACAACCAGGGCACAGGATGTTTTGCAGAGGTTTTAGTAAAGAATAACGATGGTAATCCTAAAAAGGACTGCGGGGGCGTGCCGCTTTCGGGCTTCACTTCAGATTACCCTTTGCGCTCCATGGGCGCGATTAATTTCCAGGCGCCCTCCGCGGCACCCGGAAACCGCCCATTCAGCCCTAGGCCATTCCGTAATGGTCTGACATTATCCGGACGGCAAGGACCCCCCCCTCCTAATACGGAGGACAAGGCTGAATTCGCCCCGCGGAAACGGGCGGATACTGTTGAAAACCATGTGCGGAATACTCGGTAAAATAAACTACGCCTCCAAAGTCCCGCTGCGCGAAGCCGAGCTCAAGAGACCGCTTTTCGAGCTGCTGCACCGCGGGCCCGATGATGAAGGCGTTCTGATAGACCGCCACTGCGGCCTGGGCATGCGCCGCCTCAGCATTATAGACCTGCAAAGCGGACGCCAGCCGGTGTTCAACGAGGACCGCTCCCTGGCCGTGGTCCTCAACGGGGAAATTTACAACTACCGCGAACTGCGCAAAGAACTGGAAGGGCGGCATCGTTTCACAACCAATTCCGACACGGAAGTTATAGTTCACCTCTACGAGGAACTCGGGGAGAAGTGCCTTTCAAAACTCAACGGCATGTTCGCCTTCGCCGTCTGGGACGCTAAAAAAGAGGAGCTTTTTATTGCCCGGGACCGTACCGGCATTAAGCCGCTCTTTTACTCCGACTTTGGTGGAGCGCTCTATTTTTCCTCGGAGATTAGGTCTCTTCTCGCCTTCAACGGCATCCCCCGCGATATAGACAATCAGGCGCTGGCAAACTACCTGTCTTTTTACTATATTTCATCCCCCCGCTCCATTTTCCGCCACATACGCCGCCTGACTCAGGGACACTGCATAAAGGTGAGCGGCGGTAAAGTCGAAATAGAACGGTACTGGCAATACAGTTTCCGCCCGAAAAAGATGACTGAGCACGAAGCCTCGGAGAGGATAGAAGAAGCGCTGCTTAATTCAGTCAGGCGGCAGCTGGTCAGCGACGTGCCGCTGGGCGTTTTTCTTTCGAGCGGTCTGGATTCCACCGCCATAGTGGCGATGATGTCCAAGCTGGGGGTGAAGCCCAAGACCTACACCGTGGGCTACGAGAACGGCGGGACCTATAATGAACTGGACGGAGCCCGCCTGGTGGCGCGTAAATACAATACCGACCATCACGATTGTCTGTTCGGCCCCCGCAACATAATAGAAAGCCTTCCGAATACGGTGAGCCGCTTCGCGGAGCCCCACGGTGACTGGACTTACCTGGCTATGGGCCACGTTTCAGCCCAGTCCAGGAAAGACATCACCGTGGCACTTACCGGCGCCGGCGGCGATGAGCTGTTCGCCGGCTACCCGACGCTGTCGGCCGCCAAGGTGGGCCGCTTCTACCAGTACCTGCCCGGCCTGGTCAAGGCGGCCCTGCGCGCGGCCGCGGAGCGCCTCCCCGTCTCCACCAGCCGCCTGAGCCTTGATTTCAAGTTGAAGTCCTTCACGCGCGGTGCCGCCTTCAGGCCGGAGGTCGCGCACCTGAAGTACAAGGAGATCTTCACCGCCTTCGAGATCAAGCTCTTGCTGCCGGGGCTGAAGCACGAGGACCCGTTCGAGGTTTTCGCCCAGCACCTGCCCGAAGTCGCCGACGCCCGGCTGCTCGACAGGCTTCTTTACCTCGACCTGAACGTCTTTCTCCCCTACTGCTCGCTCCACGCCACCGACCTCGTCACGATGTTCAATTCGCAGGAGGCGCGGGTGCCTTTCCTGGACAACGAGATGCTGGACCTGTCCGAAGAAATACCGCTGGACCTGAAAATAAAGGGCTTCACCACAAAGCATATCATCCGCAAGGCCCTCAGGAAGTACCTGCCGGAAGAGATACTGAAAATGCCGAAAAAAGGCTTCAGCATGCCAACCGGAGAGTGGCTGAAAGGCGGGCTGAAAGATTTCACCAGGGACGTAATAAGCGTGGCGCGCGCCAAGAACCCTGGGTTCTGCAATTACGCTTTCGCCGAAAAACTGCTGAAAGAGCACTGCGAAGGGCGCCGCGACAACACCCGTAAGCTAACTTGCCTGGTTTCGCTGTTCCTGTGGCAGGATAAATACATCTAAATCCCCCGATGCCCCCCACCGCCGGGCAGAACACTGTTATGTTGTATAATATTTAATAAGTTTTGCGGCGGAGAACAGCGGGAACGCTTCGCCGGGAGGAACGGGGAAAAATGAAATTAGTGGTCCAAATTCCATGCTATAACGAAGAAGAGTTCCTCGCTGCCGCTTTGAACGACATCCCGGAAAAGATCGCAGGCATAAGCGAGATCAACATAGTCGTTATCGACGACGGCAGCGCGGATAGGACCGCCGAAGTCGCCAGAGCCCACCCCAGGGTATCCAAGGTCGTGCAGCTTCCCTACCACCAGGGACTGGCCGTCGGATTCAGGGCGGGGATAGAAGCTTCGCTCGAGCTGGGCGCGGACATCATAGTCAACACCGACGCCGACAATCAGTATCCCGGCAGATATATCCCGGAACTTATTAGTCCCATCCTGGCAAAGCAGGCCGAATTCGTGGTCGGTGCCAGGAACATCGACGACATTGAGCATTTTTCCTACCCCAAAAAACTGGCACAGAGGGCCGGCAGCCGGGTTATTTCGTTCATCTGCGGGCAGCCCGTCCCTGACGCCACCTCCGGGTTCAGGGCTTTCAGCCGCGGCGCCGCGCTCTGGGTGGACGTTATAGCCAGCAATTACACCTATACCCTCGAGACCCTCGTCCGGCTCTCAAGCCACAAGGTGCGCATCGCGAACATTCCGATAACGGTGAACCCGCCCATAAGGAAATCCCGGCTAATGGGCAACAGCCTGGAGTATATAGCGAAGTCGACCATTGATATACTGACCCTGGTCTATATCTATTCGCCGCTTAAAGTGTTTATTTCGCTGGCCGCCTTCTTCTGCCTGCCGGGGCTGTTCCTGACCGGCAGGTTTATTTATTACTACATCACACTGACGGTGGAGCGGAATATCCCCACCGGCTACGTGCAGTCCCTCACCATCGGAGTAGGCCTTCTTATACTCGGTTTCTTCATGCTGCTCATGGGAATAACCTCCAACCTGATCCATACCAATAGAAAACTGCTGGAAAGACTGCTCTTGTTGCGGCAGAAAGACCTCAGATGAAAAACAGAACGCTTTTTTCTTTGGCCCTGCTTATTGCGGCCCAGCACCTTTTTTTTCTGATGTATTTTCCCCCTATACTCGAACCTGATTCTGGCGGTTACATCTCACTTGCCCAGACACTGGCGGCGAACCTGAGTTTTAACAGCGCCGCAAGACTGCCGGGGTACCCGGCGTTCCTGGCTATTTTCTACCATTTGTTCGGCGATAGCCAGCTGCCGGTGATAATATTCCAGCACATACTGGGAATAGGCGTTTATCTGGCCATCCTTTCCCTGCTTGCGGAGAGACGCTCGAAGATAGTTTTCTCGATCCTGTTTTTCTGCGACATCCTCTACGCCAGCTACCAGCACGCCATATTATCGGAAACCCTGTTCTCTTTCCTGCTCTGCATGTCCGCCATTGCGTTCAATAACTATAAAAAGACCGGCAGGCTGCCGCACATTCTTCTCTGCGGGACCCTGGTGGCGGCCGGAATATTCACAAAGCCGGTCCTCAAATTTTTCCCGATAATCGTACTTGCTCTCCTGTTCGCCGAGAGGAGACCACTGATAAAAAAAGCCGCCTCAGCCGCTGTTTTCCTGCTCGTCCCGCTGCTGGCGATAAATTTATGGAGCTGGCGTAATTATAACCATGACGGGAAGTTTAGCCTGCTCACTTTTGAAAGCCTCCATTACACTGGCCGCTTAATGAACCATATCGAGTTTCCCAAAAACAGCGCGACTAAAGAGATCTTCCTGCGCGACATGGGCAAGGACTGGATCCCCATGAACAAAAAAGCCGAGATAACCTTCGCTGTTATAGCTGACCTGAAGAAAGAGAAAGGCCTGAGCGACACGGAAATCAACACTGAATTTCAAAAGATATATGTACTTAGCATACTGCGCCACCCATTCATCTACGCAAAGGAAACCGGGCATGAGCTCTTTAATTTCTTTTTTTCCGCTCATAACCTTTATGCCAAATATGCCCTGCAGGGACAACTGCCATATTCTGTCACAGAAGCCTTCGAAAAGGGCGACGTTGCCGGAATAGCGCTTAAAATCGCCGTCAGCATGCACCCCTTCTATTGGATGCTATTCCTGCTGACCGCTTTTTATACCGCCACGCGCTGGCGGGAGATACTGACGGGAGACAACGGTTTTACCACCTACGGTTTGGCGCTTATTGTTTACATCAGCGGCGTAACCAGCATGGCTAACGAAGGGTTGGCTAATTACCGCTGTCCTGTGCAGCCTTTCATGCTTTTCTGCTCTTCCCTGGTAATTGCAGCATGGCTTCGGAATAAGGGGGCCGCTGCGGCAGAATTAAAGCCGCGCGGCAAGAAAAACCATGACTAGCTGGGACCAGAAGTGGAAAAGCCATAAGACCTCCAAAGCCGAGGCCTGGATCGCGTCACAGAGGGACAAGGTCCTCGGCGACTGCCTCGACCGGCTGCCCGGCAATAAAAAGGTGTTGGAAATAGGCTGCGGTTCGGCCATCAACCTGAAAAAAATAAAAAATTCCAGGACGGACGCTGACTGCTACGCCCTGGACAGGAGCCCAGTCGCCATAGAGCTGGCAAAAAAGGAATTCCCGAACGCCTGCGTAGCGGATTGCGAAAATACGCCTTTCAAAGATAAGGAATTCGACCTGATCTACAGCTCGGGAGTAATGGAGCATCTCGGAGAGGAAGCCGCCTTCCTTGCGGAGATGCGGAGGATACTGAAGGACGACGGCCTGCTGGTCACTTTTGTCCCGGCCAGATACTCGCTATGGCGCTTCTACCAGTTGCTACTGTTCTGGTTCGCGGGGAACGACTTCGAGAAGTCGTACACTTACGGCGGCCTGACTTCTGTTTTTTCCGCCAATGGTTTTGAAAAGGAGGAATTCATTGGGCTCGACCCTTTCAGCGTGCAGGGCGCGGTAATGAAGGTCTTCGACATCTCGTTCGACCCGCCGGTAAAAAGCACGCCTTTTAAAAGTTCCTATACTGAGATCTGCCTGGTGGCCAGGAAAAATAACGCCTGGACCCGATGAAGATACTTTTAATTTCCCTCAAAGGCCTGGGTGACACGGTATATATGATACCGATGATCCGCCGCCTACGGGAAGAATACGGCGGGGAGCCGATGACACTGGTGGTGCGGGACAGGAAATGCGTCGAGCTTTTCGCTAATTGCCCCTATATCAGGCCGGTGCTTATAGACTACAAGAAGACCGATCCCGCTAGCCTGTACGGCCACCTTAAAACCATCCTCGCCCTCCGCCGGGAAGAATTCGACGTAAGCCTGACCTCCTACCCCGCTAACCGCCTGGTGTACAACCTGTTCGCTTTTTTCGCCGGCGCGAAGAAACGGATAACCCATCATTATGACTTCGCGGCGTGGCGCACACTACCCTTTTTACAGAATTTCAGGATCGACTCCGACCGGGATAAGCACCAGGTGGAGAAGAACCTGGACCTGTTGTCCTGCCTCGGCCCGGACCAGACCACCGGGAAACCGGACATGTCCCTCTGGCTGGCGGCGCCGGACGAGGAATACGCGCGGACTTTTCTCCGGGACCGCGGGATAGACGCGGGAACCGACCTGGTGATAGGAGTCCATCCGAGCATCAGCAAAGCCCAGGTTTACAAGAATTGGGCGCCGGAGAATATCAACGTTTTCGCCGAGCTCATAGACTGGCTGGCCGCCGAATACAAAGCGAAGGTCCTGGTCTTTTCGGGCCCGGACGAGAAGGAAGCGGCGGACAGAATAATAGCGCTGGCAAAGAGCGGGCCGATACAGGTCGCCCGCGCTGAAACGAATAAAATAGCCACTATGCTGAAAAGCTGCCGCCTCTTCATAAACACGGATGGCGGCCTGGGCCCGCTCGCCGCCGCGGCGGGCACGGCGACAATAACCGTCCTGGGTCCGACCAGCCCGGCCGTGACGGCCCCCTACGGCGGCGGCAATACGGCGATAACGCTGGGGCTGGCTTGCGCGCCGTGCTACATGTACCCTTACGAAAGCACCTCGCCGAAGATAAAATGCACGGCGCCGGCCTGCATGGGTATCATCGATATAAACAAGTTAAAAAAAGCCGCCAGAGACCATCTGGGGCCCGGGAGGGCCTGACGCCCGGCCCTCGACGGAAAAGGCGGTTCCAGCGGGCGGTTTGCTTTCACCCCGTAAAAATCTATATATTACTAATGCGGCAACGGGCACTTTTCCTCTTTTCAGAGGGCGGCCATAACATAGGAGAACAGTCATGCACCTAATTCACAGAAAAACCTGCCGGGTTTGCGGTTCCGCCGCCCTGACGCCCGTTATAGACCTCGGTGATCAATACCTGCAGGGGTTATTCGTCAAGCCCGGCAGGGAACTCCCTCCGCAGAGAAAGATCCCCATGTCCCTTGTGCGCTGCGATCCGAAGCGTGACGAAAAAGCCTGCGGCCTGCTGCAGATGGAGCACTCTGTCCCGCCTGAGATACTTTATTCCACCTATTGGTACCGCTCCGGCACCAATACTACAATGAAAAACCACCTAAAAGGCATCGCGGAGGATGCCGCCGGCATTGTCGGCAAACAGGCGGCCATGGTTCTTGATATCGGCTGCAATGACGGGACTCTTTTCAGCTTTTACCCGCCCGGCTATAAAAAGTTCGGAGTAGATCCTTCGGATGTGGCACAGGAGATAGACAAGACCATGGCGACCGTCATCCAGGACGTCTTCCCGTCCAATGAACTGACGACACGCGTGGGACAGGGAAAGTTCGACATTATCACCTCTATCGCCATGTTCTACGACCTGGAAGATCCGATC